>JAYPBC010000026.1:23563-29809 GCA_038124025.1 Balneola sp. | reverse complement strand
CTCCCACGATCTCCATCGTATCTGGATTTAAGGCAATTTGTCCTGAACAATAGACAAGACCATTATGAATGACGGCCTGACTGTAGGGGCCTATCGCTGCTGGAGCGCTATTTGTGGCAACAATTTTTTTTGTGGATTGAGTCTGAGAAGTGGCCATAACTAGCTAATTAAGTGAATATTAAAGAATTAGATTGCTTACGCGTTATTATTGCACAAAGTACCATATATACTTACTTTATAAAACAGTAAAGAATTCAATTTTATCTCAAGTTTTAATACCATGAAAACCCTCTCTTCAAGACTGTTTTTTTTAACACTGGCGGTATATGTTTTTGCCAGTTGTACCGGTGATCCACTCGTCAAACCCATCAAAGAAGGCATCGATGCCCAAGATTACGAAGCGGCCATTGTTGCTGCTGACTCGGCTCTATTGACTAACCCAAGCAACGCCATGGCCCTGTACTACCGCGGCTATGCAATGAACATGAAAGCCGGGGCTACCGACGATATCACGGCCCGTGAGGCATTGTACGCTGAAATGCGATCTAACCTGGTTGATGCACGCGCAGCCTTTGCTACCATGGAAAAAGCGCCTGCAGAAGCGGAACAAGTAACTAATATAATTCTGAATGCATGGGGTCGTGAGCACAACAAAGCGATCGAATACGCTCTTGACGATTCGGTTATGGCCACTGTTGAGAATCCACTTGACTATTCTATACAGCATCTGGTAAATGCTACTACAGCAAACCCAGATTCTACACTCTCCTATGATGTACTTGCTCAAGTGTACTATATGAATAGTGATTACGAAGGTGCTGCCGAAGCGATGGCCAACGTGATCGAGCTAAAAAATCCAGGTGAAGCGTCCGAATATGATCGTTTAGCCTCATACAACTTCCTAATGGGCAAACCAGAAGTAGCCGTCAGCGCACTTGAAGAAGGCCTTGCGCTCTACCCTGACAGCACCTCTCTCATCCAAAAAATGGCCGATGGTCTATTCCAAACAGGTGACACCGACCGAGCACTTGAATTGGTAGAAGGATTAGTGAAAAATGATCCAACCAATGCCCAATACCGACTTGTTATTGGAACTCAAATCTATCAAAGAGTGATGACCTTATCAGACTCAGTGAGTACAAACAGCGATTTAATCTACGATCTGCGTGATGAGGATGAAGCGCGTGTAGAAGAGCTAAATGCGATTAACGAAGAGTTACGCGGGCAAATTGACTTGCTAACTGCTCGAGCCGAAGAAGCTTTGATCGCCGCAGCAGACATTGAACCAGATAATCCTATGATCTTTAATACCCTTGGTGTGGTATATCAGAACAAAGCTGCCGCCTTATTTGACCAAAGAAATAACACCATTGACAACGATGAGGCTATGCGCTTAGATGAATTAGCCAAAGCAGAGGCTAGTCTAGCGATGGAGAATTATGAGCGCGCAGCGGAACTAGATCCTGATAATACCAACTACTGGGAATCATTATTCCGTATTTACACCTCGCTTGGCATGCTTGAAGAAGCAGAAGCAGCGATGGAAAAAGCAGGAATGTAATTTAGGCCTATGCGCCAATCTGAAATTCGTTGTGACATACTGTTGCAGCAGCACATAAATCTTTTTATATGAAGATGATCAGTTTCACCCGATGGTCAGCACTCGTTGCCCTCGGGTTTTTTTTAGGATGCTCAAACACACTTAAGTCTGTGGAATCTTTGGTGGAAGAAAAAGCCTACTATGAGGCCTTAAAAGAGCTCGAAGAAGGCTTAGAAAAACGTCCCGAAAACGAGCTACTTTGGCTAGAACAAGGACGGATTCACCTAATCTATTCAGAAACGGATGAGCCCATTCAGCGCACCTACCACTACCAAACAGCCTACTACTCATTTGAAGAAGCTCGACGTCTAGGCATAGATTCCACTCAAAATGTCGAAATAAATAATCTACTTCAACGATATTGGGCCCAGGAGCACAACGCGGGGATACGCACGCTCGAAAGCGGTGAATACGACGACCGTCTTCGCGATGCAGCCTCTCATCTTCGCAATGCAGTATCGCTTAAGCCCAACGAGGTTTCGTCCTACATCGCACTCACCAATGCCTACTATTCGGCAGACAAACTAAAATTAGCCGTCAAAACCCTACAAGATGCCGAAGAAAATCTGGATGCTCCAAATGCACAGATTTATGAAAAACTTGGATTTCTATCGCTTGAACAAGGAGAAACCGAAGATGCCATCACATTTTATCAGCGTTCCATCGATATAAGTGACAACAAAAATGCCGCCTTTGGACTCATCAACGCCTACATTTCGAATGGTGAGTCTTTAAATGCCGTCGATCTTTTGTCTGGGCTATTATTACGTTATCCAAACGACACCGCTATCAATCACGTCTATGGAGTACAGCTTAATATTGTACTCGATGGTTATTTGACCCAGCTACATCAAGCCTATAAAGACGATAATACCGAGGAGGTAGAACAGCTTCGGCAGGCTATCGAAAATATGATGGAAGGTGCAGAAGGGCAGTTGACCCAAGCTTACCAAAACGACATTTCTAACACGGCTTTTGTAGAAAGTCTTGCGATTTTTTACAACAATCTCACTTCTAAGTATCTGGAAATGCTTGAAGTGGCCTACACCGAGCATGTAGATATTATGAGTGACTCGGCTGCCGAATATTTAGACAAAGCGATTACCTACTACAAACGCATGGAACAACTCCGCCCTAATGAAAAGGAATATGGAGAGAAAGCGGAGACTCTAGGTGAACTACGCATTGTCCTCTTCACCTATTAGACTATGAAATTTAACACCAAAACCATACACGCTGGCCAGCAACCCGAGCCTACTTCAGGAGCGGTTATGCCGCCCATATTTCAGACCTCTACCTATGCGCAAGCGGGGCCAAACGATCATCAAGGCTATGACTATGCCCGGGTAGGGAATCCAACTCGAACCGCACTGGAAAAACTCATTGCCGGACTCGAAGGGGCTGAAGAATGTGCTTGCTTTGCCAGTGGGGTGGCTGCCATGGATGCGCTGATAAAAATGCTCCGCCCCGGCGACCATGTTATTGCCAGCAACGATCTTTATGGTGGATCGTACCGTCTTTTCACCCAGGTATTCCAACCCTATGGCATTGATTTTTCGTTCGTGGATATGACCGATCTATCTTTGGTTAACCAGGCCCTGCGCCCCTCTACCAAAATGATTTGGATCGAGACCCCTACCAATCCCCTACTTCGTATCGTGGATATACGCGCACTTAGTACCCTGGCACGCGACCACGGCGCAGTATCTGTGGTGGACAACACCTTCGCTTCACCATACCTCCAGCGCCCACTTGAGCATGGAGCTGATGCGGTGATGCACTCGGCCACCAAGTATCTGGCCGGTCACTCAGACGTAATTCATGGCGCGGTTGCCAGCTCCAACACGACCATTATGGAGCAACTCCGTTTTCAGGTCAAATCCACCGGTGCCGTCCCAGGCCCTATGGACTGCTACCTAACCCTTAGAGGTATTAAAACACTCGCTGTTCGGGTCGATCGATCTGTCTCCAATGCCAAAATTATTGCCCAATGGTTGGATGACCATCCCAAGATTGGTCATGTACACTATCCGGGCCTCCCACATCACCCTCAGCACCAACTCGCCAGCACACAAATGGACGACTTTGGGGCTATGCTTTCCTTCACCCTGTCCGATGACACCCAAGAAGCCGCTGCGGCATTCATGGCTCGTACCCACTATTTCACCTTGGCCGAAAGCCTTGGAGGGGTCGAATCCTTGATTTCGCATCCCGCTTCAATGACTCATGGGTCTATCCCCAAAGACGTTCGCGAAGCGGCCGGATTAAAGGATTCACTCATCCGCATCTCCGTTGGAATTGAAGATGTAGAAGACCTAATGGCCGATTTAGACGCTGCCTTTGCCTAAGTCTTTTGCCTGGTTTTGTTATCTCCAATAGGTCGAAGCAGTTGCCTACCATCGCAAATTCCAGACCACCATTACCCCGCTTTGTTGACATCTATATTGCCATGATAAAGCCTTTTTCGTAGGTTTGTGTTACTCGATCATCGTTTCAATCATATTTTAGGCCCACTACCGCCATGATACTTCCAATACGCACTTTAACGCATTCTATTGTAGGTACGTATTCGGACAGTATAGCTTGGGCGAACCTTATGAACCAACCAACGCAGGAATTATCATGAACGACGTTGTCATTGTAGCTGCCAAGCGAACCCCCATCGGAACATTTGGAGGCGGCCTAGCCTCTTTAACCGCTCCTGAATTAGGCGCCACCGCCCTTTTAGAAGTCATAAAATCCGCCAACATTCCAATGGACCTGGTTGATGAAGTAGTCATGGGCAATGTGTTAAGCGCAGGCGTTGGCCAAGCTCCGGCAAGGCAAGCAGCCCTGAAAGCGGGCTTGAGCGAACGAACGCCCGCCACCACCGTCAACAAAGTCTGCTCCTCAGGCCTCAAAGCCGTGATGATGGGCTTCGACCAAATCCGACTTGGGGACGCCGAGGTGGTGGCTGCCGGCGGCATGGAGAGCATGAGCAACGTGCCCTACTACCTGCCCAAGCAGCGGTTTGGGAGTAAATATGGGCACGTTGAGGCCCAGGATGGTATCGTTAGGGATGGGCTTTGGGATGTATATAACGGGTATATGATGGGGGATGCCGCCGAGCATTGCGCACGGGAGTGCGCAATTGGGCGTGAATCTCAGGATCAATACGCCATATCATCTTATAAGCGGGCCTTAGACGCTTATGAACAAGACTTTTTCAGAGATGAGCTCATCAAAATTCATGTAAAAGGCCGCCGTGGCGAAACGATTGAAATAACCCGAGACGAGGAACTGGATCGTGTAAATTTTGATAAAATTCCTGGATTACGGCCGGTATTTCAATCTGACGGTACGGTTACCGCGGCCAATGCTTCTAGCATTAATGACGGAGCGGCGGCGGTGCTGTTGATGAGTGAAGATAAGGCTCATGAATTGGGTATTCGGCCTCTTGCTCGCATCATTAGTCATGCCAATGCCGCTTTGAAACCTGAATGGTTTACCACCGCTCCCTCCGAGGCCATGCCTAAGGCTATTGCTAAAGCTGGCCTCAGCATTCAAGACATAGATCTTTTTGAAATTAATGAAGCTTTTTCGGTTGTTGCTTTGGTGAATGAGCAGAAACTTGAATTAGACTCTGACAAGGTAAATATTCGCGGTGGTGCCGTAAGCATGGGGCACCCTATTGGCTGTTCGGGTGCACGAATTTTAGTGACCTTGGTGCATGCGCTCCAACAAACCGGTGGAACATATGGCTGCGCCGGGATCTGTAACGGAGGTGGTGGGGCTTCTGCGATGGTTATTGAGCGGCTTTAGGGATCATTGATACGGAGTCTACGCCCAATTGGGCTATGCGGGAACAGTAATTGCGCCGAACAGACAGACCCAAGATGCAAATACCACTAATGATGTCGCTGGAACCATAATTGCATGAGGTTCACCAAATGCGATCAACCCGAGACCGATCTACCCGGATGGTTTTGTTTATGATAGATCGGAGGCCGATGTGATAGCGCAAAATTTTGGTGCGAATTGGTGACCTTATCGTGATGGAATACCCCCGGTGCATAAGGTGCTTTTTAAGCGCTTAGTTTTCGTCTTTTAGTTGACTTTAAGTAAGCAGAAAGCTAATTTTAAGAACGTTTTGTAGGAACATTTGAATGCGGTCTACGCGCATTCCACGAGAATTAACGAACCATACGTCTATACCACAACGCTACAATATTCCACACAGTAATTGTGATCGCCTTCGGGCTTATTTATGGATGGAAGGCTTGGCTTTCCAAAACAGATTGATAGACGACAAAACGTATGCCTAAACAACATCGAGAAGACACAAAGTCTGCGAATCAGACTCGAGCTGCTTGGTTATTATCTGTGCGACAGATAGGACTAGGATGGCTTTGTTTTGTCCTTAGTTTATGTGTTTTAGTGGTGGATGGAGATCGAGTTTGGGCACAAAATACGGGAGTACAACTGCTCAAAGTGGCTGAAACCGCCACGCATATCGAGTATAAACTTTCAAATCCTCGACTTCAGATTCTTCCCCCATTTGAGCTGCCAGTAGCCGTTCGTCAAGGGAGGGCCGATATTCAAATTTTATCGCAACAGGTGCGCAGCATCTCCACTCCCATTGATTCGGTTCAAGCCAAAGCCTGGGC
>JAYPBC010000026.1:18607-23463 GCA_038124025.1 Balneola sp. | reverse complement strand
GTGGTATAAAATCCCGGTTTCTCGGGAGGGTATTCATGGTTTGGATGTGGATTATTTGAACGAATTAGGATTAGATCTTGATAGCATAGACCCCAGAAATTTGCAGCTTTGGGGTACCGATGGGAAGGTGTTGCCGGAACGTAATAACACAGCAAGACCGGATTTTGCTCAGATTCCTGTGCTGGTTCAGGGGGAGGCCGATGGGCAGTTTACCGGCAGTGACGTACTGTTATTTTATGGAATCTCACCTCACAAAGTGTCTCGAAATCTGGGAGAGTTTTCGCACAGCATCCATCCCTATTCAGACTCTACTTATGTTTTTTTGACCGTAGGTGAACAGCCAGGACTTCGCATGAAAAGTGAGACCGATTTTTGTGCGCCCTGCGCTAATCAAGTACAGTTCGAGGATTTTAACTGGATGGAGCAGGAGCTTAATAAATCTGAGACCCGGCAAAAAACCGGGCGTTATTTTCTAGGTCAACGAATCCCCTCCACCGCTCAGGGGCAAGACATAACCATTTACAAAGACACCTTGGTTCAGGTGAATCCGGATGAAGCTTTGCTACTTTCTGGCCGAATCTATGTGCGCTCAGAAAGTCGGCCTACCCTTCAACTCAAAGCCAACGGAGAAGTGCTGAATACCTTTTCAGTGAATTCACTTACCTCGGGGTATAATTCCTATGAATTTGAATCGGCTAGGGCCTACAGTTTTAGTCAGGTTCCTTTTAGCCTGAGTAATTCGGACTTTATTAACTCTGGTGATGCGGTGATTGAGCTAAGCGTGACTATGAGTAATGGGGATGCAGGGACGGAAGCTTTTGTGGATTATGTACGCGTGGCTAGTACCCGGGCACAATTTGCTGATATGGGTGAAATATCCATGTTTGCCCCCACTGATGCCGATGGGCAAACGGTGCGCTCGTTTACCGTCTCAGGCTTTACCGCTCAGCCACAAGTTTTGGAGGTATCTAATCCGGTTGAACCCGTTACGGTCCCCATTACCAATAGCTTTGGAACCGGTGTTACGGCGACGCATACCTTTCAACATGGCAGTGAGCCCTCGGATCGTTATTGGATACAGACCGGATATTACAAGCCCGTCATGGGACGAAAAGTGAAAAATCAAAACCTCAGCGGTCTCAGTGAATTCCCAAATTACATCGTCGTAACCGCCCCTACCTTTTTACCTTATGCTCAAGAACTGGCTCAATACCGATCTAATGAAGGTTTGGTTCCATTGGTCGTAACTCAGGAGCAGATTTTTAATGAATTCTCGGGCGGAGTAACCGATCCGTCGGCCATTCGTGATTTTCTTAAATATCTTTGGGATCGCGCCTTGGCACAAGGTCAGCAACTTCCCGAGCATCTTCTGTTGTTTGGTGATGCTACTTTCGACACCAAAAATATTAAAAGTGGGTTCACCAACTACGTCATTACCTTTCAAAGCAGTGAATCTATCCATCGAACCAATAGTTATGGTACCGACGATTATTTTGCCTACATGGATGATGGAGAGGGAATTTTTGGCTCTTCGGATCGGGTCGATCTGGGTGTAGGACGTATTTCGGCACAAACTCGCAGCGAAGCGCGCATTGCCTTGGACAAAATCTACCGGTATGAAGATCCTGCCAATGCCGGAGAATGGCAAAACCTCTTTACTTTTGCCGGAGACGACGATTTTCCAGAGCCCAACCGAAACCGAGATTTGCATGTACTTAATGCCGATGGAACGGCCATCCGGATGAACCTGGACGAACCCGGGGCACGCCTGAAGAAAATTTATCTATTTGCCTATCCGGAGGAAATTACCGCCGCCGGGCGTCAACTCCCCGCGGCCACTCAGGATCTTATCGATACCTTTAACCGAGGTATGTTGGTGTTCAATTATTCTGGTCATGGTAACGCCCAAACGCTGACCGATGAAGAGCTGTTTCTCTCAGATTACATCCCCCAACTTAATAATCGAAATAAGTTAGCCCTGGTCGTAACGGCTACCTGCCAATTTGGTCGCTACGATGATATTGATGCCCAATCTGGGGCTGAGAAACTAGTACTAGCCGAAAACGGAGGCGCCATTGCTAGCTTTACAACCACGCGGGTCGTGTATACCTCATCGAGCACCTCTGCCTTGAATTTCGGGTTAAATATCGCCCTTTCACAAAAAATGCTAGAGCGAGATACCGATGGCCGACCACTCCGACTAGGGGATATTTTTATGCGCACCAAAAACACGTCTATCGGCAATGAGCTTAATGCCCGCAAGTTCATCCTACTGGGAGATCCGGCCTTGCGATTAGCTCTGCCTGACCGAAAAGGGAGCTTTACCCACATCAACCAGGTGCAACTGGATACCCTAAACGAGCCACTGAGTTTACGTGCATTGGATACGGTTGAGTTAGAAGGTGAAATTCAGTTAGCTAATGGGCAGCGCCATAGCAGCTTTAATGGAGAAGCAGTATTCACTTTGTTCGATGCTAAGCGCCGGGTGAGCATTCCTCAGGATAGAGAATGGGTCTCGAGTTATGGGTGCTATTTGAATCGTGGAACCGATCTGGAATGCACCTATGAGGTGGAAAGTGATGTGTTGTTTCGGGGGAAAGCCGAGGTGCAGAATGGGCGTTTTTCGACCCAATTCATCTTGCCTAAGGACATGAGTTTTTCTCCTGAATCTTCTCGTATGCTCGTGTTTGCCAAGAGTTCGGAGGAGACGGCCGGGGGTTCTTTTACCCAACTTCGTTTTTCTGGGGTGAATCCCGATGCCGTTAACGACGGGCAGGGCCCGCAAATGGATCTCTATTTGAATGATCCTTCATTTTTTAACGGCAGTTTGATTAACACAAATCCTACGGTATTTGTAGAACTAAGCGACAGTTCAGGGATTAATACCACGGGTACGGGCATTGGCCACGAAATCATTGCCACACTCAATACCCAACCCCCCCGTGAATTCGTATTAAATGACTTTTATGAGGGTGAACTTAACGACTTTACAAAGGGACGCATTGAATATCCACTAGAGGATGTTCCTGAAGGTGCCTATACCCTAAAGGTTCGAGCATGGGATGTACATAATAATCCATCGGAACAGAGTATTGCTTTTGAGGTAGAATCCGAGGAGGATTTGGTGATCCGTGATGTGTACAACTATCCGAATCCAATGAATAATTTTACACAGTTCGTTTTCGAACACAACCAACAAGGAAGCCCTTTGGACGTGAGTATCCGAATCTATACTCTCGCTGGGGCCCCTGTACAACAAATACAAGAAACCATAATAGGAAACAGTTCATATGCCAGTATTCCATGGGATGGCCGTGACCGGGATTTTGATCGTCTGGGTAACGGTACTTATGTTTATGTGCTTAGGGTATCAACAGAATCTCCCGAAGGCCGAAAAACAATCGAACAGATCGAAAAATTAGTGGTTATTCGCTAAATGCAGTTTGACGAATCATTGTGTTCCGGGTCACTCGTTGCTGAATCATTGTGTGCCAAGTGACTCATTGCCGAATCGCTCATTGCAAAGAAACAGTCTCCACGTAAAAAATCATATTTAATGAACCAGACTCATTATATTCCCAAACCGAATGTTGTGAGAATTATATACACTATGAAAAAATTATTGTTTTCAGCACGTTTTTTAACGTTTTCCATGAGCTTATTTTTGCTGGTGGGTACATCTTTTACCTCTCAGGCACAGGTGGCGATCACCGCCGTGCCGTTTTTACAGATTGAACCCGATTCCCGTGGCGCTGCTATGGGAAACACCGGGGTGGCCATCGCTGATAACGCATCAGCGATGTTTTGGAATCCTGCTGGCTTGGCCTTCCAGCGAGGTAATCAAGTAAGTATCACCCACTCAAACTGGCTCGCTAACTTTAATGTGGATGATTTATTCTACGATTATCTGGTAGGTAAATATTATGTGGAAGGAATTGGAACCATCGGTGCTCACCTGACCTATCTGAACCTTGGAGAACAAATTCAAACCAATGAAGATAGCCCTGATATCATCTCTAAGTTCAACTCCTATGAATTGGCCCTTGGGCTTTCCTACGGTTTTGAAGTGAACAAAAACCTGGCCTTGGGAACCAGTCTCCGGCTTATCTATTCATCTTTGGCCTCCGGAACTACGGTTAGCCAGCAGAAGGTAAATCCAGGAAGTAGTGTGGGGGTGGATTTGGCCTTGTTGTACAAAACCAATCCATTCATCTTGGGTGAAAACAACGCTCGATTCTCTGCAGGTTTCAACCTCTCTAACATAGGGCCGGGCATGCAATACACCGACAATGCCCAAAAAGATCCGTTGCCAACCACCTTGCGCGCTGGTTTTGCTCTTGAATATGATCTTGACCCAGAAGGATACAACAGCATTACCTTAGCCACCGATGTCTCTAAGATTATGGCTCGAAAAAAAGAAGTTATCTCTACCCAAGCTGGCGTTTCCGATACTTCCTATGTGGCTGCCGGTGCCATTGAGGCTTTATTTAGCTCATGGGACACCTTCCAACGATTCGACGGTCAAGAATATGTAGATGTGAGTTTATTCCAGCAACTGATGTTTGGTGCTGGCCTGGAATATTGGTACAACGATCTTTTTGCGCTACGCAGTGGATTCTACTACGAGGATCCTAACAATGGCGATCGTAAATACATTACCTTTGGTGCTGGGCTACGCTACAACGCCTTCGGTATCGACTTTAGTTACATCAAGACCCTTGAATCGGATCACCCCTTGGCGAACACGCTCCGCTTTAGTGTGCTCCTGAACTTTTAATCTCCATGCTGCGCACCTGCTGGCCTTTTTCGAGTAACATGTCCGGTTGTTCCGGTCTTGTCCTACTCTGGTTCCTCTT
>JAYPBC010000026.1:0-18507 GCA_038124025.1 Balneola sp. | reverse complement strand
ATTTATGCAGGATGTGTGGACCAAAGTCGATGAATCTGGGCAGTTTGATCCCACAGGATTGGATCCTGCAACGACAGCATTTGTCATTTTCCACGCTGGGGTTGGTCGGGACGTAGAGTTAACCGGTACCAGTCTAGACATTACTCCTTTTGATTTACCCTCTATTTATTTAAAGCAGGATCAACTCGCTAGCTTATTGAACGAACCCACTTTTGAAGGGTTTTCAATGAATAAGGGGAGCTTTCACGTGAATAACTCGATGATTATACCGCGAACGCAAAGCCGCCGGGGAGAGGATATTGGAGGAAATGAAGTGGTTTTTCCACTGTCGGTAAATGGTCTGCTTTGCGCCTCCATTGGTAGCCATCTTGGTCTGCCAGACTTATTCAACACAGCGGATGGATCTCCTGCTATTGGACGATTTGGACTTATGGATGGGGCCGGCTTTTTTTCATACAACGGTCTCATTCCGCCTGAACCCTCGGCTTGGGAAAAGACTGCTCTAGGTTGGGTAGAGCCGGTGAACATCACCGAGTCGGTAGGCGCTTTGGAAAGCAAAGGTAGCATTGGACCCTTTACCCTATCCCCTGCCTCTATGGATAGGAATGCCGATCATCCACAACTCTACCGGTGGGATATTTCTAGTAGTGAATATTTTTTGATTGAATACCGCCATCGTGATTTGAATGCCAGCGGTGTCGAGTTGACTATCCGTCAACCCGATGGAGGACGAGTACGCCAACAATTTACCAACAGCGATACTGATTTTATTTATCAATATGCGGGCTTTGACACCTTATTAACTGCAGGCACACTACTTAATGTGAGTAATTTTGACTGGAGCCTGCCAGGTGGACTGGATTTTGGTCCAGATGAAAAAGAAGGTACCGAAGACGATCGTGAACTCAATGGCGGACTACTTATTTGGCACATTGATGAAGGGGTTATTCAACGTGCTTTTGACGCACAAGCGCAAGGAATCGATCGAGGAGTCAATGAAGACCCATATTATCGGGGGGTAGATCTAGAGGAGGCCGATGGAGCTCAAGACATTGGTTTGGACGCTGGACTATTAGACAATTCACCTAGTTTTGGCTATGCCTATGACTTTTGGTGGGAAGGCAATAACTACCGAGTTATAACCGAAAACGGCAGTATTGACCTGAATCCTAATAACGAATTTGGCCCAGAAAGCTATCCAAATAATGCCAGCAATGTGGGAAGCCGACAGTTCTTTGAACTCTATGATATCCAAGCCACCGGATCGACTGCCCAGTTTTCTATTCGTTATGCTGCTCCAAAAGATAACGAAGCCCGCCTAGCAGTGAATATTCAAGATTTTCTTCCGAATGGGTTACTTTCCGAGGATGGGTATTACCCTTCGCATCCTCTTTCGGTTGGACGAGTCATTGCCGGCCCACAAGGAGTTAATGCATTAGGCGGGTATGCAAATACTCCTTCTGACACCTTAATTGTGGTACAAGCGGAGCAATCACTCCAGCTTCTTAGCTTGAACGATGTAAAAACCAAGCAGGACATAACCGCTGAAGACTGGATACGGCTTTCGGACATGGAAGGGGCTGTACAACCGGTGTTAGAAGACCGGATAATTACCGGCGAACGTAGGGCGAATGACTCGCAATTACGTATTCGATCTTGGAATTATACCCCTGGAGAGGATAGCTTGGTGCAACGATGGGAACAAAGCATACGCTCGGAACTAGGCGGCATTGGTTTTGGGGAGCAGCTGGGTTACCTGAGCAGTACCGGTGGTGCAGAGGAGACCATTTTGCTTGAATTATTGGGTACACAACTAGATATGGAGGGGCAGATTACGGGCAGTGATTGGTTAACAGAAACAGCCTTAATTGAGCTTAGTAACGCGGAAAATATGAAAGTCGGTTCGTTTCAAGGGCGGTGGAATAACGATCAGATACAGGTGGATGGGTGGAGCGCTGATGAAGTACTAGCCCTTGAACAAAGCGGCTTATTAGGTAGCGCAGAAGCCAGCCAATGGATTCCCTTAGCCCAAGGTGAAACGGTACGACTTCTCCGTATTAGTGAAACTGAAGTGGGGGTATTTGACCCCAATGCGGCTAATGTTTATACCTTAATATACAGTACCCAGTCTGGAGAAGTAGCCGCTTTATGGCCGGCAATCTCCAAAAAAGGATCAATTTTTCGGGTTAATACCAACGATAATACCCTCGAAGGATACTACCTAAGTGGAGCTATGTTGGATTACTTTCCACTTCCTGCTCCCGACTCGGTACGCTGGGCAGGCAGTCCTCTGTTGGCCGATCTTAACGGAGATGGAGAGCAAAACCTGCTTGTAGTTGGGCAAAATCCGTATGCCACTATGCTTTATGGCTACACACTTGAAGCTGAACCTTTGCAAGGATTTCCTTTGCTCATTGGCGCAGGTGGATTTAGTTGGGGTGATTCAGATGGTTTGGGCGACTCAGGCGTGGATCAAGCTTCGGGTGATTCGGGTGTGAATCAAGCTTCGCGGATACATTCACCCGGAATAATTGGATCTTTTGTAACGGCCATTGCCCCTTCAGGAGAATTATCGGTTTGGGAATTTCCGAACATGGGACATGCCGACTGGCCCTCACGAATGGGGCCATGGGGTTGGAATCGGGCATATCAAACCGGGGAGGAATTAAACTTGCCTGGAGGCGAAGATGGACAGAGGGTATTAATAGGCTCGGAAACCTATAACTGGCCTAATCCGGCCAGGGACCGAACGATGTTGCGTTTTCAAACCTCCGGAGCTGGACAGGTTCAGATTCAGATTATAGATCTTGGTGGCCAAATGATTTATGAGCAGCAGATTCAAAGTCAAGGAGGCCATCCTGAAGAAATTGAAATTAATACCTCTCAATGGCCCTCGGGTGCGTATATTGCATTAGTTAAGGCCACTATTGCTGGTAAAACAGGTAGTAAACTAGTCAAAATGGCCGTAGCCAAATAAGGAATTCCTTTAACCCATGCATAAATCCATCCTCCATATCACCTGCATATTTCTGGCCATTCTAGGGAGTGGCTTGCTGGGTAGTTCGTATTGGGGTAATTCGGCGGTGTTTGCTCAGACCAATCCCATGTATTACGACTACTCGTACAATCATTTGGATTGGTTTACCATAGAAAGTGAGCATTTTATGGTGCATTTCCAGGAGGGAAATGATCGAAGCGCGCAGGTAGTGTCCCGAATTGCTGAAGAAATTTATGGTCCCATCACCGAGTTGTATGAGCACGAGCCTGATGAAAAAGTCAGTATTGTACTTAAAGACAGAGAAGATTATTCCAATGGAGCCGCCTACTTTTTTGACAATAAAATCGATATTTGGATTCCTGCCCTAGATGCTCCCCTGCGTGGTACACACCGTTGGATGCGGAATGTTATCACCCACGAATTTACCCACATAATTCAGATACAGGTTGGCTTAAAGCGGGAGAGGCGTACCCCTGCGACCTACCTGCAGTGGCTGTCGTACGAAAACGTGCGCCGACCCGATGTACTTTATGGGTTCCCTAATGGGATTGCTTCCCTGCCTTTTGCCTCACTCAACATCCCCGCCTGGTTGGCCGAGGGAACGGCACAGTATCAACGCAAGGAATTAAGCTACGATAAATGGGATGCTCATCGCGATATGGTGCTGCGTAACCGAGTGCTTTCTGACAGCTATTTCAACCTACCGGAAATGGGTACTTTTGCCTCCAAGACGTCCATTGAGCGAGAAACCGTATACAATCAGGGCTTTGCTTTTACCCGCTACATGGCCGAACGCTTCGGAGAGGTGGTACTTAAAGACCTAAGTTTGGCACTGGGGCAAGATCAGGTGTTTGATGTGGCAGAAGCCATCGAGATAACCACCGGCATACCAGGAGAGCAGGTTTTTGAGGATTGGATTAAGCAGCTGAAAGAAGAATATTCTGTGATAGAATCCCATGTTAACCAATCTCCATGGGCCAGAGATAACGCAGAGGTTTGGTCGGTTGAAAGCGGTGGCTTTTTTAATTTTTTCCCACGTATCCATCCCGAATCGGCTGCGATTGCCTATGTCTCTAACCGCGAACGGGCAACCTCACGGGTGTCGCTCTATATTCGCACGTTGGATTCGTTACATCAGGGACAAAATGCGTCAGGCTTGGGTGCGGATTCGAGTTTGGATACGGATTCGAGCTTGGGTGCGGCGAGATCGATTGTTGATAACATGAACGAACCAAGCTTTAGCCCAGCGGTTACCGGTCATGCCCATATGCACGAACTAGAACCCCAGGTAAACTACATAAATACCTCATTTGATTGGAGCCCATCTGGCAAACAACTCGTCTACGCTGTAAACAAGCACAACCGGTATGGTGAAGATTATCGTGATATTTTCATCCACGATATGACCAGCAAAACAGACATTCGCTTAAGCCAATCTGCTCGAGTAGAAGCACCTGCATGGCATCCACAAGGTCATGGATTGCTTGCTGTGCAACAATCTAAGGGAACTCAAAACCTGGTTTGGGCATCTTTACCCGATTCAACTAATTGGAATGAACAGATCGCCCAGGCAATCGAATCAAATAGCCCTGAAATCATACTTGATGAGTGGGAAAAATGGACCTCTTTTGAAGATGGGCAAACTATCTTTAGCCCTGTTTGGCATCCCAATGGTCAGCGGGTATATGGTGCGTACGCATATTTGGGTGAACGGCAACTCTTTAGTTTTGATACTGAAGAAAATGCGTTTCATGCATTAACCGACGCCTCTTTTGATCTCCGAGATCCCTATGTAGACGCTACTGGTTCTTACCTGTATTTCAGCGCTGCTCCTACTGGTCGTTTTAACCTTTATAGGGTGGCTCTAGATTCGAAGGGCTTTCCTGTTCCAGATCGCATGCAGCAGCTCACCGATGTGCTTGGAGGTGCGTTTATGCCAGTTGAGTACAAAGGCCGGCTTTATTATTCCGAGTATGTAGCCAACGGATATACGCTTCGGTCTCGTCCCATTCGCGCTGTTTCGATATCGGAAGATCAGTTGGGTTTTATTTGGCTCGGGTACAATAGAGGTAGCCAACAACCCAATGCGCAGCTTAATGAACCCGTGAGAGTTCTACAAAATCAACCTAATCTGTCTGCCATTGCAGCCCTTAACTACGTTGATGATTCGGATCTTGCTACCATGCCAGAAATAGCATGGGCCTATGCCGACACGGGTTCTTTTTCATT
This sequence comes from Balneola sp., assembly GCA_038124025.1. Lineage (GTDB taxonomy): Bacteria > Bacteroidota > Rhodothermia > Balneolales > Balneolaceae > UBA1275. The sequence continues at coordinate 13,280 of JAYPBC010000026.1, read as the reverse complement.
TGAGCTACCCACTGTAGGGCAGCCCGATGAGCGCTCTCTGCGCCGTTATACCGACACCTATACCCAAACCTCTTTCTTCCCACTTATCCGCTTTGACAATTACACTCAACTCAATGGCCGTAACGGACAATTGCTAAAAGCAGGGCAGTTCGGTGATTTAGGTCAAAATTTATGGCGTGATATGAAACCAGGAGTCTATATGGCTTCTCGTGATGTGATCGATCGCCTTTCGATATTCGGCGGAATTATGGTGGGATTAGGGTCTAAAAGTGCCGGCACTATTGGGGAGTTTTTTCAGCCAAGCCGTATCATTGAATTGGACCGAGACATCTTCTTCCAGGCAGAATATCGTGGGCTCCCCTTCATTCAGCGTAGTTGGTCCCCAACCGTATCTGTCGAAATATTCAACCTTCATCGCAATGTGGACGATGGACTATCCATTACCGAATACCCTTGTACCTCCTGCCTCCCCGATACCGCTCGAGTCGATATTGGCTATGAAATTTGGCAGGCTGATCTATACCTTCGGTCTAAATTATCCCGCTTTAGTCTACTTGAACTCGGAGTGGGCTATTCACCCTACCGCGTGAGTACCGATAATTTTTATTCTAGAGAGCTCAAAGCCTTTATTACAGGCTCATCTTCCGAATACTTCAAAGGAACCACCCTGTCGGCCGCGTATACCTTTAATTATTACAGCTACAGTACCGATTCCGATATTGCCCCACTTGGCTTCAAAGGGTACTTGCGATATCAATATCAACCCTCAAAGCTCTTGGAAGAGTACGAAATAAAAGAGGGTTCACTGGTTCCCATCTTTAAAAATTCACGAAATCACTCTACCGAATTACATCTGCGTTATGGATTTCGCACCTTTGGGCAGCAGGCTTTTCAGGCCAGGGTCCGTGGGTTTAGTTATTTCAACAACCCAAAGGATTCCTTTTATACTGACTATGTGGGTGGGTTCTTAGGGCTACGAAGTTATCCATTTTTTGCCATAGGTGGTAGCACGACGGCCATGACCTCTCTTAGCTGGTTTGTACCCATCCGTAAAAAAATGAACAGTCAAATTGGACCATATACTTTGGATAAAATGTATGCTAGGCTCTTTTTTGAAACAGGCAACGGTTGGTATTTGGGAGACTCCAATAAGGTGCCCGACAAAATTGATAGCGGAGCTCGTCTCAAAAGTGGAATTGGCGCCGAGCTTCGAATAGCTACCTCTGCCTATTATTTGTTCCCCATTAAATTCTTTGTGAGTGGCGCTTATGGATTCGACCGGTTTTCTGTGGAGCTTCCGGACGATTTTGTCACCCCTGCAACCGGGAATCGGGTCAATTACGGGGGTGAATTATTGTTTCACTTTGGCTTGACCTTTGATTTTGAATTGTTATGATCCGCAGGTGGATACATATCGTGGCACCAGCGGCTTCCTCACTGAGCGTTGTCAAACAGCTTGGCAGAAGCGTTATTGTGGCTAGCATTTTTGGGCTGCTTGCGGTTTCATCAACCCGGGTGGGAGCCCAAATACATGATCAGATGAGTATCTCGGGAGCCGAATTTCAGGTTATTGAGGGAGTCCAACCTTCTTTACTACCCTTACAGGGTGTACGCCAGGCCAGTGTAAACCCAACGAGTAAAAAATTTTTGAGGGCTCAATTATCCAATCAAAGGCAGCCTTCATGGCAGCAAAACCAGCTGCTCGAAGCCAGTCGTAATCCCTCACCTGGCGTTGCTTTTTGGTCCTCGGCCCTTGCACCAGGTTCTGGGCAGGCTTTGCAGGGAAATTGGGGACGTACAGCAATTTTTGCGACTGCAGAGATTGCGGCCTGGGTATTTTATAGTAAAAGGCAGCAGCTTGCCAAAGACAATGAAACGGCGTATGAGCAATACGGTAATACCTACTGGAGCCCTGTAGCTTATGCGCAGTGGTTGGTTGATTATTCCAAAGCCAATAAGTTAGTAAATGGCTACGAGGCTTTGGACGCGTTGGTGGGTGGATTAACGCCTGCTTTTGGGGAGACGACTCAGGACTGGGGAAAAATTACGGAAGAAGCGGTGCGCGCCGTGGAAGTGCGCACACGGTTTATTTTTAACATTCCGGAAGGCTGCGGTAGTTTGGAGCCTCCTTCTTGTGTGACTAGGTCGGAGTTTTCGCATGTGCTCCAAGATTTTGGATCGCAGCAGTATTACGAGCTCATGAGTAAATATTATCAGTTTCAACCAGGTTGGCAGGACTTTCATGAGCAGCGTTTGGCTCAAGGAGCAGCGCATGTGTACCAATATTCCTGGGATGCGACCATGCTTAGCGAACGGTTTATTGAGGGTCGCGACCGGGCAGAAGAATTCAACAACCAGTACCGAGATGCGGGTAATGTGTTGAAACTGCTGCTGGTCAATCATATGATTTCTGCTTTTGATGCTTATTTTAGTGCCAAACTAGCCCAGTCTAGATTGCAGATGGAAACAGGATCGGTACTTTCGGAGCGAGCAGTGGCCTTGGTTTGGCATTTTTAAAGGAGTGATGTATTGGTGGCTGTTTCGCACTTGTCCATTTCGTGGAAAGCAATCTTAGAGCCCATAGTTTATTTGTGGCTAAATCGCCGTATTTTGAGAGGTGCTGTAAAACTGTTTATCATTTCAACATGAACTCTACTTCATCGTTATGATTCGAAGTCTGCTTACCAATAAATATGTTTATCTATTAGGCCTTGGAGTTATTCTGGCAGGCGCACTAGGCTTATTGGTTTTTGATAAAATGCTCATGCCCCGTTACACTCAGTATAACCAAGGCGTCACCGTGCCCGACCTAACTCGGCTATCCTTGGAGGAGGCGGCTGGTATGATTAACGCATTAGGACTTCGGTACGAAGTATCTGACCGCCGGTCCAATGCCGCCTTTCCCGCTAACTATGTCTTGGATCAGGCCCCAGGAGCCAATACCATTGTAAAGCCCAACCGAAAAGTCTATTTGACCGTAAACGCAGCCGTTCGTCCTACCGTTATCGTCCCAAGTGTGACTAATTTGTCCCTTCGAAACGCTCAGGTGCAGTTGCAGAATTATGGTCTTGAAGTGGGCACGATTAGCTATGAAAGCTCTCGATTTAAAAATGTGGTCCTCCAACAATCCTTAACCGCTGGCGAAGCGGTGGATAAAGGAGCCGTAATAAACTTGATTGTGAGCGATGGTCTGGGTGATAAGATAGTGCAAGTGCCCGAAATTGTAGGTCTTTTGCTACCAAATGCCCAACTCAAGCTTCGCGAAGTAGGACTTCGAGTAGGGGAAATACGATTTCAACCAACCGAGGGACAAATACCAAATACGGTGCTTGATTTCAGCCCAAAAGTGAGCGAACTTGTTGAAGGCGAGTCACTGAATTTGGTTGTTTCTGAACGCTTTAATGCCGTAGAAGAAAGTGAAGGCGGTGCGGTATTCACCGACTCTACCGGTGTTGAAAATAATTTGCCCGACAATCAAAATTAGTGATATTGACTTTGATGAATCATACACTAAATCCCTGGAATTCCACTGAATCGGTGTAGATGGTACGTTTTTTTAATTAACCTCTGAGATTTCAACGAAATGAATTTTGACTTACCCATATTAGCTCCTTCTATTCTAGCTGCTGACAAAGCTCAATTAGGCGCCCAAGTCCAAGCCGCACTCGATGGAGGGGCCCAATGGATACACTGCGATATAATGGATGGGCATTTTGTCCCTAATATTAGTTTTGGTCCCAATGTTGTAGCGTCGGTCGCCCGAATTTCGAACGAAGCTTTTATGGATGTACACTTGATGATTGAGAATCCAGATCAGTACATAGAAGCTTTTTGTGATGCAGGAGCCGATTTAATTTCCGTGCACGCAGAAGCCTGTGTCCATTTGCATCGTACCATTCAACTCATCCGCTCTCACGGAGCTATGACCGGTGTGGTGATCAATCCAGCTACCCCTGTATCAGCCATCGAACCCATTTTAGCTGAGGTTGATTTGGTACTTTTGATGAGCGTTAACCCTGGTTTTGGTGGCCAGCAATTTATCCCAGCCACCTTAACAAAGGTACAACAACTCGTTGAGCTGCGAGAAAAACATGAACTTTCTTTCCTCATAGAAATAGACGGGGGCGTGAATTCCAGCAATATCATCGATATTGCCGAAGCAGGAGTCGATGTATTAGTGGCTGGAAACGCCGTCTTCTCCGCTGAAGATATAACCCAAAAAGTTGCGGAACTACAGAGCAGCCTTTCGAATTTAAGGAGTGAATGACCGAAGATACCAGCTCATACTCCGAACACCTAATCTCAACCGAGGGCGTAAGTCACGTTCAACTTTTCGGGTTAAACGATGAAAACCTGCGCTTACTCGATCAAGCCTTCCCTGAAACGCGTTTCAATGCCAGGGGTGAGCGGGTCAAATTAAGTGGCCCAGACGCACAAGTGGCCCAAGCACGACTGATCATCAAAGGTATGGTTGAGGTGGCTATTAGAGGGAAAGACGTTCGTGAAGGTGACGTCAAAACACTAATTCGCCTCAATGGCAAAGCACCAAAAGCGTTAACGGTAGATCCATTCACTGGAAAGGGTGATGTTATTCTGTACACTCATCGCGGCGAACCTGTACGAGCAAAGACTTCTGGACAAGTTCAGATGGTGAAATCTTCGGCGAAACATGACATTCTTTTTGCGATAGGGCCAGCGGGAACTGGGAAAACCTATACCTCGGTAGCTCTGGCTGTTAAGGCATTGAAAGAACGTAAGGTTCAAAAGATTATTTTGGCTAGGCCAGCGGTGGAAGCAGGTGAAACACTCGGATTTTTGCCGGGTGATCTTCGAGAGAAAATCGATCCTTACCTGCGCCCCTTATACGATGCTTTAGAAGATATGCTAGACCAAGAAAAACTGAACCTGAACCTGCAAAAAAACACCATCGAGATTGCTCCACTCGCCTACATGCGAGGACGGACGCTCAACAATGCCTTCGTAATTTTGGATGAGGCGCAAAATGCCACCAATACCCAGATGAAGATGTTTCTCACGCGTATTGGTTTCAACTCCCGGGCCATTATAACCGGAGACGTAACCCAAACCGATTTACCCCGAAAGCATGAGTCCGGATTAATCTCCATCCAACGAATCTTGCAAGACGTAGAAGGCATCGATTTTGTTTATCTGGATGATGGTGACGTGGTCCGGCATAAGTTGGTAAAAGATATTATTAATGCCTACGATAAGTATGTGCCAGAAGAGGCTACTCCGGTGAACGTGAAACAAAGCTCCTCAAAAAAGAGCAGCAATTAAAGACAAATCCCCATGAAAAGTTGGTGTACCCCTTTGTACGAGGGAACCTTTTCGGTCGGTTTAGACAAGAAGTTTTTTTCCATCCCTAGAGATGGGAATGCCGCCAAAGGAGCGTTGAAAATATCGTTGAATCCTTTTTTAATTGTTAATGAGGCTCGAGTCATCCTTATTGATACGGGCATTGGCTCTTTTGGAGAAGACACTGGGGTGGAGCGGTTGTTTGAGAATTTGGAGCACCATGGGATAGCCGATTATGAGGTGACCGACATTTTTATGAGTCACCTTCATTACGATCATATGGGTGGCTTAGCTCATCAAAATTCGGGCTACTGGGAGCTTAGTTTTCCCGAGGCCAAGTTGTGGGTCAGCAAAGATGACTGGGCCCGGGTGATGGCCAAAGAAGAATTCTATGACGCTGAGAAGACGGAATTTGTGGCTTTTTTGGATGCACGAGCTAACCTGCATTTTTTGGAGGCGGAGGATCAACCGTACCCTGAGATACGGGTTGAACGTATTGGTGGGCATACGCAGTATCATCAAGCTATCTGGTACAAGGACGAGGATTTGAGTTTGATGATGGCTGGGGATGTGATGGCGACTCGAGCGCAGGTGAACCGCGTATTTGCCGCCAAGTATGATTATGATCCCGAGCAAAGTAAGCAGCAGCGGGTGCGATTGGCTCGGGAAGCCTATGAGCTTGGGGCGACAATTTTGGCCTATCACGATGAGGAATGTTCGATGTTTCGGATTGTAGATCATGATCCTAAGCTAGGATATGTGACCGAGCCGATGCGGGGAGGGCGGCCATGAATGGTGGTTTGGGTGAAAAAATGGAAGAAATCCTCAGCTATTTGCAATCGCAAGGTTGCCCCAAGCACATTCACGCAGGCGTTATTTTAGGTTCTGGACTCGGAGACTATACCGAAGTGCTACGCATCACGCATACCATTCCCTACTCCGATATCCCCTCCTTTCCGCAATCAACGGTTGAGGGACATTCCGGTGCTCTTATTTTTGGCGAACTTCAAGGACGTACGATCATGGCTTTTTCGGGACGTTTTCATTTTTATGAGGGCTACGCGATTAAAGATACCATCATTCCTGTGCGATTAACGCATGCACTGGGAGCGAATAAACTGTTAATATCCAATGCCGCAGGTGGAATTAATTTGTCCTATAAGGTGGGTGACCTCATGGTCATTGATCATATCATTCGGCCCCATCGTCGCATGATGCAGCAGTCATCCAAGTGGTCTTGGAACATGAAAAACTATGCGGATCACGCTTTTGACGCAGCTACCAAGTTGGGTCTATCCGTTAACCGCGGAAATTATTTGTATGTTTTTGGACCCAACTACGAAACCAAAGCTGAAATTCATGCGTACCGAGCCATGGGCGGAGATGCCGTTGGAATGAGCACGGCTGCAGAGTTGATGGAAGCCGCTCGCTTGGGTTTGCCTGTCGTGGGAGTATCACTTATCACCAATGCCGCTGCTGGGATTACTGGGCAAGCCTTAAATCATGATGAGGTGAAGGAAGCAGCCAATGCACGTAAAGAAGATTTCGCCCGCTTAGTCAGCCGTTTGATTCTGGAGGATTGGGTTTAGACTTGGATTGGTGATTGTGATCCAACACCCCCAACCCTACTGCGTCGCCGCTACCCTCGGAATGGTCAAAATAGATTTCTGCCGGCCATCCAAATACCATACCCCACGCTCATCGAAATAGGCATCTTCCTCTAACATAATCCGAATTTCTTTTCCCCATTCTTCGATATAACTGGCCGCATTCAACTCGATGGAATAGGCGGTATTCAAATGTAAAGGATAGTCTCCAGTACCTGGCACTCCACCCTGCGAATCCCACATGCCCAAGGTTGTCCCCGCTGCATGACCATGATAACCGATTGGGTGTGTATAAATAGACGGTTTAATGCCCTCTTCTATGGCCTGAGCTCTCGACATCGCCAACACCTCATTCCCTGTACGGCCTACCTCAAAATTATTGGTGAAAATATCCTGTAGTCTATTTCCGCGGTCAAATGCATCAACCAGATAAGAAGGAACTTCGGTTTCGCCTGGTTTAAGCACATAAAAATGCTGTTGAGTGTCGGTATTTAGGCGAAGATAGGTAATTCCAAAGTCCACATGTAGCAAATCTCCTGGCATAATAATGTCTGCTGAGGGGCGAGAATCAAAGGTGCGCAGGTGATCGAATGATTCTGGGTCGGCCCGCTGGATCGATACGCTCGGATGAAACCAAGTGATGAGATTCAGATCCCGAACTCGCTCGCGTAACCACCATATCACGTCTTCAGTGGAAGTTATTCCGGGATGGATCACCCGCTCAGAAAAGGCTTCTTCAAGTATGCCATGGGCAATTCGCACAATGTGAGGATATATATCGCGCTCTTTGTTCGAACGAGTTTCCAACCATCCCACGGCCACTTTTTCCGCCGACACTACTCGGGAGGCATATTCTTCGCCCAAATTTTCTAGTAAATGCTCGTAATCCGTGGCCACTATTCCATCAGCCAAACCCCAAAGCTCCGAACGATTAATCCCTATTCGCTCCGGATCACGCTCTTCGACTATTTCGCGAACACGCTTCCACTGGTCGGGCTCCACTTCCTTGTCCCAGGCCTTCTTGAATACCTCGCCCACATCGTACCGAGCCACTGCCAGAGTTTCCAAGCCTTTACCCGATCCTTGGTCATAAATAACCAAAATAGTTCTTCGCCTCGCCGCTAACCACGTGGATGGGAGCATAGTCTCAATTACCGGATCTTCGTTATACTCACGTGAAATAATAATCCACATATCCACCCCTTCCCGACGCATAATATTCGGTAGTACGGTTTCTATTCGGTCGGCCAGCACATTGTCAATCAAACTGGCCCGTTCTTTCATGGACAAAATAACCGATTCCGACACCTGATCCCCAGTCTGAGCAATACTTTTGGTCGGATGTAACACGCATACAGCCACCAGTAGTAGGGTAAATCCCACAAGCAAATGATTCTTAAAATAGATAGACATATTCATTATTTTTTCAGCTATAAGTGCCTTCATTGTGTTTAATTAGGTTTATGGATACAGTATTTAATAGTTGATATAGAGATAAATGACATCTAGTCTGTCTTCGCTCACTCCATGAAAGTGTATTTTAAACTCAGCTCAAATATGGTTTTTCAACCTAGTGTTCATATTCAGCTCAAGTTTAGTTTCAAAAGGCCTATTTCAAACCTTCATTTCGTACAAATTGATTTAAAATACCTTACAGATGTCCCGTGAATATATATTCTCTGCACTACAGGTACAAATTATTGCTCCACTGGAATCCATTCCCCAAACGCAACAGTTTCCGACCTAGAAGGCCTTCGAACTCGCTCAGTCTTCATTCTTGGGTTAGCTTTCAACTCAACTCTGACATTTTTTGACATACCCCAACGAGTAAAATCGATATCCACTACTTGACCAACCCGTTTGCTCTCAATTATGGAGTTTGGATTTCTATTTACTTCTACCCGTAGCCCATCTATCGATACAATGCGATCTCCAAGACGCAAACCGGCCTCATAGGCAGGGCTTCCCATCTGCGGTACCGAACTAATTTCATAAGACTTGTCTTCTTCTACCCAACGAGTCGATGGTCCAAGATAGGGCTGATTATCATTTTCCAAGGCCAGTTCTACACCAACACGGCCGAGCAATTGCTGCAAATCTGGCATTTCACTGCTATAAATATGGCGGGCAAAGAATCCATCAGCTAATGAATCTCCTGCAACGCTGGCCAGTGTAGATTCCAGATCTTTTATGCTGTACGGTTGTTCATTACGTCCATATTGTTGCCATAGAGTACGCATATATTCATCCAAGGTTGTTTCGGTTTCGGTACGTAACGTCAGATCCAAAGCCAAACCCAGCATACTTCCATATGAGTAATACGAGATGAAAATATTGGCATTGTTATCGGGATCAATGGCGGTGGCAGCATCCACAAATGGGGCTCTGTAACTCATTTCTATTGGACTAAAGAATCTACTCCCTTTAGATAACATTACATAGTTCAACGTTCGAGCTAGCCCCTCCACATATTCATCCGGCGCTATCACTCCGGCACGGGCAAGTATTAAATTGGTATAATAAGAGGTAAATCCTTCGGCAAACCACAGAGCCCCACTCATATTGGCTTCTTCAAAGTCGAAGGGTTCCAAGGAAACTGGACGTAGGCGCTCCACACTCCAGGCATGAAAGAATTCGTGAGAAATGGTAGATATGGACGTGTTGGCCAAAGGTTCTTCGGTCGGCTTAGCATTGGTTACAATGGTAGAATTCCGGTGCTCCATCCCATCTCGACTAGCCTGCGGCATATAACAACTCAAAAAGGTGTATCTCCCAAAGTCAAACTCAGGTAATTCTCCAAACACCTCTCGTTGAGCCTCGACAATAGCCATTACTTTGGCAAAATATTCATTGACCTCCCGATCCGACGCAGGGGTATGAAGTGCTAGCTGAATGAGCTGTCCATCCACCATTCGCTCTCGTAAATGATAGTCACTTATTTCGATGGGGCTGTCCATGAAATAGTAGAAATCGGGAGCAAAATAGAGGGTTTGACTTAGTTGCCTAAGTTGGGTGGCCACCTTCCAGCTCGAATTCTTAGGAAGTTTAATATCCAGCTCAATAGGGCGTTGCGGATAATTTCGCGCATAGACAAAGGTCGCTGGAATATTTAGATGAGCATGAGTTTCATCGATTTGTGAGTAGGTCCCATCCCCTCTATTGGCAAATAGAGTATATTCAAACCGAACAAATCCATCATGCCCACCCACGTCCCATTGCTGAGGATTCGGCCTGATTATTTCTAGTTCGTTGCCCTGCTTATCATAGGCCTGAACGTCATATACGTTTTTTGCAAAATTGTGAATCGCATAGCGGCCCGGCGAGGTCCTTGACATTCGCACCTGGAATGGCTGCTCGTCTATATTAGGAAATTCCACCGAAATTCTAGCCTCATGGTGCTTGGCCTGCTCAAACGAAATGGTGTAGTGGTGTACCGTTTGCGCCTTAAGACTCGAATAAATGCTTAGTTGAGCCAGTACAATGATAGCCCAAAGGAAACCGCTTGATAACGGGTTAATTTTTATCTTTGATAATTTATTCATGGTTTCAATGGGCTTGTGGTCTGATGAATGATTTCGGTTAGTTTGGATGAATTTGTGGGTTGTATTGGGGTTTAAGTACTCTAGGCTGGGGCTTATTCGCATCAACCAGTGGGCCAAGAATTTTTCAAGGACTGTTTCAGGTGCTTCATTTCCTCCTCCAAACCCATCGTGATGCGAATTCCGTTGGGAATACCGAAGGGTGAGAGTTGCCGCACGATTACCCCCAAATGAAGTAGAGACTCTGTTATTCGAAGGGCCAGTGCCTCGTCAGGAGCCAGTAACATAACAAAATTAGCCGATGAAGGAACATATGGAATCGTATGATGGGCTAAAAATGCCTCAAAATCTTGCCGAGCTTCCCGGGTATACTTCACAGAATTGGTTAAAAAATGATCGTCTTCGAGCGCGGAAATAGCCGCGGCTTCACTGATACCCGAGGGTTCAAAGGTGTTTTTGGTTTTCCACAGCGCTTGGATTAATTGCGCAGGGCCAAGGGCATAGCCTACACGAAAGGAGGCCAAGCCATATGCCTTAGAAAAAGTGCGCATAATGAGTGTATTCGGGTGCTGCGCTGTGTCGGGTTGGCTTATAATAGGCAAAGTATCTGGATAAAGGGGATTTTCACGCGCAAATTCAACATAGGCTTCGTCTAGAATTAACATCACTTGTTCGGGCAAAGAACGCATAAGCATCCCTAGCTCCTCATTGGTAATGATGGTGCCGGTTGGATTGTTTGGGTTGGCAATATAGACCGCCCGAGTTCGTTCGTTCACACTGGCTGCAATAGCCCCAATATCGAAGCGATAATCGGGAGTAAGGGGGATTTGAACAACGGGTATTTGATGAATGTGAGCTTGAATATTAAGCCCCACAAAGGTGGCCGACGCGGTGATAATTTCATCTTCAGGATCAAAAAATGTTCGGCAGAGAAGCCCTAATAAGCTCTCTGAGCCTGCCCCAATAATAAGCTGATCTTCCTCACAGGATAATTTAACGGCTAATTTAGTTCTAAGATTATTCGCTAATGCAGAAGGATAGTTGTTGGCAACCTGCATGGCCTTCCCCACTGCTTCAGGCACACCCGGAGCAAAACCCCATCTGTTTTCATTGGAAGCAAGCTTCGAAATTCTTTCTGGTTCATAAGTCTCTACCACTTCTTCAATGGTTTTCCCAGGAACATAGCCTTTTAACTCACGAATGTGAGGTGGGATTCGCTCCAAAATATCGCGTTTATATGACATGTAATTGGATGTTCGATTAACTACCTATCTATAAGATAATAGCCTAGCTTTTCTTTTACTAGCACCATAAGAAGTTGTATTTTAATCATATGAATATATCCGAACATAAAAAAAATATCGTAGTTACCGGAGCTAGTCGTGGAATCGGGCTGGCCACCGTCAAACATTTACTTTCTGCTGGGCACCGAGTTTTTGGACTGAGCCGGCAGCCTTTATATCCTGAATTAATTGCTTTTTCGGCTGACCAACCGGGTGAGCTACACTGGCATTCGACTGGAACCGATGTTGCGCTCGTTTCCCAAGCTATTGCAGGGGTTTTGCCGCAGAATGAACAGCTCCACGGACTAATCCACAATGCTGGACTCCTAATAAATAAAGCCTTTTCTGAATCAACCGAAGACGACTGGTTAATGCAATTCGAAGTAAATGTATTTATGACCTTCCGGTGGACCCATGCCCTCGAATCATTAATGGGTCCAGGGAGTCACATTGTGCATATATCGAGCATGGGTGGGGTACAGGGTAGTTCCAAGTTTCCTGGATTGAGTTTGTATAGCGCAGCAAAGGGTGCCGTTTGTGTGTTCACAGAAAGCTTGAGCACCGAATGGGTTCAACGAGGAATAGCGGTGAATGCGTTGGCCCTTGGAGCGGTGCAAACCGAAATGTTAGATGAGGCTTTTCCGGGGTTTCAAGCTCCGGTCCAACCTGAAGAAATGGGCGCCTATGTCGCTGACTTTTGTTTGACTGGACATCGCCTATTTAACGGCAAAATCCTGCAGGTTGCCATGCAAAATCCTGCCTAAAATTTTGTATTATCAACACACGCCAATGTTCTGCTCATTATAGGTGCAGATTCGCTTATACTAATAGTTACAACTACATTATTGCTATGAAAAAAATGCTTTTATGGATGACAAGCGTTGCAATTATTCTTGTTGCATCCTGGGCTGTTAAACCGAAGAAAGCAGCCGCCCAAACCATTAACACCCTGGGCGAAAATACCATCAATGGAGCGCTCACAGGCACACTTCTGGGTGGGGCTAGTATGGCTTTAACCAATGATACTGATTTCTATCCCCTACGAGTAGGGTTAGGATTAGGTACTTTATACGGGCTTGGCGTAGGGGCGTATGACCTGCTCAAAACGGGAGCTAACCCTGTGATTGTATCAGGAACGTTCAACGACGGAAATAATTCTACCATCATTGTGCTTTTGGACACCTTTTATGGAGCAGCAGCCGGAGCTGTTGTTGCGACCTCAGTAATGCTGGTAGCAAACGAACCGTTGGTACAAGGGCTTCAGTATGGTGCTGGCGCAGGTGCTATCGCCGGGTTTGGCTTTGGACTCTTTGACACCTTTGTTCTAGCAGATCGGTCAACTGCCTTGGCCTTCATGCAACCTACTTGGTACGAAATTCCTACTCAAAATGAGGGGATTTGGCAGCTAAACCAACAGCCAGGTATTGATTTCGTAAAGCTTTCGGTACGCTTTTAAGCGTCCTCATCCATAACATTAGCAACCCCTTTTTGATCAATTTCGACCAAGGTCTTGAGGACTTCTCTGACCGTTTGCA
>JAYPBC010000025.1:21984-32056 GCA_038124025.1 Balneola sp. | reverse complement strand
CTGCCTCAACAGCTTCGAGGATGCGCATGGTGTGTCCGTTTTCTCGGCCCGTACGTGCCAATGCCCTTACATCTTTTGGGAAACAAGAGCCGCCGTACCCAATACCCGGGTAGATGAACTTGTTGCCAATTCTTGGATCTGAACCAATGCCCTTGCGCACCCAGTTCACATCGGCACCCATCTTCTCACACAGGTTGGCAATGTCGTTCATGAAGGAAATCTTCGTGGCCAACATGGCATTTGCGGCATATTTAGTCATCTCCGCAGAAGGGATGTCCATAAAGATAACCGGGTGGCCGTTCAAGGTGAACGGGCGGTAGAGCTTGTCCATGACACTTTGTGCCTGCGTGCTGTCCACACCCACCACGATGCGGTCCGGCTTCATGAAATCGTCAATGGCTGCACCCTCTTTCAAGAACTCTGGGTTGGAGGCCACGTCAAAGCCGAAGTCTACCTTGCGGGCTTCAAGAGCGCCAGTCACAGCCCCACGCACCTTTTCAGCAGTGCCCACAGGAACGGTAGATTTAGTGATCACCACCAGGTAGTCCGTCATGGTCTTGCCAATCTGATCGGCTACCGCAAGTACGTATTTCAAATCCGCGGAGCCGTCCTCTCCAGGAGGCGTTCCCACGGCAATAAAGGCAGCGGCTGAACCTTGGATGGCTTCGCTCAGGTCGGTCGAAAAGTGCAAGCGGCCCTTGGCGTAGTTACGCTCGACGATCTCTTTTAAGCCCGGTTCATAGATCGGAAGGATACCGTTCTTCAGGCCGTCGATTTTATTCTGATCAATATCCACACAGGTCACTTCAATACCCACGTCCGAAAGACATGAACCTGTGACCAAGCCTACATAGCCCGTGCCGATTACTGTAATTTTCATAGTCTAAGGGTTTGTGCCGTTCTTAACTCATTGTCATATAAACACCTAATTCTAAGGCCTAATTCTTTTCCAAATTGCATTTGTCAAATAAAAAATCATGTAATAGAATGTTTGTGGAATACTCAAAGCAGCATAATTATGGTATACATTCCAAACCTGCTTTACTGCCAGGATCTTGTTGGCAGAAATCGAGTCCATACGCATCCTATATGCAACTAACTCTTTCTCTATAGCCCTGGCCACATGTCCTCTTTTTAAAAGTTTTATCCAAAGCAATGTATCTTGTCTTGTCCTTATGTTCTCGAATGTAATTGGCCCCGTGATTTCCGTGTTAATCATAGCAGTCGACATTCCAATGATCGTGTTTTTGAGATAATTCTTATAGTTAACTTGGCCTGCAACTTGAATTCTTTGCTTTTGCTTGAGACCGAATCGATCTATTAACCCATAAGAAGTAAAACTTATAGATGCATTAGTACTTTGCATAAAAGATAATTGCTCAATTAACTTGCTTGGGTACCATATATCGTCGCTATCAATGAAAGCCAACATTTTGGTCGTTGAATATTTTATTGAGTTATTTCTAGCTACTCCCGCACCTGAATTGTGTTTGAGCCGATAAATCCTAATTCTATTGTCCTTACCAGCATATGAATTTAGGATTGACCAAGTGGAATCATTTGAACAATCATCTGTAATAATTAGCTCCCATTTCTGGAATTCCTGATTAACTATACTATCTATAGCACTGGCAATAAATTCTTCTGAATTATATGCAGGCATGATAATTGACACTTCAATCTTATCTATCTTCTTGTCATTCATTTACGAGTGATATAAAGCTTTTCAGTTTGCCAGTAGCGCTCCGTTGAATAATCTGTTTTCGACTAAAAGATATTTCAAGGCCCTCTTCTAGATAATTAACTATAGCCTTTGTAAACCTATCCTTTTCTTCAACGGTCAACTCTCTAGTAGCAACATATTGCAGAATAAAATGATGTTTAGTCTCTTGTAAAATTATAAATTCCTTCATAAAATGCTCAGAACTAAACAATTCCTTAGCTATATAATAGAACGAAAGGCCTGATGCCTTTTTGCCACTAGGCAAAAGAGCAAAATCGTTGGTTCTCCCTTTAACGATTTTCATCTTTCTATAACTTCCAACTTTCATTTCATCCAAAACAGCTCTATCTCCTACATCATACCGGATGAATGGCATAGCTTTATTGTAGAGAGATGTTATAACCACTCGACCTTCTTCACCCGGTGGCACTGGAAAGTTGTTATCATCTAATATTTCAACGTGTAAAGTTTCATGATTTATCAACCAATTTTCCTTTTTATCTTCAAAGGCAATTAAATCCAACTCTGCGCACCCGTACTCGTTTATAACGGGAACCCCAAAGCCTTCAGTCAATATTTTTCTGTCAATAGAATCGCATACTTCGGAAGTAGGCACGACAGCTTTCAAACTAGGACAAATAGAGCTTACTGTGGTGTTTCTTGCAATACAAAACTTTGCTAATTGTACTAAAGAACTTGTATATCCATTGGCGTAAACAAATTTCGATTTTCGAAACCTGTTCAAAAAAGATTCAAGTTTAGATTCAGATAAGTCAAAGACGGGGAAACGTCTTCGATGAGAAAGAAAGTCTTTTAGCTGCTCTTTCTTTCTTGGAAGTCCTCTTGAAGGTATTCCATAGAATCTTGCTTGAAGGTCTGCTCCATAATCAATATCATGCCAAGCAAATCGATCAAAATTTATTGCCCAACTAAGCGCATGACAGAACCGATCCTTGGCGAAATAAAAAGGATTTCCTGTTGAACCCGACGTGTTATGATAATGAACATTTGCCTTAGTATAACCTCTCGAAAGACGCTTTGATAATGGGATCTGAAATGATGCTTTGCTCATTACAGGGACGTCCTCCCAATGAACAAAAGTTCTCCTTTTGACAAAATTCTCATAAAATCGATTATTGGCAATATGATGATTGAATATTTCATTTCGTTTGCTTTCTGTGAATTTGTGATAGTCAATCTCTGCCAACTCACGATTTTTAGCCATTTCTAATTCTGCACTATAAATGTCAAAACCCTTTAACCGCAAGACAGTTTTGAGCAGGTTTGAATTCAAATTATTCAATAGCCACTATTTTTTTAATTGATGTAATTAACCATATCTAGAAAAACTCAAAATTCGTGGAATCCGATTGATTTAATCTTCAAAAAATCGATTTATATTCACCTTAGATCCTAAGATTCCTACCACGCTAAGATTCTCACCCTATTCTTATACCCTTATTCAAATAGGCACCAGCGAAAGGAATCTTTCTTAATTAAATACTAACAGATTATCGAACTTAATCCTAGAATAACTTCTTCTTCAGTTCTGATTTATCAGCCTGAGCAACAACAAATCTCTAAGGCTATAATCACAACAGCTCAATCATCACTTTTCACAAGCAACTAAAAAAAGGAATCCCTTTCTTACCTAAGGTTTTGTCGCAAGTTGTATTAAAGGATTTGTCCAAAAAACTCAAGCCGCAGAGAATTGTTTGGTCAAAGAGTTAGTCAAGGATAAACCATATAAAAATACCATTCTTTTAAGAGTATTTAGTTATCATTTTAAAACCGGTAAGTGAAGCCTAAAAATTTATAACTAACAATTAAACGTTTATGATTAGATGTCCTTGCTATTTTTTTTCTTTATTCGCCTAATCACTATTAGTTAATACGTTCACCCACTCTTGTTCTATTAGTGTTCTGTCGAACTTTTGAGAATTCTCTCTTGCCGATTGAGAAAGTGATTCGCACAAATTTTTATCTGTGAACAAATATTCAATGTGTTTACAAAATTCGAATATATCGTTATTTTCAACCATCAAAATACTTTCTCCTTCTTTCCATATTAAAGGAATCTCTCCTACCGAGTTGCTGACAATAGGCATCCCAGAACTTGCAGCCTCCAAGACTGCAACTCCGAAACTTTCAAAAGAAGTGGTATTCAAATACACATGGTGTGATTGATAAAAAACTTTTAGTTCTTCGTTCTGAATAGGCCCAGTTATCTGAACCCTTTCTTCAACGTTTAATTGTTTTATTAAAGTCCTTATCTCTGCAAGGGTTCCTTTGTCAGGTCCAACCATTGTTAACGAAGCATCAGGGAATTTCTTTCTTAGCTCATATAAAACTCTTACCGGAACATCAGAGTTATATATTTTAGAAAAAGCGCGTACCCACAAAAGGGAATAGGGTTTTATATCATCTCGATTAAACGGGAATTTATTCGAATCAATCGAGTTTGGAATGTAGTGAATGTTATAACCCTTGTCCTCGAAGTATTCTTGAAGGAACTTTGAAGGAGTTAGAATTTTATGAGCACGAAGGAGTGTTGAATTAAATTGAACGGTCTTCAACTCGTAATACTCTGGTAAAGCCCCTCCACGTAAAGTCATAAGGACTCTTTTTCCTCTAAAAATGGCTATTCTTGAAACAACTCTAGCGTAAAGAAATGCAGGGCCGCTGAAAACATCAATATGCACTTGATCTCCTCTAAAAATCAATGTCTGCACTAACATATCAAACAACCTAATCACTTTGTTTGCTTTGTTTGAAGCAGTATAAAATTCAATGTAATTATTTAAAGTTTCAGAAATAAACAACTTCTCTGAATTCCCTTTAGTTCCCTTATGGCGTGACAAGAAATTTCCAATAAAAAGCACTCTTTGCTTTTTCATTTTTGTTTTTTAGCCGGTAAACCTGCATATAAAGACTGAGCGTCTGTACAACCCATGAGAACAGAGTTCGCAGCTAGGACGGATCCTTCGCTTAACGTTGATCCTTTTGTAACGACTGCATGAGCGCCTAGCCAACTACCTTTTCGAATGAGCACTTGTCCTTTCTTAGGTTTTCCGTAACGAAAAGAGCCCTTGTATCGTGTATGATTCGACGAAGTGATAGTAACGTAAGGACCTAGTAAAACCTCATCCTCAATTACTATAGCATCTGAAGCAGAAAGCCAACAACCTTTAGCGATATAGACATTGTTACCTAAAATTATATTCGATGGATTATAAAACGTTACATCTCTGCCAATTCCAACTGAGTAGCCACAACTCTTAAGAAATGGCCTTATAAGAATGCCCCGCAATCGTATAAATACAACTAGATCAGGCAACCAATTTGTTAGCAGAAGTACGAAATGTAGCGGTAAGTCGTACCGACAAATGTTAAATAGTCTCATTTAAGTACTCTATAAGTTCAACCGATCTTTTATCCACAGTATTCGTCTTGGCTTTTCGCCAGCCATTTACTCTTATTCTATTTCGTAAATCATTATCTGTTAATAGTTTTTCAATAGCAAGTACAACTGCATTTGAGTTTTTAGGCTCAATTAGTATTGAATCCTTATCGTTTTCTAAAATGTATGGAATGCCCCCGACTCTCGAGGCTACTACAGGTAGACCATTTGCCATTGCTTCCCATATCGTTCTAGGAAATCCTTCATGATAACTCGGTATACAATATATATCAGCCATTCTATACATAGAATTTAATTCATCACCTAAACTCTTTTTACCATGAAAATAAACATAGCCATCCAATTTCAATCTAGCTATGTGTTTCTTTAAAATCACCTCAACTGGCTTATTCGAATCTTCTTCCCATCCAACTAAATGAAGTTGAATATCGTGCCTCTTTAAAAGAACGTATGTCGCATCGATTAACTCTAATAGGCCTTTGTTCAAATCTAAACGTCCTGTATAAAGTATTTTTACTTCATCCATTTTCGATTTTCCAATATGTGAACAAAAATCAGCCGCTCTCAGAGTAGTTGAAGGAATAAATTTTACTGAGCTAGCTCTACTCTCAAACTTCTTCATTAGAGCGTACGAATTAACTATGACTTTCTTTTGTCTGACTGCATGCAGTAATTGATGATGACACCATCTTAAATAAATCTTCTGCAATACAATTTTCATAGAGTAACCTTTAAGTAGTGCCGCGCTTTCAGCATAATCTCCAACCAAATAGTATACTACAGGAATTTTATACGAACTAAAGGTAGGAGCCAAGGGAGACGGAGCTCGAACTAACAAGACGTCAATCTGAGATATATATCGATCGACTGGAGCTAAAATCTTTCTATAACAGAGACTTCTGTGTAGTGAATTAGATTTAACACCTAAATCAACAAGTACTATATTTTTTGCCTGTAAAATATAATCCCCTCTAATTGAAGTTTTGTGTGCGATAAGAACTAATGTTTTAACCCTAGTGGCTAGTCCGTCGATAAAAAAACCAATATAACTAGGTACGTTTATTCCTCCACTGGCAACGTTAACCGGAATGTGATAATAAAAACCTAATGTCATATTGTGTTAATTTAGATTTAACATTCTTACATGTCATAATATGTATTGCTGTCTAAATACATACCGATGTACTAGTATTATCTGCTTATTATTGGCAACAATTAGTAACGTAAACTAGAACGAGTTAATAACTTACTCATCCGAAATGGAACTTAGATTTATGTGAAAATCGAAAATGTACTCTGCAGAAAGTAAGCTTGCTAAACAACTGTAAAATAAAAGATTTCCCATATCTATAGTTAATAAGGTCAGAAAATATGTCACTGAAGCAACGTAACCTGCATAAATTTGTGGAGGGTAGTTACGGTAAATCAAATTCTTAAACCATTTTCCGTTATTACCTATTCTAACCTGCTTAATTATAAATAATATCACACCCAGTAGTGCTAAGGTACCTCCAATTAAAATCTGTGTTAAATAGTTGTTATGTGCATTTAAAGTGACTCTACCTAAATCAATTTTATAGTCGTTTGGACCCCGACCCAGCGGATTTTGAGCAAATTCCAAGGGAAATCGGACGTACACTTCCCTACGTCCCATAGTGGTTTGCTCCTGGTAATCTGAATCGAGAGCAAATCGCTCCTCAATAAAAGAAAACCTATCCGTCATGAAAGTGATAACGAAGTACCCTAGAAGTATTAGAGGGATCCATCGTAGTAATCTAAATGACTTTCCTTTTCTGTGCCAACTATAACTAATCGTCGCCATCACTAAGCAAACTATCAGGTTACTTCGACTTTCCAAAATCAGCATAAGGAGAATGGTTGATCCTAGCAAGACAAAACCCCATTTCTTAAAGCTTTCCTCACCGCTGAAAAACCGGATAAGTATATAAAAACTCGCTGTGGACAAATTAATACCTGGTATATGATGATTAATAACTCGGTTTTCTTGATATGATTTCGAGTATGAGACAAATTCGCTTGCCAATACCGAAGCATTTAAGATGTAATAAAACCAATAAAAAAATAAACCTAACATTAAGATGTCCAAATAGTATAAATATGTCCTTTTGAAGAGTAGCCTTGACCAACCTAAAGCTGCCAAAAAATGGAATATGATTCCAATACTCTTTACACTATCATCAATAATATTTCCATTGAGCAACGATGAGATTAACATTCCTCCATAAATGAACGCAAATGACTTACCTAATAGTCCTAGAGAATTTAGCTGTACAAGTCTAAGTCCTGCAAGACCTATCAGAATAAATGAAAGTTGTCCTACAGTATAAGGCAATCCTGGAATCTCTATGATAAACTGCCTAGAATTAATTATTTCTAGTAATGACGGTAGTAGGATTAAAATCACACCGAAACGCCTCATTTATTAATATATTCGAAAAGCATTTCCGTTGCCGATTCAATGGTATAACCTTTGGCCTTTTGCCAAAGACCTTTACGTCTACATTCCAGTTGCTCAAAACAATTAATAAGTAAATCCTCCAACTTAACCTTGATATCTAATGCAGATTTTTTCTGGATAAAAGTGATCATATCATCGCTTACTATACCTGGAATTCCTCCAACTTTTGTTGCAATTACTGGAATGGATCTGCAGCCTGCTTCCCAAATTGAATGCGGAAATCCTTCATGGTAACTAGGTAAAATGTATATATCTGAACTATCGTATTCGGCAAATAAATCATCACCAAAAGGTATAAAACCTTTAAAACTAACCTGTTCATTTATGGTCTTGGCTAACGAAAGTAAATGATCTTCATATTCCTTCTTACAAGGTCCTACTATACTAAGTTGCCAGTTGTAATCCGTACGAAGCAACGATAAAGCCATAATAAGTTCTTCAATGCCTTTCGCCTTTTCAACTCTGCCAACAAAAAGTAGCTTATAAGTATCCTTCTCCCTAATAGTTTTCCAGCGAAAATCATTCTTGCTAATTGTATTTGTTGGAATAAACTTAGCCTCTACACCATACTTTTTATAAATCTCTTGCACCAAAACAGGTGAGTTCGCAATTAAGCGTGCCTTTTTAGCAATCTGTTTAAGCTCCCAATTGCGCCAATTCCTCATTAAACATAAATAAAGATCATTGATACTCTTAATCTGTACTTTATTTTCAAATAGGCTGCCTACTAAAAAAAAGAATTTATTCTCTACTTCTACGTTGTCGAAGACCAGTTTCTGACGGGGCGTTATTCCGCGAATAATCAAATGTGAGTAACCCCTCGTATCGCCGCACTTCTCTTTTACGAATTTTAGACGCTTCTTTCTATTTCTTATCCCTTGATTTGCACCCAAAGACTCCAGAATTACATGCTTATGCGTAATGGCATAATCTAACTTCTCAAGTGGCTTATCAGTTTCAAATAATAAAAGTCCTATATGGTCTATATATTTCGCTAGTGAGTCTACCCAAGCGCCAATGAAAGATTGGACATAAATCGAATCTCCACTTTTATAAGCTAAAGTATGATGATGAATAAGTAGCTTCATGAAAATTTGCGTGTGTATCGACTCAAAAAATATTAGTTAAAGTTTTGTTATGAAAGTTATCGTACTATATTTTATGTAAAAAGACTGATTCTCACAAGAATTTAAGTTATGCTTAAGGCAAATTGAATTAGACCTAAGACTGATTTTCTAGGAGCAAGCTAAAGGAAATTTAGTATCCTAAATATTCCCAAAACTCTTCTAATTTATTGATTTATTGTGTTCTTTTTCTGCCCATTCATATAATTTCGCAACACTCGAATAACAATGCGCAAAGGATAGATTAATAATGAAAAAAATGGAAAAATCCATGCTATAATTTTCATTCTATATAATTCTGGGTATACACTCCATACTAAATGCCATAATCTGAATGAATACCAAACCCTTCCATACAAGCAACTCGAAATAACTGACTTAACACCAAAATAATGTACAAAATTGTTCTTGATATCTTCATTGCTTAGACCCGTTCCTAAAAGGAAATCATCTCGATATAATTGAGTCATTTGGTATGCATCAATTGCTAGCTTCGGATGCTTATATATGGCTGAATAATTATTGGCACTATGAATTCGATAATAAAATAAGTTCTCAGGTACCACAACCAATAAAGGATTTTCAGTCATGAGCTTGTGAGAAAAATGAGCATCAGGCATTATTGTCATGCCGCTTCTATAACCTTCGACTTTTTCATAAAGAGTCCTAGCATAACATAAGCTTAAAAAGCGTCCAACAATCGCAAAATTGTCCGAAAGTGCATATGTTAGAATTTCATGTCCATCAAATACATTAATCTGCTCCCAATTTACAGAGCGGGCTTTGGCAATATGATCCACTATTTGTTGAGTTAAAGCAAATCCATTAAGGTCTTTAAAAACATTGTCGTTTTCGTCTATCCTAACCATTGATGAACACAAAACTAATGGTTTATTTAAGCCATCATACTTCGAAATTTGCTCTGCGTAAACTTCCAAAGCCCGTTCATGCATTAAATCATCAGAGGAAAGCATCAACATATAATCTCCGCTAGCAAGATCGCTGGCCTTATCAAGGTTTGGAGCAAAGCCAACATTTATATTATTCTGAATAAGTTTAATCCGTGGATCATCATAACCATTAATAACCTCTACCGATTTATCCGTAGAAGCGTTATCGGCAACCAAAATTTCAAAATTACTATAGGTTTGACCCAAAACACTGTCTATGGTCTTACCAATATAGTTAGCGTAGTTATAGTTGGGAATGCAAATGCTAAACTTAATTTCTTGATTCATCTTTAAGTACAGATTCGTAGTCTAATTTCGCTAGTGGTGTGCCCATGTCATGCATTTCCCGGGCTTCCAGTATCCTCACTTCTAGCC
>JAYPBC010000025.1:0-21974 GCA_038124025.1 Balneola sp. | reverse complement strand
CTTCTAGCCCATCATCAATCATTTTCCCATACACAGGAATGACATAGAACTCACCCTTTGTCCGCTCATTTCCTTTCACCATTTCACGGGCATATCTGAGGAATTGAGCCGCGTTTGAAAAATAATAGATGCCCGTACTGGCATGATTCGATATTCTTACCTTTTCTGCCACTTCAATTACCTTTCCAGTACCGTCGGTCTTTGCAAAAGACCATCTATCACCTGGTAAGTTATACACTGAAATCAAGCCGGCCACTTCTTCGTTAAGCGATTGAATGGTTTCAACAATGGTCGTTTGAATGTAAGTATCTGAGGGTATAATGATTACCTGATCATCCTCAGCAAATAGATGTCCTGCGCATAGAACGGTGCAGAGTTGGCCTTCCGTTACCGCCGGAATGAGTACGAGCTGGGCTTTAATATTGTTCTCTTGCAGAAGCCCTGAGATATTGTATTCTAGCTCATGCTCCTCTAAGGCAACTACAATGAGCTCGACAGCATCAAGTTTGTCTACAGAACCGATAGCGCGAACCACCATAGGAACCTCTGCCACAGGAATGAGTGGTTTCGGTATTTTATACCCTTCGATGGCATAGCGCGTACCGCCTCCCGCCATGGGTAGTACAACTTTTATTTTTCCCTTCCCCATTCTTCTAGGCTGAGCGAGTCCATTTCTTTCCAGTTCTGAAATCTAAATGCTCGATCATCAATGTAAATCTGTCCATTAGGTTTACCGAAATACACTTCATCATAGGGCACTTCGTAACGGTCTAACCAGTCTAATGTAATCTTACCAACATTTTTCATCACCTTGCCCAAGTTGCTTTCTTGTGTTGCCATATTTCGGGCAGTCTGTACTATGATATAGTGGCCTTCAGCTTTCCACGCCTTGAGCCTATCAATAGCGCTAGGAAAAGGTACTAAGTCTGCGTAGCTTTCACCTTCTTTTTTCAATGGACTAATTGTTCCATCAAGATCAATTACGATTCTCATATAGTTTGTTTAGTTGTATAATTCCTGTGAAATACATGGCCCTTTGACGTTGTGGCTTGTCGTTGTGTAAGGGTAACATTGAGAGAAAAAGTAGTGCTTCTATAAAATGCACTTCTTGTGGGTCATAGCCTAATTCCACGAGCTTCTCATCAAACATGGAGGTTAGATACTTCCTCATAGGATGTTCCGAAATGTGAAACTGATGAGTCTCTCCAGCAGTTGTGATACTAAATTGATCGCTAACAATAAAATCATAATTTCCATTGAGGCTATGACTGAGCTTAGCCATATCATATCTAGGGTCACCAAAAATACCCACTTTACCAAAGCTACCCCTCGGGTCAATTAATCGAGCAATCTGGCTATTCAAATCGAATAGAATGTTAGAGAAGCAGTAGTCGCCATGAATGATGCTTCCTCGAACATTGTCGATGAGCTTTTCTATTTGGGCGTTCATCCATGTCTTGAGGGTATTTAGACTTTTATAGGATTTACCATTAATGGATAGGTTTTTTCCCTCAGCAAGCCAGCCGTACCACTCTCCTCCTTTGTCTTTCATTTCCTCAAGTCTTTCCCAAGTTTTGGTTAAGTAAACGGCTTTAGCATCTTCCTCGGTTATTCTTACATCCACCTTTTTAAATTGAAGGTGTAGTTGCAAAAGCCTATGAATAATACTCTCCCAATCGTCTACATTCAAATCGGAGAACATGTATAGCTCGGCCAAAGTAGGGTAACCGTAATACTCTTGCTTAAGGTGCAATTTTCCTTCCTGTTCCTTTTTACTGATGATTCTAGGGCAAAGTACCTGAAGTTCTTCTGGCAAAGATTCGAACCAAAGCAGTTCACGCCTTAATTTTTCATCAAACTCGCTCATCTTCGTTATGGTATTTAGAATGGGGTCTACCTCAAGTGAATTGAAATAACGCGATTGCAAAAGTAATTGTCTCGAACGAATCAAGTTGTCAATATTGCCAAAGTCGAACCATTGTTTCACCCCTTTTGCTTTGATCGGATGTTCCTGTTGATAGCGCAAGAGCATATCGCTCAACTGCCTGTCGCCAGCTTTTAGGCACACATCAAGTGCGACTTTAAGGGCGTTCAAGTCCGTAAGGGCATAGAAGCCACAGACAGCATGATGTGGCTTCGGAACAGAAAACTCTTTATCCTTATAGCCCGTTACAATGTTACCCTCACCCAAGGTGGCCAAACACCATCGATGTGAATTAGGAGCGTCCTGTACATAGATGTAGTCTTCGTCCACCTCCATTGAGTCCAAGATAAGCGTATCTCCCAACAAGAGTCGAAGTTTCTTGCCAGTACAGAAATCCAGGCCCACCTTTAGCGAATCCAAAATAGACTTAGACTCTGAAATGAAAACCCGTTCAATATGCATGCGCTGATCAAACACTGAGCGTAGGAAAGCATCAAGCTTTTTGTCTTCCTCCCGCATT
Source organism: Balneola sp. (assembly GCA_038124025.1). Taxonomy (GTDB): domain Bacteria; phylum Bacteroidota; class Rhodothermia; order Balneolales; family Balneolaceae; genus UBA1275. Next base: position 19,530 of record JAYPBC010000025.1, on the reverse strand, counting down.
ACTATTTTAACTGCATTTATATTCTTACCCAACAAATCTTCCAATATCCAGGCAATAGCTGGCTTTCCATTTACCGGCACCATGGCGTTGCTAGTAGATTCCGATATAGGCAAGTGTAAGTAATTGATTTTACCCGCGCTGAGTATTAAGGTGTCAATCATTTTTCAAAATATCTTCATAAAATTCTGAAAGGCCACGAAACACATTTTGTGGTAAGAATTTTTCCGCTTCAACTCTAGCTTTTTGCGCTACTGCTAATCTCTCATTTTCCGAAACAAGCAACAAATGAATCTTGTCAGCCATGTCATCTAACTCGCTTTCCTCAAATAAAAAGCCGGTAACTCCTGAATTGATCACTTCCGATGCCCCACCCCCTTTAAGCGCAAGAGGTGGAACCCCAGAAGCCATGGCCTCTATAAAGATTCTTCCAAACGGTTCAGTCTTGCACATGTGGACCAGCAGTTTGATTTGCGAGTAGATTTGATTAGGATTGATAGATCCCGCGAAGGATATTATATTCGTCAAATCCTTTTGTCTGACACGGTTCATAAGATCTATTAGGTATTCATCCTTTCTGTTAGGAAGCTTACCAAAAAAGACAAATTGAACGGACTTGCCATATTTTTCTGAATATTTTTCGGCTAAATCAATGAATAGATCATGGCGTTTCCATTTTGCCGTTAGATTAGCCACCATTCCCACCCTATTAACAGCAAGCCCAGTAGAATCCGATTCAAAAAATTTCTGGGCCACAGCATTGTGCATGACCATTTTCTTCGGGGCAGTATACCAAGCTTCGTTTTCACTAAGGCAAAAGTCTGAGTTCGCAATGATGCCGTTGTGTGTACCAAACTTCTTTTTGAACTTTCCTGGTTGTTCCTGAAACTTAAAACTCACAATATTGCCAATTCCACCTGTTAACTCTCGTAAATGCTGAACGTGAGGAATTCGGCTTTTTCTGGCCGCCATCATACCGATGGCTGTGTGCACGGTATTTGTGTGTATTAGGTCTATTTGATTCTTTCGAACAATTTGTCTGATTCTGTGAACCGCCAACCAGCTTGGCCCTTTTTTGTAGAGTTGGTAGAGTTTACTTACCATACTTTTTGTAAAAGTCCGTTTTTGTGCTTTTGGAATATTTGGCAATTGTACGTAGTACACCTTATCAACTTCAAGCTCCAACTTTTCTCCCAAGGTGTTGGCTTCTAAAGATGGCAATACAACATAACAAGAAAATCCCTTACTCTTTAAGTATCTAATTTGCTCCAGAAGGCTCAACTCGGCTCCTCCTATAGTATTTGCTGCTTGTACAAATAAAAGCTTATATCCCATCTTATTGTTTCAATGGTTTTGCTGTTGACTTCAATTTATGAACAAAGGAATTTCCATATATCGAACGCAATATGAAGAACAACACCAAGAGATACGAAATCAATAAACCAATCTTTACTAAAAGTTCAGCCCAAGCACCCAATGCAACAACTACTACGGAGGCGACCAAAGAAATGCCGATTACCCTAAAAGGGTATTTGATGGTCATCTCTCGCTTAGCTTGTCTATATAATAAATAAGCCGTGGTGCCATAGGCTAGACCCTGAGCTACAAAAAACCCGTAAGGTTGATAAAAGTCTATGGTCAATAAAGAGCAGACAACAATTATCACCATGCTATAAAATGTAGCTACAGAAGCTTTTATCTGTTTTTCGCTTAATTCAAATCCCGTATTAATGGTGAATCGAACACCTTCAATTACTGCTAAAAAAGTAAGGAAGGGAACATATGGTATGGCAGACCAATATTTCTCATTAATAAGAGCGCGAAATAGTTCGGGAACAAAAAGACAGAAAACCGTCCAGAAAGCCAATAAAAAGAGCCAATAAGCACTAATCAAATTCCTAAATAAAGATTCTGGTTTAGATTCCTCGCGATGAATTTGAAACTTATATGGAGACCATGCTTGTTGCACCATTGTAACTACAAACTGAAGAGGTTTAGCAAATTTTTTGGCAACAGCATAAAGACCTGCTGCTACCAAACCCAGTTTATTGTTTATGATAAACAAGGTAAAAAGGCTAATAACCATACTCTGGATTTTATGCGGAACCAAAGGAATACCATAATGTAGGAGCTCATTTAGCCTGCTCCAATTAAAAGCAGAATAATTGAAACGCCCTAGGCTTGTTCGCATAAACAGAACGGCCTTTACAAATGAGGCCGTTGCTCGAGCAATCAAAACCCCCATAACACCCATTTTGAGGATCAATACCAAGTAAATAGAAACCGCTAAGCTTGTAACAAGCACAATAATATTAAGGGTCGCAATGCGCGTTACCTTTCTTTCGGCCCTGAGGACTACAAAAGCTAAGGAGGAAATATTGTCTAAAAGAAAGGTAATTAGCATTAAAATGAAGTAGGTATATGTCAATTGACTATCAAATAACCATTCGTTTAGTGGTCTATAGAAGGGAAAGATCAATGTAATTAACATTAAAACCGTAACCATCTTAACGATGGAAGCAGAAGTAAAATAGGATACATGCTCATTCCTATCGTCGCTCTTGGCAAAATACCTGAACAAGGCACTTTCTAAACCTAAACCCCCTAAAGGCATCAAAAAATTCATACTTAGAGTAACTAGGGAAATAATTCCATACTCAACAGGATCGAGTTCCTGAGTATAAAAAGGAACCAGGATCAAGCTTAGTATTTGGGCAAGTATGGTGCTTAACCCGTATACGAAGGTGTCTTTGACTAATTGCTTGAGATTACTCTTCATCTATCAAATGCACAATTCTTTTTGCAGAAACACCTTGATAGGCGAGCTGCTCATCACAAAAGGCCCGGCAGCGTTCCCGAAACCCGTTATAACCCTCCCGAATAGAATTGAGCTGATTCTCAAAGGAAGCAGTATCTCCAGCATATTTGGCAATACCTGCATCTAAATACTGTGGCACCATAATTTTATTTGGAGCAGTGGCAACAATAATAATTGGCTTCTCCCATATGGCCGCTTCCATGCCGGAAGCTGAATTGTTTAATACTACCACATCGCAAGCCGCAAAATCAATATTAGTAGTTCTTGAAAGCAAGTGACAACGTGGATATTCCTTAAAATTTGCTGCTAAATAGCGTGCAACATTGCTGTTTACATCTCCTGGATGCGGTTTAACTACAAGCTCCAGAGCCTCGTTTTTTTTCATGGCTGCCATACAAACATCAATGAGTAAGTGAATTTGATCCAAGCCGGTATGAGAATTACCAGAGTTAGGCAGAAGGAGCAATCTCAATTTCTCTACTTCATTTTTATTTCTAGGCTTTAAGTCAACTTCGGAAAACAACTTGTCATAAACAGGGTTGCCTGCAATTTCAACTTGGCAACCGGCATTAGCTTGTTGCAATCTTTCTTTGAAAAACTCCGACCATACCAAATAACGATCTACCCAAAGGTTTGAAAACTGAACTGACGAATCAATCAAACCATGCTGGACAGCAATGGTTTGCACTCCACTATATCCATTAGCTGTATCAAGAATTGTTCTAGCTTGAAAACCCTCTGCTTTAAATAATATGATTTTTTTTGCCCCGCGAGTGAGAAGCTCTCTTTTGGTATAAGCCTCCAACAAAAGTGCACTTTTATAAAATTTAGCTATTGCCCTATGCTTAAATTTCATAGTAGGTCTTATCAAAACATAAGGCTTTAGTAAAATGAGAAAAGCCAATTGCTTAAAGGCAGCCGCATAGTAATCAATCAATCTTATACTGTGCTCCCAACACGTGTGCTCGATATCTGCTTTACGCAAGGTTTCCATCACTCCTTCCGAATAAGCTATTATTTCAAAGCTTATCTTCTCTGCTTGCATCTGTTGATACAATGGTATTAGGAAACGCACATGATTTGGGTGTATTACAAAAAAACGCCAATGCTCGGATAGATGTTGTTTAGCGAGTTTTGACTCCCTTTCGTAAGGAACATGATATAGCTCTATGATTAGCCGCCTTATTGAAACTGCTTTTAGGCCAGTGCGGATTTCCCAATCTGATATTTTATAGAAAGTTTTAAGCTTCACTTGGAATTCGAGTAAATCTCTTGAAATATCGCCTCTGCAATTTTTTTGTGACCTAAACGGCTCAGGTGATAGGAATCTCCAACATAAAACTCTGCGCTGTCGAGATTACCTTCCAATGAAATCAATCTTAAAAAATCATCTTGCAATGAAGACAATATATTGTTATATCGGACAATATTCGATTTATAGCCTGGGTGGTTAGCTTCCAAAGTTTTCGTGTCTCCTAGAATTGGAATAACCAACATTTTTTTATTTCCACAGGCATGCGAGTAATCTCTGAATTGCTCCACATTCCTTCTAAACGCCTCAGGTTTAACATACACCTTGTCTAAAGAGTACTCTGGATTTTCCAAATGTCGATGTGCTCTTCGTTTCTTAATTATTCTGTGTCTATATGCCTTGGGAACATAAAATCGATTCAAGTTTCTTTTCTCACGTTCTGAGATGATTCTTGGTGCACAATCCACAATTCCGATTTGAAGAACTACATATTCCGAATCCACAAACCTCAAGGCTTCTAAGCGCGTGCCAGATTTGTTTAAGCTTCTAGAATCACGAGATCTCTGTGCATGCAGCGAGATTTGGATCGGCTTGAGGTTTTTCCCTAGCGACATTGCTTGAAGTTGGACCGGCCATGTTTGCGAGAAAAACACCAAACCATCATCTTCATAGCGAGGCATCGCCAAACTATCACCTACTACAGAAATTACCATAATCCCTTGAAGAAATCAGTGGAAATTTGCATAGCATCATCGGCAGAGCCTATAGAAGCCTGATTTGGACCCCCATCCATAAGGCTTAAAAACGCCTCACTTTGATTATAAAAGCCCGCCTTCAAGTTCAAATCATGCACGGATGGTTCGAGGGTGTAATTCTCACCTTTATCCGTTTGAACTACACATGACTCCAATGGTGAAAACTGATACCGTTTTCCTTCTGCTCCTAATACAACACGCCAAGGCACTGGATAGTCCCAGCTCGATTTAAATGTGCATACAACCCCTTTTTCCGATATCCCGTTCAAGTGCATATACCACCGAAACGGTTCACCAAAGCTCTTTGTTATGATGCTATATTTCTTGAGGTTCCCGGCCAACCAACATAATAGGTCAATTCCATGAATCGAATTACCATAGATAATCTTGGCAATTGAATCTCGCTCCAAACCACGATCGAGCAATACTTTAGGGCGCTCGGACCATTCTACGTCCACCGAGCTGATATTATCCATTCCGCCCATGTCATCAATAGCCTTTTGGAATACAGAATAAAACCTTCGATTTAGCCCAAGCTGAACTTTATCTCCATACTCAGCGCTCTTCTTTTTGAGTTTTTGGTGCTCATCTAAGCTAACGCCACTCGGTTTTTCCATAAGAATGGGAAGCTCGTAAGAAATCAGCTCTTGTGTGACGGCAAAAAGATCTTCAAAACCAACACAAACAATCAAAGCATCAGGTTTTTCTATTTGTACTGCCTCGTGCATATCGGAATATACATTTGATATTCCGGCATCTATGGCCTTTTGCCGACCTGCTTCACTTCTATTAACAGAAAACTGGATGGGATGACCTAAGTATTCAAAAGCCTCTTGGTGTGCTCTGGCAATTTTTCCAAATCCTATTATTCCGATTTTTTTCATCAGGTTACAGGTAAAAAACGATTAAGTTCTTTCTCATCCGTTACAGGCAGAGAAACAGGTACGTTGCCATTTTCTGCAGATTGATAGGCCGCCACTAATATTTCCACTGACCTTAAACCTACTTCTATATCAGCTTTAATAGGTTGATTGCTAACCAACGACTCCAAAGTTCTTTTCATAAGGGTTATCGTATCATGCATTAATGCCATTCCCTCAGGAAGCTTAAAGTCTTCCAAGCCCTGATCCGACTTGATTTGACCAACCACTCTACCTGTTTTTGAATCCAATTGCAATTTTCCTTTTGTACCATGTATCTCCGTGAAAAATGATCCTGTAGCAGCCTCCGATTGTTCGATTATGGCCCTTCTACCGTTTGGATATTTTAAAATAACCGTACCTCCAGGATCTACGAACTGATCTCCACGTGGGTTTCTTAATACAGGTTCATCCACCCAAGCACTTACTCGGTTAGGAAAGCTTCCGAAAAGGCTATTAGCCAAATCAAAGGAGTGGACCCCAAGGCAGCCAAGACCGATTCCATTGCGCATAATGTAAACATGCAGAAGCGTTCCAAATGTGCCCTTTTTAATTAGGCCTGACACATATTCAAAAGTTGTATCATATCGCAGCCCATGATCAACTGCTACTCGGACACTATTCTTGCGAGCCATTTCAAAAAGCTTTATGGCTTCTGCGAGTCTACATGTAAGTGGCTTGGAAACCAGCAAATATTTTACTCCCACCTTTATGGCCTCCATAGCCAAGACATAATGAGAAGGCCCATTGGTAGAAATAATGACACATTCCGGCCTTTGCTCAGAAAGCATTTTGCTATAATCGGTGTATACACGATCAATACTAACCCCATATAAAGCCTCTACATTACGGTCAACGAGAGCTACTAAATTTATGGCATCAATTTGTTTGCAGGCTACCATAATTCTTTGTCCATGAGGCCCAAGTCCAACAATTGCTGTTTTAATCATTTTCAAAATTTATTGATTCTGCTTTTGAAGTTTAGCTGCCGTACCTGTAGAAAAAATATCGTCCCACGGCGTTCGCTTAAGAAATGGCAGAAACTTTATGACTGCCTTGCCTAACCTAGGTCGTTTGGAGTGCATGGAAATAATTTTCAGGTTTGCTGTATTGGCTGCCTCCTTAAACTTTTTGTGAGTGATGTAATTCAAGTCCTTATAGGGTCGTATATCCCTAAAATTATCTGGGCGGTCCTTTAGGCCACCGTAGTAATCAAAGAGCTTTAGTTCAGGATACTTCAAAGCCCTTTGATAAACCGCTTCGCAAATGGCCTTTTCTGTAAAAAAAATATGTAGCCAAGGAATCTTGCTTCCATATTTCAAGTGGGGGCCTGTAGAGCTTAAAATGGAAGGGAAATTAGGCGCATATATGATTCCCTCTGGTTTTAATACCCGTTTGCACTCTATCAAGGTCTTGGTGAGGTCCGAAACATGTTCGAATACATTGTCGGCAATAATTAGGTCAAAGGATTCATCGGCAAAAGGAAGCTCTTCAGCAAAGGCCTTTTCAAAGGTTAGAATGTCTCTTCTTATCAGTCCATCAGCTTCAAACCTTTCCTTAACGCGACTTGCTGCTTGAAGTGCCTTATCACTTACATCAATCCCGGTTACAGCATAGGCTCCATTCATAGCTATATTAATGCAAACACCGCCTTGTCCGCAACCAATTTCAAGGACTCTCTTATGCATCACTTCTACTCCTAGTCCCTGTTTAGTTTTATTTCTAATTTGAAAATAGGCGTAAGCCAACTCATGTTCTTGAGTGCCAATCTCAGATTTCACACCAGGATGCCCTTTATCCCATTTGGATTTGTAGCGCTCAATAAAAAGTAGGGCAAGTTTGTGAGAATTAATAATCATGGCTTCATCTGTTTAGTGATAGTCTTGTATGCTTGGTATATAAATACTCGGCAAACTCAAAATCGAGCATGTCATTAATATCTACAGAGGTTTCAGGCGGCATTAAATAGCCCAGGCTCTTGCTTCCATAGGTAACCCCCTTGAGCAAGTGCTCAGTCTTGAACACATATACCGCACAATTACGCACATAGAGGTTTGGAATTTCATGTGCTGCCGTTTTTTGGCCCTCATCCACCAACCATGGAATCAGTTCATTAGCCTTCATAGTTTTTAGCTTGTGAGGGTGTGTCATGTGGCCTACAGAAACTACGCTCACTGCGCTATCGGCAGATGGGTTGGTTTCAAGCAATGTTATGGTAGCGTCTATATCCGCTCCAGTTCTAAGGGGACTGCTCGGTTGTATGATTACAATTAAATCGTAACGCTCCCCCCTATCTTCATAGTAAGAAATCGTTTGTAACATATAGTCAATGGCAGGGGCTGTATCGGTAGCTAGCGCTTCGGGCCTTTCCAACATCTCTACGCCTTGTTTCAGATAAGCTTTAGCAGTTCGCAATACCTCGGGTGAATCGGAGTTGACCACAATTCGATCAAGTTTCTGCGCCTCCAGTGCCTGTTTTATGGCCAAGTCGGTGAGGCTCGTTCCCGCAAAAGGCCTAAAGTTTTTGTGAGGTACCCGTTTGGATCCATGACGGGCCGGTATAATTCCTAGAATTTTCATTTAACTAGTCAATGTTTTGAAAATCAATGAGTTTTTTTCCCACGAACATCTCAGTTTTCAGAAAACTCTCTTTGGTGTTACCACCAATATGAGGAGTAATCAATACGTTTTTATGCGCTCGAGCATAATTCCAAAGCGCCGATTTTTGAACCTCTGGTTCACCAAACAGTACGTCTGTTGCAACTCCTGCCAATTTACCATTGTTTAGGGCTTGAATCAAGTCGGTTTCGTTCAATAGGCTGCCCCGGCTGGTGTTCACAAAGTACGCACCATCGGACATAAGTTCAAAGTGCTTTGATTTAAGGAAGCCTTCGTTTTCCTTACTGTAAGAAATGTGTAATGAAAGTAAAAACGCTCCATCTAGCGCTTGTTCTATGCTAGTTGCAATTTCATGTCCGCTTGCATCATCAATCCGATCATGGTCATAAACCACTGTTTTTGCGCCAAAGGCCCTATATAGGTCTGCGCTTATCTTACCCAAACGCCCGTATCCAATAATGGCAATTTTCTTCTCATAGAGCTCTTCTCCTTTGAATAAATCCCTTCTCCAATTCCCTTCAAGTGCATCATGTTGTGCCAAATGTGTTTTACGAATCAAGCTCAAAGCAAGATTTAGGGTCAGTTCGGCCGTGGCACGTACCTCTTTGAGGAACTCCGCTTCTCCTTTCAAGCTTATTATTCTTATTCCAAGGTTTCTACAGGTTTCGGTATCTATGTGGTCCAAACCCGTTACAGGGCATACAATTGTGTGCACCCTTCGTTGTGGCTGATTTAATAAGTAAGCATCAATACGATGACTCAATCGAAACCAAAAAATATCGTATTGGCAAAAAGCCTGGGCGAGTTCCTCCGATGGAAGTTCCCTAAAATCCAGTTCAAAGTGATCATCCATAAGGTTTACCACTTTATGGCTAAAATCTTTGGTCTCGGCAATAAGCAACTTCTGCTTAGCCATAGATATGGTTTTTTCCGCCTGGGGCATCATTGGTGTCCACCCGCTTGAGGAAAAGCGGTGCCTTAAAATCCGTTGTTTCGTTTATCCCTCTCCACATAGTGAGTGCAAATTCTACTTCGGTAGAGGCAAAGTGCTTTGCCAAGTCGGTATGTACCGCGCTTTGTCCGCCATAGGGGTAAGAAAAGCTCTTGATGGGTTTTCCGCTTATTTCCTGTAGGATGCTCAAATTGAGTTCAATCTCTTTCTTAGCTGTTTCCTCTTTCTGTACGGCCATGGGCACGTGACTATGTCCATGGCCACCCAAGGCCTGATGCGCAGCCAAAAGCTTCAAGTCTTCCGCACTCATATATAAGCACTTGGAAAACTTGCTTTCGCTCCCAGCCAATTCCTCAAACCAGCTGTTTATGGCCTGCTCTTTTTCCTCAGGTCCGAGCACAAAATTTATAAAATACTTCACACGTTGACCTTCCGGTGAATCATAACGGTACTGATTCTTAAGCTGTTCATAGTCAAAGGCATAGGAATTCATCGGAAAGGCTTGATTCAAGCGATGAGAAAGCTCAGAATCATTCCATTCTGTACGGATGTGATGTAACTTGTGTACATCCAATACTACTCCATCTACTATGGTTTTGGTGGGAACATAAAAAATGGCGGGCACCTCCATTTCCAAAAGAAATTCAAAGGCTGCCATTTGCTCCACCAAGCCATCATCCCAAGTAATTAGGCAGCACGCCCTAGCTTCCAAGTCCTTTCGTTGCCCGTGCAGATAATTTATGATATCCTCCTGACTCACGAAGTAGTAGTTTTCGGCTATTGCCGAAATCTGTCTGTGTAATGCATCTTTAGTAGTTGGGTAAATCCCAGCCATGTATTTCTGTTCTCTGAAGTAATGAAAGTTTACAACCAGCAGTTTCATTAAAAGCGCAAATCTGATTGTATTGTTAGGCCATTCTTAGCCTTTATAACCCTCTTTTGAGCTTCAAAAAGCCTGTCAGCTGAAGTATGCAGTCTATCCCCAACTACTATTTGCGTCATTACATCTTTTCCATCAACAGAAACTTCACCTAAAAAGAGCGTACCACCCTGTACGACAACAGCTAGATAAGGGATTTCTACATTTTTCCGAAAGACCAATCCATGCTGATATGGGTGGTGGTTCGCGTCTGGCTGAAAAAATGCCTTTTTAAGCGATACTCCTTGCCCTCGCCATGTAGTCCTCGCTCCATCGTAAGGTTCATCGAAGGCACAGATGAATCGCTCTATGTGTTCTCCAGGCCAGCTCCAGTCTATCCAAGCACTTTGTTCAGTCATAAGGCGCGGCCAATAACTAGATAAGTAATCTGTTTGTTGAGAAAGCGCATTAAGATCTAGATTTCCTGCAAACCAGCGATCGCAAAGTTCAAGGGCAAAGCGTACCTGCTCTCTTTCATACACTTCTATAAAATCCACAGGAAGTCTACAATTGTGTGGATACAGAAACTCTCTCGATGAAAGCAGAGGGCCGGCATCTGGTACCTCCGTCATCTGGTGAATGGTAGAATGTCCTAGGCGTCGACCATTCAATATCAACCAAGAGACAATGGTACCTCCCCGATTCAGTGGCAAGTCTGTTCCATGAATGTTGAACATGGGGCTTCCCGAATCGGAAAGTTTATCGAGAAACGCCTTCGGAAATAGCCATGCAGCTCCAGCTGATAATCTAAAGACAGGTGTTTTACTTTGACCGAGAGCAACTTCAAGCTCAGAGACGTTTCCTACTTGTGTAAAAATGGCTTCATCCAAACCTGCTGGTTTGCTCAATCCATAAACCTGAACTTCTTTCTTCGCTTGGTGCAGCTTATTCGCTAAACCCGCTATAATGCTATTATGCCCGATGAGTTGAATCATTAGGTAAGGTCTAATTTGTTGGTCTCGAAGTAATTCTCTAAACTCTGAAAGCCAGTACCTCGGTACCTTCCCAAATGTGTACTTCGGACTTCGCTACCAAACGACATTTTAAATTTAGTAATCCCTTTTTTCTTTTCGTCTTCTGGGTCTACCCCCCCGAGGTCAAGCCATTTGATGTTATGCTTGGCGGCCCATTGAGTTAGCTCATGCACTACTCGTCTAGAAGCAGCAGAAAAAATTACAGCCTGCACGTCTTGATACTTTTCGGAACGCCTCAAGCTAAAAATCCTTCCTACTCGCAACACTTGCTCACCCCAATAAGCACTCATTCCGGCAATTAGTTCCTCACCGTAACGAACAACAATAATCAAGCTGGCTGAAAGTTCTTCGGGGGGCACAGGTATCCAACCTCTTTGCTCTTCACATTTCTTATGAAATTCAAAAAGTTCTTGGGTGTTGGAAGGGTTGATTTCCACGCTCAGCTTCTCTTCCCGGTAACTTCTGCGCACCTCGTTACGACAGGTGCTGTGGTAAAGTTTTAACTGTTCTTCAGCATCTCCTACGATGGGTACTACTGCACTTTGCTTTTGAATTACCTCCCAACCCGCTAACTTAGGGATTGCCTCATAAGAAGCTACAAAAGCATAGTCGAGCTCATCTACCAAGGCTTTCAGTTCATTCGGGTCAAAGGATTCATCAACGAATCGGCCATATTTTCCGGCTGAAAAACTTACAATCATCCGCTTAGTATTGAAGCACTTTTTCTATCCCTATTTCGCAGGCACTTAAAATATTAGCTATTCTACTCCCCGTATGGCCATCTCCATAAATCTTGTCGCTTTCAAAGTGTCCATTTTTGAGATGCTGCTTAATACCTTGAATGATCTCGCCTTTGGAGTATCCAACATCGATCACATTGCGGCCACGCTCTCTTCCATTTTGACGTGATCCAATATTGATTACTGGTATGCCCAAATAGGCGCATTCTCTAATCCCTACGCTGCTATTACCAATTAGCATAGAGCTTGATTTCAAAACACGTAAAAAATCATAGGGCTCCATATTCTTGAAAAAATGGATATGCCTAGCTTGTTCTGGATGATGTTCGCGAAAAGCTCTTAAACCTTTAGATGTTCCATCCGCACCAGCGTCAACATTTGGCCAAAACCAAAGGGTAGGCATTTTCAATTCAGCTATGGCGAAGAGGGTTTGTTCGATTTGTTTTCTGCTCAAGTTGTATTCCGTAGTGACAGGATGCTGCATTACCACTAGGTAGCCACGCTTCAAATCAAGCTTCGCTCCGACCCCACCATACTTTTCCAATGGGTCGAAGTCTAGAGTAGGGTTTTGAAACACTTCATCAGCAATGTCGATACTTGGACAGCCCGTCATGTAGACACGCTCGGGCAATTCGCCCATTTTAATTACCCTTTCTTTGGCTTTGGGCGAAGCTACGAGATGTATATCAGACAGTTTGGTTATCGCATGCCTTACTTTTTCATCAATATTCCCAGTCACCTCCCCACCTTGTATGTGTACCAATGGAATGTTCATATAGGAAGCCGCAATAGCCGTTGCCATAGTTTCAAAACGGTCTGCAATGGTTACCACCATATCGGGCTTATGGTTATCAAAAATGGTAGCCAGTTCCAGAATTCCAATGCCTGTAGACTTTGCAGCAGCCGTCAGGTTCTCTCCCTCTAGGATATTAAACACCTTGGCGATAATATCGAAACCATCTTTTTCAATATAATTCACGGCATTTCCATAACGATCTAGTAAGGCACTAGCCGCAATAATCAATTGAAGTTCTAGGTTTGGATGCTCCTTAATGGCTTGCAAAGCTGTTTTCACTCGGCTATAAGAAGGCCTAGCTGTTACAACCACTGCTATCTTTCTTTTATTACTCATGTAAATCTTGTTCATTCAAAAATGACCATGCGACTTTATCTACGCTCAGTCTCTTACCTAGAACCGATTGATACGACGATGAAGGAATACCCATATTTTTTGGCTTCTTCGCTTCCAAATCATTCAATTCCAATATGTGTCCTGCCGGCAAATTCTTATTGACGGATAGTGATTTTTCAAAAATACTTTTCAATCCTTTGAATTGACTGTTATCGCTTTTATCTACTTGATTATGCTGTGACATCCTTATTTGACGAGCACCCTTGGTCAACATTTCTACCTGATCCAGTTGAATAGAAGATTTTGAATCTGGACCGAACATGCGCTTATCGAACACCACATGGAACTCCAATAGATCAGCACCTAATGCAGTAGCAGCTAAACAGGCGTAAATATCACCAGAGTGATCGCTAAAACCGACCGGTAGAGAAAATTGATCTCGAAGTTCATTCAACACATTTAATCCCCATTGTTCAGGCTCGGTTGGGTATGAAGTTGTACACTGCATCAAACTTAGGTCAACTCCAAATGGTTTTAAAAAATCAATGGATGCCTCAAGTTCTTTAAAAGTGCTCATTCCCGAAGAGAGGATAATTGGCTTCCCCGTTTTGGCGATTTTTTGAAGCATTAAAAAGTTACTTACTTCTCCTGATCCTATTTTATATCGATTTACTCCGAGTTCTTCTAATAGGTCAACTGCAGCATTGCTAAAGGGAGATGATATGAACTCCATTCCCTTTTCTTCACAATGTTGTTTTAACCCGCGCCACTGCTCGGGTGAAAACTCCATTCGTTTCCAGTACTCCATCCTTGAAGCGTCTTCATAAGAGAACTTAACCCGAAATGGCTCTTCACGGCTACTTTCTGCCTCTGCTATATGGGTTTGCCATTTGATGGCATCAACTCCCTTGTTTGCCAAGGCATCTATGTAAGAGTGAGCAATTCCTAGACTGCCCTCATGTGCCTGACCTATTTCAGCAATAATAAACATAACTAGGGGTAAGTGTAATTTTTCATGTTCCATTTGAAGACTTTTTCTAATCCTTCTTCAAACAAAATCTTAGGATTATACTCCAACAATATGTTAGCTTTTTCAATATTTGCTCTGCTATGTCGAACATCGCCAGGCCTTTCAGGACCATACTTTACGTTTACCTTTTTTCCTGAAATTTTCTCTAGTAAGAAAACCAACCTGTTTAAGGAAATTTGATCCCCACAAGCACCATTATAGATTTGATTGAGTGCGTCGTCATTTTCGGTAAACAAGCCAAGTTCATTCAATAAAACAGCATTATCTACATATGTGAAATCACGACTAGTTTCACCATCCCCATTAATTATGATTTCGCCATCTTCTAAGAAGGCCTTGCAGAAAATCGGAATTACTGCTGCGTAAGGGTTATCGGGGTTTTGCTTAGGCCCAAAGATGTTGAAGTAACGAAAGCCAATCCAGTCTAATCCATAGGTTTTACCAAAGACTTCAGTATATTGCTCTACCGCAGCTTTACTCACAGCATAGGGAGACATTGGCCTGCCAACTTTGTCCTCTACCTTTGGTAATCCCGGATGGTCACCGTAAGTACTGCTCGAAAAAGCGAGGATTATGCGATCAACACCCTGCTCTTTTGCGGCATGTAACATATTTACAGTACCGCCCACATTCACTTCGTTAGTACGCATAGGATTTTCAATACTACGTGGTACTGACCCTAGTGCTGCTTGATGACTAATTTTATCAATTCCCTCACAAGCTTTTAAACAAGTTTCATAATTACATATATCACCTTGAATGAATTCGAATTTAGGATGCGTTTCGAATTCTTCGATGTTTTCATAGTACCCATTACTTAGGTCATCTAGAACCCGAACAAGAGCTACTCGATCATCCTTAAGAAAATGCTCAACCAGATTCGATCCGATAAATCCTGCGCCACCAGTGATGAGAAGATTGATTGGCTTCATATCATTTATTATTAAAGCCGGGCGTCTATGGTATGCAAAGGTAGAACTCCCTTTACATCATAAAGGATCCCCTCGTCAACGAGTAGACTTTTCAGGTCTAGATCTAAATATTCCTTGTGTGCCACAGTTAATATTACTGAATGGTACTTCTTAGTGTCAATTTTATCAATCGGCAAGAATCCAAACTCATCTCTTACCTCTTCGGCATTCGCCCAAGGATCATAAACGTCGACATCTACGTTGTACGATCTCAACTCCTCATAAACATCTATCGCACGAGTATTTCTAATATCAGGGCAATTCTCCTTGAATGTGATTCCTAGCATTAGCACATTCGAGCCTAAAACAGGCAAGGATCGTTTCATCATCAACTTGACAACCTCTCCTGCAACATATTTACCCATATCATCGTTTAGCCTGCGGCCAGACAAGATGATTTCAGGATGATATCCTGCTTCTTGGGCTTTTTGAGCTAAATAATAAGGGTCTACACCGATACAGTGACCCCCAACTAACCCTGGTTTGAATGGTAAGAAGTTCCATTTAGTCCCGGCCGCTTCGAGAACCGCATGAGTATCTATTTCTAGCTTATTAAAAATCTTAGCAAGTTCATTAACAAAAGCAATGTTGATATCGCGCTGACTGTTCTCTATCACTTTAGCAGCTTCTGCTACTTTTATTGAAGGAGCTTTATGTGTTCCGGCGACGATTACTTCTCGATATAACTTGTCAATTATCTCAGCAGCATCTGGAGTTGAACCTGAAGTCACTTTGAGAATCTTGGTAACTGTTCGCTCTTTATCCCCAGGATTTATCCTCTCTGGAGAATAACCTACGAAAAAGTCTTGGTTCATCTTTAAGCCGGAAATTCTCTCTAAAATGGGAACACACTCTTCTTCTGTTACGCCAGGGTATACAGTGCTTTCATAAACCACATAATCCCCTTTCTTTAAAACTTTGCCAATTGATTCGGATGCTTTAATCAAAGGAGTAAGAACAGGTCTTTTGTTTTTATCGGTCGGAGTAGGAACAGTAACTATGTAAAAGTTGAAATCTTCTATGTCGCCCACAGCAGTTGTGCAGAACAGGCCATTCCCGTTTGCTTCCACTGTTTTTAAATCAGTTGCAATGACATCTTTAAGATTTTTATCCTCTACCTCGAAGGTATGATCATGCCCTTCCAGTAGCTCTCTAACCCTGTAGGAATTAATATCTAGCCCCACTGTAGGGAATTTTTTTCCAAATTCAACTGCTAGGGGGAGCCCTACATAACCGAGTCCGATAACTGCAATTTTTGGATTGTCAAGTTTGTACATGTTTTTAATTAACATTTAATTTATTAGACATCATCTTGGAAATAGCCATAGCCATAGCCATAGCCATAGCCATAACCATAGCCATAGCCATAACCATAGCCATAGCCATAGCTTCTTTGATTTTGGATATCATTCAACGCAATACCTAAATATTTTATTTTTTCAGAAACGTACTGCTCATTCACAAACTCTAATAATTCTTTTGGTGTGTAATTAAATCGGCTAATGTATATAGTACCATCTACATGAGGGATAATTTGAAGTGAGTCCGCAACGAGTCCCATCGGCGGTGTGTCTAAAATAATATAGTCATATCTAGTTCTTAGCTCAACCAGCATCTCTTTGCAGGCTTCTGTTCCTAAAAGCTCCGAAGGATTTGGAGGTACCGGACCAGCAGGGATTATATCAAGATTTTCTTTACCTGATTGTTGAATAATATCAATTAGCTCATCTCCTTGATTACTTAAAAACGTTGATACCCCTCGTTCATTTGATAATCCAAAATCATTAAAAATCTTGGGCTTTCTGAGGTCTAGACCAACAAGACAGGTTCTTTTTCCCATCAGTGACAAAACTGAAGCAACATTGATAGCAGTAAATGTCTTTCCTTCACCACCAATAGAAGATGTTAATAGCACAATTTGTCCACCACTTTTAACTGACTTTAATAAAAAGTTGAGATTAGATCGCAATGCACGAAAACCCTCTGCTACGGAACTCTTTGGCTTGTGGAAAACAACCAAGTTACTATCAAGATTAGAATGACCTAATACACCGACTAAAGGAATTTCGGTTTGACTTTCAATGTCACTTCTACCCATGATTTTATCATTCAATAAGTCCTTCACTATTAGATACGCGATTGGGACGAATATTCCAAACACTAATCCAAGGACAAAGTTTCTTGTTTTATCAGGCCCAACGGGTGGTTGACCGATGTATCTTGCCCTATCTATGATTTGGGTATCTGGTACGTTACTCGCTTGAAGGATACCTGCCTCAGCTCGTTTCTCTAGCAATAGCTGATATTGACTCCCAGTCATTTCATATTCTCGTTGAATATTTACAAGGCGTTGTTCAATTGAAGGCAATTGAGAAACCTGTGATTGTAGATTTGATTTCCTTTGATTCAAATCGTCCTGCATAATTCTTGTGTGAGATAAGGCATTCTCAGCACTCTGTTTAAGACTCTTTCTAGTAAAATTAATTTGTTCCTCTAACTCTAGAATTGCAGGATTATTTGGTGATAATGAATAACGATAGGAATCTAAAGAAGTAAATAACGTAATCAATTGATCTACAAGCTGTGTAACAAGGTTGTCTTCAATCCCTGATAGCGTAGGAAAAGAAAACTCATTTACAATGGCATCTGCGCTTAAGAAGTCAATGATGTAGCGGTAATAGCTCTTTACCAAGTTGAGCTGAGTAGTTTCCTCTTCAAGAATCACAAATTGTTCAATTAATAGAGAGCCCTCCACTCCTAAATCTATAATTAGGTTTTTTGAGCGAAACGTTTCCAAGTTTTGCTCTGAGTTGCGCAGATTAGTTTGAATCATAGCAAGTTGTTCATCAATAAATGAGATGGTATTTTTTGCTTGTGCATTCTTTCTATTTAATTCATTCTGACGTACTTGTTGGGCAACTGAATTAAGAAAATCTGCAAGCTTTTCTGGGTTATTACCACGAGCAGTAAGGGTTATTATTGTCCCATTCAGCGAAGCTTCTAACTTTTTCTGGTTTGACTTGGCAATATCGTCGTAAGTGTTGAATTTAAATTCTATAGATTGTTCTACCGGTTTACCTTCAAGAATAACTCTAAAGCGATAGTTTCTTCCGGTTATCCATTCATTTAATGAAAATGTTCCATTAGGAAGTTTAAAATCTATTGCATCTGCTGTTAACCCATCAGCGTACTTATATAATTTTCCCTTCCAATCAGTTTCTTCTGTAGATATCTCAATTTCTTTGTTTTTGACCGTAAGCCTGAAGAGTGTGCCAATGGGTTGAAAGTGGCTTGTATCAAATTCGATTTTTATAGGTGCCGTTTTATAAAGTTCAGACTGAAGAATTCTACCGGTAGAAAAATAGCTCACTTCCCAATGTAAATTCCTGGCAGCCCGTTCATGCAGAGTGTAACTATTTATTATCTCTAACTTACTTTCCAAAGCATCCGAATTGCCCCAATTAAAGGCAAGAGATACACCAGGGTTTAAAAGCGAATTATCGATTTCTTCGACATTAAGAACCGAAGACAATTCATAAACATTTCTCGAGTACCTATTGGCAATAAAAGCCAATGAAAGACCTACAAGTATCGAAACGACAATTAACGGCCAAATACTAAATATCTTAAAAAGCCAGACCTTAATATCAAAGCTTTCCTCTTGATCTTGTGCAGAGTTAATTTTATTCATTATTGTCCTAAAGAAACTATGGTTAAGTAAAGGGCCAACGAACTACTAAGAGAGCTAATTAGAGTGGTAATGGTTTGAGCCCCTGTTACTCCAAATCCGTATGCTTTTTGAGGAAGAGGTTCTGCATAGAGCACATCATTTGGTTGGATAAAATAATATGGGCTTCCTATGATACTCTGATCTAGTAGGTTAATTGTATGAATCTTCGTTCCTTCTGGATATTGACGAATCAATCGAATCTCATCTCGTTTAGCCAGAGGACCCAAATCTCCAGCCGCCGCAATAGCTTCATAAATGGTAGCTTGATTTTGAAGAATAACCTGTTTACCTCTTTTATTGAATTCCCCTATTGTGGCATAGCGAATACCTCCTAACTTCACTTGGAGGTAATAGGTTTTAAAAAGTCGAGCGACTTGTTCATCAATAGCCGCTTTGGCTTCTTCTAGTGTTTTCCCGACAATGCTTACTTCTCCAATATAGGGCAATTCTATAGCACCGTTTGCATTTATTGTATATCCCGTCATATAATACAAATCACCGCCGCCTTGGGCCCCTACCTGCATGGCCTGCTGCCCCTGTGTAAACTGATTTGAGAAGAGTGCGTTTGCTTCGTCATTCATTGATCGAATTTTGACGTCAAGAATATCATTAACTTGTAATTCATATTCTTCCTTTTGGTATTTGAAGACCTTTTCTGTGATATCCTCCTCACTTTGAAGGTAAATCATCTTCTTTACCGGCACACAACTCGTTACTGAAG
>JAYPBC010000024.1:30033-32593 GCA_038124025.1 Balneola sp. | reverse complement strand
AAAGGTACTACTTTAGTAGCGCCACTTCCTGATAAGAATACATGCACGCTATCACTAGAGCCAATAACCCCAAAGGAATCGCCTAAACGACCTCCTAGCTCACCAGCATACACCAATTCAGGCTCTGCCGATTCATCCGCCCATCGATAGATCCTAGACTCACCATTTATGGCTAAGTTGGCCGTAAAAATTTGCCCATCAATAGTAGCTTTTATCTGATTGAATGGGAAAATACCCCCACTTATCACGGGCATATCCACAAAGTCAGACATGCTGTATGCAGCAATAGCATTGTTGGTATCCATGATGTAGAGTCTTCCCGTTGCATCATCAAACACCACTCCACCTGTATTATTTAGGTTTTTATTAGCACCTATAGGTCCTAACTCATGAACTAGTGTCGCATTTGCTGGGTCAGTAACATCTAACATGTAGAATTTACCATTAGTAAAGGCAGGGCCTGCTACTACATAGTGTTTACCTTTGTAGGTGAATTGGTCATTTACCATTACTGAATTCAGGTCACCTGATGCCACATCAGCTGACGCTAATTGTGTCCCTAGTGTACCATCTAAAGCATTCATGTATCTTGGCGCGGTACCAGTACCCGTAATCACAATACTGTCGGCAATAGCATGACCAGAAAATCCACCTCGGGCTTCACTAGCAGCAACTGTAAAATCAGCTTTTTTAGTTAGGCTTGTGCCATCCCAGAAGAAAGGTACTACTTTAGTAGCGCCACTTCCTGATAAGAATACATGCACGCTATCACCAGAGCCAATAACCCCAAAGGAATCGCCTAGACGTTGACCTAATGAATCTTCAAAGACTAACTCTGGCTCAGCCGTCTCATTCGCCCATCGATAGATCTTTGATGTAGCATTGATCGCTAAGTTAGCCGTAAAGATCTGACCGTCGGCACTTGCTTTGATTTGGTTAAAAGGAAAGGTACCACCAGATATACCCGTGTTTGATAGAATACCAACCGAATCACCCGTGGCTGCATCTACTAATACAGGGCTAACTCCTCCTTGACGGCTAGCTACAATTAGATTGCCTGTGGCCGGATTAAAACCTAATCCACGCTCGGTATTTCCAGTACCAAACCAGTTACTCGTTGGGGCAGTAATAGTCCAAAGTGCTTCCGGATTCTCCTTGGCCGAACGAATCGTTTTTAGCATACCAACCGAATCACCCGTGGCTGCGTCAATCAGTATTGGAGTAACTCCACCTTGACGGCTGGCTACAATTAAATTACCAGTAGATGGATTAAAACCTAATCCACGCTCGGTATTTCCAGTACCAAACCAATTGCTCGTAGGGGCATTAATGGTCCAAACTGGATCCTGGGCTTGTGCTTCAATATTTGTAAATGTAAATAAACTTACGAATACAAATAAGCCCATCATACTTCGACTACTCCATTGGAGTATATTGTATTTGTGGGTCATTTCGACTCCTGTTTTTGTTATTGTTATGGTTAAAAGTAAATCTGCAAACTTAATTTGTTGACATCTCCCAAGTAATCATATCCATGATAACTGTAGTTGAAACCAAGTCCAAGACCATTGGATGTTCGATATCGAACTCCAATTCCAGAGGTAAACGTCTCAATCCTATCTTCTTGCCCTAAATATGGCAAACCGGCGCGTAACATGACTTGTTCATTAGCTAATAGCATTTCACCACCAACGCTAACACTTTGAGTATTGTTAGACGGGTTGTTTCCATCCACAGAAAGAGTCAAACGCATATTCTCTTGTTCAAATGCATCCCACGTTAGCCCTACTTTAAGCATTAACGGAAGATCAAAAGCCTGTGTAGCAAGTAAAGCATCGGGTTCATAATTCCCTGATTGTGATTTATCTGGGTCCGAATTAATAATCAGATCATTTCCATTCATTTGTAACTTAGACCCAAAATTTGTGACACTGACTCCAAATCGAATATTATCGAAGGGTGTTTGATAGACTGTTCCGATATCAAAGGCTAAGGCCGAAGCTGAGCTCTTAGCAATTTGCTCATGCACCACTTTTGCAGTACCTCCAATACTAAATTGAGGAAGTAACTGCCTTGCATAAGTGAGACCAAAGGATACGGAATAGGCACTAAAAGTACGCCCAGTTAATCCTTGTGCCTCAGCGGTAGTTTCTTCAAATTCACCATAATTCAATGAAAGCACATGAACACCAAATACTCCCTTTTCTGTAGACATTGCTGCCCCAAAAAAACTATGGGTCATATCTAAATACCAGGGTGTTATCTCTACAAGTACTTCACTATTAGCTAAAGTAGCTAAGCCAGCCGGATTTAGTACCATAGACGAACCATCATTCATATTAGCAGTGTATGCTGCCATAGATGAGGCGCGAGCACCCACTGGAATTCGCAGGAATTCAGCAGCGGAAGTACCCACCTTAGATAATTGCGGATATGCAGCAACCGGAAGAGCTATCAAAATAAGTGTCCAGACTAAACGTGATGTAATTCGTTGTGTTATCATAAATGCCTTATTTTATAACCCCAAATTTACCCACTTTTTCACCAAAACTTTCTATGG
>JAYPBC010000024.1:0-30023 GCA_038124025.1 Balneola sp. | reverse complement strand
CAATACCAGGTGCTTCAATATGATAGAGA
This sequence comes from Balneola sp., assembly GCA_038124025.1. GTDB lineage: Bacteria > Bacteroidota > Rhodothermia > Balneolales > Balneolaceae > UBA1275. Next base: position 29,994 of record JAYPBC010000024.1, on the reverse strand, counting down.
TAGATACCGTAGGAGATTTCTAAATTGTCTTTCGTGAGCATATTCCAAACATAAGACCCGCCATATGCACTGGTCAAGTCTGATTCTGTGATTGATATTTCACGTAAAAGAACCCCCGAGACCGTAAATATCCGAAGAGTAGATGGAGCAGGCATACCTGTAAAATGGAGCTCACGGTTATGCTGAAAATTAGTGTTTGTTACGCTTGGCTCGTATATATTGGCCACCTTATAAGGGTTGGGGATGACCAATACATCGTCTAGGGCAGATGCTGCCGAGTCAGCGTCTATGCGCGGTATGTTTTCACTGTCAAACCGAAAACGGAATATATCATTAGATGAGAATGGCTTGGTTGTAAATATTTTAAGCGTATCACCAGCTACTGGATTTCTAGTTTCCAGATTACCGTCTATGAGCAATGGCGCCATTTCGATTTTATAGGTAAGTGTATCCTTTGTCCCTCTAAAATCTTCTATCAAAAACAATACATCAGAACAACGTCCACTAAAACCAGCTACTGCTGAGATATTACCTGGTTCTGGGGGCGTATAATTACCGGGTATGATAATAGTTGGATTACATCTTTGCTGGAAAGAGTTGTTTACATTCAAATCTGCAAAGGCATATTTGGCTTCAACTCCAGTATAGGTATTAATGACTTTAAAATTAGTAGGTATGGATGGTAAGGTCTGAAAAATACCCGTTGCTACTTCGATTTCCTTTTCGGTAGACTGCCCGTATCCTACATTATCCCCTACAATTAATTCATAATCGGATACCTTAGGTGCTGCTTGAGTTACAAAAGAAAATCCATGAATATCCATAGCTTCAGGATCTGAAGTAAACCAGCCTGAACGTGCTTCGTTTAATCCAAAGGATTCAATGTTCGTGACTCGTACAATGAAACCCTCAGTTACAGGATTACCACCTCCATTTAAACTATTGTAACGGGAAAGTAAGGTATCAGGGGAACCGGTGGTAATGTTACGAAGGGTGAAATTTTTTGTCTTGAGCGTATCTGGATTCGAGCCTCCACTTAATAAGGTATCTTCAAAGACTACATCATACAAATTGTCTGCCTTTAACTCCGTTGGATCAATCACCTCCACCTCAACAGTCCCGCCAGGTGCCCCCTGATATATAGCCGCTTGTGGACTGGTAGGACTAATATAACCGGCTTGTTCTCTAGACGCTCGTACTTCAAGTACATTTTGCCCGAAATCTACACTACCATCAGGGTTAAGAGAGATCTGAACAGGTGATTCAGAAGGACTTATCCCCGCTTGCTCTAAACCACGGTCGAAAGCAGTAACCGCATAATAGTATTTACGACCATTAACGATTGTAGTATCCTCATATATACGACGAATACCTGAGTCACTACCCATATTAAATTGTAAACCATTTTCAGAAACTGGATGAAAACCAAATACCCCATTTTGTAGGTCGTATATTGCGACAGGTTGCAAAAAGGTTTTCCCACCGCGACCATCTGTTATACTTCTAATTTCTTCAAAAGATACATCAGTGGTACGATACACTTTATAACCCTCAAAATCATAACCATTACCCGTTTGAAGATTCATATATCTATCAAACGAATTCTCAGAATTAGTATCCCAATATAGAGTTACTTTACCATTTCCTGGTACTGAGCTAATAATTGGAGGATCCGGTGCTACTGCAAATTGATAATCGGCCTCATAGGCTTTGGTAGCATCTTCCAAACGCTGATTAACACGTTGACGATCGAACAAAGCGTTTTGTTGGTTTTCTTGGGCTGCTGTTATAGCCACAGCGAAACGTTCAGAGCTACCTTTTGCAAGAGGAAATAATCCAGACGACACATAAATATCAGAATCAGTTCCTTGTTTTTCTACAAACTCACCTGGTATCAAATAACGCAGCCAAATATCAGCATCTTGAGTAACTTGCATAGACCCTGCATCAAAAATACGAACTCGTGATACACCTATAAGATCCGTTTCACTTACGTCTGTTTTATCAATGCCAGATTCTCCTGGAAATACAGTACCTGCACCCGATGTTGGGAATCCATCACCTTGCCCTAAACTTGCAAAATTTGGATCGCCTTGAATTCCCACATCATCAATTAGGATATTCCAATCGTCATCATTATCAAAATAATCTTCACGACCTTCATCCATCATAGGAGCACTTGTATGAAAATTCTGAAACCTCCCTGCATATTCATCGTTGACTAGAGAAGCAAAGGCTGCATCTGCTAAGATTCGTGCTCGAATAGTCTGATTTGGAACAATTAATCCTTTTTGTAGCGTATCACCAACACTGAATTCCAGATAGTTGATAAATCGTACAGGACGGGTTTGAAACTGATCCAATGCTGGTATGTAGGTACTCTTAGTAAGATGATTGGGTTGGTTTTCATCAATTAACCCGTCGAAATCGTTATCCAACCCATCTATGTGAATACCAAAATCCTCATCGGTTTCAGGAAGTAGATCTTCTTGAACAGTAAAAGGGGCACCTCCAAAATCATAGCTACGACCTTGAGATACAAATGTACTCCCATCATAGGTATGAATCACTCGACTATGGTCATCTTGAATTAGAACAACAGGATCTCCAATATTGATAACACGCTCTTCAAAGTCGGCAGCAGTAAAGACACGAACCATAGTATCCTGTACCGTAGAAATATCATCATAGAATCCTCCTGCTGCTGAAGTCAAACGGGTATATAAATCAACATTTTCCGGGTCATAAATATCACTACTCGTATTGTAGTTATCACTATCACCGTCATTATCAATTCCATCAATTGGATTCCCTGGAGTTTCAATGAATTTCAAGCCCATTTCTCCAATTAAGCCCCCGTCAAACACATTACCGCCACTAAGCCGGTCCGTGTCGGTCAAATAAGCAATGGCACGAATATTATCAAACAGTGGAGTATCGGTAGGGCCTCCACCTGCTACAAAATCAGCAATCCAAAGCCCAAAAGCCATTCTAGGATAATCGTAACTAGCATCATTTTTTAGCTCAAACAAATTGAAATGTGTAGCATTTACCAATGTTTGCGACCATGCCAAAATGCGCGTTTCCAAAATTAAACCCAAACCACCTCGGGTAGGGTCGGTTTCATCGGGCTGGTATCGTGAACCCACATAACGGGTGTAAGTATCATCACCTGCCTTATAATAGAATTCCACGTCGGCATTGAATTGATCCCGACCAAAATACCCGTTCCACGAACCGGCCCAACCATCTCCTCCATCTTCAAATTTATCGGGCCACGCATTGGGCCAAGTATTGCCTAATGGGGAATCAGGACCACGATCACTACGTGCCATTTCATCAGAATCATCCCTTGTATAACCGTCTATTGGGTTCAAAGACCAGTTACTTCGCCCATCTCGTGAGGTTTTGTATGATGCAGTATTCACCAAAGGAAACACATCATCTTCAGGGGTGTTTTGATTCGGTACCTCGGTCCCAAACATCACACTCATGAAATACATGTACTCCCTATTCGTATTCCTTGGAAATTCGAATAGCAATTCATTAAGTGCCCCGGAATTTCTACGTCCAGCATGGCCATTATTATGATAGGTAGCACGTAGCCTGTTTCCATCCATAATGGATATTTTGCGGTTATTGAAATCGGATCGTTCTTCGCTTGGCTCATAATTAGATACTTGGGCGAAACTTTCCGGAATTGAAATCCCCAACAAGGCAATGATTACTGTGATATAGAGATATTTATAGGGCATATGATACATTCGCATGCTTAAAATGAAAATTGAACTCCGAGTTGGACTCTTCTGGGTTCAGCATAAAAGGTTGGATTGTTGTAGAAATCAGGATGGGCTCGGGGTATAACTCGCGCAGGAAGTGGACGCGTAGGCAGTCCCGAGTCGGAATACACACCATTGATAATCTTAGTATCGAGCAGGTTGTACACATTTAAAAATATCTGAAGCTGCGCATCTCCCTCTAGGTCAATATTTTTATATGCATTAATATCTAAAGTAAAGCGATTGGGTAATCTCGCGGTATTACGTAAATCTCTGGTTGATGCAACCTCGCCAACTAGCACACCAGGGATGTTACGATCAGGGGTATAAGGGGTGCCAGAAGCAAATCGGGCCAGCACATTGGTTCCCCAAGTATCACCTGTAAAAAACATTGATCCATTGATAATATGCGTACGATCCCAATTAAGAGGTTGGATAATTTTTGTCAGGGTATTGGATTGATTGGTGGAATCAATTTGACTGCCTTGGCCTAAAATGGCAAAATATTCAGAAGCCGGATCACTATTACTTCCCTCCACTACGCTAAAGGTGTAATCTAATCCAAAATTAAATCGTTGATTCACAAACTGGTTAAAGGCAAAGGTAGTCCCCAATGATTTGGAGAAGTCTCTATTGTAGTAAATACCATAAGTAATTGAGGGTGCACCCGTAATTTGTGGTCGTGATGACACATAGTCCCGCGTGTCTTTGTAATAACCCGTTAGCTCAATAGCCGTACCATCAAAAATTTCTTGCTTTAAACCTAACTCATATTGAATAGATTTCTCCGCCTCTAAGTTCGGGTTACCAAACAGGCCCTGATCGCCACCTGTTTGGGAAAGTAAAATTTGACTATTGGTGTATAAACGATCATAAGATGGCATCTGAAAGAAATACCCATAGGAAAAGTAAATAACCCCACCATCATTAATTGGATAAGCCACTCCAATTCTAGGGCTTATTTGATATTTTGTGGATGCAGCTTTCCACCAATACGCTTGGCGATCGGCCACGGTTAAACTTGGTTCACCTTCGTCTTGTTGACCGTTCCCATTGGTGTCGGTATATAGATTTTCTGATTTAGTAGGAAGATTTATATCTGGGTCTTCAGGGTCGGCGGGAATATCGGTATTTGGGTCAAAGTAGTCGAATCTCAGCCCCACATTTATGATAAGATTATCATATTCGATTTTGTCTTGTATATAAGCGCTATAGTTACGTGGTTTTTCAGTATAGCGTTGGAAGCCTGGAGAATTAATTTCTGGATATCCTAGCTCAATCAATCCTTTGTCGATTAACTCTTGGGGTGCACCTTCTGGTATGGACACACCCTGCTGACTCAAAGGGGACAAACTTATACTTTCAAAAAAGATCTCGTCAAATTGAGCACTGACTCCGGCTTTAATAAAATGATGCTCATTAATTTGGGATGAAAGTTCGGCTTTGGCGATATAAGAATCCGTAAACCGGTTAAACCGAGAGTTATTAGTCCCATACGTATTAAACTGACCAGCGCTGGTAATCTGATTTCCATACAGTACATTTGAGGTTCCAAACAAAGGATTCGATAAATTTTCATAGTTAAAATACCGGGGATCCCATGGATCTTCGTATAGGTAACTATTGAACTCATTGTATCTATTAGCTAGATTTACGGTGACAAAGGTATTAGCACTCGGAGTGATGGTTGTTTTGAAATTTAAGGAATAATTATTCCGAAAGGTGCTATTCATCCCGTTAGGAACAAAGCGATTAGCAAAATCAAACGCTCTGCCTTCCTCCTGGGCATAGGTACCTATCAGGTTGAATTTTAACCAGGCTAAAGGCTTAAATTCTACATTGCCTTGGAAGCTTTGAGTCTCAAAGCGATTCATATTAACCAAAGAGCTATCTCGAGTACCATCGTCCCGAATTTCTAGAAACTCCTGCCCCTGAACAATCACTGTATCGGCGGTATAATAGGGCAGAGATAAATCAATGCGTTCTCCATACAACGTTTCATACGTAGACAAATCAGTTCCTAATGGTACCCTTTCAACATACTTTCCGTGTGGTGAATACGCGTTTCGCCCAGTTAACCAGCCTTCATTTTTAAAGGTACGTGCCGTAGCAAAAAAAGTGAGTTTATCCCGAATAATTGGGCCAGATACTGAGGCGGTGTAATTGTACATTCGAGTAGGGTTAAAACCTGATAAATCGGTTCCAATACCATCATACAGCTGAGATTCATTAGTAGCTAAGTATCCTCCACCCCAACCTCTGAATGAGGCTTCAAAGTTATTATTTCCAGATTTAGTAACCACATTAACCACACCTGACAATGCCTGTCCATGTTCGGCATTAAACGATCCAGATATTACTTGTAATTCTTGGATTGACTCATTTTCCAAACGCAGACCATTACTTCCATCATAGTCATCGGTCACTCGAATTCCGTCCACAACGTACGACACTTCGGTAGTTCGTCCGCCACGTATGTGAATCCCCCCATCATTTCCGACATTTACACCTGCTTGTAATTGAATGACATCGGAGATCTCTTGAACAGGTAATTTAGCAATCTCATCACTACTAACCCTGGCTTCTGAACTAGTAATATCTTTAATAACCGCTTGACGCTCAGCAACAACAACGATCTCCTCCCCTTCAAATGATTCTAAACTAAGCTCAAAATTTTGAGTAGTTGTTAGATCTGTACGTACAATCACATCCTGAACCGCCACTCTAGCATACCCAATATATCTAGCTTCAAGCACATAGGTTCCTGGGGCCACATTCAGCATAAGGTAATTTCCATCAACATCGGTTATCGCTCCTTTAGTAGTTCCTTGTATACCAACAGTAGCACCTATGAGAGGTTCTTTGGTATCTGCATCTAATAAGGTGCCCGTAATTTTACCTGATTGAGCAAAAACATTACTCATAAGAAATAAGACCATACACACACTTAAATACCCTACTGGAATCTTCCTAAATCTTGCTATGTACTTCGCTAGCATTTTTCGCATAACATTAGATTTCAATATTAATTTCCTCAAGCCGTTCTAAGTTCACAAAGGCATTATGCTTTCTTTTTACCTGACTAATCAACTCAGCTCGGGATTCTCGAAATTTCTGTTCCAATAAAATATTTTTGACAGCTTCCTTAGCCTCGTCGAAGCGTAAGGCACGAGCTTCTTTTATATCTAGACACTTATAAATATGGTATTCATTGGCCTGATAGGCTATTGGCTTGGTGATATAATTTTGCTCTAAGTCTTGCAATTCTTCTCCTAAATGTCCTAAATGAGCCCATTGTTGATAATTTAAAATCCCATCTACCATTAAGTCTTCATTAGATTCAGTGTAGCGCTGAAGCATTTCATTAAATGGTCGTCCCTGTTGAAGAGCGGTGTATATTTGCTGCGCTTTCTGTGAAGAAGAAACTACTATACGCTGCAAAAGCACCTGCTTTGGTTCAACAAATCGGTCAGGATTCGCTTTAAAAGTTGTATATAATTCAGCTGGACTAAAGGTTATTGAGGCCTTTATTTCATCCTCAACCTCTCGAGCTAGGGCATTCAAATAGGTTTGTTCAACCGAAGATTGAACCGCAGGTTGTTCTGGAATACCCGCCTCACGAGCCCGCTCACTAATATAAGAACGATAAGCTATTCCACTTAATACCGATGTGAGATGATGAGCTGAAGATATGCCTTCAAGATATTCCACAGGAGTTATTCGCCACTCAGCCGCCCATTGATCTAGGGTCAATATACCGTACTTATGCTCTAAAACGGGTTCGTCCGTATCCAACTTTTGAAGGGTTATGCCAGCAACCCCCCCTTCTCTACCCACTAGCCCATTGAACTCTTTCAACAGGGCATCTAAAAATCGTTGATCCACCATAACGGACTCAACAAATTCCTCCAGATGCTCACGCTCGTATAATTCTTCCCGTTTTTTTCTAGCATACTCTTCCAATTCGGGGCGTTGACGCTGAAAATCAGCCTCAGTTAATATGGGATTCTGAACCCGATCCGTCACCTTAATAATACTGTAGCCTTGAGCTGTCTGTACTGGCCCCACAATACTGCCTGGTGGATTAGAAAAAGCAGCTTCTTCGAAGGATACATCCATCTCATCCGTGCTAAAAAATCCCACATCACCACCATTATCCTGCAAATAAGGCGTCCCAAAAACCTCTTTGGCCAACTCCTCAAAGGACTCACCTACCTCAATACGTGCTAACAGTTGCACACTCTCTTCACGTGTTTCAGCATATAAATGTGAGGCCCTCACTTTGGTGTTAAATCGGACAAAATATTCACGCAGGTCTGATTCCGTAAGCTCTAACTCGTCAAATAAAAGCTGTCGCTTAAATTCCTCGGTCCAAACTCGCGCCTGAATCCTAGCTTTTGTTAGCTCTAATTCCTCTCGCTTATTCATCCCGTGATCCATGGCGTGTACCGCTAGGACATAGGTATTAAACTCAGAATCTAATATTGCCTTTCTGGTTGATGGATCTGGTGCTATGGATTGCCCAGTTCGGTAGTATAGCTCTTTAAAGCTTGTTAGAAAATGAGCTTCAGATACCGAATAGCCATTAATCTCAGCCAAAATAGAGTCTTCATTCTCACCTGCTGAAGAGGTACACTGACTAAGTAAAAAACAACAAAAAATCCCCGACAGAATTAAACGACTAGACTTCACACTGTATTATTATTTGGTTTATAGTATAATAATACTGAAAGCGCTTACATGTTTCAAGCCATTTTTTTCTTTTCAAAAAAAAGAAAACCGCTTTTTTATGCAAAATAGAGGATTTGAGAATTTATAATGTAAGGGCTTACATTTTTGCAAAAATCACTTGAGAGTACAAGAGCTCAACTAGGGCCTTACCATGTAAGCTTTGGTCTTCTACTTTTTGCTGTAATTACGTACAATATAGTCGTTAAGAATAGCTCTGAACTCTTCTCCAATATGATCGCCTTTTAGGGTGGTATGATGTTCCCCATCCATATAGACCGGTGCTTTCGGTTCTTCGAAGGTCCCTGGCAATGATATACCAATATTCGCAGCTTTAGATTCTCCAGGACCATTTACCACACATCCCATCACAGCAACCTCCATCTCTTCTACACCAGGGTAAACTTCCTTCCATATAGGCATTGACTCTTTTATATACTCCTGTATTTCTTCTGCCAATTCTTGAAAGTAGGTACTCTTTGTTCTACCACATCCTGGGCATGCGGTTACTTGTGGCGTAAAACTACGTATATGTAAGCTTTGTAAAATTTGCTGAGCCACATTAACCTCTAAGCTCCGATCTGCTCCAGGGGCTGGTGTGAGCGATACCCGAATGGTATCACCAATTCCCTGCTGTAAAATAACCGAAAGCGCTGCTGAACTTGCTACCATTCCTTTCATTCCCATACCGGCTTCGGTTAATCCGAGATGAAGTGGGTAGGGAATTTTCTTAGCAAGCCTAGAGTATACTTCTATAACATCTTGAACTCCTGACATCTTGCATGAGATAATGATTTTATCAGATGCTAGCCCCACATTCTCGGCCAAACGAGAAGATCGAACAGCGCTTTCCACCATCGTCTGGAACATCACTTCTTTTGCCGATTTAGGTACAGAAAGTTGATTGTTTTGATCCATTTTTTCGGCCAGCAACTGCTGATCAAGTGACCCCCAGTTTACCCCAATGCGTACTGGTTTATCATGCTTGATAGCTTGCTCAACGATAGTAGCAAAATTTTTATCTCGTGTTTTGGTCCCTGTATTACCAGGGTTTATGCGGTATTTCGATAAGGCCTGGGCCATATCAGGATATTTACTAAGTAACACATGACCATTGTAATGGAAATCTCCGATCAGCGGAACCATTACTCCTCTGTTAATTAAGCCTTCTTTGATATGAGGCACCGCCTTTGCAGCCTCTTCGTTATTGACGGTAAGTCGAACAAGTTCAGATCCAGCTAAATGTAGTTGATCTACCTGTTCAATGGTCGCTTCGATATCGGCCGTATCAGTATTGGTCATCGATTGTACTACAATAGGCGCCCCGCCACCAACGGGTACATCACCAACCATTACTTGTATGGAATCTCTTCTTTTGTTAGGCTGCATGTTAAGGTTCTTTTCGCTTACTCAATTCAAATAAGGTCTTTTTTTCTTGCTTAGTAAGCGCATTATAGCCGCTTTTGGATATTTTATCCAAGATGGCATCTAATTCACTTTGTTCTATTTCTTCTAAAATTTCTGCATCACTTACACTAGCTGCACCAGAACGTGCCCCTCTATTTGTTCTAGCTTCACTTCTGGTTTGTTGGGATTTGTTTGCCGTCCAAGAATACATGGAAGAGTTGCTTCTGCCTCCTGAGTACTTTGCTTTTCCAGAGTCACTAATGCTAGCAAAGAAGGGAGTAAATAGGGAAGAAAGGTATTTTGAATAAAGGTATTCAATATACCTAGGAACCAAACTTAGATCTCCCCCATTTTGACGGAATTTCATTAAGCCGTAGCCTCCAAGGGCGCCACCTAAGTGGACAAACCGTGCCACATTACCACCCGAATTCAATAGCAGCACATCGAGTGCAATAATACCTGTTACCACATACCGGGCCTCCAATGGTGGTAGCAGTAACAACATAATTGGCGTACGAGGATACAACATGGCAAATGCAACCATTACTCCATACACAGCTCCAGAAGCACCAATAACTGGATTAGCTACCCCAACAAAACTGACAACCACATCAACCAGGGCGCCTACCAATCCTGCCCCAAAATAGATGCTTAAAAAACTATGTGCCCCAACCGTCTCCTCAACAGGTCGTCCCATCCACCACAGCCAAAGCATGTTAAAAATGAAATGAAATGGATTTAAGAGTGAATGGGTAAACATGTAGGTAAGCAGTCTCCAAGGTTGAGTGACCGCTGTAACAGGATCGGGAACGAAGGCTAACCACTGAATGAGTGAGAGCCCAAAAATAGAGCTTACTATTTGAGCGAAAAATACAGCCGAATTTATTCCAATAATGGCTCGTATGGCTACGGGCATAGCTATAAATCCTCTCTTAACTGATGAACCAAATGAATCGTATGCCATGGTTAGCAAGGGATATTAATAGAAGCTAAACTCAAAGTGCGGGTCGTTTAATGTTCCAATATTTTATGAGTATGAATCCAACAACCAAGCCTCCTAAATGAGCAAAGTGCGCTACTCCGCTATCGGGTCTTGTTAATCCAGATAACAATTCTATACCTCCATAAATTCCAACAAAATATTTCGCTTTTATGGGTATCGGAGGGAAAAGTAGGATAATATATTGGTTGGGAAACATCATCCCGAAGGCTAATAAAATACCAAATACAGCACCGGAGGCGCCGATAGTATAGGTGAAATAGCCACTTACCAACATGTGAATAATGGCCGCTCCCACGCCAGTTAACATATAGTAAGTAATAAATCGCCGTGTACCCCAAAGGTGCTCGATGGATTGGCCAAAAATCCACAAAGCCAACAAGTTAAAAAATAAATGCCCCATATCAGCATGTAAAAACATGTAGCTAATTAGCTGCCATGGCATAAAGCCATTTCCCATGGACCAAAGTGCGAAGTTTTGGGCTATTACGGCACCCAATGGAGTCCAGGCGCCCGTAAAAATACTTTTGGTTGCTAAAAAAACAATGGTATTAGCAATGAGCAGATATTTGATTGCGGGTGGAAATATTGAAAAACGGGTGTTGGGCTGAAATTGGTCCAAAATTGAATTCCTTTATTTATAGTCCTTTTTTATACGGTAATATACATTAATACCACTTAAAGTTACGCCCGGAATTCCCTGTCCAGGATAGGTGGTGTCCCCTACTAAATACAATCCCTTGAAAGGGGTAACAGGAGAGGTCCAGTCCCAAACAGCACGCCTCATGGATTGAGGAATCCCTCCCACTCGGCCATCTTTTCGATACACCCATTTCTCCCAAGTCCTCGGAGTCGCGGCGTCTAATTGAAAACAGTCTGCCTTATTTGCACCAGGCAGACGCTGCTGTAGCTGTTCAAATAAGTATTGCTGTACCTCCAACTTTTTATTGTCGTGGGATTTCTGGTCTAAGCCTAACCATTTCTCCGGATCACAGTGCGTACTAACATTGAGTACCCGTTGTCCCTCTGGCGCACGTTCGGTATCCCCTCGCATAGATATTGACACAAAAAAGGAGTGGCCAATCCATTTAGAATAGGGATGTGAAGCAGGCAGATGAAATTGATGGTGTAGCGATAGTTCATCAGGCAGGGTATCGCTTAGGGCAACCCCCATTGTAAACGCTCCCCATGCATCGGAATACTTAGCGGATTCCTTGCTGAAATAATCTTGCATATCATCTTGAGTAAGATCAGGCATATTCCAAATAGGTATATTGGAAATCACGACAGGAGCCTGTACTTCAACTCCCTTGTCGGTGGTAATACGATACCCTTTTTTTACTTGCTCAATTTGTATAACCCTCTGCTTATTAAGCCATTGTCCTTGATTAGACTCCAAATGATCTAAGCAGCTAAACACCATTTCGATTAACCCACCCGGCACATAAAAATTACTCGAATTGGGATAACACACAGCAGGTGCCCCAAATATAAATGGAGTTTGTGCGGCACCCGCCTGCGCGGTGATGATGAGCTGCTCGTCCAAAAAACGAAAAAATGATTCATTGCTTATTCCACATGACTTAGCTACCTGCTCTACAGAACGAGTCATATAAGGAAGAATTGCAAGATCTTTAGGAGAATTGTTAAGAGCTAAACGAAAGAAGTCGGCCACTTTTGCTGGTGGAAAAAAAGTATTCTTCAACGATATGTTCCATACCCTATCAGCAACATGAAATGCCTTATTCCAAAATAATCGCTGTGCTTTTTCCTGCCTAAAATGACCAATGCAATGATCCAACCAATCACCTTTATCCTTCATGCGTATAATCGGCTTTTGATCGTCTAACCAAACCGACATGGACGGGTTTAGCTCTTTCCTTGGTATGCGCATGCCGGTATGCTCTTCCAAGAATTTCATTGGTTGGCCGGGGTCAAATCCTACAAGGGTGGTTGCGCCGGACTCAAATACATAACCTTTTCTAGCGTAAGAGGAGCTACACCCACCAGGATGTATGCCTGCCTCGAGAACTAGCACCTTTTTTCCGTCTGTGCTAAGTAAACTTGCGGCTGATAATCCTCCCATACCCGAACCAATTACCACCACGTCCCATTCTCTTGAAAGGCCTTCGCTACTACGAGTTCGGATGGTTCTCATGGTGATGCGTAATGTGAGTATGAATAGCCTTGGCTAGATGTTCAACAGCTTTAGGAGCGGTACGGAACCAAAGTTCCGGTTCGATTAATTCTAATTCAGAAACCATCCATTCATCGTCATCATTTCGCATAATATCCACTCTCCCATATAATGGTTGTGGGCTGACTTGCTCTATGACAGACTCAGCTAATTCAATGAGCTCTGGGCTAAGCGTAAAATAATGCACCGTGCCTCCAAAATCATCCTGAACCCTAAAATCCCCCTTTTTTACGCATTTCTGAACAGCATGAGTGCATGTTCCCCCCATGACCATAAGAGATAATTCACCAAAGCTAGTTACGCTTGGTACAAATGGTTGAAGAATAAAATCTTCTTGGGTATTTAATTTGGTAAAGGCTGAATCAAACTCTGGTATTTGTTCTGCTTCTAGCCGGTACGTTAAACGAGCAGCACCCGCAATGGTAGGTTTTACAATGATATGTTGGTATTCTAATTCCTTGGCCCACTGGCTTAACAGTTTAGGATGCTTTCTTGGAATGATGGTTGTGGGAACAATACGAACACCTTTTCTAGCTAAATCTAATAAGTAGTGTTTATCGGTATTCCAACTTAGCAGCTCTTTCGGGTTCATACAGGCCTTTGCTGGGAGCCGTTGCAGCCAATTACTGAATTCATCAAAATGATCAAAATAATCCCAAGTTGTACGTAGTAATACCCAGTCAAGCATCTCCCAATCTAGCGTATGGTCTCGCCAACTAACACGCTTATGTTCATAGCCCAAGCAGGCCAGAGCGTTCCCCAGCAGCTCGTCTTCTCGAAAAATATTTTCTACATAGCTATTGCCAGGGTTTGGCCTTATGTAGCGATCCTCGGTAACAAAATAGATAAGTCGGCTCATTATCTAGTTACAACTACTCTTCGTGAAAGAATTCGATCATATTTCCATCTGGATCTGTGACGAACAAAAAGCGTCCCTTCTTGCGATTAGCTGGGCCACTTACAATAGCAACCTCATACTTTCTAAAGTAATCGGCCAACTCATCAACCTGCTTAGGCTCTTCCACATAAAACCCAAAATGATCGACGCGAAAATCACGTGAACTAGGATCATAACTGGTTTCTGCCTCCACAATAACCAGCGTATCCCCATTACCCACATCGTAGACAGCCATACTTTGGCCCATTGTTTTAATGAGCTCAAGACCAAGTACTTCCCCATAGAAATACTTGGAATCTTCTATGCGATTAACTCTGATGGTGATATGATTGAGTCCTTTTGGCTTAAACATGGCGAAAGTGTAATTTAGTTATCCTATAAAATACGTAATTTTGGTGCAATTACTGTGTATCATTTTACAATAACCACCCGAATAGCCCATGAGCTTATGTCTGAGCGGCTATTCGAATACTAGCCTGACATATTTTGTCTACCCTATATATTGTTGCGACACCCATTGGTAATCTAAAAGATATCTCTGAAAGAGCCCTAAAAGTGCTCAGTGAAGTTTCTTTAATCGCTTGTGAAGATACCCGTACCTCGTCCAAATTTCTGAATCACTATGGTATTTCTACTCCTACTCGTGCCCTTCATCAGCACAATGAACACCATAAAGTTGAACAATTCATTCGATATCTAGACGCCGGACAGGACCTTGCACTGATCACCGACGCAGGTATGCCTGGAATTTCAGATCCAGGATTTTTAGCCGTTCGTGCCGCACATAAATCTGGGCATAAGGTTAGTGTAATTCCAGGAGCTGACGCAGTAACCACGGCCTTAGTTTCAAGCGGTTTACCAAGCGATTCATTTTATTTTCATGGCTTTCTCCCCCATAAAAAGGGGCGCCAAAAGCAATGGGAGTTCCTTAGCAAAATGCCCTGTACCTTAGTCGTGTATGAGAGTCCTTATCGAATCCTCAAATTCCTCAACGAGGCCACCACTTATCTCGGAAAAGATCGATACGTTGCCATTTGCAGAGAATTAACAAAAGCATTCGAGGAAATCGTTCGTGGTAAGATATCCGAAGTGGCACCTATTTTTGAGAACCGCACTAAAATAAAGGGGGAAATATGCGTTGTTATTGCCCCACCAAATTATCAAGAAGAGCATACTGAAGCTTTATGAAAGTCGATAAAACACCATATTTAGCTAGTTTATATACATCAAGATTAAGTTGGGCTCATAACCCATGGATACTAGCCGTTGGAGTAGGACTGTTATTAAGCTTGAGTTTTCCTCCTGTAAATGCCTCATTTTTAAGCTTTATTGGATTTATCGGTCTTTATCAACTCGTACTATTAAGTCATAATTACCGGCATCTTGCACTAATTAGCTACCCAGCCTTCTTGGTATGGAATCTAGGGACTACCTATTGGCTAATCATGGCAAGCATTCCAGCAGGTGTTGCCGCTATCGTTGCCAATAGCGCCGTTATGCTAGTACCTATGATGGTGATACGGTTTTTCCATCATCGCTACCGGCTATTTGGATGGACCGCACTCATTCAAGCGGCCACTTGGGTTTTGTATGAATATCTACACCATCATTGGGATCTGGCTTGGCCATGGCTTAGTGTGGGGAATGCATGGGCTAATCATACTTCACTAATCCAATATATTTCGGTTAGTGGTCACCTAGGCATTAGTTTTTGGGTCGTTTTTGGCAGTTTTTTATGCGCTCACTGGCTGCTGATGTCTAAAAAGAAAGCTAGGAATACTGCATTGTTGGTCCTTGGTTTTATCCTTCCACCCCTGGCATCCATGGTATTGTTCGGGATATCCTCCCAAGAACTTCAAGAGATAAAGGGAAATCGGGTAAATGTAGTGGTCGTCCAGCCTAATCACGATTCTTATCAAGATTATGGCGGAATGAGTGGTACACAGGAGGTATTAGATAGTTTATTTAGTTTGTCTTTGGCGCAAAAAAAGGCGGGGACAGAATTAATCGTCTGGCCTGAAAATGCTATTGATAAACCTATTCAAATGGATTCTAGGCATGCTGTGAGAATTGCCGATTCCGCGCGAGCATGGCAGACAAACTTTATTATTGGGACGGGCCTTTACACTCTTTACCCCGATCAAGCTCCGGAACTGTATCGTTCCAGTGTAAATGGTGTTCGATACAATGCCTTCAACTCAACTCTTTTTGCCGATTCCTCGGGCCAATTATCTCGGTATGACAAAGCGCAACTCGTGCCTTTTGTAGAACGGTTTCCATTTGTAGAGTTTTTGAGCAAAGTAGATGTATTTAATTTGGTTGATTGGGGTACACAAGCGGGCTTTGGACGGGGTGATCAACCCTCTATGCTAAGGAGTTCCTCAGGCTTTATTAGTCCTGGCCTAGTCTGCTTTGATTCGGTTTTCCCGTCGTGGAATCGTGCATTTGTACGAGAAGGAGCTCAAATATTGACCATTATAACCAACGATGGTTGGTGGGGTAATTCAAGTGGGCACCTACAACATTTCGCCTATGCTCGGCTTCGAGCTATTGAATTTCGTCGTTGGGTGATTCGAAGTGCAAACAATGGAACATCCGGAATCATTAGCCCGGACGGAAGTGTCCAAAATAAGACCCAATATTGGACACGTACCTCCTTTGATGCCGAAGTACCCCTACGTAATGATCTTAGTTTTTATGCTCTTTGGGGGGATTGGCTAGCTATGCTATGTTTTTTCCTTGTGTTGTTAAGCGTTGGGTATGGTTGGGTTACGCGGAAAAAGCCTTAATTTACTTGAGGCCTAGATACCGAACAGTTCACCCCTTTCGAACCACTGAAGCTTGATATCTGCTATAATGTTACGCAGTGAATGAATGAGTTGAGTTTGATTTCTTGAATTGTATTCCCCTATCGTGAGCGAATGGCTATCCTAAAGTTAAACCGTATGTCATGGTTAGTACGAGTGGGAATATTATTGGATTCTATTCTTGAATAGGTATACTCAAAATTGGAAGAGATGGTGGATGAAATTTTATAACCCATGGTAAAACTACCATTAATTCGCCGCTGACCTGTTTCTCTAGCGCTCAGTGTTTCTGCAGAGCCAATTTGATCGATGCTTATCCCATCTTTAAGGGCATTATCCAAATCGGTATCGAGTTTATAGGAAATTTCAGTATCGTTTTTATAGCTTCCACGAAGACTCATATCAATATTATTTCGAAGCTTCGGCAAGAAGGAAATTCGAACATTACGAAAGATGTAATTAATCGATGCATCTACTCCTTGTGTTGTGGTTTCCGTCACTCGTTTTGAGCTAACCGCAAAGGTTGAAATGGTACTTCGATCATAACCAATGTCGGTTTTTAGACCCGATTCCCAAGTCATATTTAACTTTACGAAGGGTGAGAACCGTCGCTCTGCTCGAATGGATGTTGGCTCGTATTTACCACGCACATCAATAATTGAATAGTCCCCAATATTTTGTCCAGATTGCTCCCCAATCAACGCATTTAAACTCCAATCTACTTTATAGGAACCACGATACGCATGATTCAATGAAGCATTGGTCATATACTTGCCAATGAAGGGTATATACTTTTCTAAACGGTTCCAAGTGACTCTCCAACCAGGCTTAGGAAAAGCCATAAACCCTTTATCGCCTAATCCCGTAGAACCCGCCCCTAAGTAAGCATTCATATAATCTTCTTGAAGAGTGGTACGATTCAACACCCCTCTACCATCGCTGTTTCCTAAGGAATCGACAATGGAGCGTTCACCGGGCCTAATATCCTGGACTGCGGTTTCAAGTTGGCTTTTAAATAAATCTTTATATCCACCACCAAAGGCCCAAACCGACGAACTAAATGAGCCTGATTCTGTTCCGATGGAGGTAATTTCGTTGGTCGGTGTAAGGGTAATTGTTTCGGTACTTTTCTGGGAAATTGTGGCATCCCAATCCAAGTTCAAGGTAATATTTTCAAAAGGACTAATCCGGGTGCTTGCTGAAAAATTATCCCCTTGAGAATTATTGGCTGGGAGTTGAATGTTATTCTTTCCACCTTCATTTCCAATTAATTGTTGTTTTGGTATTCTATCTTTTAATCCAAGTCTGTAGGCCAATGGAGGCGAATAATCACCTGTAGCTGCATCATTGAAGGATTTAAAAAATTCTGATGAGCCTGAATAACCAGGTTGTGAGCCACTTTTTTGACGTTTATAGCCTATAGACACATCTTCTAAACTTAACAGAGTAAGAATTGCCTTTCGGGAGATAAACTGCACGTCTTTGACCAAATTTGGGGGTGGTTTGGGGGTCCTTAGGCTGTCAGCTACCCCACTGTCTATTTCTTCTCTACGTTTTTCTTTTGCATCGTTTCGATCTTTGGTTTCATTTTTGTTGGCCTCTTCCACTTTTTCGTACCACCCAAACTTTTCCAAAAGACGGCTCGTACTCACCTTAACGGTATTGTCTAGTTGAAATGAATTAGACACATTGGCTCCTAAATCAGAACCGCTAGGACTATTGGTCCATTGATAGCCACCTCCATAAGATGTTGAATAGCTTAGCCAATTCAATGCTTCAATAGCATTTAGTTTGGGTCTCCAACTCGCCGAGTAACTTTCTTGATATGATGATCGCCGAGGGGTTAAGCTATCTCGGAGAGCTCCTTTTATCACATCAAAACTAGGTTTAATACTATAAGAAAGACTATCTACATCATCCCTATTTGCTGGTTCAATACCCAAGCTCGAAAAATCAAAATTAGATGAACTCGTAAAGGTAATCGGAATCGAAGGCATAAAATTATAGTTGAAAGAAAACCTATTTTGTTGGGTGAAAGCATGAGATTGCTGTAGCGCCTGCAAATCTTCTGGGTCGCTTAAATTTCTTCGTCTGGATTCATCATAACGACGGGTTAAGTTCGATGAAGCGGTAATGGAGGATGGTAAATAACCCAATCGAAGTTCGGATAAGGCTCCAAGTACAGGTATGCCCTCGGTAAATTTAAAAGGCTGAAGTAGTTTGATACGCCTCAGGGACAAATTGTATTGAATCGAGGCTTTGTAGTCCCACTTATTCTGAAAAACTAATTGTGGATTTTTGGAATACCCCTCATTGTACACATAACTCAATTTGGTATTATCTAAGGTTAATTGCGCCCACTTAGGCTTAGAATTTCGCTTGGATATATTCGAAATATTGAATGAAAAAGTCTCATTTAACGTCTCAATATCATTGATTTTAGCATTAATTACATCATTTTTTTGGTTGGTTGGCACCAAATCATCGGCATTCACTTTATCAATAAAATCCGTCAACCGAATATCTCCCTGAGATGGTAAATATTTGGGCGTTTGAGTATTAACCCTGCTTGATATGGTCACGGGAAAGCTCCAGCCAAAGCGATCAGGTATTAATTTATGCAGGTTAATGGTTGAACTAATTCCGTATGCGGTTTGGTCGGATACACTCCGGTCCCCCAATCGTGATTCCAACCCACCAAATCCATTGGTTCGTCGGGTCAGGTTTGCATTAACGGTAGCAAAGTCTGCAAATTTAATGGAGGATTTGGCATTCGCCGCCCACCCTTTTTCGTTGTCAAATCCAGAAAGTCTCAGCTCATTTAACCACATCTCGGCAGTTAATAAAGGAGAACCTGTTGAGTTCACATTCTGTGGATCATAGGGGTTTCGTATACCCAAACCTATTTCAGTTACCCGATCCAGAGAAGGATTTCCTTTGATCGAAACCACGGCTCCATCCACCGCTTCTTCGGGGTCCAACAAACCTTTTTGTTCAAACACCTCGGTTGGATCGGCACCCTGATCGTCACGAAGCTGTTTTAGCACATTGAACGCCGAGATGATAATATTCATATTATTTTCATCGTAACGCCAAATTTCAGCCGCTTCGACCTCCAATTGTCCTGCATCGGATGGGTCATAGTTAAATGGCATTGGCTGTGATGGGCTTACCGGTTGGCGATATTCATAATAGTTATTCTCCAAATCCGTACCCAAACGCACTACTAACTCCGCATCGCTCCGTTTGTCAAAGCCTTCTCCATGAACGAACATACGCATGTTAGAGTAATTGAGTAGATTTAGTTTACCCGGATAAACCCGCTTCACCATCTGCACTTTTCCTGCTTCTAAGTTTTCAACACTTAATACCAATGACTGCTCATTTTCCAATGCTTGAATTTGTGCACTTCGGTTCAATGCCCGAATGGCCCCATCGGGTTGACGGTACGGAAAAGGTTCTCTATTGGCATTTTCTTCAATGTTAATGGTTGACAATTTAAAATCGCCTGGGTTTACAGGGCTATCAGTTAAATTGCTGACTTTTCTCCACTGAGAGCCCACAAACTCTAATGTGGCGAATCGCAGGGTGAATGGTTTTTGATATCCCGACATCCACATTCGTATATAGGAAATATTCTGAAAGCTTTCTATGTCCCCAAATTTTCGTTTAAAATCATTCAAGGGAACTCGTACTAAATACCAAGTTTTGTATTCAGGATTACGCGGTATTTTATCCACTATATAGGTTCCAGCTGAGCCAATATTTAACTGTGAAGCGTCGGCTGGATTAAAATCAATCTCATACTGATAGTAGGAATTGGTCTGCTGTATAGATGAGGCACTAACTAAACCCTCGGTATCAGGTTTTAAGGTAACCGCAGTTTTGTTATCGCTTCCACCGCTTTCAGGCGTATTCCCATCATGATGACCTAACATTCGGAAAAAGCGTTCATGTAGCTTATAGTCTAACACTTTATTCTCACCATAATAGACATAATCGTCGTTAGACGGGTCTTCCTCAATTATAGAGAATTCATTACTTCCTTCTCCGTACTGAGTCCGCATAGCCTCAATAAAGTCCCCAAATAATGCTCCTTCATCCCTATTTTCGGCTCCGATAGTTCCTGGGTTAGGGGCGCCGTCCAAGCCCACATCCTCCAAAGCTCTTTTATCGTTTGAAAATTGACCGAGTGGGACCGGCGGAGATGGTGGGATATACGAACGAGGTTGTGATTCAGCATCATCTTCTTGCAGGTTATTCAAGACCGTAGAAAGACCATCTTCGGTGTTAAGGCGTACATTTGGTATTATATCCTCGGATATAATACCTAAATCCAAATAGATTTTACCCTCATAAAAGGCTTCATCACCGGTAGGATCTTGCCCTCCTGGCAATATAGCTTGCACCCAAAACTCTAAAAACTCGATGTTATTTTGTACCAAATCCTCTTGACCAGAAGGGATTACATAGGTCATCCCTCCCCAAGTGCGCTCAGGCGAATTTTCCAAAACATTTTTGAGGTCTAAATTATAATTATATGGACCTCTCTTACCTGGGTTGTAATGTATATCAAGTGACGTGATGACATCTTCTTGCCGGTTGTTGGTCTCCCGGCCCTGGAAAACATCCTTCAACAAAATAGTTTCCGATTCTGGAGTAACAATGGCATTACGAATAGAACTTATATTCCGAGGAATAGAATACCAAGAGAATTGGGATCGCAAATCGGCCCGTGCTTTTCGATCGAAACTACTTTGAGGGGTGGTAAAATCTGGATTAGCAAAATAAGTCTGGTCTGAATCATAGCCAGGCAGGGCAGCTGGTGCGGAAGCTAGGTTCCATCGGGTTGGATTGGTAAGACTAATGGTATATTCGGCCCCCTCAAAGTCATCAATAAATACCAGCCCATTTTCCTCGTCCCGATATAGTTCATTATTATCAATGGCTTCCTGAACCGCATTAGTCTGAGCTACTCCAGGACGTAGCTGGGCGAACTCACCACTAAATTGAATATTTGATGGGGTTTTGGTCTGCAGTAATGGCACTTTATCGATGGCTTGTGTAAGCCAAGGAGTTTCAAAATTGGCACGTGCATCTAAACCCAGGATCGTGTTATTTATGGGTTCGTTGCCAATTCGGATTTTGTCCGATAAGGGCTGTTCCTTCAATTTGAAAAATGTGCTACCAAATTGGATATCATCATTCACGCGATATTCCGCTCGTAGACCAGTAAAATTTTTTTGCCCAATGATCGAAAATTGGTTGCTCTCATACTCAACTTCTATTTCCTGCCCTGGAGCAAGATAGCGATCATTCATAATGGTAAGGGACCCAAATGAATAATCCACTTCAAAGTCCGTGCCTTCGGTCAACTCAACGTTATTGGCAAACACTTTTACCGAACCTTCAATAAGACCAAAACCAAGATAAAAAGAGCCTGATACCCCACCCTTTGAGTTACCCGATATGATATAGTTACGGTTCTTGGAAATATCTCTAGCATCACTTTGTTTTAGCTCATACAATTCAGCAAAGGTTAATGATTGACGGACCGAATCATTTACTGAATTGCCAAGAATCTCATCTATTCGTTTCCCGAATGGTTCTAGATAGGGGAACATAATACGACCCGCTCCTGCATCAAGAGTAATACCCGTAAAATCTATCTGGTTATCGGGAATTGTCGCTCCTTCAGAGTTTACCCGATCAAGTCCTAAATCTTGTAACAGCGTACTGGAACGACCGGGAAGATTTACCTCGGGTATGTTACCTCTTGTATCCGCAATTTCAAGCTCAAATCCTTCCGGGTTTATCCCAGAAACACCTAATGAATAAATGTTTCGCATGGTCAAATCCCAGGCCTTATCGGACGTTGTCATCCCACCAGGGCGAAGCAATTTTAAATAAATTCGGTCATTTCCAGATGCATTCAATTCACCAACAGCAACCGGTGCTCCTCCCTGCTCCGGGTCATTATACACATAGGCCACCGCTACTGCATCCCCAGTATTTATGTAACTCTTCATAGTAATGAAGCCCAAAGCCCGATTAAATGTGTAGTCAATGCCTTCTTGTAGTAATTCAAATGGGGCATCCACATATTCCTGTGCTGTTGCCCCGAAATCTTCGTTAGTAGCATTGGAATTGGTTGCTCTCAATTCATTTAAGGTTGCCTCATCGTATCGATCTCGGTCATTACCAGGTAATCCGTATAATTGATCATTAAAACGGTTCACCCCTATATCGAGTAATGCAATAGCCTGAACGGCAGATTCTCCTGGTATTTGTTCCGCCCTTCGGACGTACACATACAATTCCGAAATTTGATAAGGTTGCAGTATGTTTTGTGGATCACTAAGAGCTTGCTCAAATTGCTGCCGGTTGTAAAAGTCTAAGAAAAAGTGTCGCCCGTCTTCGTAATCTGCAGGGGTAATATCAATAGCTTGTTCTTGAGAACCTCCTGATATTTTCTGGGAATTACTCTTTCCTTTCTGTTGAGATACCACCGAGGTCAATTTTAGAGGTCCAAGTTCTGAAATGGCCTTAATCCCAAAAAGTGACTTTCCGCCTGAAACCAAGGAATTACCCGTTTCCATGGACACATTACCCATCTCAATACTTTTGATAATCTCATCTTCATACCCCTCATAAACAATACTAAGCCTATTTTGGAAGTCAAATTGACGCTCAGTATCCCAGTCGGTAGCAATGGTTAGTTTATCCCCAATATTCCCTTGAATATTCAGTTGGAGATTCTGGTTAAAGGTAGGATCGACTCGGGTACGAAGATCTTCTGGCAAGGTTCCATCATCCAGTTTTTGAATGGAGGCTCCCACATTCATGTTGGCCGATCCATTTACGCGAAGGCTTACCTCATCGGTACCAAAAATGGTCGTGAATGCTGAGTTTTCACCTCCGGGAACCGAAATCCTAAAATCCAACAAGCCTCGACTCTCTTCTTGTTGCGCTTTCGCCTCCCGAATGAGTTGGTGGCGAATATTTAACTCATTTTGCTCCATTTTTAGGGATATAAAGTCTTCAAAATCCACAACGGTTAGCGGAGCTATATCGGTGTTATACCATTTATTTTGAATCGTATAGGTTGAAACGCTATCCCATTGGACAGCTATATCCCAACTGGTTGATGGACTTGAATACAATGCGCCTATTTTAGGTACATAGAGTTTGGCTGTACCAAATTTTGGCCTATAGCGGTATAATTTAACACCTTCAAGTAAACTATCCGGTACTATATCAACTATAAGGGAGTCAGGACTTATTTCCTCGTCTTCTTGCCGCTGAATGCCTCGTCCTTGGCTGTCTCCACGTTCCTGCGCAAAAAGACGTACGTCTCCTACAAGGGCGAAAAAGAACATAGTAATCGCCCAACATCTAAGAATACATCTGAACTGTAATGTTGGCACCTAAAAAGTACTAATGAATAGAATAGTAACGGTAGATTATAGGCACTTGATTGTTGGTGGCTGATTATTCGCAAATGGATTCCAATAATACCATATATTTGGCTATGTTAAAAGCATTTACCGAGACTTGATTATAGATATTGAATACTTTTCCTCCTTTTCTTAGGTCACTTAATATTTGATGATACTAAACCCTCTACAAATAGATTTGCTAAAAAAACATGTAGGCCCTTTCCTGTTTTGTTTCTTCGGGGTCATGTTTGTGCTCCTTATGCAGTTCTTAGTGCTGCATATCGACAAACTCATAGGCAAAGATATTCCTCTGGGTGTCATAGTTGAATTAATTATCACTAATCTTGCTTATATGGTCGTTTTAGCAGCACCTATGGCCGTATTAGTTGCTAGCCTAATGGCCTTTGGTAAGTTTTCAGAGCACAATGAATTAACGGCCCTCAGAGCTTCTGGTGTGAATACCTTGCAAATAATTATGCCCGTTTTAATTGCCTCTACCATCTTGTCAGCGGGGCTCATGTGGTTTTCGAATGCTGTACTTCCCGAAGCCAACAGTAAAGCTAGAAATCTGTTTATCGATATTCGACTGAAAAAACCTGGATTTGAATTAGAACCTAATGTCTTTTACGATGGTATCGAAGGGTATACTTTTTTGGTAGATCGAATAGATCCCACTTCCGATACACTATACAACATAACCTTGTTTCAAGAACCCACTAATACTCAGAATAGAGCATACATTAAAGCGGACAAAGGTTTTTTGACGAGTGAGAGTACTGAAGCGCTCACACTACACCTATTCGATGGTGAAATCCTTCGTTACCCAAGTAAACGGGCCGCAG
This sequence comes from Balneola sp., assembly GCA_038124025.1. Lineage (GTDB taxonomy): Bacteria > Bacteroidota > Rhodothermia > Balneolales > Balneolaceae > UBA1275. The sequence continues at coordinate 4,897 of JAYPBC010000024.1, read as the reverse complement.
CAAGAGACCGAAATATGGAACAAATCGAATTTAATAAACATCGGAAAACATTTGATCTTTCAGATTTAGCCTTTACGCGGAGTGGCCGTTCGAGCTCCTCAAGAAGTGATCGTACCATGAGTATTCAGGCAATGGTTTTTGTGGTAGATACATTGGAGCAGGAATTAGAAGAATTACGTGATCAAATTGTAGAAGATTCTATTAGCACTCTGCATCCTGCTACTTTTAATCAGACTAGTTCAGCAACGAAGAGTAGTCCTTCAGGATCTAGGGCGCAAACGAATCTTTTTGTATTAAACCAAGTTGGCTCGACCACTCAACAAATACGCCTAGCAAATTTAGGTTATAGTCAGGTTGAAAATGCCCAATCTCAAATTGAACGCGCTAAGAGTAATGAACTGTGGAGAATTAAACGAATACAACGGTACTGGGTAGAAATACACAAAAAATTTTCCATCCCTTTTGCCTGCATAATATTTGTTTTATTGGGTGCGCCCATCGGAATACTCACGCGGAAAGGAAATGTTGGATACGCTGCAATTATTGCCTCCATTTTATTAACGGTATACTGGATATCAGTGATACAAGGAGAAAAATTAGCCGATAGATTATTCATTAGCCCTTTTTGGGGAATGTGGACCTTCAACCTCATTTATATGATCATCGGTTTCATACTATTACTCCATTTAAGCTATGACCTGCGATCTTTTTTCAATAAAGAAACCGATCAACTAAGCACATGAAGCATCTAGACTGGTATATCATTCGTCGCTTAGTTTCGACAACCACGCTAGTTCTGGTTGTACTAATCTGCATCTTCGTTATTATAGATTTCTCTGAAAATAGTGACGATTTCTCGGATCGCGGTGCTACAATGGCAGAAATTTGGGGCGATTATTACATCAATTATATTCCCGAAATGATTCGGCTAGTACTACCTTTAGCCATCTTTTCGGCTTGTTTATATTTAGTAGGCCAACTCTCCGAGCGCCTTGAAATTACCTCCTTAAAAGCAGCTGGTGTGAGCCTTTATCGACTCTTCACCCCTATCCTAATGTTTGGTTTAATAAGTGCTGCTGGACTGAGTACCCTGGATGCTTGGATTATTCCCGCTTCTAATGCTCAAAGAATTCAGTTTGAAGAAAAGTACATCAAACAAAAAAATGAACAACTCGATCGTAGTGATGTATATCGAGAAATCTCTCCAGGAAGTTACTTACAGGTGAATTATTTCGACCGTAACCAACAAACGGCCTATCGAATTCGGATGGTTCAATTCGATGAAAAAGGGGTAAAAAAACTGTTAACCGCTACTAATATGGCATGGTTAGAAGATAAAAGTGAATGGCGACTAACTACTGTACAAGAGCGGGTATTCACCGATTCTGGCTTTGTAGAGCGTAATGTGGCCGGATTTGATACCTTACTGAGTCTACTTCCTCAAGATTTAGCTCGAAGTAGCTCTGATATTTATCAATTAAGTTACGCTCAGGCCTTTCAATATATAGATGGAATTAAGCGTAGTGGGGCTAATGGTATTGAAATTCCACAAGTTCAACTCTATTCTCGTATGGCTTATCCCTTCTCAATTGTAGTGGTGTTGATCATTGGATTTTCGGTAGCCGCCGTTCAACGTAGAGGAGGCAAAGGTGTATATATTGCGGCTGGGTTAGTCATAAGTTTTTTGTATCTGGTTATTATGAAAATCATGGAACCCTTTGGTGCATTGGGGTTACTCCCCCCAATTTGGGCTGCTCTTATACCCCATAGTATTTTTTTACTCGTAGGTGTTGTCAGTCTTAGACAAATTCGCAAATAGCTACCCACGCTTATATGGGCAAAAAAGACTAATCCTAGCTATTATAATTCTTTACGCCTCAGCTTGAGGCCCCCTATATAAAGGAAGATCCTTAGTCTTATTATGAATTAACCCATGCTCAGCTTCATACTTGGTTACATTATCCTGGAGTGCGTTCATTAAACGTTTGGCGTGGTCAGGGGTAAGAATCATACGCTTTGCCACTTTCGCTTTTGGAACGCCTGGCATCACGGCAATAAAATCCAAGATAAATTCCGATGGTGAATGCGTAATCATGACCAAATTAGAGTAGGTTCCCATGGATTCTGCTTCACTAAGTTCAATCTCCATGGTTCCCGCTTTAGGACCTTTTATAGTTTTAGTGGGTTTTGGGGTATTGCTATTACTATTCATGCTTTAGTGTTGTTTAGTCTGATAGTGTTTAAGCTACTCGATGATGGACCGTGATAGCTCAAAATTTTTTGAAAGATCGTTAAGGTACTATACCAACAATGTAGTATCTGTTGTAGTTGGGCTGGATTTATTCTAAGAAACCTTTTTCTATCATCCAATCGTCATTATACACTTTATTTAAATAACGGGTTCCACTATCTGGGAGAATCACTACCATGGTATCGTCAGCTGATAGTGGATGCTGCTTAACATACTTAAGGGCTCCTTCCACTGCCGCTCCACATGACCATCCAATGAATAAGCCTTCTTTAGACGCAAGCTCCCTTGTTCTAAGTGCAGCTTCTTTATCCCCTACCTGAATTACCTCATCAACATAGCTAAAATCTATGGTACCGGGTATGATATCCTCACCAATACCCTCTGTCATGTAGGGTTTAATTTCATTTTTATCGTATTCCCCTGTCTCAAAATATTTCTTATACACCGAACCAAAAGAATCAACACCAATCACTTTAATATTCGGATTTTGCTCTTTTAGAAACTTTGCGACTCCTGATATAGTACCTCCAGTTCCCATTCCTGCCACATAATGTGTAATAGCACCCTCTGTCTGCTCCCATATTTCAGGGCCTGTGGTTTCATAATGAGCGACTAAATTACTTTTATTATCATACTGATTTGGGTAGAAAGAATTCGATATTTCTGTACTTAATCGCTTTGCAACTGAATAATAACTCTGTGGGTCATCGGGTTCCACATTGGTTGGACATACAAGGACCTGGGCACCTACCGCTCGTAAAATATCAATCTTAGATTGACTTTGTTTATCGGTTGTTGTAAAAATACACTTATAGCCCTTAGCTATAGCCACCAACGCAAGACCCATCCCAGTATTGCCGGATGTGCCTTCAATGATGGTTCCTCCGGGTTTCAAAAGACCTTTTTGTTCGGCATCTTCAATCATTTTTATGGCAATCCGATCTTTCACGCTATGTCCAGGATTCATGTATTCAACTTTGGCCACCATTGACCCTAAACCCATATAAACATGTTGGAGTTGAACAATAGGCGTATTACCAGTAGCATCAATAATTGATTGGTATATCATTAAAGTAGTGTTAAAGAAATTTCATTCATAGATTTAGTACACTAAAAATACAGAATCTAGGCTACGAAGGTGAGCTTTTTTACTTTTTTTTGGGATACTAAAATCCTACACCAATAGACGTACACAAGTCTATTAGTTCATGTGCATACACAGTTCAAAACGCCGATTCTTAGCCTTATTTTCCTCTGCAGGATTACCATATTCATCAACTTTTGAGACCAATGGTTGCGCGTCAGCATAACCTGAGGTACATATTCTTTACGGTGTAAAACCATTTTCCAAAAGAACTTTACATCTGCTTTATGAAACTTTTTAATATGACCCTAGTTTGTTTAAAGACCCTAAACCTATACCTCAAAAGATTATTACATACTTTCACACACTTAATAATAGGTTTGAAGTAGATGTTAACTATGATAGTATTGTATATTAAAGCCTAAAATGGCTTACAAAGTCAAGCATATTTTTTTTAAATGAATATCATAACAATTACATCATAGGTAGATATATGTTTATTGAACTGACTAAACCCACTGATTATGACTGTGGATATAATCTAGATTTAATGATGAAGGCGTTGCCTAGGATAAAAGACATAGCTGAAAGGGAAGCCTATGCCAAGAGAATCGTTGGGTTAATTAAACAATCTCACCCAAACTGGGTCGACGGCAATGGAAAAAGTGAACTTTCGTGGGATTTCTTTTACAAAAATGCTCCATATAACCCAAATGATTTTGGCATAAAACACCCTTTCTTGCATGGCTTAGAGGACGAAGCGCGTTAAATATTTGCTTTTAAGCCTCGTTGGTAAAAATTTCTCATTAGCCTTTATAAAGTTGAATTTTCAATTTATATTGAAAGTACAACAGAATAATAGGCTAATACTCTTTCAATGCCAATAAATCGGTTCAACTGGCCAGCATTCAGGGCATTTTTACATACTGCTATTAAACAAGACAGCCTTGTCTCTGAAAAACGAGAATACCTAGCCATCAGTCTGCCGATGGGAAGGCAGACTCAGGCTGATTTGGCTAGACGCTTAATCCATACGAAACCTTACTTTTATCTCTCTAATCCAGTAAACTCATTCACTATAGTAGGGCAAGGTGTTTTAGAACAATTAAGCACCAGTGGTAACAACAGATTCCATGAAATTTCCTCCTTAGGAAAACAACTCTTCAAAAGGGTTCATCATTTTCATTCACCCAACACATCCTATTCCCTACAATTACTTGGCGGGTTTTCTTTTTTTAACAGCCTAGATAAAAACTCCGAATGGAGCGATTTTGAGCCCTCTCTATTTCATTTGCCCGAATGGACCATTGAACAAAACAAAGATACAACCACTTTGAGTTTAATCGAACCATTAATCAAATCTGACACCATTGATGATATCATAAATAAATTCCAACATAGGGTGCTTTCATGGATTAATTTCAAGCCTGATAATTCCAACAATAAAATTGAAGCTAAGATTGAACTCCTAGCGACAGAACCAATGATTAATGGGAATGGTGGACTAAATCCTGCATCTCACATCTCAGTGAAACAAATCGATCGCCTCACCGCATTTACTG
>JAYPBC010000023.1:0-33303 GCA_038124025.1 Balneola sp. | reverse complement strand
ATCAACCAGAGGTAATCCTATACAGAGTGGTGATATCTTGTGGATAATTTGATGCGAGTAACTCCCTAAGTTTGATTATCTTGTTTCAATTTAGAAACAGTTGGAGACATAATGAGCGATAAGCCACGCGATTACTGTGGTATTTTTGGCATAGCCGATCACCCTGAAGCGGCATTACTCAGTTATTATGGGCTGCATTCATTGCAGCACCGAGGTCAGGAGTCGGCTGGGATAGTTACCTCTTATTTTGATGAGGAAAAAGGGCGCAAAGTCATGCCCACCTATAAAGATTTTGGCTTGGTGTTGAGTGTGTTCGATAAGCCAAAAATTTTTAAAAAAATTCTCAGAGGGCGCTCCGCCATTGGACATAACAGGTATTCTACTTCAGGTTCGTCCAAAAACCCGGCTAACATTCAGCCTTTTAGGGTACATTATCAATCCGGAAATATTGCCATTGGACATAATGGTAATCTCTCGAACGCTAAGCAAATAAGAGAGTCATTTACCAAAAATGGGGTATTATTTCAGAGTACTTCTGACACTGAACTCATTCTTCATTTAATTGCTCAAAGCAAAAAAGATAAGCAACTGGATCAAATACTAGATGCTTTGGGACAGATAGAGGGGGCTTTTTGTTTGGTCATACTAACCGATGATGCTTTGGTTGCCGTTCGCGACCCAAATGGCTTTCGGCCTCTAGCCTTAGGGGTTAAGGATGGGGCTTATTGTGTTGCTTCTGAGACCTGCGCTTTTGACATTATTGGGGCAGAGTATGTGCGGGATGTCAAGGCTGGAGAAGTGTTGGTAATCCCACATGATTCTGCCGAGAAAGGCTTGAAGCCCTCCGATTTAGGGTCCTTTCACATTTCGTCTAAAGTAGGAACGGCAACCGCTCAGTGCATTTTTGAATATGTGTATTTTTCTCGTCCAGACAGTATGATTTTTGGGGAAATGGTGGACAAAATTCGTCGAAACTTAGGCAAAGCTTTAGCGAAAGAACATCCCGTCAATGAAGTAGTTCAAAAAGAAACGGGCAGTAAACCTGTAATAATTTCTGTGCCAGATTCATCCAATACGGCGGCTATAGGCTATGCTAGTGAAAACCAAAAAATGGGGTTCGGTTGTAAGTATGATATCGGTCTTATCAGAAATCATTATGTGGGCAGAACCTTTATATCGCCCGGCCAAAAATCACGGGAACAGAAGGTGCGTACGAAATTTAACCCGGTCAAAGGAGTGATTGAAGGGCGCTCAGTCATCATTGTGGATGATAGTATTGTCAGAGGCACTACTTCACAATATCTTGTGAATATGATACGAGCTTGTAATCCTGCAGAAATTCATTTTTTGGTGAGTTCTCCCCCCATTATTAGTCCTTGTTATTATGGGATGGACTTCCCTTCGCCAGAAGAACTTATTGCCAATCGTTTTGATCGTGATATTGTGAGGATTGCAGATGAAATCGGTGTAGATAGTTTACGCTACCTCTCACCTGATGGGTTAGTAAATGCTGTTAAAGAGGCGAATCCTTCGGGGAATGAATATTGTACGGCATGCTTTACGTCTAAGTATCCAGTCCCAGTCAATTTTAGAGCTGAAAAAGAAGAGAATGAGTTGGTTTAAATCTAGCGTCAGGTTAAAACGATATGTTTAATAATCCTGCTACTTTTATTACCAGCGCACCCAAATTAGAAGACTGCCCTCCTGCTGATTTGCCTGAATTTTGTTTTGCTGGTAGGTCTAATGTGGGTAAGTCATCTTTGATTAATGCGGTTCTTAAAAGAAAAAATTTAGCTCGCACATCCAATGTTCCAGGTAAAACCCAACAGATGAACTATTACAAAGTGGGCGAAACCTGTTATCTAGTCGACTTGCCAGGCTATGGGTATGCTAAAGTGCCAAAGAAAGAACGGGAGCGATGGGGGGAAAACATACGCGTCTATTTGACGAAGAGAGAAAGTTTACGCTTGGTACTTCATGTAATAGATGTAAGACATCCACCATCAGCATTGGATGAAGACTTTTTTTATTGGTTAGCAACCGAACAGATTCCATTCTCTGTAGTGTTATCAAAGGCCGATAAAATCTCAAAAAATAAAGTACAGCAAGCACAATCAAAGCTGAAAAAATTGCTTTATAACATGAATATTGAAGTTCCTATACTTTCATATTCTGCTGAGAATAAAGATGGAATTGCCGATATTAAAGAGCTTATACGAGAATTTATGGATACATAAATGTATACGTTAGCTCATGTAAACATTCTTATATACTCTCATTAATTTCTATATTTTTTACTAATATCAACACTCACGAAACCTCATTATGTCATTTTCCATACTCCTCCTCGACAACGTTGACCCTGTCTGTAAACAAGTTTTTGAACAGCGAGGGATTAAAGCGGTACAGCCTGGTACCCTTACACTTGAAGAATTAAATGCATGTATTGGTGAGTATGACGGGATGGTAGTCCGAAGTGCTACCAAGGTTACTCCTGAACTTCTTCAACATGCCTCAAAACTAAAAGTAATTGGAAGGGCTGGGGTAGGGGTCGATAATATTGATATTCCAGCCTCAACTGCAAAAGGTGTGTTGGTCATGAATACACCGGATGGAAATACCATTTCGACAGCAGAGCATACCTGTGGGTTAATTATTGCGATGTCAAGAAATATCCCGGTTGCTGTACAAACCGTAAAAGGCGGGGGCTGGAATCGTAAAGCCTATATGGGGACCGAAGTTCATGGCAAAACCCTGGGTATAGTAGGTTTGGGAAAAATTGGCTCGGAAGTAGCTAGAAGAATGAAAGTTTTTGGGATGGAAATTATTTCTTATGACCCATTTTCTACCGAAGAACATGCTCAAAACTTAGGGGTGAAGCTTGTTGAGTTAGATGAACTATTATCAACCAGTGATTATGTAACCGTTCATACACCGCTTACCGAAAAAACCAAAGGTCTTATTTCTTTGTCAAACAAAGAGAGCCTTAAGAAGGGAATGCGTTTGGTTAACTGTGCCCGTGGTGGTATTTACGAGGAAGCTGATTTAACGCAATTATTGGACGAAGGTGTACTGGGTGGTGTTGCCTTGGATGTATATTCAACGGAGCCACCCACCGAGGAAATTTATCAGATGCTTGCTCATCCAAAAGTCATTTGTACCCCTCATTTAGGAGCTTCAACCGAAGAAGCCCAGGAAAAAGTAGCGGAGCAAATTGCATCCCAAATGGCTGATGCTCTCGAAAATACCAACTACAAAGGGAGTATAAATGGTAAATCAATTGCACTTTTGACCAACAAAGAGGTTCAGCCCTATCTGGTATTGGCAGAAAAGCTAGGCAAGGCTATGGTGCAGCTATCACCCGAACAAACCAGCGAATTAGAATTTGAGTACGCTGGTGATTGTACCAAATACGCCGATGTTTTGACCGATGGTATTTTGAAGGGAATTATTAGTGAGTATGTCGATGATTCTATTAATTTAATTAACGCTCGAGTGTATGCAGATGAGCGTGGGTTTGAAATTAAGGAAGTGACCTCTAACAAAACCAAAACATTTTCGGACTTAATTACCATCAGAATGCCAAAGAATGAAGAGTACAAAAGCATTTCGGCTACTCTTTTCGGTGATGAAGATTTCCGCGTGGTAGACATCGATGGATATGGATTGGAAATGCGATTAGAGGGAGATCTATTGCTGTACCAAAATGAAGATAAGCCAGGTATGTTAGCTTCGGTAAGTGGAGCATTGGCGAAGGATTCCATAAATATCGGGGCCTTAAGTTTAGGGCGGGCATCCAAAGGGTCTAATGCAATCACTTCCGTGGCAGTCGATCGCAAACTAAGCCAGGAAGAAATGCAGAATATTCAAGGAATGGATGGCGTAAAAGCCCTGCGTTTTATTTCGTTGAGTTAATTATCGCTTCAATTCCATTCACCGGACTTCCAACGCCGGGTTAAACGCTGTAGATTACAAGCTTTTAGCTGCTGCTCGTGAAGTATTTGATTGGGTAGTTTTTCTAAACTGGCTATAGTCATTTCCCTTTTGCCGAGTGCCCCAGTGGCTTTATATACCTGCCAGCCCGCTATGGCCATAGCTGCACGAATTTGGGTGGCCGCTGCATAGGTGCTTAGTTTTGCTTGTGAACATCCCCATTTCTTGTATAGCCTAAAAATACTTGGCTCCCAGCATTCCGGATTCTGTTTAATGGAAAAGGGATCGTGAAAAAAGAAATCTATGCATTGATCTTGAGGATGTAGTTCGTTTATTTCTTGAATATTACCCCAATACAGATGAAGAAAAATAGGTAGATCCTCTTCTGGTTGATGATGATTCCATCCCTTTTTTAAGCTGCTTAGGCCAGTGGAAATCCAGTTTTGCATGTGGCCTATTTGCCAATCAATAGGATACTGAAACGATGCAGCAGTTTCTGCAGAAATGGGGTTGGCTTCAACCGAATAAAAATGCATTGCGCTCGAAGCCTTATTCTTAACAAGGGGGTAAGCCTTCAAAAAAGTTTGAGCTGCTAGTAAAAAATTGAGTCCTGTGCCAAAACCCATTTCAAAAATCCTAAGTGCACTATTATTTGCCTGAAGAAATGGTTCAATGTTCAGGCGTTCAATGAAGACGGTTTGACTTTCTGACAGCGCTCCGTTCGGATTGTGATAATACTGGTTATATTGCTTTGAAAAGAGGGTTGAAGACCCATCTTCGGTTACAAAAGGATCCATACTTATCATCCTAGATTACTCAAATTCGGCGGTAATGCTGCCAAGTTCTGCAGATAAGCTTACCACAGGAAGGGGTCCAAAACTACCAAAAGAAGGTCGGCCAGGGGCCTCTAAATCCATGGAGTTAAATATTCCTTGTAAATCACTAGCGTAGGCATTGAGTTTGTCTTGTGGAAATAAAAACCCTGTAAATGCACCAAATAGATTTCCTACGATGCCTGAATTACCGAAATCTATTCCCGCATTCGCGTTCATTGTACAAAAATAGGGTTTGCTTTCTGAACTTAGTAGGCGGATGTTACCCGCTTCTGTAATTAAGGTAATTTGCTCATCTGCCTCTTCGATAGAAGCTGTAATATTTCCCCCTTTGGTTAATGCCCATATGTTACCCTCAAGCCGTTTAACATTAACTTGTCCACCATTAGTAGTGGCTTTAACAGTACCAGACACGTTGTCAATGCTTATATGACCTCCTTCAGTAAATAATTCTAGGTCTCCTCGCATGTCGATTACGTCTATATGCCCACCCCCTGATTCAACCGCTAAGGAACCTGTTACATCCATGACTTCAATATGTCCACCATTCGTTTTCAAGGAATGTGTGCCCGCGATATTAGCTAATTCTATATGTCCGCTGTTTGTTTTGGCGTCTACGTTGGTTTCTTCGGGTACAATCAGTGTTGCTTGAAGTTGAAAAGTAGCTGACTCTTCGTCTGATCGACTAATAAAAATATTCACTCCATTATCCGTATTAGAATCGATAATACGTAACTGATTTTGAAGCCAGATCGTATCCGTATTTTTACCTGAAGCCTTCAAAATAAGTAAGGGTTCGCTGGTGCTTTGGCCAATAAATTCTATGCTTCCAAAAGGAATATCAATACTCAGAGATTCTTGTGTATTAAGTTGGAGTTTTAAGGAGTAGGAATAAATACCAGGGGAAGGTACGGTCCACTCATTCATCCGAACTTCTGAGGAAGTAAGCGAGCGAGTTCTATCTTGTTGGGATGGGTCAGTTATTGCCTGAACTGCTTGGGATGGGGCAAGTCTACCAGTGGTATTTTTATTAATTTTCTGTTCTAATTCTTGGGCTTTTTGTTCTATTTGGAACTCTAGATTTTGGGCTTTTGAACTCAAAGATTCATTTTTATTCTGCTTGTTATCATTGTCCGATGTTTGCGTTTTAGCTTCTACTGCCTGGTTAGCCACCTCTAAGGCATCATTTGCTGCTTGTATAGATTTTTCTATAGTAATGGCGATGCTCCGTTCAAGTGCCCTAGATGGGCTAGTATCCTCCCGGTCACGCCTCTCCTGTTGATAATTTTCATTACTAACAAGTAAAGCCACAAAAAAAAGTAGAATAGCCCCAACAAATATTTCCCAAGAAAATGAACGCATAGTTTTCCTACATTAAAAGTGTATAAGAACATACGAAGAACCAATACGAAAGTTACCGCCTCGTAAACTCACATAGTATTTATTTGATGAACATTAAGCAATGGTGTGCTCCTTACTTAAAACAAGCTAAAGAAGAACGGGAATATTTACATCGTTTCCCTGAGTTAAGTTATAAGGAATTTGAAACAACCAATTATATTGAACAGCAGTTAGTGCAGTTAGGTTTTGTTGTCGAAAGACCGTTGGAAACCGGCTGTGTGGCAATAATTGAAGGGGATATCAAATCCGATAGAGTAGTTGCTTTGCGTGCCGATATTGACGCACTTCCCATACAAGAGGAAGGCGAAGCTAAGGCCGGTTTTTTTTCAACCAACCCGGGAATAGCACATTGTTGTGGCCATGATGCGCATACGGCCAATTTATTAGGCGTTGCGAGAGTTTTGGCGAAACATACCGCTGAGTTATCGGGGAGGGTGCTATTAATTTTTCAACCAGGGGAAGAAACCCTTCCTGGAGGAGGCCGCTTATTGTGTGAAACAGGATGGCTGCAAAAGTATCCTATACAACAAATTTACGGATTACATACCTCACCTTCCCATAGCCCTGGAATGGTTGCCACTCGCCCTGGAGAGTTAATGGCGGCACCTGACGAGTTTCACGTAATCATTCGTGGAGTTGGCGGACATGCTGCGCGACCACATGAAGCCGTAGATCCTGTAGTAGTAGCCGCTGAATGCATTTCTTCCTTTCAAACCATTATCAGCAGAAGCGTTGACCCCACTGAGTCGGCCGTAGTAACGGTTGGCAGAATCGAGGGGGGATCGGCCCATAATATAATACCTGAAATGGTTCAACTTTGGGGAACCATCCGAAGCTTTTCGAGTGCTACAGCCCAACGTGTAGAGCAGCGAATGCAGCAAATATGTGAAGGTATCGCTCAAGCCCATGAAGCTGAAATATCTTTGACTATTAACAAGGGATACCCTGCGGTGATTAATGACGAAAAAGCCGCTAGAAAAGTAATTAACCATGCTAATCACTTGTTTGAATCCGACAAAGTAGTGGAAATGGAGCGCCCCATGATGGCAGGTGAAGATTTCTCTTTCTATCAGCAATATTTTCCTGGAGCTTTTTTCTTCGTAGGAAGCGGCGCTCAAGAAAGTGGTTCTACCTATGTTTGGCATCACCCAAAATACAATGTGGATCCTGGTTTTTTTGATGCGGCGATGCCTTTGATGGTCTCGTTAGCTATTGGAGAATTAGATAAAGCGGATGTAGGCTAAGGCGTACAATATGAGTTTGCAGAAATCATTTCACCGTCCTGAGTCTGCTCAATGGTCGTACTGGGAAAGAGAATTGGAATGGGATCGATCATTAGCGAGTTATTTGGCGCGCCGACCAATGGATAGTAACTATGATTTTGTTGTAGTTGGAGCAGGGTTTACCGGCTTATCTGCCGCGTATCATCTAGCTACAAAACATAAAGGTGCTAAAATTGCTCTTCTTGATCGGTACTTACCACCTTTGGGAGCAAGTACCCGAAATGCAGGATTTGCTTGTATAGGCACTGTAGGTGAGTTTATCGCCGATAGCCAATTGGAACAAGACGAACGAGTTTGGGATCGTATGTCTGAGCGTTGGCAGGGGTTATCCTTACTCAGAAGTATTTTGGGAGACCAAGTTATTGGGTATGAGCCCCTAGGTGGACATGAACTTTTTACCGAAGAAGAGGAATTTGAGCGGGTTTCAACATACCTAGCCTCTTGCAATACGGCTCTGAAACAAAGAACAGGTCTTGACCATTGGTATAAGCTGACGAGTATTAATGGATATAATGCCATTCAAATGCCACGTGAAGGACAACTTCAACCCGCAATGGCATGGTCAGGATTTGCCCAACTGTGTGAACAGATGGGAATTCACTTAGTTTGGGGACGAAGTTTGGTAGAAATGACGGAAAAAATGGATGGAGTAATTCTAAGAGTGGAGGAGAGTGAGAATGGTAACCGCGAGCTCCACAGCTCGTCTGTTATTCTGGCTACAAATGCATTTTCAAAATCACTAGACCCAGATGTTTCGGTACGCCCTGGTAGAGGTTTGGTACTCCTAACCAAAGCTTTAGTTTCTCAGCCTTGGAGGGGAACTTTTCATGCACAGCAGGGATATATTTATTTTCGAAATGTAGGGGCAGATCGCTTGTTATTGGGGGGAGCTAGGCATGTAGATCTCTCTGGTGAGACCACGGCACAATTTGGCGTTAACAGCGATATCAAAGCGTTCTTAGGTAGATATATGAAGGAGGTATTGAGAATAGATCCTACTGAGGTTGAATTCGAATGGTCAGGCATAATGGGTTTTACTCCTGATAAGAATCCGGTCATTCGGACTGAAATATCTGGAAATACAGCGTGGGCAGTAGGCTTAAGTGGGATGGGAGTGGCTCTTAGTACTAAGCTTGGTAGGAAAGCAGCAGAGTTTTTTTAGCTGATCTCAGGGGTTAATGTTTGATAAAAGCGTAACCATTCTGCTGTAATCATGGCGGTAGCTCCCCACAACGGCACTCGGTGCACTTGATAATAGGGCACCATATAAATTTGATTACGTAGCGTCCATTCTCTGGTTTTTTTTCGGTTGGAATCCAGAAGTTGCTCATGAGGTACTCGAATGATTTCTTCTACCTCATTGGGGCATGCAGTCATACTTTCGGTATCATGCAACCAGGCAATAAAGGGAGTAATTTTGTGTTTGCTATGATGTAAATAAAAGGTTGGAAGTTCTCCAATGAGTTCAACCGTTTCAGCTTTAATGGATAATTCTTCTTCTATTTCCCTTGCTACCGCCTGTTCCGAATTTTCCTCGGGGTTCAGATGTCCACCAGGAAAGCTGATTTGCCCACCATGGCTTAAGTGCGTTTTTCGAAGGGTATAAATTAATTCCAAGGTGATATCTTCAAAGCATGGGATTGGACCGTTGTGATGGGAGGGGGCCTGATGAAGAGGGATACAAACGGCGCTCTCTGTATATATGATCCCCTTAAGTGGTTTTTGTGGACTTAGATCGGGATTATTATGGTGGCTTTTCAAAGATTCGCTATTTTTCGGAATAGGATGCATTTCCAGGTAGTAGGGTTCTTTGGGAACATAGCTGTCGGCCAACCGTTTGAGATGCTGTATCAAAGAAGTGTAAGACATGACAGAATATAGAGAGTCTAAGGAAAGATTTTTTATGAATCTCTAGCCTGCTTACCTTGTTACACATTTATCACCGATACAAGCTTTCACCGTACATGGACTAAGATTCGGTTTCTACAAATACAACGATCATGAAAAAATATAACGTATATGGGGTTGGAAATGCCCTTGTCGACTTAGAATGTAAGATTACAGCTGAGTTTTTAGAAGAACAGCACGTGGCTAAAGGGCTTATGACACTGGTTGATGAAGGGACCCAACAACGCTTACTGGAAGCTATGCTAGACCACGATTATGAACGTAAATCGGGGGGGTCAGCAGCGAATACTATGATTGCAATTAGTCAATTAGGAGGGAGTGCCTATTATTCTTGCAAGGTAGCCGCCGATGAATTTGGGGATTTTTATCTGGCTGATATGACCCATGCAGGAGTTGAAACGAACTTAGATGGGCAGACACGGCAAGCGGGTATAACGGGTAAATGTCTAGTGATGATTTCTGAGGATTCCGACCGGACCATGAATACCTTCCTGGGTATTAGTTCAGAATTGTCTATACAAGAACTTTCTCCTTTAGCCATACAATCCTCAGAATATGTGTATGTAGAGGGGTATTTAGTGGCAACCCAAGACGGTTTTGATGCCATGAAAAAAACCTTTTCCATAGCAGAAGAACACGCAATACGGACTTCGATCACCTTATCTGACCCATCATTAGTACAGGCTTTTAGACCGAAGTTTCAGGAGGTAATTGGCGCCTCTATTGACTTATTATTCTGTAATGAAGATGAGGCCAAAGCGTATACACAAAAGTCGAACCTTTTGGAAGCCCGTGAAGCATTGAAGAAAGATGCCAAGAGGTTTGTCATTACGATGGGGAAAAATGGAGCTATGATTTTTGATGGTGATACCTTTATCGATATTGAGCCTTTTTCAGTTAAAGCCGTAGATACCAACGGGGCTGGTGATATGTTTGCAGGGAGTTTTTTGTATGGAATAACCAATGGACTAGGTTATGCTGCAGCGGGAAAGTTAGCTACTAAAGCAGCCTCAATGGTAGTAGGGCAATATGGGCCAAGACTGAGTTGGCATCAAATGCAAGGTTTATTGAAGTAATATGAATGAAATTGTTTTAGCCTCTCGTAATCCAAATAAAATTCAAGAACTCAGAGAACTCCTATTAATACCGGATGTTCGGGTTTTATCTACCACTGATTTCCCTGAGCTTGAAGAGGTTGAAGAAGATGCATTGACCCTTGAAGGGAATGCATTAAAAAAGGCGAAGTATGTTGCGATGGTAACTGGTTTGCCAAGTTTAGCCGATGATACGGGCTTGGAAGTAGCAGCTTTAAGTGGTGCTCCTGGTGTTTATTCTGCACGTTATGCCGGCGAAGATGCGAGTTATGATGACAATGTGCAGAAATTACTCTCAGAAATGACTCAAATAAATCAGCGTAATGCTCAATTTCGGACAGTTGTAGCCTTTGTAGATGCGGATAAGCAATGGATATTTGAAGGTATTTGTATAGGTGAAATTTCAAGGTTTAGGAAAGGTGCAGGAGGTTTTGGCTATGATCCCATTTTCGTACCAGATGGATATGATCTGAGTTTTGCTGAAATGGGTTCTGAGCAAAAAAATAGCATAAGCCACCGGGGTTTAGCCATGAAAAAGGCAGTGGCATTTTTACAGGAGTATGCATAGAAATGGAGAATGGTGCCACAGCATTTGGCTGGTTAGACTATGTAGTATGGGTGCTCTACATGATATTTGTTGCCTATTTCGGGTTAAAAGCTTCGGCTAAGCAACAAAATGCAAGGGATTATTTCTTAGGAGGTAAAGGGCTACCTTGGTGGGCGGTATTATTTTCGGTAGTAGCAACTGAGACCTCCACCTTGACCTTCATCAGTATACCTGCGGTTGCGTATGGTGGAAACCTCACATTTTTACAGATTACCATTGGGTATTTTATTGGGAGAGTGATTGTGGCACTGGTATTTTTACCCCGTTATTTTGATGGTGAGATGTTTACAGCCTACACCTTTTTAGACCGTCGATTTGGTCCTTCGATGCGTAATGCAACCTCCATCACCTTTATGTTTACGCGCTTACTTGCAGATGGGGTTCGTTTATTTGCTACAGCTATTCCTTTAGCAGTTTTGTTACGCTTTGGTGGAGCATTCGAGGGCTGGAGTGATTTTCAACTCTACGTGATGGCTATTATGGTAATCACCTTGCTTACCTTATTATATACATTCTTAGGGGGGATAAAAGCGGTAGTTTGGATGGATGTAATACAACTAGGAGTATATCTTGGTGGAGCAATACTAGCAGGAGTACTTTTAATTCAAGCCCTACCAGAGGGGTGGCAATCCTTTCAAGAAGCGGTAGTTGTCAGTGGCAAAACCCAATGGTTTGACTGGGGATGGGATGGAAGTTGGAAGGGCTATTTGGAGCAACCATACGCTTTTGGGGTAGCTATTGTGGGTGGAGCTGTCTTTTCGCTGGCTTCTCATGGAACGGATCATCTTCTCGTGCAACGCCTGCTAGCAACGGGGTCATTGGGTTCAGGACAAAAAGCTCTTATAGGAAGTGGTTTTGTGGTAATTCTTCAATTTTCATTATTTCTGTTTATAGGTTTACTGCTCTATACATTCTATGGTGGGGCAGATGTCGTTGCGCTTGGGCTAAGTACCCAAGATGAGATTTTTGCCAAGTACATTGTGGAACAAATGCCTTCAGGGGTTTCAGGACTAATTGTAGCAGCGTTGTTTGCCGCAGCAATGAGTAGTCTAAGCTCTTCCTTAAATGCCTTAGCCTCTACTACATTATATGATGTAATCATTCCTTACCGGAAAAAAGTATTAAGTGCGGTGGATGAACTCTCCCTGTCAAGGAAGATTACTCTTATATGGGGTGTTGTACTCAGTGTTTCAGCCCTTTTGTTTGCCTCTTTACAGCTTCAGGCAGGGGAACGCCCAACCGTTGTAGAGTTGGGCCTAGGTATAGCTTCCTACACCTATGGGGGGTTATTAGGGGCTTTTATATTGGGATTAGTGAGCCAAAAGGCACAAACAAGGGATGCGCTTATCGGTTTTTTCTCCGGGTTAATGAGTCTGCTATTCATAGTTAATGGCCCAGCTCAAAATCTATTACCTGGTGAACCTTTGGCATTAGCATGGCCGCTTTATACTGCAGTGGGAGCTGCTGTGGTTGTACTTATTGGGGAATTATCAGCTGCTTTTCGAAATAGAACGGTCTAGCGAATAATCGTTTCGTTTCGCTTTGGTCCAGTAGAAATAATTTTAAAAGGAACACCTAAGTAATTCTCTATAAACTGTATGTAGGACTGCGCAGTATCTGGGAGTTCCTCCCAAGCAGTAATTCCCGAAATATCTTGGTCCCAACCTTGAAGTTCCGTATAAATAGGTTCTACTTTTTCTAGGTTTTTTAGGCTTAAAGGAAACACATTTGTTTCAGTATCACCAATGCGGTAGGATGTGCAAATTTTGATGGTATCAAAGCCATCCATTACATCCATCTTGGTTAGGGTTAATTCGTTAAGTCCGTTAATTCGGCAGGCATACTTTAGTGCCACTAAATCTAACCAACCACAGCGACGTGGGCGCCCGGTAGTAGCTCCAAACTCATGCCCTTTTTTCCGAAGTGATTCACCCGTTTCTCCAAGGAGTTCGGTAGGGAAAGGACCATTTCCAACTCGAGTACAATAGGCTTTAGTAATACCCATTGCTTGGGTAATGGCTAGTGGAGGTATTCCACTCCCTGTACAAGCTCCTCCAGAAGTAGGAGAAGAGGATGTGACATATGGATACGTACCATGATCTACATCAAGCAGACATCCTTGAGCACCCTCTAATAGTATGTTTTCGTCCTTCTCTAGTGCTTCATGCAACATATGTGTGGTATTGCATATGTATGGACTTAATTTTATGATGGCTCCTTCAAGCTCATGAATTAATTCTTGGGCATTTATGATAGGTTCTTCGTAAATATTTTCAAGTGCTCGATTGATGTCTTCAATGTTTTGAATAAGCTTTTGGTGAAGTACAGTGGTGTCCAATAAATCAATCATCCGGATACCAATTCTCGCAACCTTACTAACATAAGCTGGACCGATACCACGTCCGGTAGTTCCAATAGCCTTAGCTCCTTTTCTTTTTTCCTTCATTTGATCCAATATTTTGTGATACGGAAGGATTACATGAGCTGTTTCTGAAATATAGAACCGGTTTTCCAAGCTGAAACCCATTTCATGGACCTGGTCAATTTCTTCCAAGAGAGCTAGGGGATCGATTACAACTCCATTTCCGATTATGCAAATTCCATCTCCATTGAATATTCCGGATGGAATAAGGTGAAGTACTACTTCATTATCGTCAAATTTCAGGGTATGACCGGCATTCGCGCCCCCTTGAAATCGAACTATATAACGGGATTCTTTACTAAGAAGGTCAACAATTTTCCCTTTACCTTCATCGCCCCATTGGGCGCCAATAACTACTCTAGTAGACATATATGATTGCTAAGTGATCGATGAGAATAAAAAACAATAAAAAAGGGGTGTAAGTAGCTACACCCCTTCAAATTTTGATGATTCGCCGAGGAATTAAGCGTCTTCCTTAAACGATTCTACTGCTTTATCCACTGAATGGAAGTGCTTGAAAACGGTAATGAGTTTAGTTACTACCAAAAGGCTTTCAATCTTATCGGTAGCATTGGCAATACGGAGATCTCCTCCAGCTTTTCGCATGGTTGTAAGACCACCGATAAGCATGCCTAAACCAGAAGAATTCATGAACTTTACCTTAGATAAATCAACAATAATGTTCGTCTTGTTGACATCAATTAAAGCGTGTAACTCCTCATTTAAACTGACCGCATCGGGTCCACCCATTACATTGCCTTTAAATTCAATGACAACGCAGTTGTAACGTTCTGACGTTTTATAACTCATGATAATCCTAAGGTTTATTTAGTGATTTTTTGGTATCCAATTCAAGTACTAAAGGGCTTGCCACAAAAAGTGAGCTATAGGTACCCAATATGACACCTATTATAAGTGCAAAAGACAAACCTTTCAACACCTCTCCTCCGAATATAAACAGAATAGTTACCACAAAGAAGGTTGTAATTGAAGTAATTACGGTTCGGCTGAGGGTGTCATTGAGGCTTTTATTGAACATCTCAATGGTGTTCATCCCTTTATGTACCAGTTTATTCTCTCGAATCCTGTCAAATACAACCACCGTATCGTTTAGTGAGTACCCCACTATTGTGAGGAATGCTGCAATGATATTTTGATCGATTAGTAAGTTGAAGGAAACCACATCACTTAATAGGGTAAATATACCTAGGGTGATAACCACGTCATGTACCAGTGCGGCGACTGCTCCCGCCGAGAACGTCCACTTTCGAAATCGAATAAGTATGTAGAGGAAAATAATAACAATCGCATAAATAACAGATTGCGCTGCAGCTCCTTTTAAATCCTCAGCGAATCGAGGTCCAATAGAGTCACTCTTTTCCATACTGAAATTTGCTCCACTGATATTGGCACTAATAGCACCTTCAATCAGATTCTGAACTTCGTCAGTGCTGAGTTCATTGTCTGTTCGGATAAGTATCTCAGAGTCCGATCCAAATAGCTTTACTTCAGGTGAGGACCCTAAGGGTTCAGTTAAAAAAGATCGAACATCTTGTGTATTGACCGTGGTGTCGAATGCATATACGAATTCTTTCCCCCCACGGAAGTCTATTCCATACTGTAAGCCCTTTGTAAGTATAATAGCTAAAGACGCTATAAATAGGGCACTAGAAAGGATATAGGCAACTTTTCGTTTGCCTAAAAAATCAAAGTTGGGTGTTTCAAACCATCTCATAATAGGTACCTTTTAATTTAAAAAATTATTAACCGAAGCTAACGGCTTCTGTGTTGTTGCGGGTTAAGTAGTCAATGACTACGCGCGTGATAACAATGGCACTAAATAGTGAACATGCAATACCCGCAAGCAGAGTAACAGCAAAACCTTTTATAGGTCCTACCCCAAAACTCATTAAGATTAAGGCCACAAAACCTGTGGTTACGTTGGCATCAATAATAGCACTCATCGCGTTGGAATAACCTGCTGAGATCGCCGCTTTCATGGTTTTTCCACCTCGTTGTTCTTCACGTATTCGATCAAATATTAGCACATTAGCATCGACCGCCATACCAATGGTCAATACGATACCTGCCATACCGGGCAAGGTTAATGTCGCTTTAAATCCTGCCAGAATACCAAGGATAAAAATGATGTTTAGCAAAAGAGCTAAATCGGCAACACCGCCACCTGTTCGATAATATACGATCATAAAGATCGCCACAATGGATAGACCCACTAAGACTGATCGAAAGCCAGCTTGAATAGAACTCTCGCCTAATGTAGCACCCACGGTTCGCTCCTCCATAATCCGAAGTGGTGCAGGTAGGGCACCAGAGAGTAAAATATTCACTAAATCTTCGGCTTCTGCAACATTTTCTAGGCCCGTAATGCTTGAGTTTCCACCAGTAATCTTGGTAGAAACGTTTGGGTAAGAAACCACGTATCCATCCAATACAATAGCGATGGGCTTACCAATATTAGCACCGGTTATTCGACTCCATATTCTAGCTCCTTCACTATTCATACCCATGGATACTTCAGGGACATTGGTGGTTGGATCAAACTGGATGGACGCTTCTTCAATGACTTCACCGGTAAGTTCGGCATTGTCACGAACCCCATATAGTGCAAATTGTTCTACACCACCTTCAAATCCAATTGACCTAGAACCCCACAATACAACAGTATTTCTTGGCATTAATCGTTGAACGTCAGCGGTGCTTAGTAAGTCCATGATGGCGGCGGTATCCTCAGCCATAGCATATCCAAATACATAAGGACTTTGAGTTTGAATGAATGACATACGCTCGAGTAATTCATTGGATGGACCGCTTAAATTTAAACTATCGGAGCTATCAGCTTCTACATTGTAAAATTCAATGGTTCGGTTTCTGAAATTTGAGAAGTCCTGGGCGTCGGCACCTGTACGAAACTCAAGACGAGCGGTACCCTTTAACAGATTTCTCACTCGTTCTTCATCATCTACACCTGGTAACTCTACTACAATGCGGCTTTGACCTTGCTTCACAATGGAAGGTTCGGTAACGCCAAACCGGTCAATCCTAGTTCGTATAATTTCTATAGCTCGGTCTAACGCTGCATCGCGTTGTACTTTTAGAAAAGCAGCGATTTCGTCATTGCTTGAGCGACGTGTGATATCTTGAGATTCGCTTCTATAGTAGCGACTTAATCGGGCATTAGCATCTCTTCTCTCAAACTCAAGCTGCATTTCGTCGATGAAATCAGTGTCGTCTTCTTCGGCTACTTCTTGCGCAAGCTGAACAACTTCTTCGAGCTCAGCGTCACGGTTACTCCCTGCCAGTTCAAGAATGAGCTGTGGGGTACCTACTTCTAAGGTGACATGCATTCCGCCTTGTAAATCCAAACCTAACGAAAGTATATTTTCTTTTAAATTGGAAAGTTTTTCAGCGTTATCCATTTCGTATTGAGTACGTTCTTCTTCGGTGAAGGTACTCATTTGTCGTTGTTCCAAATTCCAGATAATGGTTGGATACAAGTAATAAAGTGTAAGGGCAAAAAAGGCCGCTATAACACCTAGTTTAAATCCATTTCCTTGCATAATTATGATGTTTTATTGTTAGTATAAAATGTTTAGGGTAGTTCGGCAAAAGTGAACCAAAAGTATAAAAAGCAGGCTAGTGAGGGCTATGGCGCGCCTATGGCTATTCCACTACTCAGGGGGCGCTCTATTTTAGCTACTGAATAGCTTGAGCGGCTAGACCTAGTGTTAGAGCCTAGTTGAGTCTTATGGGTAGTGGGTTCGGATAGATAATCAGGTCCGGTTAGTTTGGTTGATTTACCATGTGCCTGATTGTTTAGGGCATATACCCTTGACTCCTGAAGTAGAGCCATGTGCTGATGCTGGTCCATATGATCCAGCATGTTCCACTCGATAAGAAGTTTTTGATCTAGATTTTTTTGCTTTAAATAAGCCTTAACTGCATTTGTCCATTGATCCAAGTTGTCGCTTTCATTCCATAGTTCTTGTAAATGATGACGGATAGATTCAAGACGTTTGGGGTCAGAAAGTTCAGGGTATTGATTCGTAGCTAATGAGTGGTTGAAGTGTTTATTGAGCCACTGAGTAAAGCGTTGATTTTCGAGTTCATTTTCGAGCATAGGTATACTCTGGGTAACGAAGGCGAAGAGCAGTAGGCTTAGACTAATATTTTTAAGAATATGTGTGCGAAAAAAATTCATAGAAGATCATCAAGATAGTAAGCTTACAACTTTCCTACAACGGAAGATAGTCGTTCAAATTCTTGCTTTAAAAATTGACCTGTATGTGAATTAGAAACTTCAGAAATTACTCTGGGGCTTCCTTCTGCAATAATCTGTCCACCCGCCTTACCACCTTCTGGTCCTAAATCAATCACCCAATCTGCTGCTTTAATCACATCTAGGTTGTGCTCGATTACCATTACGGTATTCCCCTTATCCACTAATTGTTGAATTACATTCACCAGTAGTCGAACATCTTGGAAATGCAAGCCCGTAGTGGGTTCATCCATCACATACAGTGTATTACCTGTACCAATTTTTGAGAGTTCACGGGCAAGTTTTATTCGCTGAGCTTCACCACCGGATAAGGTGGTGCTAGATTGTCCCAAGGTAAGGTAGCCTAACCCCACTGAGTTAAGTGTTTTTAGTATCCTCGAAATGGCAGGCTGTGAGCTAAAAAATTCAACACCTTCTGAGATGGGCATTTCAAGGACCTCTGAAATATTCTTCTCGCGGAAGTATATCTCCAATGTTTCTCGGTTATAGCGGCGTCCTTGGCAGGTTTCACAAGCAACGTATACATCAGGCAGAAAATTCATTTCAATTTTACGTACCCCGTCACCTTTGCAGGTTTCACAGCGTCCGCCTTTTACATTGAACGAAAACCGCCCTTGATCATAGCCACGTATTTTGGATTCAGGTAATTCTGCAAAGAGCCTTCTAACATGATCGAAGACCTTAGTATAGGTTCCTGGGTTAGACCGTGGTGTTCTACCGATGGGACTTTGATCGATGGAGATGATTTTATCAATGTGTTCAAGGCCCTCAACTTTGTCATAAGGCAAGGGAACCACCTTAGATTTATAAAAATGATTCGAGAGTATTGGAACCAATGTCTGGTTGATGAGGGAGCTTTTCCCAGAACCACTTACGCCCGTTACAGCAATAAATTTACCCAGTGGAATTTCAAGGTCTACTGCACGGAGGTTATGTCCTCGAGCGTTGGTAATACTTATTTTTTTTGAGTTACCCTCTCTAGGGGTCTCAGCTGCGGTTACTTGCTCTTGGTCCCTTAAAAAACGCGCCGTCATAGAATTTGGGTCCAATTCATCTGGCTTGCCCTGTGTTACAATATGCCCTCCATATGCGCCTGCACCAGGACCCATATCAATTACATAGTCAGCTTTCTCGATGGTATCGCGGTCATGCTCAACCACGATGACGCTATTACCCAAGTCACGGAGGGTTTCAAGCGATTGAATAAGTTTTTTATTATCTCGTTGATGGAGGCCAATACTGGGTTCATCGAGTATGTAAAGAACGCCCACAAGCTGCGTTCCAATTTGAGTGGCTAGTCGAATTCGTTGAGCTTCGCCACCACTCAGCGTTTGAGCCTCTCGATTAAGGCTGAGGTAGTTGAGCCCTACATTCAACAAAAAGTCGAGTCGGTCTCGGATTTCTTTGAGAATTTGGTGCCCAATTTGTTGTTGCCGGTCGCTTAGGTGTATATTATACAAGATATCCCGGAGTTCTTGGATGTCCATCTGCACAAGATCTTGAATACCATATTCATCTAGTTTGTATGACAAGGCCTCTTTATTTAGCCGGCCACCATGGCAATCGGGACAACTAACCTTAGACATAAAGGCTTTGGCTTTTTCACGTTGTTTAGGGGACTTAGATTGTTCATACTGTTCAATGATGGTATCCCGTAATCCTTTATAACTATGTTGGTAAGTGACTTTATCGGAGCGAAATTCATAGGTGACGGCATATTTTTGAGTGCCACTTCCCTTCATGAGCGTGTCAATAAGTTCACTAGAATAGCTCGTTATGGGGGAATTAAAGTCCATTCCATAATGATTAAGTACCGCTTCGAGCTGTTTAAATGCAAAGATATCTCTGGGTTTTCCAAGAAAACGAATGCCACCATCTTCCACACTTTGCTTTGGGTTGGGAACTAAAAGTTCCCAGTTAACATCATATGCATGCCCTAATCCATCGCAAGTAGAGCAGGCTCCAAAAGGAGAATTAAACGAAAATAGGTTAGGTGCTGGGTCTTCGTAAGCAATACCACCTTCAGGATCGAATAATTTTTGTGAAAAAAGTCGGTCCTCCCATCCATCCTTTGATTTCAGGGCAAGTACTACGGTTCCATCGGCCATTTCAAGAGCGGTTCTGACACTATCGGCAATTCTTTTTTCACTTTTCGAGCTAACCACAAAGCGATCTATTACTATTTCAATAGTGTGGGTTTTGTACCGGTCTAACATTAATCCCGCTTCAAGTTCTATAATCTCTCCATCTACACGGGCTTGTAAGTAGCCTTGTTTAATCATTTGTTCAAACAGCTCTCGATAATGTCCTTTTCGTCCTCTAATTACCGGTGCTAAGCAGTAGGCTTTGGTGCCTTCGTCAAGTCCAAGAATAGCAGAAACAACTTGGTCAGTCGTTTGTTTTTCCATCTTAATTCCTGTTACATAGGAATAAGGAATAGCTACACGGGCATATAAAAGTCTAAGAAAATCATAAATTTCAGTAACCGTACCGACGGTGGAGCGAGGATTTCGATTGGTTGTTTTTTGATCAATGGATATGACAGGAGATAAGCCATCAATAAAATCAACCGCTGGTCGTTCCATCATACCCAAGAATTGACGAGCATAAGCAGATAAGGATTCTAAAAAACGTCGTTGTCCTTCGGCATAAATCGTATCAAAAGCTAAGGAAGATTTGCCAGAGCCTGATAAGCCGGTAATTACAACAAGCGCATCTCTGGGAATGGTTACATCGATGTTTTTGAGATTGTGTTCGCGAGCACCGCGAATAACAATAGACTCCTGCATACAACTTCCTTAAAAAAGTGTTAAGTCTGCTATTTTAAACAAATAGCTAAATTACCAAACAATTAGAGCAATTTCTTCTAATTGCCTAGCTTTTTTTACGTAGCTTTCCGAAAAATACTGTATGTTAATTGCCCTCATAATCTTATCGAAATTGTAAATGTAAGTTATTATGTCTGTACGAACTGCAAAATGGAGTCCTTCTAGTTGGAGAGAATATCCAATTCAGCAACTTCCCGATTATCCTAACAAAGAAGAATTGGAACGCTCCTATAACGAGCTTCAAACCCTGCCACCTTTGGTAACCTCATGGGAAATTGAATCCCTGAAGGATAAACTTGCAGCGGTTTGTGCGGGTAAAGCTTTCATGTTTCAGGCGGGTGACTGTGCGGAGAGTTTTGATCTCACCCGTTCTTCCAAGATTGTGAACTTGGTTAAAGTATTGCTTCAAACCAGCTTTATTATGATTCATGAGATGGGAGTACCGGTTGTCAGGGTCGGTAGAATGGCAGGCCAATATGCTAAGCCCCGTTCTTCTGCATTTGAAACCATAGATGGAGTGGAAATGCACAATTATCGTGGAGACTTAATCAATGGCTTTGAAAAAAATCAAGCCAAACGAGTGCCTGATCCCAAGCGTTTATTGGAGGGGTATCATAAGGCAGGCTTGACACTTAATTTTATTCGAGCCCTGGGTGATGAAGGCTTTGCAGATTTACATTATCCCGAGCAATGGGAATTAGATTTTATGAAGAACAATCCATATCACCAGGAATATGAATCCATGGTGAAATCCATTACCCAGGCTGTAAAATTTATGGATGCGGTATCTGAGCGTAGATTGCAACAGTCACAAAAGGTAGACTTTTTCACCTCTCATGAGGCACTTAACCTATTCTATGATTCTGCTCAGACTAGAAAAGTACCACGGAAAGATGGCTTTTTTAATCTTAGTGCCCATTTGGTTTGGTTAGGTAACCGGACCCGTGATTTAAATGAAGCTCATGTAGAATATTTGCGGGGTATAGAAAATCCTATTGGTATAAAAATAGGCCCACCATATACCATTGATGAGACATTAAAGTTAATTGAGAAATTAAACCCTTCCCATGAGGCTGGAAAGATTGTAATTATAACTCGGTTTGGAAAAGATAACATCCAAGAAGGGCTTCCAGGGCTCATACAAGCGGTTCGTAGGGAAGGCTTCCCGGTTGTTTGGAGTTCTGATCCTATGCATGGAAATACATTTTCTTCTACCAATGACTATAAAACACGCAATTTTGACCATATCATGGAAGAGTTAAAGCACGCGTTTGCTATTCACCGAGCGGAAGGAAGTTACTTAGGTAGTGTGCACTTAGAACTAACCGGGGACGACGTAACCGAATGTGTTGGTGGTGCAAAAGGATTGGATGAAACAGGTCTAGATGTAAATTATGAAACTTTTTGTGATCCGCGACTGAATTATGAACAATCCCTTGAGTTAGCCTTTCTCATATCCAAGGAGTGGAAGAAGAGTTACGGGTAATGACACTTTTTCCATTAACTTGACGAACTTTCAGGGGAGTTCTGTCTATTTTACTTAAGCTTCTGACATTCTATTTTAGGGCGCTGAAATCCCGTCATAGTAGGCCCAACCCCTACGTTCGGCTTGTCAGTAGTACATCAAAGTCTAGCCCAATGGCATACCATTTGTGTTAATTGGATTAAACAAAACATAAAACAATACACAAAATTGAGGTACCAAATATGGCACTAGTACGATATAACCGACCAAGCTACCGTCATTTATCTAAAAGCTTCAATGAGCTAATGGATGAATTTTTTGAGCCAATGAACGTTCACAACACACACAGTTTCACCCCTAAGGTGGACATTCGTGAAAGTGAGCGGGATTTAGAATTCCTTTTAGAATTAGCGGGAATTCGTAAGGAAGATATAAAAATACATCTGGAACAAGATATGCTACATATTACTGGTGAGCGTAAAGTGGTAGATGAGGATAAAAAAGTCAACGTACACAGAATGGAACAATTTTATGGTTCCTTCTCTAGAAGTATCCAGCTTCCAAAAGGGTTGGACACAGATTCAATTACAGCAAATCATGAAGACGGTATACTCCGATTGACCATTAAAAAACATGAAAAAGCGGTAAAAAAGGAGATTCAAATCCAATAATTCAGAATCAATCATCGCCATAAACGGTGTGAAGCTAATCTAAACAAGGGCGGCCCTTATGTATTCTAGTGAGTACATACGAGAAGGCGCCCTTGCTTCGTTAAGACTACAAAATTTAAACCTATAACTATCATCATATGAAGCTTATGAAGCGAATATCAGCTAATTCTTTTACCGTAATTTTATCCTTAATTATTCCAATTGCTCTGTTTCTATTTGCAGGAATTCGCGGGTTTAACCCCGATTTAATCTCAAATGACCATCTTTGGGTAGGGGTGAGTGATTCAGTTGAACATGTGGATGATCGCTATGATACATCACGCGGTTCAGAGTTGTTAAACAAACCTATTATGCGTCTTAAGGATTTTAATGATGCCATTGTAGAGATTGCTGAAAATTCAAACCCATCTGTTGTGACGATCACTACTCAGCGAACGCGTGAAGTTAGGATGATGGATCCGTTCTCGATGTTTTTTGGAAATCCTAATACCCGAGAAAATACACGCGAATATGTGCAAAGGGGCTTGGGTTCAGGGGTAATCGTCTCAGATGAAGGACATATCTTGACCAATAATCATGTGATTGAAAATACCGATGAAATTATGGTTCGACTTTATGATGGTCAGGAACTAGAAGCTACAGTTATTGGAACCGATCCAATGACGGATATCGCGGTGTTACAGGTGCAGGCGGGGGTGGCGCCAGCCTTACCATTGGGAAATAGCGACGAAGCAAAAGTAGGTTCCTTTGTGTTGGCTATTGGTAGTCCTTTGAGCGAAGATCTTGCTCATACGGTTTCATTTGGGATCGTCAGTGCTCGCGGGCGATCTTTAAACTTAACCGCTTATGGTGATTACATCCAAACCGATGCGGCCATAAATCCTGGTAATTCTGGAGGAGCATTGGTAGATCTGAATGGTAGCTTGGTGGGAATTAACACGGCAATTGCTTCACGATCCGGCGGTAATGATGGAATAGGTTTTGCCATTCCCATCAAATTAGCTAAACGAATTATGGACGATCTTATTGACGATGGTTCAGTTAGTAGAGGATACTTGGGGATGTACACTGCGGGTGAACTTGACCCTACCATGGCCGATGCTCTTGGTCTTGAAGTCTCAAAAGGAGTTATTGTAGGCCGAGTTGAGGCCAAAGGTCCAGCGGACAAAGGAGGGCTAAAAGAAGAAGATATTATAGTTGGTCTGAATGGGGAATCTGTTAAAAGTTGGGATTCTTTTAGGACAGATATTGCCAGTTTACAACCCGGCGAAAAAATTCAAGTTCAAGTAGTAAGAGATGGTAAACCAGTTGAATTAATCATTACCATTGGGGAGCGTCCAGAAGAGCAAGCTCTCGCTTCGAATTCCACCACTAGCAGAGATATGGTGGAGGATTTAGGATTTAGTGTCCGTACTTTGACGGAGACCTTACGATCCGAGCTACGGTTAAGTGACGAGGTTGAAGGGGTACTCGTTCAGGGGATTAAAGAATCCAGCCAAGCCTATCAAAGAGGACTGAGAAATGGAGATGTTGTATCAGCGGTTAAACGCAAATCGGTAGATACGGCCGATGAATTTTATGCGGAAGTGAATCGCAGCCTTGAAGCGGATGATAAGGCCATTTTACTCACCGTTGAACGAGACAACATAAAACAATTTATAGCATTTAGGATGTAATGTATCCGGATACATAAAACCTGCAAATTAGGCAGGTTTTCACCAAGCAAGGCCATTAGTGGCACGGTTTTGGTAGTTTGGAAAGCGAGGATTGCCGTTGAAAGACGTTCAATGCCTCGCTTTTTTAATTAAAAGAAGGAGAGATTATGAATTTGAACAGTTTTACGTTAAAGGCACAACAAGCCATACAAGCATCTCTAGACCTAGCCCAGCATGAATCGCATCAAGCAGTAGAAGCGGTTCATATTGCCAAGGCATTGTTGGCCGAAGAACAGGATACCATACATTCTATTGTGTTAAAACTAGGAGTTCAGAAAAATCGGCTTGGAGCTGTTGTGGATAAAGAGCTAAAAAAACGACCAAAGGTATCGGGCGCATCGGTGTCAGGGCCTTACTTAGGTTCTACCGCAAAGAGTGCCTTAGACCAGGCAAAAGTGGAGGCTCGGGTGTTGGGGGATGAATATATAAGTACTGAACACGTACTTATGGCTCTATCAGGTGTAAGTGAAGGCTGGGCGAAGGATTGGCAGGGATTAGGGCTTATAAAGGAAGCTATCCAGCAAGTACTTAAAGAAACACGCGGTGGACAAAAAGTGGATGATCCAAATGCTGAGAGCCGTTTTGCTGCCCTTAAAAAGTATGCTAGAGATTTAAATGAGTGGGCAGAAAAAAATAAGTTAGATCCCGTCATAGGCAGAGATATTGAAATCCGTCGGGTTATGCAAATTCTATCCAGAAGAACTAAAAATAATCCAGTGTTAATCGGAGAACCTGGTGTGGGTAAAACAGCTATAGCTGAGGGAATGGCGCTGCGAATCGTGCGAGGTGATGTTCCAGAGGGTCTTAAGGAAAAGCGAATTTTGGCACTGGACATGGGAGCTTTAATTGCAGGTACTAAATTTCGGGGTGAATTTGAAGAGCGCTTAAAGGCAGTGGTTAAGGAAGTGACCGATTCAGACGGAGAAATTATTTTGTTTATTGACGAGATACACACACTGGTAGGAGCGGGTGCCACCGATGGGGCCATGGATGCGGCTAACATTTTAAAACCAGCCTTGGCTAGAGGGGAAATGCATGCTATTGGTGCCACTACACTGGATGAGTACCGAAAATACATTGAAAAAGACAAGGCACTGGAAAGGCGTTTGCAAACCGTTGTGGTGGGGGAACCAAGTGTGGAGGATACGGTCTCGATCTTAAGAGGCTTGCAAGAACGCTATGAACTTCATCATGGTGTTCGGATAACAGATGCCGCCATAGTAGCTGCCGCTGAATTGTCTCACCGTTACATAGCGGATCGATTTTTACCCGATAAGGCCATCGATTTGATTGATGAGGCAGCTTCTCGCTTGCGTTTGCAAATAGACTCCTTACCCGAGGAGCTGGATGCCTTGGAGCGACAAATTAGACAGCTAGAAATAGAACGCGAAGCGCTTAAGAGAGAGCAGGACTCTGTCACAAAAAAGCAAGCAGGCAAGGAGTCTGCAAAACTTAATCAACTCGAAAAAGAACTCGCAGATTTAATCGAAAAGAGAACGGGAATGCGTGCTCAATGGAATCAAGAACGATCGGTTATTCAGCAAGTGCGGGATCTCAAGAAAGCTATTGAAACCACGCGTAATGAGGCCGAAAAAGCCGAGCGGAAAGGGGAGTATGAACGAGTGGCCGAGCTTCGTTATGGTACGCTAACTCAACTTGAAAAAGAATTGCAGCAAGCTCATGAGCATGCCCATCAGATGCAAGAAGGCGTAACCTTGTTAAAAGAGGAGGTGGTTGCCGAAGATATAGCTGATATTGTAGCACGCTGGACTGGCATACCCGTCAGTAAAATGGTGCAGTCCGATAGGGAAAAACTGTTGATGCTTGAAGAAGAGTTGCATAAGCGTGTAATTGGGCAAGATAATGCCATTGAAGCTGTTGCGAATGCCGTCAGAAGATCGAGAGCAGGCTTGCAAGATGAAGATCGTCCTATAGGGTCTTTTTTCTTTCTCGGCTCTACGGGTGTTGGGAAAACAGAATTGGCTCGCAGTTTAGCTGAATTTTTATTCAATGATGCACAAGCCATGATTCGTATTGATATGAGTGAATACATGGAAAAACACTCGGTGAGCCGCTTAGTTGGAGCGCCTCCGGGATATGTTGGGCATGACGAGGGTGGGCAGCTAACCGAGGCGGTTCGCCGTAGACCCTATTCAGTGCTGTTATTGGATGAGGTGGAAAAAGCTCATCCCGATGTCTTTAATATTTTACTACAAGTTCTCGATGAGGGTCGATTGACCGATAGTAAAGGAACGACGGTCGATTTTACCAATACCATTATTATCATGACATCAAACCTTGGTTCCTCACTAATTATGGAAGAAATGGAGCGAAACAAAGGGCCATGGGATCAATCGCAGTATACCAGAATGCAGGAACAGTTGATTGAATTGTTGAAAAAAAGTATTCGTCCTGAGTTTTTAAATAGGGTAGATGACATCATTGTGTTCCATCCACTAGACGCTCGTCATATTCGCTCCATTGTTGATATTCAACTTCAAAGGTTGCATCATATGTTGGCAAGACAGCAGGTGACCCTTCAAATACCAGAAGACGTCAAAAACTGGCTGGCAGAACGCGGATATGATCCTATATTCGGTGCTAGACCCTTAAAAAGGATGATTCAGCAACATTTGGTTAATAATATGGCCACTGAATTGCTGAAAAAGGAACTCAGTGGTGCTATAGAGTTTGAAGCTCAGGTTTCAAAAGGTGGTGATACTCTTCTATTTGCAGAGATTCTACATGATCCGCACGAATGGGCTAAAGAAAAGACTTAGCGTCAGTCTCTATTCGGAACAATAAATCCTCGATAGTGTATTCTTGTTCGGGCCGCATAAGTACACTTCTTAGTAGGACAACTTGATCACTGTCAACCATGATGTCGGGAAACTTCCGGCTAAAGTCTTGTGAATTTTGCGTGTAGAGTGAAACAAAGTATTGTTGGCTAGGAGTGTTGTGGTTCATTCCTTGGTGGAATATTTTTTTAGAACGCTCGCTAATGCTGGATGTTGAAACGGGTGCGTTCTTTTCAGCGGCAAAATAAGAGATAATATCGAGCTCGGGCGGGACATAAGAATGTAGGACTTCGCTACTATTTAGATAGGTATCGGCCTTGGTTGCTGCCCGGTGACAGGCAGTGAGTATTGGTCCAAACCCATGATCGGGCTGTAAAGGAAAACACTCTAAGGTAGCCCAAAATGCCGCTGCGGCGGCGCCTGCGCGAGAACATTCTAGGCTAATTTCACCTAGGTGCAGCTCATCTGAACTAAAATACGTGTATGGAGAATCGTGTTTGTAAAATACTCCAACTTCTGGATTTTTAAACAATACACAACCACATCCATAGGGTTGCAGTCCGTGTTTATGGGGATCGATAACTATGCTATCGGCTTCATGCATTCGTTCCCAATGCACTGTTGAGTCAGGTAATGATGAAGAAATTATTTTAAAAAACCCACCATATGCGGCATCAATATGAATTCGAATGCCCTTAGGTAGGGCCCAATTTAGTATGTCAGAAAGTGGTTCTACTTTTCCTAACCCAGTTGTGCCCATAGTCACAACGAGGGTTCCAATGGAGTCTACAGGGAGTGCATCGAGTTCTTCTTGAAGGCTACGCTCTGTGTCTATGCGAAACGAATGAGCCTGCATGCCTAAGACTTCGGCCATACGGCTGTGGGTATAGTGGGCTTGGGTAGAATGAGCAATTCCTTTTTTTGGGTGTAAACTACGAGCAACCCACAAAGCTTCTAAATTGGCAACGGTTCCGCTAGAACTAAGATGCCCTAAATAGCTACGTTCGTATCCAAATAATTGAGCTAGTGCCTGGACGCACTCCTTTTCCATTTCAGAACTAGGGGGACCACCATCTAAGGCATGATTATTTGGGTTTAAACCCATTGTTATTGAATACGCCAGCGATGCAATAGGGTGTGGTGGCTTAAGCATCTGCCCAGCATAATTGGGATGATGAAAGGGGTAATTTCCAGTAAGTCGTTCACTCAGTTTTTGTAGCGTTTCTTGTACTTTTGAATCCTCTATCACTAGGCTGGGGTGAGTTGGAAATGAACCAAAAGAGTTTTTCCAATCTTCGAGCCGATGTAGAGAAGGGTGGATGATATTGTATAGTGAGCTATCCATTATTCCAATCTTGATTTAAAATAAATCCATAGATACCCCGGCACTAAGTACCTGTTTGAGCTGAACATCCGTTGAAAAGTCGTGATCATATCGAAGTTCAAACTGCAGTGAAGCTCGAATGGTTGAATTTATTTTGCCAATGAATTCATTTGTCCAGTACACATCGGTCTCATTTATCGGGTGCAACAAATTTGTAAATGTTTCAATATCTGTATTGTATTGTACATTTTTGACCACCTCTTTCTGATAGGTGATCCCTGTGGTGAGGCCTCCCTCAAACCGGAGAGTTTCTCCATTGTTGAGGCCGTAATGTGAAGCAAGATTCTCCTGCATTACAATAGTTTGTTTTAAACCTAGCCCTGCTTCCATTTGTACGCTTTTTTCAGCGGTAAAACTGATACCAATTCCTTCTGTTATGTAAGCTGGTGCAAAGAAAGAAGAAATTAATGAGTCAGCACCAGCAGGATTTAGTTTAGCATTGTACTCGAATCCATCTCGAAATTGGGTTCGGAGCATGACGGTTCCATACGCAGAGAGTCGTGTACGGTCAGTGAATCCAAAGGCACTTCGTGTCCTAATGGTGAATAAGTCGTCAGACTTACGAGTGTCTCCGTTAAATCGGGCTTGACCATACCGGCCGTTGATTCGGATTCCAAAGGCAAATAAGTCACTGCGATAGATTTTCGTGTAATTGGTTGAAAATGTACCACTGATTGTATTAACCCCACCCTCACTCCAATTATCAAAACTAGCCTGAGCACCATTAAGATTGATAACCCAATCATTCTCCCAGCCTTTTAAGGTGTCTGGTATTACAATAGTTTGTCCGGATGTGGTCGCGTTTGATAGAATAATAAATAGTAAAGACAGTACGCCATGTAGGCGAGAGATAGATGCCCTCATGCTGATCAGTTTAGGAATTTTTAAATAACACCACGGTTTCCAAATGGTCGCCGTTTAATAAAACTTCTACGTGTTCTCCAACCTTAGTCGGGATGTGCTCTCCTACAATGTTGGCCAGTACTGGATACCTTCGGTGTCCTCTATCGATTAACGAAACAATTTCGATGGCCTCGGGTTCTTGTGAATGAAATAAAACCGAAAGGGCTTGAAATAAAGTCCTTCCGGAGAAAACGACATCATCGACAATAATTACCTGTTGATCATTTAAATCGGGGATGGCTTGGCTGCCTTTACTAAACACATCCAGATTGTGAATAATATTATCCTGAGTAGGCCGCAGCTCAACAAGTTCATTTACTAGCTCTTTGGCAAGTGCAAATCCTCGTTCATTTAATCCAATAATGTGAAGTGGTAGATTACCGGGGAAGCGTTCGTAGGCCTGTATAGCCATTCTCTTTATACATCGAGTAATACGAGCCCGATTCATGAGTGTAAGTTGATGTCCCATGAGCTCAGAACCTTATTTTAAAAATTTTTGCATAATTATAAAGATACGATTTTAGTCAAACTAATAAGTGGTAATTTTGTTTTGTGCCTATTGTCAATTGGGTAAACTAAAAAAAATAGATGGGTTCAGTCTTGATTAGGGATTAATAGCTCCCTATCTTTAAAATCTGTTAACGACAGAATGCCCGGTCGTCTAATGGCAGGACACCTGGTTTTGGTCCAGTATGTGGGGGTTCGAGTCCTCCCCGGGCAACAACACTCGATGGGTGTCAAGGTTAAGAGCTCATCGTTTTATGTAATCCTGAACATTTCAGTGCTAGCAAACTAACATAACCTTGGACAGCCCTCTCGCAATATTTTCTGGTACCAGTAACCCAGCTTTGGCTCGTGCCATAGCCGAGGAGTACGGTACAAATCTTGGCAAGATCACCATCAAAAAATTCTCTGATGGTGAAATTTATGTCAAATACGAACAAAGTATACGTGGAGAGGACATCTTCATAGTCCAACCAACTCCTCCGTCCGGTGACAATATTATAGAGTTATTGCTGATGTTAGACGCAGCCAAACGCGCTTCTGTTAAAAGAGTAACAGCTGTAATACCCTATTTTGGCTATGCACGCCAAGATCGAAAAGATCAGCCAAGAGTGTCTATCGGTTCAAAATTAATGGCTAATCTACTGGTTGAAGCGGGTGCAGATCGCATCCTTACGATGGATTTACATGCAGCACAAATTCAAGGATTTTTTGATATCCCTCTTGATCATCTCTATGCTTCACGCGTATTTATTGATCATATGACCAAGCATCCGATTGATAATTTGGTAGTGGTTGCACCCGATGTAGGTAGTTTAAAAACGGCACGATCCTATTCCAAAAAACTAGGTGCTTCTCTGGCTTTCATTGATAAACGCAGACCCAAGCAAAATGAATCAGAGATAATGAATATCATTGGTGAGGTTAAGGGTAAGAATGTGTTAATCGTTGACGATTTAATTGATACCGCAGGAACATTGACGAATGCTGCAGCTGCTATGAAAGAACGTGGTGCCTTAGACATACGAGCTATGTGTTCTCATCCCATACTCTCAGGACCAGCTTTTCAAAGAATCGAAGACTCACCTATTGATGAATTATTGGTAACAGACACCATTCCATTGCGTCAGCCATCTGAAAAAATTAAAGTACTAAGTGTAGCGAACATTTTTGCTGAAGCAATTGAACGGATTCATACCAATGACACCATCAGTGCATTGTTTGATAATTAAAAAGTAGAATAGGAATAAAATGGCAAAGCCAGAATACGTTAAACTTGAGGGTATTCCTCGAGAAACCAATAAAAAAGCAAACCGTGAGCTGCGTGAAGCAAAACGAGTCCCTGCTGTATTATACGGTCCTGAAGTCCAGGAAAACACACACTTTTCAATTGATGAATTAGCGCTAGAAAAGATTTTGAGTAAGGCTCAAACTAAAGTACAGGAGCTTACAATTGATGGAAAAGTGTACAAAACACTATTAAAACGCACGGAGTTTGACCCGGTTACCGATCGCCCCATCCACGCCGATTTTTATGTGCTGAGTGATAACCACAAAGTAACCCTACGTGTACCTATTATTATTAAGGGAGCAGCCCGTGGAGTTGTTGAAGGGGGTGGACGTTTATTCCAGCCCATGAAGTTTCTTCGTATACGGGTATTACCAGAAAATATCGTTGCTGAATTTGAAGTGGATGTAACTCCACTAAAAATTGGACAATCGTTTCATGTTTCTGATCTAGAGTTAGACGGGATTATTCCTTTAGATTCTCTTAACAGAACCATAGTCACTATTAGACCGCCAAAAGGACAACTTTTAAAAGATGTCGTTGATGATGAAGATGATGAAGAAACAGATGATTCCTCAGAAGAAAGTACTTCTGAGGAGTAAGTAGAGGGTACCCGTGGCGCTTATCGTTGGTCTTGGAAATGTAGGCGCAGAGTATGAGGGTACTCGACATAATATTGGTTTTGATATAGTTGAAAAGATTGCCCAAAAAATGGGTTGTCCTTTCCAAGCGGGTAATGGTCCTTTTGTCTTTGCTCAAGCAAGATATAAGGGTCAAAACTTGTTTTTAGTAAAACCAACAAATTACATGAATAACAGCGGTTCCTCGGTAACCAAAGCCATGGCACAGTTTAATCAGAAGCCAGAACATAGCTTAATCATTTATGATGATTTACATTTGGCATTGGGAGATCTGAAATTACGGCCAAAAGGTAGTGATGGAGGTCACAATGGAATCGCAGATGTTCATGAGAAAATAGGCTCACAAGCTATAGCTCGCTTGCGAATTGGCATTGGAAATGATTTTCCTAGGGGCAAACAGGTTGATTTTGTATTGTCACCCTTCAAATCAGAAGATGTAGAATTAGTCAAGCAAACAATTGATGATGCAGTTGAAGCCTGCTTAGACTTTGTGGGCTTAGGGATTAATAGAGCAATGAACATACATAACTAGTTTACCTTTTTTGATACGGGTGCACCGTCACCTCGTTAATTTTCATATAAAACATAGAACGCAGAATTATGCAAACCATACTATACTTAATACCAATTGCAGGACTTATAGCTCTGCTTTACACGTTTATAAAGTCATCCTGGGTATCCAAACAAGAAGTTGGAACTGAGCGAATGGGACGAATAAGTGAAAGCATCGCTGCAGGTGCTATGGCTTTCTTAAAAGCTGAATACCGAGTACTTGCGATATTTGTTATTGCCGTAGCCATCCTGTTAGGAGTAAGCGCAAACCCTGAAACATCCAGCTGGATGGTGGCCATATCCTTTGTGGTAGGTGCTATCTGTTCCGGTCTTGCTGGATTTATTGGAATGCGTGTGGCAACCAAGGCGAATGTAAGAACAACAAATGCTGCACGTACAAGCCTAGGAAAAGGCTTAGAAGTAGCTTTCGCTGGTGGTTCAGTAATGGGACTTGGGGTTGTTGGACTCGGTGTTTTAGGCCTCAGTTTACTTTTGATTACCTTTGGAAGTATTTTTGGTCTTGAAGGCGCAGGTGCGGTTAATAAGGTATTGGCTATTGTAACGGGTTTTTCCTTTGGTGCTTCATCTATAGCATTATTCGCACGAGTGGGTGGTGGAATCTACACCAAAGCGGCCGACGTAGGAGCTGACTTGGTAGGTAAAGTTGAAGCAGGAATACCAGAAGATCACCCATTAAACCCAGCTACGATTGCAGATAACGTGGGTGATAACGTTGGTGATGTTGCAGGTATGGGAGCTGATTTATTTGAGTCATA
>JAYPBC010000022.1:0-33857 GCA_038124025.1 Balneola sp. | reverse complement strand
ATCGAGAACTACATTATTTCTAGACGCTTAATGTATATGCAAGTATATCTGCATAAAACCGTGTTAAGTGCCGACTCACTCATACGATCTATTTTTAAACGAGTGACTTATTTATTTACCCAGGGTGAACCACTACCAAGTGGGAGTGCTCAATTAGACTATTTCCTGCGCGAACAACCATCTGCAAAAAAAAATATATCCTCATCCGTTATTGATGCCTATGCTCAATTGGATGATTATGACGTATATCAAAGTATTAAAGCATGGCAACGGGCAAAAGACTCCATTTTATCAGATTTAAGCCATCGCTTTTTGAATCGAAATTTGTTTCGAGCTAGCTTTTTTGATAAAAAACCAGGAAAAAGTACCCATCAAAAGATTCAAAAACGCACTCGAGCTTATCTCGATAAAAATGGACTTCCAATTGATGATGAGAGCTTAGAATACTATATCAGCACCGAATTTAGTACTTCTGAGGCGTATAAATATAAAAATGATAGTATCTGGATTTTAGATAATGAGCTTGCGATCGAGTTTTCAAAAGCGGCGGATACAAAAAACATTATCGCGTTGACCGAGCCCGTTAAAAAGTACTTTATCATACATCCAAAGTACTAAGTCACTGCTCTAAGCACGCAGCAGCAGCTTTTTTATATACGCGTATAGTGGATGAAACTAAATTCCTCATTACTATCTACCCTACTTATTTCCTTCCAAACTCGACCTATATCAGAGCGATATTCTGGAAAGTACGTGTCCCCTTCATATTCATTGTAAACCTGTGTGATAATCATTTCATCGGCAAGCTCCATGGCTTGACGATACACGACGCCTCCACCAATAATAAAAAGCTTGGCAGGCTCTTCGAGTCTTATAGCTTCAATAGCTTGTTCTAACGAGGTATAACAGGCTACATTATCATAATTCCTAGTTGTACTAAGTACGATATTTTGTCTATTCGGCAATGGCTTCGATCCCAATTCTTCAAAAACGCCTCTACCCATAAGAATGGGAAATCCAGAAGTTGTCTTTTTAAAATGCTTCAAATCTTCAGAAAAGTGCCAGGGTAAGGCACCATTATTTCCAATGACTAAATTAGGATCGTGAGCTGCAATAACAATAATCTTCATAAAAGTAGAATTAGACCGCTACTTCAAAGCGAATTAAAGGATCCGGGTCATAACCAATTAACTCAAAATCACCAAGGCTCAGCTCATCCACTGGTTTGTTCGCAATCTTAAGCTCTGGCAGAGCTTTTGGGGTACGCGTCAATTGTTCTTTTAATCCATCAATATGATTTACATAAATATGTGCATCCACGATGGTATGGGCAAAGACACCCGGTTCTAGCCCAACTTCTTGGGCAATAGCCATGGTCAAAGCGGAATAACAGGCTAAATTAAAAGGTATTCCCAGAGCTATGTCTCCTGAACGTTGGGTTAAATGGCAGTTCAATTTTCCGTCGGAAACATTAAAAATATACATGATATGGCATGGCGGTAATGCCATTTTAGGTAATAAGCCAGGATGCCAGGTGCTTACGACGATTCTACGACTCATTGGGTCTGTTTTGAGCATTTGAATTGCATTCTGTACCTGATCAAATTCTTCCTGCCTCCATTGGGTCGTTCCATTTTCATTCTTGTGTTCTACCAGAAAAGGAAAACGACGCCATAGCACAGGATAAATCGGGCCAACATGTCCATCTTCATCGGCCCAAGCATCCCAAATATGAACATTATTTTCGTCACGAAGCCATCTGATATGGTCTTCACCCCGCAAGTACCAAAGTAATTCGAGTATTACAGACTTAAAAAACACTTTTTTAGTGGTTAACAGTGGAAACCCTCCCGATAGATCCACCTTATAATACTCTGCGAAATTGGATATAGTATCTGTACCAGTGCGGTTAGTCTTACGTACACCGTGATCTAAAACTCGTTGAACTAAATCATGATAAACTTTCATATACGATTATTTTGACGTTATTTGGAGTGTTATTACAATAATATCTCTTTCAAAAATATGATGGCTATCGAAAAATAAATGATAATCCCACTAACATCGACCACCGTAGCTACAAATGGGGCAGACGAAACCGCTGGATCAAAACCTAAGCGTGATAATATAAATGGCAACATTGCGCCAATAAAATTACCAAATAAAACAATAGACAATAAGCTTAATGCAATCACTAAAGCAGTTAAGAAGGATTGCTCATCAATATATCCGTTCGCAGTCAAGTCCCAAACCAAAAGGGTAACAAATCCTAAAATACCAATCAATATCCCTAATACTAATCCCGAGCTTAGCTCCCTAAAAAATACTTTTTTCCAATCATCCGCTTTAATATCATCCGTGGCCAACGCACGAATAATAAGTGTGGCCGCTTGGGCCCCTGAATTACCACCGCTCGATATAATCAACGGAACAAAGAACGATAAGAAAACAATTTTAGAAAGTAGTTCCTCATACTGTCCCATCGTCAGCGCAGTTAATATTTGACCCACAAATAAAACGATAAGCCAACCTAAGCGTTTTTTTACCATTTGTACAATGGAGGTCTGAGAATAATAATCGTCCAAGGCATCCATTGCTGCCATTTTCTGCATATCCTCAGTTATTTCTTCTTCTGCAACATCAATGACGTCATCCGCAGTAACAATACCTATGAGCACATTATCAGAATCAATAACAGGTAAGGCTACTCTATCATATTTAGCGAGCATCTTAACTGCTTCTTCTTGATCTTCAAAAACATGCAAGGCAGTGAATGATTCATCCATGAGTGTTGAAATCATCTGATCTTCAGACGCAACAATTAGCTCTGTTATTCTTAAGTCATCAATTAATTGTTCCCGATCATTAACCACATAAATTACATTTAACGTCTCTGCCATTGCAGCATATTTACGTATATGCTCCATACTCCGCTTTACCGTCCAATCAGATTTAACACGTACATATCTTGGAGTCATTAAGCGGCCAACAGATTCTTCCGGATAACCTAATAATTTCTTGACTTGAAGCTGATCTGAGGGCCTCATAGAATTCATCACCCTTTGAGTCAAATCCCCAGGTAATTCTTCCATCAAGGCAACCTGTTCATCAGGCTCGAGGTTGCTCATAACCTCTGATAACTGTTGCTTGGTGAATAATTCCAGAAGGGTAACACCTTTGTTTGATGGGAGTTCGGCAAAAACATCCGCAGCAATGGATTTTTTTAACAATCGGAACACGACTACGGCAACATCCCCCTCTAACTCTACCAATAATTCGGCTATATCAGCGGGAGGCAGATCGGTTAGAATCTCCTTCAAACCCACCCAATCTTTTCTTTGGATAAGTTCATCGAACTCAGGTTTTAGTAGTTGCACTAGCATAGGCATTTCCCAATTGGCTTTAAATAGAAGATCTTTTGAGAGCCGCCTTAATAAGCTTAAATCTCAAAATAATCACCAAACGTTAGAATATAACTAAATGTTTATTCTACATCTAAAATCATAAGTGCATTTCTTGCAGCTTCTTGCTCGGCTTTTTTCTTGCTCTTTCCTGTACCTACGCCAAAATGCGCTGTACCTATGCAAACTTCGACTGTAAAGGTTCTATTATGTCCAGGCCCCTTTTCATCGATCACTTTATATTCAGGTAGGCTCATTTTGTGGGCTTGAGCATACTCTAATAAAGTACTTTTAAAATTATCATTAATTTGTGTTAACTCATCAAAATTAAGATGTTCCTCATACACTGTTCGAACAAAATCAAAAGCTACACTATAGCCCTCAGTTATATAAATCGCCGCTATGAGTGATTCAAAGATGTCAGCCAGTATACCTTTTGATCGAGATACCCCACCCTTGGTATCCATGAACTCTAGCAGAGATTCAATCCCTAGATCCTTAGAGAGTGCGGAGAGTGTTTCACCCCTTACCATTTTAGCTCTAGCTTTGGTTAAAAAACCTTCGTCTTCTTCGGGGTATCTTTGAAATAAAAGTTCTGCGGAGATAAGATCTAGTACTGCGTCACCGAGAAATTCTAATCGCTCATACGAATCATAACGTTCGTATTTTTCAAGAGCAGTAGATGAACGATGTCGTAAAGCTGTTTGATATAGGCTAAGATTAGCAGGCACGAAACCTAATATTTTACTTAATTCAATAGCCCTATCATCCGCTGAATTTACATCTTTTTTTTTTTGCAGTTTACCGTCAACTGCTGTTTTATTTGAAGTAAAAACGGAAAAAAAACGAGTTATCCAACTCATTTACTATCCTTCGTATCGCTTAAATACCAAAGTTGAATTATGCCCACCGAATCCGAATGCATTATTCAATGCATAGTTTAGTTCACGGGCAACTGGAGCGTTTGCGGTGTAATTAAGATCACAATGTGGATCTTGATTATCTATATTGATGGTCGGAGGAACTATACCATGATAAAGTGCCAAAACAGCCGCAAGAGACTCGATAGCACCTGCAGCACCGAGGGTATGTCCTGTCATAGACTTTGTTGAATTTAAGTTCATTTTATATGCATGATCTCCAAAGACTTTTTTAATCGAATTTGTCTCTGCAATATCACCAAGGGGTGTTGAGGTACCATGCATATTAATATGATCAACATCTTCGGTTGTAATACCTGCCGATTTTAACGCATTTCTCATCGCTAATATAACCCCATTTCCTTCAGGGTCTGGTGCAGTGATATGATAGGCATCTGCTGAATAACCATAACCAACTACTTCCCCGTAAATTCTTGCTCCTCGCTCAATGGCTAAATCTAGAGATTCGAGTACCATTATCCCAGAACCCTCGCCAAGCACAAATCCATCTCTATCAATGTCAAAAGGTCTTGATGCAGCCTCTGGATCATCATTTCTAGTACTCATCGCCTTCATAGCATTGAAACCAGATATACCAATTTTTGTTACCGGTGATTCTGTACCTCCCGTTATCGAATAATCTGACTGGCCATAGCGGATCATATCGTAGGCAATTCCGATATTGTGAGAACCGGTTGCACAGGCCGAAACAGCACAAAAATTAGGTCCTCTAAACCCATATTTAATAGAAATCTGACCTGAAATTATATCAGGTATCGACATTGGAATGTAGAATGGTGACACTCCTCTCGGCCCTCTCTCATAAAATGATATGGATTGATCGAAAAAAGTTTTCATACCTCCTATTCCAGTACCCACATGAACTCCAACCCGATCTTTGTCTATTTGTTCGAGATTTAATTTAGAATCTTGAATAGCCTCTTCAGAAGCAACTAATGCATATTGAGTGGCATAGTCTAATTTTCGAGCTTCTTTTTTTTCAAAATGGTTTAATGGGTCATAATTATCAATCTGAGTAGCAAAAGTCGTTGCAAAACCTGTGGTGTCAAATCTATCAACACTTCTAGCACCGCTTTTACCTGAGAGTAAACCATTCCAAAAATCAGGGGCGCTCTTCCCAACAGGGGTTAGAGCGCCTATTCCTGTAATTACAACTCGTCGTGAACTCATGTAATTCAATTATATTAAGCGAGTTTTTCTTGGATATATTTTACTGCATCACCAACTGTAGCAATGGTTTCAGCATCTTCATCAGGAATACTTAGATCGAAATCTTTTTCAAATTCCATGATTAATTCTACAGTATCAAGAGAATCTGCACCTAAATCATTAGTGAAATTAGCATCAGCTACGACTTCTGATTCATCTACACCTAATTTATCGATGATTATTTCTTTTACTTTTGATTCTACATCTTGTGACATAATGAGTCCTTTATTTTAATGGTAGTTAGTAATGTAATAATTTAAGAAACTTAATAATATCTTGCACATAAATAGCATGAGAGAAAGCTGTTAAATAGCCATACCTCCGTCTACTCGAATCACCTCACCGGTTACATAGCTACTTAGGTCGGATGCAAGGAATAAACAAGCAGCCGCCACCTCTTCTACATTACCAGC
Organism: Balneola sp.; assembly: GCA_038124025.1. Lineage (GTDB taxonomy): Bacteria > Bacteroidota > Rhodothermia > Balneolales > Balneolaceae > UBA1275. Next base: position 27,893 of record JAYPBC010000022.1, on the reverse strand, counting down.
TCGTCCTAAGGGGGTTGCTTCTTTAATTCCTTCCAACACTTTTTCATCCAAAGCATCCGTCATATCGGTTAGTATGTATCCTGGTGCAACAACGTTTGCCCGTACATTTCTAGAGGCTAGCTCTTTGGCATATGATTTAGTGAAACCAACCAAACCAGCTTTTGAAGCAGCATAGTTACTTTGACCTGCATTGCCAGTAAGTCCTACAATGGATCCCATATTAATAATGGACCCACCACGAATTTTCATCATAGGCCTGGCTACTGCTTTAGAGTAGTTAAAAATACCTTTTAGGTTAGTTTCTATTACTTGATCCCATTGGTCTTCGGTCATCCTGAGTATAAGCCCATCCCTCGTAATTCCAGCGTTATTTACAAGAATATCAACTTTACCCCACTTTTTTACCACTTCTTCAATTACTTCATTAGCTCTGTTAAATTCTGAAGAGTTAGCCTGTATACATAGGGCATCAGAACCAAGATCAATGATCTCTTTAACCACTTGCTCAGCTGAGCTTGAAGAACTCGCATAGGTAATTGCCACATGAGCACCTTTAGAGGCAAAAGCTTTTGCAATAGCTTTTCCAATTCCGCGGCTCCCTCCAGTTACAAGAGCAACTTTCCCCGTTAAATCTAAATTATAGTCTGACATATTATTGTATTCCACTTAGTTGTATTGAGCGATTTATTCGTTTAACTAACCCTTGAAGCACCTTTCCTGGACCCAATTCAATCACTTCTTTAACCCCATCAGAAACCATTTGCTCAATGGTTTGGGTCCAAAGTACAGGCTCTAATAACTGTTGCAGTACATTCTTTTTCAACTCCAGTGCCGATTGAGACGGCCTTGCATTAACGTTAGAGTAGACTGGCACCTGGGCATCAGCAAATACAACTTTTTCTAGACTCAGTTTGAATTCATCATAAGCTGATTGCATTAAGGGTGAGTGAAACGCACCGCTCACCGCTAATGGTATTGCCATCTTAGCACCCGCCTCCTTTGAAGCTTTCAAAGCAGAGCTAATGGCATTTGAATGGCCTGAAATTACAATTTGTCCTTTCGAATTGTAGTTTGCAGGCACTACTATTTCACCTGACTTCTCAGAAACAGTTTCACATATCTGAGCTACCACATCATCTGCAAGCCCAATAACAGCCCCCATTGAACCACTGCTTTGCTCTCCTGCAGCCTGCATTAACTGACCCCGAAGACGCACTAACTTTAATCCATCTTCAAAGGAAAAAACACCCGCAGCTGTAAGTGCAGAGAACTCTCCAAGAGAATGGCCTGCAACACAATTTGGTGTAATTTCAGCAGTTTGATATACAGCCATTGAGTGTATGTAGAGTGCGGGTTGAGTAAATTCAGTTTGCTTCAGAGTTTTTTCAGGCCCTTCAAACATTATTTTAGACAATGAAAATCCAAGAATTTCGTCTGCCTGATCGATGATTTTTTTTGCAGCAGGATCGGATTGGCATCTTTCAACGGCCATACCCACATATTGAGAGCCCTGCCCAGGAAAAACTACTGCTTTCATTAATTACCACCCCATGTTAGATACACTGCACCCCAAGTAAATCCTCCACCAAAAGCGGTTAAGATGATAGATTCACCATTACGCATTTTATCTTTCCAATCATACAAGCAAAGTGGAATGGTCGCACCCGTGGTGTTGCCATAACGCTCAATATTGATCATGACCTTATCCATTCCTAAGCCCATTCTGCGCGCTGTAGCATCGATGATACGTAAATTTGCCTGATGCGGAACTAGCCAGGCTATGTCGTCAGCTTGAAGGTTATTTCGTTCCATTATTTCTGCTGATACATCCGCCATTCCTACTGTCGCTTTCTTAAATACTGCCTTACCATCTTGCTTTATATAATGCATATGCTGGGCTACCGTATCTTGGCTTGCAGGAAATCGACTACCCCCTCCTTTTTGCACTAAATGACAATTGGTATCACCCTCGCTATAATGAATAGAATCGATAATACCTGTCCCGTCGGTTGAGGGTTGCAGTAACACAGCACCAGCACCATCCCCAAAAAGTATGCAAGTTGTACGATCTGTGTAGTCAATGATGGAAGACATCTTGTCCGCACCTATGACCAACACATTTTTAAAACGTCCACTTTCAATAAAACTAGCTCCTGTGGTCAACGCATAAATAAAACCAGAACATGCAGCTGAAAGGTCAAAAGCAAAGGCATTAGTAGCACCAATGGCTTCTTGAACTAGACATGCAGTCGAAGGAAATATATAATCGGGAGTTACCGTTGCTACAATAATCACATCTACCTGATCTGGACTAAGCCCTGCTTCATCCAAAGCCTCTCTAGCTGCATTAGCTGCCATAAAAGAAGTTGCTTTTTCAGGGTCTTTTAAAATTCTTCGCTCTTTAATACCTGTTCTCGTTCGTATCCACTCATCATTGGTATCAACTAACTTTTCTAAATCATGATTGGTTAAGCGTTCATCAGGTAAGTAATGACCAACTGATTTAATTGTAGCTCTAATTTGTTCCATTAAGGGTATAGTTAATTAATTGAAGCGATTATTTTGTCATTGATAGAATGCTCCACGCAATCCATCGCAACCTTAATCATATTTTTTATGGCCATAGGACTACTACCTCCATGGCCAACAACACTAGTACCATTAACCCCTAAAAATGGCAATCCCCCGACACGTTCGTAATCAAAAGGTGCTAGAGATTCAGCGAATATCTGCTGAACGAATTGTACCATTTCAGCACTGGCTGAAGATTGTTGAAGTCTCTGCCCAATTAGCGTTTTTAAAATATCTGGGAGTGATTCACCTAACTTTAGAACAACATTACCCATAAAGCCATCCGTGATATATATATCAGCTTTTGGGATCATGATATCTCTTCCCTCAACATTACCAATGAATGAAGGGATTTGCTGAAGAACCCCATATATATCTTTAAGTAATTCTGTACCCTTACCCTCTTCTTCACCTACATTCAATAATCCGACTCTTGGTCGCTCAATACCCATAATTTCCTTGGCATACACCTGACCCATCAACGCGAATTGAAGAGCCATTTCAGGTTTAATTTCAAGATTAGCACCAGCGTCAATAATCAATCGAAAACCTTCAAGAGATGGGTAGTAAGTTGCAACGGTTGGACGTGAAATACCTTCTAGCTTACCTAATATAAACATAGAAGCCGCCAAGAGTGCCCCAGTATTACCAGCACTAACAAATCCGTGACATTGCCCTTGTTTATGTAGGCCTATTCCCTTTGCTATGGAAGAGTTAGGTTTTTGCTTTAGAGCTGTGGACGCAGAATCAGTCATATCAACTACCTCGGGTGAATCAACAATCTGAATTCGAGATGTATCGTAGGAGTGTTGACTGAGTTCCTGTTTAACTAATTTTTCAGGCCCGACAAGCAATACAGTGAGTTGATTAAACTCTCTGGTTGCCTCTAGCGCACCTAATACAGGATTTTTCGGATAATAATCTCCTCCAGCCGCGTCTACAGCTATAATCATAACAGAGGTATTAGTTGTTTATACTAATAACTTGTCTTCCTCTATAGTAACCACACTCTGGACAGGCATTATGATATTTATGAAATGCTCCACAGTTAGAACATTTTGCCAAAGTGATTTCTGAGATTGCATGATGTGCTCTTCTTTTATCTCTTCTAGCTTTGGAAATTTTTCGTTTTGGATGTGCCATTCTAGTAGATTATTAAAATTAGTTTTTTAAGTTTTTTAAAGCTTCCCATCTTGGGTCGACCGAATTTTCAACATCAGTATATGAACCAAATTGCTCATGTAATAATTCTTTTGGATTACCCTCCTCGTCTAGGTACCGCGGATGAATTCGTTTAGTTGGTAATGATAGCAGTAACATATCTCGAACTTCTTGATCAAACTCAATTAGTTGCTGGTGCTGTTCAAGACGTTTGATTGATGTATGCAAATCAACCTCTTCTTCTTCGAGACCTTCTTTAAAGATAATTTCAAGATTACTCTCTACTTTATGTGTAAAAGTGTCTAATGAGCGATCACAATATAGTTCCAAAGATGATTGTATTGTTGATTTTATGTAGATCATATGATCACTTCTATCAATTTCTAGACTCAACGTACCGTTCAATACCGTTATTTCTTCCCCTTCCAAAAAATTATGTGGAATTGTAAGAGTCCTTTGACTCCTGTGTAACGGTATTTCGTACGTCTTAAGTTGCAACATAACTAATCAAATCAATCCTTATAAGATAAGGATATTAGATATGGAGTACAATCAATTAAATAGACCGTATAATCTTTGTTCAACAAGACCTATAATACTTCCTAAATCTTCCTTGTCGTTCACAAAATCTAGGTCATCTGTGTCGATAATCAACTTCTCGTGAGGATATCTGTTAATCCAATCTTCATACAAGTTATTCAATCTCTCTAGGTAGTCAATTCGTATTGAATTCTCATACTCCCGCCCCCTTTGTTGAATTTGGCGGACTAAGGTAGGTACTTGAGCTCTTAAATAGATTAATAAATCTGGTGGTCGCAGATAATAACTCATTTCATGAAAAAGAGCTTCGTAATTATTAAAGTCTCGATCACTCATCAAATCCATTTGATGGAGATTCTTAGCAAAAATCTCTACATCCTCGTAAATAGTTCTATCTTGAATAAGACTAATCTGCTTTCGGAGCATATCTTTTTGATGCCGAAAACGACTCGACAGAAAGTATATCTGCAGATTAAAACTCCAACGAAGCATGTCTTCATAAAAATCTGCCAAATAGGGATTATCATCCACTGATTCGTAAAAAGCCTTCCACCTAAAATGCTGCGCTAACAGACCAGTCAGGGATGATTTACCAGCGCCAATATTTCCAGCAATGGCTATATATTGATGTTTATTTTGTTCTGACACTTATTAATAGATTATTTACCCAGTAATCGATACATAGCTTTTTTATAGTCTTCGACCCCTGGTTGATTAAATGGGTTGACACCTAAACTGTATACAAAAACCCCTGTTAATATCTCATAAAAATAAATAAGAGCGCCAATAGATCTAGCACTTAAATCTGGTAGATGAATGGTAACAATAGGAACTTCCCCTTCACAATGGGCTTCAATGGTTCCAATCCTAGCTTTTGTATTGATAGAATGAAACGAATCCCCCTCCAAATACTCCAGGCCATCTCCAAAGTCTAGCCCTGAAGGGACAGTTAGTTGTGTCTCTACTTGGTCAATCACTAAAAATGTTTCCAGCAAAGATCGCGTACCATCCTGAATAAACTGCCCCAAGCTGTGTAAATCAGTTGAAAATCCAGCTACAGTTGGAAATATACCTTTTCCATCCTTGCCCTCACTCTCACCTAAAAGCTGCTGTATCCATCTTCCAAACGAAAGTAATTCTGGCTCAAATGAGGAAAAAATATCAATAGTTATACCCTTACTGTGTAGTGCATTTCTAAGTGCAGCATATTCTACTATAACATCAGTATCTTCTTCGAGTGCCTTATAGTTAGAAGCAGCCCCATCAAATAACTCTTCAATAGATATCCCTGCTACTGCTATAGGTAATAGACCCACTGGCGTTAAAACTGAAAATCTACCTCCGACATCTGATGGAATGATGAATTTTTTATAGCCTTCTTTCTCAATTACTCGATTTAGTACCCCACCTGTTTCACTGGTCGTACAAATAATTCGCTCTACAGCATCGTCAAATTCTTCATGAATGTATTTTCTTAAAATACGAAACGATAATGCTGTTTCAAGAGTGGATCCTGATTTAGAAATGACATTTAATACAACCTTCTTTTGAGAACCATCGGCTTTGGGCATTTTCAGGTAAGCTATCATATCATTTAAATAAGATCCGCTCATATGATGGCCTGCAAATAAAATTTCGGGCCCGCTGGACACAAACGTTGGCTTCAATGCGTCAATGACTGCCTTAGCTCCCAAATAGGACCCGCCTATACCGCAAACAATAAACACATCTACCGAGTCATGTATGGCTTTACCTAACTGGGCAATTTGAGCAATCAGTTCTACGTTTGGTTCTTCTAGTAAATCTCGCCAACCCAACCACTCAGATCCAGGACCCGTTCTCTGGCGTAGTTCCTCGAGCCCTTTTGTCGCAAGACCGTGTGCGTGAATGTATTCTTGATCCGTTAAAAACTTTCTTGCTCGACTAATATCTGCCTTTATCATATCTATCGTAACATTTTTGCTAGTTCAATTAACCCATGATCGAGGCCTTTCTTTTTGGAAACAGCTACTCTAAGAGGCGTGATTTTTAGTGCATTATTAACCACTCCAACCATGATCTCATTATGCCCCTCCATCAATACTTTTATTGCAGAAGCTCCTAGCCTGCTTGCCAAGACTCGATCCCGTGCCGATGGAGCACCACCCCGCTGAATATGCCCCAGAATACACACACGGAGATCATATTTCGTAAAGTCATCCTTAATTTTTTCTGCTAGCTTTAAGGCCCCTCCTGTTTCATCGCCTTCAGCTACGACCACCAAAGAGGAACGCTTCTGTTCTTTGAGCATATCTTTAAGTTGTGATTTTATATCACTCACCGATGTGAGCTCTTCGGGTAATAAGGAGAGCTCCGCACCAACAGCAATGCCTGTTTCAAGTGCAATGAAGCCTGCATCTCGGCCCATCACTTCAACCAAAAACATACGCTCATGAGCATCGGCAGTATCCCGAATCTTATCAATTGCCTCAATAGCCGTGTTCAGAGCGGTATCATACCCTATAGTTTCGTCGGTACCAATAATATCATTATCGATGGTTGCGGGGATACCTATTACACGAATATTATGCTCGTTACTTAAAAAGTTAGCACCCGTAAAGGTTCCGTCACCACCTATCACAACCAAAGCATCTATGCCTTTATTTTTTAGATTTGATGCCGCTTTGGCCCGGCCTTCCTCGGTTCTAAATTCTTTTGAACGGGCAGACTTGAGAATGGTCCCGCCGCGCTGCACGATATTGGACACTTTTTCTGAGTCTAGTTCAATAAACTTGTCTTCAATTAAGCCTTGATAGCCTCGATAAATACCCCACACCGTAAGGTTATATTTATTTGCTCCTCGTACAACCGCACGTAAAGCGGCATTCATCCCGGGGGAATCTCCCCCACTAGTCATAACTGCTATTGTTGATATCTCCGTATCCATCATGATGGTTATTACTTCTGTTGAGTGATTTAATGAGTAAAAATCATAGGACCTCAATAATTTATAGACATAATGCCTACCTTTAAGGTATCCAAGTTTACAAAAAATTGTTCACTTTTGGGCTATTCATCTAAAACTTAAAACTAAGATTATTCTATTATTTGGATAAAAAGCTATCTGATATTACCAAGAGCATAGAAAGCGATTTAATCGATTTCAGAACGTTCTTCAAGCATACCATCCAATCTGATGTGCCTCTATTAGATGTACTAACGAGATACCTCATAAAGCAAAAAGGTAAAGAAGTTCGTCCCATCCTTGTTTTCTTGAGTGCACAATTATTTGGAAGCATCAACAATAGAAGTATGGTAGCTGCTACTATGATTGAGCTGCTACATACCGCTACCTTACTCCATGACGATGTGGTCGATAAAGCGCACTCTCGCAGAGGTCTGGTGAGCATACATAATATTTGGAATAATAAAGCGGCAATACTCTTAGGTGATTTCTTATTGTCGAAAGGGCTGCTAATTGCACTTGAAAACAAAGAACACACCTTATTGGAAGTGCAATCTCGAGCTGTCCAAAAAATGAGTGAAGGAGAGTTAAGACAGCTAAAGACAGCTGGGTTATTCAACATGACCGAAGAACGATACTACCAGATAATTGAGGAGAAAACAGCTAGCCTAATAGCCACTTGCTGTGAATGTGGGGCTGTATCAACCACTGATAATCAAGAAATACACAGCAAAATGTATGAAGTGGGAAAAAACATAGGTATGGCCTTTCAAATAAAGGATGACCTACTCGACTATTCACAAAACGAAATTGGTAAACCTAAGCGCAATGACATTGTTGAACGAAAAGTCACATTACCCTTCATAAAGGCCTTACAATATGCCAATAAATCAGATGCTCGTCTCTTTAGAAAGCTGATGAAAAAAAGGAAAAAAAGTAGCTTAGAAGTCCAGAGTATTGTTGATTTTGTGTCGAATAATCAAGGAATTTCACAGGCTGAAAAAATCATGATGGACTATGCTTCAAAGGCTAAAAATGATCTACTTGAAATAGCTCAATCACCGAGTGCACAGCCATTACTCCAACTCATTGATTTCATTACCTCCCGTTCTAAGTAATCACTAAGTCTATGAGTGACTTCCTTGAAATACAACCAACTCACCTATTCTTGGCTGACGTACATCTTGGTGGTTCTAGATTATTAGGAGAAAACTACGAAATGCATCTTTGCTCCCTGATCCGACACGCAGCTGAAAATAAAATACATCTTTACTTACTGGGTGATGTTTTTGATTATTGGATGGAATTTCCTGAACGCAAAAAAAAATACTCTTCTAGTAATCTATCTGCCGGTGAGCCTAAGCTTCCACCCATAGGCTCTACTTTATTAGACACTATTCAAGAGTATAACAAAACATTTACCACTGTCTATTACATATTAGGAAATCATGATTGTTGGGATGCAGGATATTTCAATTCCATTGGGTGTAAGGTGTTTACAGATGGTTGTAAAATTAAGATTGATGAGCAAACCATTTGTTTACTGCATGGAGATGGTCTCCCTACCAAAAGGACTCATATTAATGAGAATACCATAGGGCCACTTAAACGTCCACTCTTACATACGATTCTGAGGTCGAGAGCGTTTATTCGTTTGTTTCAATATCTTTTCACCCCTAAGCAGGCTTGGTCAATCATGCAATCCTTTTCAAATTTTAGCAAAAAAAAGGAAAAAATCGCAAAACCCTTCATTGACTCATCCCTAAAATATCTCATAGATTTTTCCGATATTGATCTTATAATAGCCGGTCACGATCATCTAGCCAGAACAGTGAGTACAAAAGGTGGTCAATACATAAATACCGGGCCTTATTACGAAGACAACCTTGTATTGACGTATTCTGAGCAAGGCTGGGCACATGCTCAGTGGGACCAAAAAATGGCCCGACTTGTGGTAAAGGAACAACCCATTTACACCTTATGAGCCATCCTAACAACATAGACCAAGAACGCTATTTCAACGATCCAGAATATAGAAAGCAAATAGCTAAAGAATTCGATAAACGGTCAACATCCAACAGTCGACTACGACAGGCCATTATTGTGGTTGGTTGTGCACTCGTTTTAGGACTCATGATCATAAGCACCTACGGATTTATTTTATTTCAAGGCCTACCCTCTATTGATCAACTAGAAAATCCAGAAACGGCTATTGCAAGTGAAGTGAGAAGCCGTGATGGAGTAGTGTTAGATAAATATTTCACTGAAAATAGAACCTGGGTGCGATACCAAGACATTTCCCCTTATGCAACACAAGCTCTTATATCCACTGAAGATCACCGCTTCTATAATCATTGGGGAATGGATATGTTTAGAACCTTAGCCATTCCAATTAATATTCTAAGAGGTCGAATCGAAGGGGGATCAACTTTAAGCCAACAACTTGCTAGGAATTTATACAAAGAAATTGGTCAGAAATTCTCGGTAAACAGAAAATTTCGGGAAATGATTACCGCTGTTCAAATCGAAAAGAATTACACCAAGAAAGAAATTATTGAAATGTATTTGAATACCGTCGAATACTCCAATAGTGCTTTCGGAATAGAGGCCGCTTCAAGAACTCATTTTAACAAGTCTTCCAAAGACTTGAACATACTGGAAGCAGCAACATTAGTTGGTTCAGTCAATGCGGTATATGCCTACAATCCAAGGTTATTCCCTGAGCGATCGAAGCAGCGTAGAAATATTGTTTTGCGATTAATGAATCGGCAGGGTTACATATCCGGATCCGAGCTTATTGGGTATAGTAAGCTAGACATTGATTTGGATTATCAACCTCCATCAAAGTCGGGCCGGGTTAATCGTTATTTTGGTGAGTATGTACGACAAAAAATCGCTACGTGGGCCGAGGACAATGGATATAATTTATTCACCGATGGCTTAGTCATACATACCACCATCGATTCTCGGTTACAAGCTCATGCAGAAAGGGCCGTTCAAGTGAAGCTAGATTCGCTACAGAATATATTTGAACGAGAGTGGACAAGTTCAGGTAGTGGGATATATATGGATCGGTTATGGAAAAAATATCCTTCTTTTTTAGATAGCTTTCTTGAGGATACCGACGAGTATAAAAATGGCTTTCAAACCTACCAGACCTCGATTCGTAAAGTGGTGCTGGACAGTCTTAAAATGGATTCAATCTTTGTGGATTCGGTATTAAAGTCAAGAACTAGGTTAGAAGCTAGTTTTGTGGGAATAGATCCATCTAATGGTAATATCATGGCCTGGGTGGGTGGATCTAATTATGGAAATGTACAATTCGATCATGTTTATCAGGCTAGAAGACAAGCAGGTTCAACATTCAAACCTTTTGTTTACGCTGTAGCCATTGACAATGGATACAAGCCATACCATACATTCTCTAAATACCCCACTAAATATTATGATCGAAACGGAAATGTATGGGATCCTAAGGATGAAACCGTGGCATCAGGTCCCATCAACATTAGCCTTCGAGAAGCCCTTGCGAGGAGTTTAAATAATATAACAGTACGATTACTTCCTGAAATTGCTGGGGAGCCTGGCACCAATGAGTTATGGAAATTAGATCCCGCTGCTAGAAAGATCAAAGCTATGGCATCTAATTTAGGCATAGATATGTCAAAAACTCCTGCTTACCCTTCTTTGGCATTAGGTACAGCAGAAGTTTCTCTTCTCGAGATAACCAGCGCCTACACGACTTTTGCCAATGAAGGGGTTCATATCGATCCCATTGCCATTACTAGAATAGAAGACCGAGAAGGTAATGTGTTGGTAGAATATCATCCAGAATATAAACAGGAAGTAATAAGTCCCGAAACGGCTTATTTGATGGTAGACATGATGAGGGGAGTTATTCGTGGTGGAGATGGGTACAATGGAACAGGTGTTAGATTACGCAATGTGTATGGCGTTCGACAAGATATTGCCGGTAAAACTGGAACCACACAAAATTCAGCCGATAACTGGTTTATTGCAATGACCCCACACTTGGTTATGGGTTCTTGGGTAGGTGGTGAAGATCGCAGAATTCGCTTTCCAACCGACCGAGCTTATTCAATTGGGCAAGGCGCTCGAACGGCGCTTCCAATCGTAGGCACATTCATTAATTTTGTAACTGAGGATCCACTGGCGTATTGGAACTATGATGCATTTAGCCCGCCTGCGGGGTTCATCATGCCAGAAGAACCTAACAAAAACCGTAATGAGATGGCTGGTGATAACAATAAAGGAACCATAGGATGGTAAGTAAATAAAGTCAAATTAGTATTACCTAAAATCCATCCAAAGTTAGTTAAATTGTATGAATAAAGGTCTAAGAGCAACTTTAGAAGTAATGCTAGGCCATAGCAATATCAATACAAATATAGATGCAGTAACTGTTAGTAAGTACCTCTTGGAACATCCAAAAACTTTTTCTTACCAAACTGGTCGTTTTCACCTTATTCTCGAATTCAGTGGAGTTTAGAGGTTCGGAATTCGTTGGATAAGAGCTACTAACAAATATTGGGCGCCACTCTTCCTGGAAGATGGATTATAGCAGGTATAAAACTTTATTAAGACTTTATTCAGAAGTTACTGACTCAGCTAGTAAGGTTAAATCATTGGAAGCCATTTCCACCATACCACCGGAAATAGTAAAAAGTTGCTCACCTGAGTCAGTACGAACAGCAACTATGCCGGCTTTAAGTGTGGATACGATGGGAGCGTGATTATACTTTACCTCGAAACTTCCAAGAGAGCCCGGCATACGCACACCTGTGACTTCACCTTCATAAAAAGCACCCTCAGGTGTCAAAATTTTTGCATTGAACGTTGACATTATTAGGCCTCTGTTGACTCGGCTAACATTTTTTCACCTTTACTAATAGCTTCTTCAATGTTACCAACCATGTAAAAGGCACCTTCAGGTAAATGATCTAACTCACCATCAATTATCATCTTAACCCCTTTGACTGTTTCATCAATTTTCACATATTTACCAGGAGCACCTGTAAACTGCTCAGCAACAAAGAAAGGTTGTGATAAGAATCGTTGTACGCGTCTAGCACGACTTACGACCAATTTATCTTCATCGGATAATTCGTCCATACCAAGAATGGCAATGATATCCTGTAAATCTTTATAATTTTGAAGTAAAATAGTCGTCTTACGTGCTGTGTTATAATGCTCTTCACCTACCACTTTAGGATCGATGATTCTAGAGGTTGAATCTAGAGGATCAACCGCAGGATAAATGCCTATTTGTGTTAGTGCTCTAGAAAGTACCGTAGTAGCGTCCAAGTGAGTAAAGGTTGTCGCTGGAGCAGGGTCCGTTAAGTCATCGGCAGGTACGTACACGGCCTGAACAGATGTAATCGAACCTTTTTTTGTAGAAGTAATACGCTCCTGCATAGCCCCCATTTCTGTAGCTAGTGTGGGCTGATATCCTACTGCAGAAGGCATACGACCTAGTAGAGCGGAAACCTCAGAACCGGCTTGAGTAAACCGAAAAATATTATCTATAAACAAAAGAATATCTCGTGAAACCTCGTCTCGGAAATATTCCGCAACAGTAAGCCCAGAAAGTGCTACACGAGCACGTGCTCCAGGAGGCTCATTCATCTGACCAAAAACTAAAGTCGCTTGTGATTCCTTAAGTTTGTCTTCATCCACCTTGGTCAAGTCCCACTCTCCTTTCTCCATGGACTCTTTAAACTCATCACCATAATTAATTACGCCCGATTCAATGAATTCACGAAGAAGATCATTTCCTTCACGAGTCCGCTCACCAACGCCTGCAAAAACAGATAAACCACCATGCTGCTTTGCGATATTATTGATCAATTCCTGTATGAGTACTGTTTTGCCAACACCAGCTCCACCGAATAAGCCGATTTTACCCCCTTTGGCATAAGGACATAATAAATCAACCACTTTAATCCCTGTTTCTAACATCTCTGTAGAAGTAGCTAATTGATCGAAGTCAGGTGCCTCTCGGTGTATAGGGTAGCTATTCTTTCCTTCAGGTTGCTTTATACCATCTATTGACTCACCTACTACATTGAACAATCTACCTCTAATGTCTTCACCTACAGGCATAGCAATTGCTTTGCCAGTATCGATTACTTCCTCACCTCTTACTAAACCTTCTGTAGAATCCATCGCAATGGTACGAACTCTGTCTTCCCCTAAGTGTTGAGCTACCTCTAAATACAAAGTAGAACCATCTGCATTTTTTATCGTTAATGCGTTTAAAATGGAAGGAGTTTTTGCATTTGAAAAATCCACATCGACAACTGGGCCAATTACCTGTGCGACTGTTCCTTTATTCATGAGTAAATAGTATTAATTAAAAACTTGTTTGATAGGAATTTTCTGTATCTGAGAGTAATTAATACAGATTTACTAAGATAGAGACTTAAGAATTAATAGGCAATGAAAAGCTAGTCCTTTTTAATCACCAAGTTGAGATGCTCTCTATACCCTATCGTTCTAAAAATTCTAGTAATTCAGAATCATTTATGAGGCCTTGTGATTAGCTAACCTAGATATCCGTATATCAATTACGTCTACATATATTATCTGAGCCATAATTTTCAAACGTTTTTTTTCCGTAAAGCATCAATTATGTGCAAATAAATAAAGCAATATGAACAATGAAACCGAATAGATTCATCACCCCTTTGATCAATATATATGCACTTCTCTTATTAGTTGTGGGCGCCATAAATTCGGCATATAAACACTCCCAAAAGACCGAATTCAAATCGCGATTTTTGGGAAATTTATGTATCGCTATTGGTGGCTTATTACCCGACATCGGTGGTACGGCTACCAAATTTGGTGAACCCTATGTTCTTTATGTGACCGAATTAATAGGAATCATCTTCATATACCTTGGTTATTAAATTATAAATTCCGACTGTTTTATTAGTCTTTACGAAAGCCAAAAACAGTCAAAGGCATTGGGTAATTCGTAGACATAAGGGTAGCAAGTCGATAGGTAAAATAGTAACTTGGTTGTCTATTGATTTTTGTAGTAAGAATGATAGCGTAACTATCATCAATCATACTAACATTTTCCCAAGAACCTAACCCCTACTCCATTGGATAATTTTTTTAATGAGCGCAGCGTAAGTGTTGACATTTTAATTGGTTTCGATCAGCAAAAAAGTCTTGATTTTTCAATTTCAGATGATTTGGAGCCTCGAGAAAGAGCGCAAGTCCGTGAATATGTTCAAAATATATTACGAAAGCGAAGCTATCTAGACTTTCTGATTGATCACTACGCTAACATCGATGTAACCGAAATGAAAACAGATTTAAAAAATATCCTACGGTTAGGGATCTATGACATGCTATTTATGGATAGCACGCCAGATTACGCTGCTATAAATGAGGCGGTAGAACTTGGTAAAGCAAAAATGGGTTCAAAAACAGGTGATCTCATAAACGCCATCCTTCGAAATCTTCAGCGAGACATAGAACAGCTTCCAAAACCTCAGTTTAAAGACAGAACAAAACTAGTAGCCACTACATTCTCTCATCCTGAGTGGCTTGTTTCAAGATGGAGTAGCCGGTTTGGAGAGCGAGAAGCATTCCAATTAATGCAAGCTAATAATACCCGGCCAAGCTATTACGTTCGGGCAAATACGATGCGTACCACTCTTACCAATTTTGAGCTCAGAATGAAAAAATTAGGTATAGAATTCGAGGCTAGCGACTGGTTGCCAAATTTTTATAAAGTAGACTCCGTTCAACCATTCATTGAAAAAGGCTTATTAAAAAAAGGGATATGCCAAGTACAGGATATAGCAGCAGGTTTTGCACCATTCATCCTAGACCCTCAACCCAATGAAAAAATATATGACTTATGTGCCGCGCCTGGAACGAAATCTATTATGATTTCTGATCTAACTGAGGGTGAAAGCGACATACTTGCCGTTGATATTTCTGGTGAACGATTGGAAAAATTAGCAGAAAGTGCCCTAAATTTTGGAGCAGAAAATATTAAAATTCGACGCGGTGATATATTAGAATTATCACTTCCCCTGGCAGATGCGGTTCTACTAGATGCTCCATGCACTGGAACAGGTGTACTAAGTAAAAGAGCCGATCTTCGATGGCGTCGAGATGAGGAAGGACTTACTAATGCGGTCGAACTTCAAGCGCAGTTACTCGAAGAAGCCGCTAACATGGTTAAGAGAGGCGGGCGTTTAGTTTACTCTACTTGCAGTATAGAGCCTGAAGAAAACATGGGGCAAATCCAGCAGTTTTTAAAAAACTATCCAACCTTTGAGCTCCAACCTCTGGAAGACTTTGTGCCCGAGGAAGTACTCACTGAGGATGGGCTTGGCTATCAAACCTTTCCTCACAAACATGACTCTGATGGACACTTTGGAGTGCTTTTAATTCGAACCAAATAAGCTTATTGTTGTGTCAGATACCGTAATTCCTGCTCAATACCAACATGAACAGGTTGAAGATAAGTGGTACCAGTATTGGGAGAAGCACCGCTATTTTCATTCTGAAGTAGATTCATCAAAAAAACCATTCACGGTTGTAATCCCTCCCCCCAATGTGACGGGCGTGCTACACATGGGGCATATGTTGAACAATACTATACAAGATGTTTTAGTTAGAAAGGCACGTATGGATGGCTACAACGCATGCTGGGTACCTGGTACCGATCATGCATCCATAGCAACGGAAGCCAAGGTAGTCCGCAAGCTTAGAGAAGAAGGAATTAAAAAAAGTGACTTAAGCAGAGACGCCTTCATGGAACACGCTTGGGAATGGACCCATAAGCATGGCGGCATTATATTAGACCAATTAAAGAAGTTAGGTGCTAGTTGTGACTGGGATCGTACGCACTTCACAATGGACCCTACCTATTCTGAGAGTGTGATCGATGTATTCATCGATCTATACAATAAAGGGAAAATTTATCGTGATGTTAGAATGATAAATTGGGATCCTTCGGCACGTACAGCTCTTAGTGATGAAGAGGTTATCTATAAAGAAGTTCAGTCGCAGCTGTATTACATTCGCTACATAATACTAGATGAACAAGAACAGCCCACGCAGGACTATGTGCTCATAGCCACAACACGCCCTGAAACCTTACTGGGTGATTCAGCCGTTTGCGTTCATCCAGAGGACACTCGTTTTAAGCATTTGCAGGGCGCCAAGGTACAAGTTCCCATTGTCAACAGAGCCGTTTCCATTATAGCTGATGATTATGTCGATCCAGAATTTGGGACGGGTTGTTTAAAAGTCACTCCAGCTCACGATATCAATGATTATGAGTTAGGCAAAAAATATGGTTTAGACACCATTGACATCATCAACCCGAATGGCAGTCTAAATGAATTAGCTGGCAACTATGAAGGGATGGATCGGTTTGAAGCACGAAAACAAATCGTAAAAGATTTGGATGAATTGGGCTTACTTGAAAATACAGAGCAGTACACTAATAAGGTCGGATTTTCGGAGCGAACAGATGTAGTCATTGAGCCTCGCCTCTCTCTTCAATGGTGGGTATCCATGAAAGAATTGTCTAAACCAGCTTTGGATAGGGTAATGGATGATACCATTTCATTTCACCCTGCAAAATTCAAAAATACCTACCGTCATTGGATGGAAAACATAAAGGATTGGTGTATTTCCAGACAACTTTGGTGGGGCCATCAGATACCGGCTTACTATTATGGCGAAGGGGAACATGATTTCGTAGTTGCAAAATCAGCAGAAGAGGCATTAGGCTTAGCCCAAGAAAAGAGCAGCAACATGGAATTGCGCCTAGAAGATCTCACTCAGGATGAGGATGTCCTTGACACCTGGTTTTCATCTTGGCTATGGCCAATTTCGGTGTTTGAAGGCTTCTATGACAAAAGAGAGGTGGATTACTACTATCCAACCCAAGATTTGGTAACCGCTCCTGAAATCATGTTTTTTTGGGTTGCAAGAATGATTATTGCCGGTTATGAGTACAGAGATGCTCCACCATTTGAGAATGTATATTTTACCGGTATTGTTCGAGATAAAAAGGGGCAAAAAATGAGTAAGAGCTTGGGTAATTCCCCCGATCCACTTGATTTAATAGCAAAATTTGGTGCAGATGGGGTACGAATGGGTATGCTGTTTGCTACACCAGCGGGTAATGATCTTCCATTTGATGATGCTTTATGTGCGCAAGGGCGTAAGTTTTCAAATAAAATATGGAATGCTTTTCGCTTTCTAACCCTTCAGATGGATGAGACTCAGGAATATGTGCCTCATTTGGATTTTGATCCAACCAACTTAGTCGATACGTGGATGATGCATCGCCTTAATGAAACTATCAAAGGCATCGAAGCAGATTTCAAACAATATCGCATTAATGACGCTCTTAAAAAGGTGTACGCATTGCTGTGGGACGACTTTTGTGATTGGTATATAGAACTAAATAAATCATCTGTAGCAGGAGAATTACCTGATAAACATCGAGTAGAACTCGCCCTCGGTATCTTTGAACAGCTAATAAAGCTGCTTCACCCTTTCATGCCGTTCATCAGTGAAGAAATTTGGCAGTACATACAAAAGCGTAATCCACAGCAAGCCCTTTGTATATGTTCATGGCCGAATACTGTCGCATCTACAGGTCATGATTTATCTGCTGACCTATTTGAACAATACAAAAGCTTAATTTCTTCTCTAAGAAATGTCCGAGCCGAGATGAATATCTCACAGAAGAAAGTTTTACATATTGGCATCAAAACCGTAGATAACAAGCAAGCTGACCAGCTTAGTGCCCATTTTTGGATTATAGAGAGGCTAGAAAGAGTGAAGTTATCTGGCATTTCATCCAAAATACAAAAACCAACCCATTCCACTAGTGTACTTGTAGGTACAGATGAGTTATACGTAAACTTGGAAGGTCTGATTGATTTAGAAAAAGAAAAAGAAAAAATTTCAGACGAAATAGCCCGATTGGAAGGTTTTTTAAAAGGTATTCAAGCCAAGCTAGCCAATGCTAAATTTGTAGATAATGCCCCAAAACAAGTTGTGGATAACGAACGAAAAAAAGAATCAGATACCCTTCAAAAGCTGCAAAGCTTAACTCAACAGCTTAACCAATGGAACGCCTAAGAAATGAAGAGCTTCACCCTCTCCTCTTCATCTCAATCGAATCGACCCACTTTTTTGGAGGGTTTAAATCCCCAACAACTCGAGGCGGTCACTCATACTGACGGACCTCTCCTTATTGTTGCCGGGGCTGGCTCAGGAAAAACAAGGGTGTTAACCTATAGAATCGCCTATTTGCTTCAGCAATTTAAAGCTGCTCCACAGGAGATACTGGCTTTGACATTTACCAATAAAGCCGCACGGGAGATGAAGGATCGGATTGTTCAGCTTATTGGGGACCCAGCTCATAGTTTATGGATGGGTACTTTTCACTCGGTTTTTTCAAGGATACTTCGGGTAGAAGCAAAAAAACTGGGTTTTGGTCAAGATTTTACAATTTACGACACTTCTGACGCCCAGACCGTCATAAAGCAGATTCTTCAAGAACTCAATTATGACCCCAAACAAATAAAGCCAAGGACCATACAATACAAAATTAGTGATGCTAAAAATCAATTAATTGATTCCGAGATTTATGCAAAAAAATTTATAGGATCGACACTGGATGATATCACTTCAAAAGTATATACGATCTATAAGAAAAGACTGAAAGAGAGTAATGCTATGGATTTTGATGACTTGTTGGTGCTGCCCATAGAACTCTTTGAAAGCGATTCAGAGCTGTTGGAAAAGTATCAAAAACGATTTCGATATATTCTCATAGACGAGTATCAAGATACCAATCATGCCCAGTACAAGGTAACCAAAATGTTAGCTGATAAACATCACAACCTTTGCGTAGTTGGTGATGACGCCCAAAGTATCTACTCTTTTCGTGGGGCTGATATTTCTAATATTCTAAACTTTAAGCAAGATTATACCAATGCTCATCAAGTTCCCTTAGAGCAAAATTACCGCTCTACTAAATCTATCTTGTCCTGTGCAGACTCAATAATTAAGAAAAACGAAAAACAGCTAGATAAAACACTTTGGACAAAGAAGGATTTTGGTGAACCCATTACTGTTCTTGAAAATTTTGATGAGCGAGATGAGGCCAACCGAATTGCTCAGTATATCTTAAAACTTCGGCAACAAAACTCATTTAACTACAACCAATTCGCCGTACTATACCGGACTAACTACCAATCTAGGGTTTTTGAAGAGGCTTTTAGACGCCATAAGATCGATTATCAACTTATTGGGGGCCTATCCTTTTATCAGCGAAAAGAAATCAAGGATGTACTTGCATACCTAAAACTCTTAGTGAATCCATTTGATGAAACCAATCTAATTCGCATTATCAACGAACCCTCAAGAGGTATTGGGCAAAAATCTATCAATGATGTTCGTAAAACTGCTCGAGATCAGGGGCTTAGGGTATGGGAATTGTTAGAAAATGTAGAACAGACACAAGTATATCGCCCTGCAAAAGTTCGAATTAGAGAATTTGTGAATATGATGAACGAATTCCGGAAGGCCCTCGAATCAAAACAAGTGAAGCTTCATGAACTCACCCGCGATTTATTAGATAAATCAGGATACATGAAAATGTTGGTCGAAGAGCAATCTCATGAGAGTTTAATGCGGCGAGAAAATATACTAGAATTCATCAATGCAATAAGTTATTACGAGAAACAAGACAATAAAACCTCATTAAGTGCCTTTTTACAGGAAATTAGCCTAGTCACTGACGGAGATAAATTCGACGAGAACAAACCAGCAGTCACCTTAATGACCGTTCATGGTTCTAAGGGCTTAGAATTTCCTGTCGTTTTTGTAGTGGGGCTTGAAGAAAACTTGTTTCCCGTTGGTGCCAAAGAGGGTTTTGACGAAGACATAGAGGAAGAGCGTCGACTGTTTTACGTGGCAATAACCCGAGCCCAAGAACGACTCTATTTTAGTCATTGTAGCAGTCGCTTCAAATACGGGGAAGAGCAGCGACAAATGCGATCCCGATTTCTGGATGAAGTAGACCCATCGGTGGTTCGCACCGAAACAGGTGCTACCCTTCGTCAACGAAGTGACCGTTTTATGTCTACCAGCGGTTCTAATGCTTCTAATGATAACAACATCACAGAAAGAGTAACAAGTCCCATTGAGTATGCGGATTCTGCTCAGAAACGAAAAAGTAATCTTGGAACCACCATTGAATATGACTCGAGTGGTAAAAGTCCTTCTTATAAGAGCTATTCTTCTTTAGGCAGGATTGACTATGATCTTAATGAAGGAAATGATCCTTTTGTTGTTGGAGCTGTGGTGGTTCATGACAAATTTGGGACTGGAAAAATTATGAGTCGCAGTGGCAGTGGAACCCAGACAAAAGTTGTTGTATTTTTCAAAAATCGAGGTCAGAAAAAACTAATGCTTCAAGCAGCTCCTCTATCTATTATCGACGATTAGTTGCTTGGAACTATAAGTGCGAAGCGCCAACCATGTACAGAGGACTGAACATACTAATTGGCCCTAACCCAGTAATTAGGCGTCTTAGGGTAACCGTTATAATAGTTATAGCTGGATTATCATTTTACCGACATCCTTCGTCTCTTCAAGCTCAACAATCAAGTGTACGCACGGTGGAAATTTATGGTAGTGCCCCCACAATTTTACCCAGTATGGGTGGTTCTGGTGTTAGTTATCTCTCTGGAGTTCATGGACTGCGAGTGAATCCAGCGAATATTCAATTCAACTCCGAAAAAAAATGGACGCTACAATCAGGATTACTTTCGATGGTTCATCCCAATTTATCCACTAACACTACCGGAAAATCAGACATAGCCAATTGGTTAATGATTTATGAACCCTATGAGCCCGTAAGCTTGCCGGCGCCAAATTCACTCAGACAAAACCAAAGCGAACTTAATCGCCTGATAACCAGTAAAACTGAACCTTCTCATTTTCGTTCGTCTATTACGCAGGAACTACTATCGCTAGGATATCAGAATGAACAAATTTCTGTCGGTCTATATGCAGAATATGTGTTTAAACAATCCTTTCAAGTTAGCCGTGGTTGGTACGATGATGAATACTACCTGAGTCCAGCGGGTCCAAAAAGAACACAGTGGTTAGCACAAGATGAAATAAGCTATCTTGCAGTCGGTATTAATTACAGTGAACGTCTGGATATTTTCAGCGACTTTACTCCAGTATCAGATCAATTTAGTCTGGGATTTAGTCCAAGAGTTATTATGGCTGGGTCTCATTCAATGAGTCGTTCTGAGTCAACGTACTATCAAGAGAGTAATGAATTATTTCAAGCCCTCATGATTGAATCCGCCGGACTCTATTCTGACTACTTAAACAGTTTACATACCTCAGGTATACCTTCTACCCTGTCTCAACCCAAAATGAATCATCTTTATCCAGCTTCAATTAAAGACTTTAAAGAAGGATTGGGTTTTGCCATGGATGTAGGCCTTCGATACACTCGAAATCTAGCTAATGAATTAAGCTTAGTTTCTAAGTCAAGCCCTAAAGTAGCCAGAGCTTTACATATTGCTTTTTCCATAAATGATATAGGATACATTGAGTATAATGAAGGAGTTAACTTAGTATTCGAAGGTTCGTCAACGGTAGATGAGCCAACTCAGTTGGACCAGGCGGTGGAAAAAAACTTACCGATGTATGAAGGAAGTCCAGAACAGTATTTCTACTTTTTAGAAACTAACGGACAACTAGAACAACTTAAAAACACTCCCTTAAGCCGCATGAAAAATACTGTACTATTACCTACCAAAGCACAAGTAGGCGTACACTTACTTTGGAATAGATGGTCGGTTCAAGCAGATCTTCAATACGCTTTGTTTACTACATTTTTTAGTGTACCAGGTTGGACCTACAGCGCTGGTGCTAGTATACAACCGATCAAAGGAATAATTGTTTCTAGTGGATATACCAATTCTACTATTTGGGGAGATGATATTTCCATTGGCCTACGTTTAGCAGGATCAATGCTAGAAGTAGAATTAAGTGGTCGCTGGCCCCTAGTAACTGATAATGGGAATATAATGCCAAGTTCAGTGGGTTTTGGCGGGTTCAATATTCGCCTTTAGCCCAGCAAATCTATTTAAATGACAATTTGACAATCACTGCTAGAATTTATGGTCAATTACTGACAGCCAAAAAAAATTCTGCCCATTTGTTCTCGAGTCATAATCTGGCTTATTTATTGCTTTGAAAAACTAAAACAAGATGTTTATAAATCACACAAGTAATTATTTTGATTAATTTTTTTGACGATACTGACGAGCAGATGGAAGATTTTGAGCAGGCTATACCTCTCATGTCCGAAGAAGAAGAGCGAGCACTTACCGAATCTGAGGTCCCAGAATCTCTGCCTATACTTTCACTCAAAAATACTGTTTTATTCCCAGGAGTAGTTGTTCCCATTACTGTGGGAAGAGATCGATCTCTACGACTTGTGAAAGATGCTTATGCTGCAGACAAGATTATTGGGGTAGTGACTCAAAAGGACATAAATATTGAGGAGCCAGGGTATGATGATTTACACCGTGTGGGTACGGTAGCTCAGATTTTAAAGCTCATCAAAATGCCAGATGGTACTCGAAGTATAGTGATACAAGGTAAATCACTCTTTCAAATAGATGAGTTCACTGAGGAACAGCCCTATTTTAAGGCAACGACCTTTTCTTATCCAAAACAAATGGATATTGAGGGAGTCGAACTAGATGCTTCGGTGCGGAACATCAAAGAAACAGCTGCGAATATCATAAACAAGTCTCCAAATATTCCATCTGAGGCTGCCGTGGCTGTCAACAACATAAATAGCCCTATTTTCCTACTCAACTTTATAGCATCAAACTTAAATGTTGATTTAACGGAAAAGCAGCGCCTACTTGAACAACAAAAATTTTCGGAGAATCTACGCGATATAATGGGTTTTCTAGAACAAGAACTTCAAGTACTAGATGTCAGCGAACGAATAAGAAGTAAAGTAAAGTCTGACATTGATGATCAGCAAAGAGAGTTCTTTTTACGGCAACAAATGAAAGCAATCCAAGAAGAACTTGGGGAAGATGCCGAACAACAGGATATTCAAAAGCTAAAAAACAAACTTGACGAAAAAGACTTACCCGATGATGTTCGGGAGGTGACTGAAAAAGAGTTACAGCGACTTGAAATGACTCCGAATGCCTCACCCAACTATGGTATCATTCATTCCTATGTTGAATGGATTTTGGACTTACCCTGGAACGATTATTCCGAAGACAAACTAGATTTAGCTTATGCCAAATCCATACTTGACGATGACCATTATGGACTTGAAAAAGTAAAGAAGCGCATCATCGAATATTTGGCGGTGCTCAAACTAAAGAACGATATGAAGGCCCCAATACTGTGCTTTTATGGCCCTCCAGGTGTGGGTAAGACTTCTCTAGGTAAGTCTATTGCACGATCATTAGACCGAAAATTCGAACGCTTTAGCTTGGGCGGAATCCGAGATGAAGCCGAAATTCGGGGTCATCGCAGAACCTATATTGGTGCTTTACCCGGAAGAATTCTACGGTCTATGAAAAAAGCAGGCAAAGGAAATCCTGTCATCATGCTGGATGAAATCGATAAGGTTGGTGCTGATTATCGTGGAGATCCTACCTCTGCACTCTTAGAGGTTTTAGACCCAGAACAAAATAATACCTTTAGTGACAATTATTTAGAACTTGAATATGACTTATCTAAGGTACTATTCATTGCGACTGCAAACAGCCTTGATACTATTCCCGCTCCACTAAGAGATCGTATGGAGATCATCCCAATTAGTGGGTACACTCAAGAAGAAAAGACTCAAATTGCGAAGAAATATCTTCTCCCTAAGCAGATCTCAGAAAATGGGCTTAAGACTGATCAGTTGGTCTTAGATGATGCTGGTTTAGCAAAGGTAATAGAACAATATACTCGAGAATCTGGAGTTCGAAATTTAGATCGTGAAATTGCCTCTGTTTGCAGAGGTATTGCAGCCAAAGTGGCTCTAAATGAAATTGATGAGGCAGCAGTAAATGAAAAAGATATTGAGGACTTACTAGGTAAACCCAAGTTTCAAAAAGACTCTGCCGAGCGAACACAAGTCCCAGGAGTGGCTACAGGCTTAGCTTGGACACCATTCGGTGGTGACATATTATTTATTGAAGCTAGCGTGAGTCCAGGAAGTGGTAAATTACACATAACAGGCCAACTGGGTGATGTTATGAAAGAATCTGCACAGTTGGCTCTCTCCTATCTTAAGGCTCATTCCAAAAAACTAGATATTCCAGAAAATGCCTTCACTCAATGGGATATTCACTTGCATGTCCCTGCAGGTGCTACACCAAAAGATGGCCCGTCAGCAGGAGTCTCCATTATGAGTGCCTTAGCATCTATATTCACCCAGCGAAAGGTTAAAGGTGATATTGCCTTAACTGGAGAAATAACCTTAAGAGGATTGGTTCTTGCGGTTGGTGGAATTAAAGAAAAAGTTTTGGCTGCAAAACGTGCTAGTATCAAAGAAGTCGTTCTACCAAGTAAAAATGAAAAGGATGTAGCTGAGATTGAACAGGATGTGATAGGTGACTTAACTATTTCTTATGTTACACAGATGGATCAAGTACTACCAAAATTACTGGAAAAAAAGGCTATAAATAATCCTCATGATTTTTTTAAACGCCCTAAGGCTTCAAAAAATGAATCCTAAACATCAGCAAATAACTTGCGCATGCCATTAAACCCTTCTACCGAAGATCATGGTTCTCAGGTTGCTCGAGTAATTCAGTCGACAGGGAGCTGGTATAATATTCAAGACAATAATGGCGCTATACACGCAGCAAGATTACCTGGTAAATTTCGTCAAACTCATTCAGGCCAAACGAATCCAATCGCGGTGGGTGATTTTGTTCATTTTTCTTTAAATGAGGATAATACAGCTCAAATTACGGATATACTTAATCGCAAAAACTACCTAACTCGAAAGGCTACACATGGCCGGCGAGGACAACAAATACTGGTTTCTAACATTGATTATGCCATATTAGTATGTTCAATAAGGCAACCAACTTATAAAACCGGTTTTATAGATCGCTTTTTAGTTAGCTGTGAAGCATATCAAGTTACTCCTGTCTTGTTTTTTAACAAACTAGACTTGGCTAATGACGCCGATTTAAAAGAATTGGCCCACATTTCGACCTTATATGAGGATTTAGGATATCATGTGCTACACGGTAGTATAAATACTCCAACTAGTATTGATGAGATAAAAGCAAAACTCAAAGACAAAACGAGTGTGTTTATTGGACCTTCAGGCGTTGGAAAAACAAGCCTTCTGAATGCAATGGATGTGCGGTTGGACGAAAAAACAGCTGAAATCTCTAGTTATTCAAATAAAGGTAAACACACAACCACCTTTGCAAAGTTAGTACCCTTACCCTTTGGTGGTTATTTAGCAGATACTCCAGGAATTAGGGAATTTGGATTATATAACATTGAGGATTGGGAGATATCGTTGTACTTTCCCGAAATGCTATCTGCCAGAGAAACATGTAAATTTAATACATGCACACATATACATGAACCCTCCTGTGGAGTATTAGAAGCAGTGGACCAAGGACTAATTGCCCCATCACGTTATTTATCGTACATGAATATGATTGACTCCTCTAAAGATTAGAAGTTATATAATAGACAAAATTTCTATTCATTTATTTCTTTGCCTATATTTCTCAGTGTTTATTCTTTTGGCCATTGATTCACGGTCAAATACCTATTGATAGAGGTCCAACAACCATAAACTTGCAAATTGTAATGGATCTGTCAATCTGCAGGCAGGAGAATCAAGTCACGTTTAACTATTGAATATATACCGATGAAAAAAATTCTATTTAGCTTAATTTTAGTAACCTCATTCCTAGTTCCTGTTGAAGACACCCATGGACAATTAAAAGAAATTGAGCAATTTCTCGACGCAGGTGGTGATAATGTAGATGCCTTAACAAAAGCGTACTTAAGCCCTTTACCAAATGGAATTATTTCTGGGTTGAATTCGGGATGGACTACCAAAGCAAAACCCACAAAATCACTCGGATTTAGTCTGCAGTTACGCGCATCTGTTGCCACCGTTCCTACCCTTGAACAGTCATTTGATGCTGGCTCTATAGGACTTGAAGGAATTAGTGTTAGCTCAGGTACTTCTAGCACTATTGCCGGAGATAACACAAGTGGTCAAATACTGACGCTACCTGACAATTCTACTCTTACACTACCTGCAGGCACAAATTTTCCCTATGTCCCAACACCCATGGTTCAGGCCAATCTCGGGCTGTTTTTAGGTACTGATGTTACCGTACGTTATGTTCCAGAGACCGAAATACTTGATTATGGAAATGTAGATTTAGTAGGTGTGGGTATTAAGCATGAGTTGAATCAATGGATTCCGGGTGGTAAGTTACTCCCTATCGATTTAACGATCATGGCTGCTTATACTCAATTTAATATGGCGGTTGATCTTGAATTTAATCAGGGAGCACAAGATCAAAGAGTGGAAAGTGCTACAGAAGCCATGGTAGCCAACCTCCTAATAGGTAAAACACTCCCCTTTTTATCGGCTTATGCCGGAGTGGGCTATCAGACAGGTACTTTTGAATTAAATATGCTTGGTGATTATGTAATCGGTTCTGGTATCGCACAAACAACATTAAGCGATCCTGTTTCCTATTCACAGAGCTATAACGGAGGAATTCATGTGATGGCAGGTGCCCAAATCAAACTTGCCATATTTAGAATTTTCGCAGAGGTAACCACCGCCGAGTATACCACTTTTAACGGGGGTATTGGCATAGGACTAAGAAACTAGACTAAGCTACTGTTTCTTGTTCTAAAACAGGATTATCGACCGGTTCATCTTGCTCAACTAATCCATCACGTAAACGGATTATGCGACGAGAGTACTCGGCAATTTCGTTTTCATGGGTTACCAATATAATGGTGTTTCCAGCTCTATATAACTCTTCAAAGAGCAACATGATTTCATCACCCGTCTTTGTGTCAAGATTTCCAGTTGGCTCATCCGCAAGTAGAATTGAGGGGGAATTTACAAGGGCTCTTGCTATTGCAACACGCTGACGCTGACCTCCAGAGAGTTCATTAGGTTTATGATCTACTCTATCACCTAAGCCTACCTTGTCTAATACCTCTAGAGCTCTTTCCTTGCGATCAAATGCTTTTATACCTGCGTATATCAATGGAAGTTCTACATTGGCTAAACACGAAGTTCTGGGAAGTAAGTTAAAGGTTTGAAATACAAAGCCGATCTCACGGTTTCTAACTTCAGCTAAATCGGAATCATGCATTTGGCTAACCCGATTACCATTCAATATATATTCACCAGAACTAGGGGTATCTAGGCAGCCAATCATGTTCATGAGGGTAGATTTTCCTGATCCTGAAGGCCCCATAATGGCTATATATTCATTACGCTGAACCTGTAAACTTACTCCGGCAAGTGCATGTACTTCGGTTTCTCCCATCTGATAGGTACGAGTTAGATTTTCTATTTGAATCACTGCAT
>JAYPBC010000021.1:0-35205 GCA_038124025.1 Balneola sp. | reverse complement strand
TTGTACGCCCGGGAGGGTTCGAACCCCCAACCCCCAGGGCCGAAACCTGGTACTCTATCCAGTTGAGCTACGGGCGCATACAAATTTTACGAACGCCAAATATAGGGAAATGTTCATTGAGAAACACTTATTTTACTATAAGTTCCTTTCATTGTTAATCAGCTTTTATTGTCATTTATCATAAATAGTCCGATTTTACATTGTAGCTAAGCCCGTTATTTTTTCAATAAACAAATAAGATCATGGACGTATTTTTGGCCACTCTTTTTCTTGCTATCGCATTTCTAGGTATTGGTTTTGCTGGAATAGCTATAAAAATTTGGGCAAAAAAAGATGGTGAATTTGCTGGCACCTGTGCAAGCAATAGTCCATTTCTA
This sequence comes from Balneola sp., assembly GCA_038124025.1. Taxonomy (GTDB): domain Bacteria; phylum Bacteroidota; class Rhodothermia; order Balneolales; family Balneolaceae; genus UBA1275. The sequence continues at coordinate 34,828 of JAYPBC010000021.1, read as the reverse complement.
AATGAAGAAGGAGAGGCTTGTAGTTTGTGTGGAGCGCTACCCGATCAGAAGTGTAAAAATGAAGACAACAAACTGTCGACGCAAAAAAAAGAGACTGAGTTTAGTCCTTTTGTCTAAGCTTACTCAACACTAGAAACATTCTTATAGCTTAATTAGTTGGGACAAAGGAAATGTCCAAATCAGGACTATAATAGCTTATCCAATTACCTTCCTCGTCGGTGTAGATTAGTACACCAGTAAAATCATCTTCGCTCTCTAGGAATTCAATACAGCGTACATGCCCCCAAACCATGCAAGCGGTGGCGTACGCATCAGCCAGTGTTGCCTGTGGATGTAGGATACTCGCACTTAGTAATTGATTCATGGCCGGCCTACCTGTGTTGGGATCTATAGTGTGAGCGTATTTAACACCGGTTTGTTGATCAATCCAGTATTTACGGTAATTACCAGAAGTGGCTAGTGATTGATTATCCAAAGAGATAATGGCTTGCAACTCTCTGTTTGATGTAGTTCCGTCATTGGGCCGATCAATACCAATTTTCCATACTTCTCCTAGATCATTAAGACCACGAGTCCTTACTTCACCACCCAATTCTACCATATAGTCTTGAATGCCTTTTGATTCTAACAATAATGCCAAAGTATCTACCGTAAAACCTTGAGCGATGGCATTAAAATCGATTGAAAAGCCATTGGGAATACGAACTTTATTTTCGAATCTATCCACATTAACTTGCTCATAACCTGTGCGAGATAGTGCTTGTTCTATGTTTTTTTCACTAAGATCCCCTCGGATTTCATCGAAGCCAAATCCCCAAAATTGAACAACAGCACCAATGGTCGGATCAAAAGCCCCTTCTGTATTGGTCGCTACCTCCCTTGCCTGTAATAATACCTTCATGAATAAATCGTCAACCTGAACCCAGTCACCATCGGCGTTATTTAACTCTGATATGATCGAGCCCGGCACATAGGTGCTCATAGATTGATCTATACTCGATAATAGTTGATCTATCTCGGAAGACAACTCAGTGCCATTGATCAAATGAGAGTCTTCAAAATGAATGCTATACGTAGATCCCTGGGCCGGTCCTTCTAAGCTAGTATAATCCATGGAAGGGTTACAACTAGCGCTAAGGAGTAAATAAGTAAATAGCCCATAAACAAAATAGAAACGACCAAGGCCCTTTCTATTTGCTGCGTTAATACGCATAAATCTATGCATAAGTGTTGACATTATCCCCCGAAGTCATCAAATGCGACATTTTCTTCGGGTACACCCCAATCGTCACACATTTTTTGAACGGCCTGGTTCATTAACGGTGGTCCACAGAAATAAAATTCTATTTCCTCAGGTTCTGGATGTTTTGATAGATACTGGTCAATCACAGCTTGATGTACAAAGCCTAGGAACCCGTCGCCCTTGTCATCATTAATGTCTTTCTTTTCAACCCAGTTATCTTCTTCTAATGGTTCAGATAACACCACGTAGAACTTAAAGTTATCAAACTTATCTTCGAGTTGTTTAAAATGATCCAAATAGAATAACTCTCTTCTTGAACGTCCACCATACCAATAAGAAACTTTACGCCCAGTTTCTAGAGTTTTGAATAAGTGGTATAAATGAGAACGCATTGGAGCCATTCCAGCCCCTCCACCCACATACAACATTTCCGATTCGGTCTTATCTTTAATAAAGAATTCACCATAAGGACCAGATATAGTTACGGTATCCCCAGGCTTCTTATCAAAGATATACGATGATGCAATACCTGGATTAACGTCCATCCAACCGTTTTTAGCACGATCCCATGGTGGCGTTGCTATTCGAACATTAAGCATGATTTTACGACCTTCTGCTGGATAACTAGCCATAGAGTATGCTCGTTCAACCGTCTCATCGTTTTTCATTTTAAGATCCCATAGACCGAATTTATCCCATTCCAACTGGAATTTATCAGGACTATCATGTTCTTCAGGATGGGCTGTAATATCTATACTCTTATAGTCTACCTCGCATGGTGGTATTTCTATCTGTATATATCCACCCGCCTTGTAATCCATGTCTTCAGGAATCTCAACAATAAATTCCTTAATAAAGGAAGCCACATTGTAATTAGATACAACTTTAGCCTCCCACTTCTTAATGCCAAAGACTTCCTCAGGAATTTGGATATCCATATCTTCTTTTACCTTAACCTGACATCCTAAGCGCCATTTGTCTGCTTGTTCGGCGCGAGTAAAGTGCGGCGTCTCTGTTGGTAAGATTTCTCCCCCCCCTTCAAGTACTTGACACTTGCACTGTACACATGTTCCACCACCACCACAAGCAGATGGTAAGAATATTTTGTTGTCACCTAATGTGCTAAGTAAGGTACTACCTGAAGCTACCTCAATTTCTTTTTCTCCGTTTATAGTAATTTTAACAGGGCCTGATGGAGTCAATACTGTTTTTGCCCCTAATAAGATTGAAACCAGTAACAGTATTACAACAAAAAATACTATTACACTGGTAAATACAATTAAAGTAGTTGCTGCTAATGCCATGATAATATCGTATGAATACGTTTTAAATTATAACTTAATACCCATGAAGGACATAAATGCAATCCCCATAAGTCCGGTCACAATAAATGTGATTCCCAAACCTTTTAGAGGGGCAGGCACGTTTGAATATTGGATTTTTTCTCGAATGGCAGCAATAGCAACAATAGCTAGAAACCAACCAATACCACTACCGAATCCAAAAACAGTAGCCTCTGTTATACCAACAAAATTTCTTTCTTGCATAAATAGTGATCCACCAAGAATGGCGCAATTCACGGCAATAAGTGGCAAGAAAATACCTAGCGCGTTGTACAATCCCGGTGAAAATTTCTCCACCGTCATCTCTACTAACTGAACCATTGATGCAATGACAGCAATAAATAAGATAAAGGATAAGAAGCTTAGATCTACCTCGGCAAAGGCTGGGCTTAACCAAGATAAAGCGCCTTCACGAAGTATGTAGTTTTCTAATAAGAAATTGACCGGTACGGTAATCGTTAGAACAAATATGACAGCTATTCCTAAGCCAACAGCAGTAGATACTTTTTTAGATACCGCTAAATAGGAACACATGCCTAAGAAATAGGCAAAAATCATATTGTCAACAAATATTGCTTTGACAAATAAATTAACGAGTTCTTGCATGATGATTACTCCTCGATCAATTTAGTGTTACGCGCACGTTGTACCCATATAATGATACCCACTGTTATAAGAGCCATGGGTGGAAGAAGCATAAATCCATTATTGCTGTAAAATCCACCATTGGCTAAATACCATGCATCAGGTATTACCTGAAAACCGAACAGTGTACCTGAACCCAAGAGTTCTCGGAAAAATGCAACCGCTAACAAAATCCAAGCATATCCAAAGGCATTTCCAATTCCATCTAAGAAAGATTTCCAAACGGTATTACCTAAAGCAAAAGCCTCTAGGCGACCCATAATGATACAGTTCGTAATAATAAGCCCCACAAATACGGAAAGCTCCTTTGAAACATCGTATACAAATGCTTTTAGTACTTGATCAACCAATGCTACTAAAGAAGCTACAACCACTAACTGAACGATGATTCGAATTCGGTTAGGAATGTAGTTTCGGAAAAGTGATACTATTACGTTACCTGCAGCCATAACAAAAACAACGGAAATCGACAGAACCAATGCTGGATATAATTTAACCGTAATGGCTAAGGCCGAACAAATCCCTAGTACTTGTACGGTAATAGGATTATTGTCGTTCAGGGGGTCATTTAATAATTTTCGATTCTTTTTGCTGAAAAGAGGTTCTTTAGGTTGCTTGTCAATCAGCAATTCTTTTGCTTCCTCTTTTTTTTCTAATACGTCGGCCATGTTTGGTTAATTAAAGTTTTGGCTGTTTAGATCAGATAATTTGGTCGTTTTTAAAAATGTTACTACAAACACTATTCTAGTGTAAGTGAGGCTGTTGCTGTAACACCGCTGTGCATTTTAAGAAAGGGAACATATGCCTTAACACAATCTAATATCATGGCCTCTACACCATCACTGGTTATAGTTCCACCTGATATACCGTCTACTTCATATTCTGTAGAAGCATCTCCTTTACGCACATCAATACCAACAAATGAAAGATTTGAATCGAGCATTTGTTTGCCCTTGAATTGTTCTTCAAAAACAGGTGTATTTATTTCAGCACCGAGCCCAGGTGTTTCAGCTTTATGATCAAAAGTTGCACCATAGACGGTATTAATATCTTCCTTTAGAGAAACATACCCCCAAATAGGACCCCATAGTCCGTTACCTTGGAGAGGTATGATATAATAAGTTTCGCCTTCTTTTTCAGCAATGTATAATGGAGATAAACGTTCATCATCAGACTTTCTAATCTCTTTAGCCAGATCTATAGCAAATGCATCCTGTCCTTTAATGGCTTCACCCTTTTGTAAAACAACCGCTTCCTTAATATACGTTTGATAAGCTTCTGGGGCTTCTGATCGTTCAACCGGAATTTGAATAGAACTCAAAATGCTTTGCATTTTTTCTTGTTCTACGTTCGTATCCTGGAACGGCTTTAAATTGGTTGCGGCAAAGGACAACGAAGCTGCTACGACTACAACCATAGCTGTAGCGAATAAAAAAGTGTATGAATTTTTATTTACATCCATAATTATACCGATGCTGTTTTAAGGGCGAGTCTTTGTTCGCGTTTTTTAATATTAGCCTGAATAACATAATGATCTACCAGAGGAGCCATTGTATTCATGAATAGTATTGCTAGCATTACTCCTTCAGGATAAGCCGGATTAAAGACACGAATCATAATTGATAGGAAACCGATTAAAAAGCCGTAGACGTATTTACCCGTGTCAGTCTGTGAGCCAGAAACGGGGTCTGTTGCCATGTATACCACACCAAAAGCAAATCCACCCATGACTAATTGTTGCCAGAAAGGTACGGCCATGAATGCCTGTTGTTCGGCACTTAGCGCAAACGGAGCAACGGCATTGAAAATAAGTCCCATTACCACCCCACCTACAACTGCGCTTAACATAATTCTCCAGCTTGCAATACCCGTAAAAAGGAGAAGACCGGCACCTAACATAATGGCTATAACCGATGTTTCACCAACAGAGCCAGGAATTATCCCAATAAAGGCATCTAATGCACTATATTGAGAAACACCGGCTGTAGCATATTCACCTAGCGCCGTCGCACCAGAAAAACCGTCCACCGCCATCATCCCTTCCGTTCCGGTTGTATTGATCCAAACTTTATCGCCTGACATGTAGGTTGGATAAGCAAAAAAGGCGAATGCTCTAGCCAGAAGAGCCGGATTAAAAATATTCATTCCCGTACCACCAAATACCTCTTTACCAATAATAACCGCAAAGGCAACCGAGAGCGCTAACATCCATAGTGGTAAATCAACCGGCATTATCAAGGGTATTAGCATACCGCTCACAAGATAACCTTCTTCGATCTGATGGCCTTTGATCACACAAAACAAAAATTCTATACCGAGACCTACGGCATAAGAAACAACCACCATAGGAATGACCTTAATGGCGCCAAATAAAAACTGCTCGAAAAATGTTGCATCTATTCCGATGGCATTGAAATGATGATACCCGACATTCCACATCCCAAAAAGAAGAGTGGGAATTAATGCGGTGATCACCGTATTCATAGTTCGTTTTAAATCTACCCCATCGCGTATATGCGCCTTGCCGTCCGTGGTGTGACCAGGCGTAAATAAGAAGGTGTAAAACCCGTCATAGACCGGCCAATATTTCTCTAATTTTGATCCCTCTTTAAATAGTGGGTGAACATTATTGTCAATGAATTGGTGTAAAGCTTTCATTGGAAATTGAATAGTTTATCGTTTGAATTAACCTAGTACTAATTTAGCCTACTTCGGATCGCAACAGATTTAATCCATTGCGCACGATATTTTGAACATTGATTTTAGAAGTACAAACCACTTCACACAGGGCGAAATCTTCTTCGACCACCTCATACAATCCTAACTTCTCCATAGCATCTATATCTTCATTCAAGATGGCCTTAAGTAGCTGAACTGGAAATATGTCAAATGGGAATACCCTTTCATACTCTCCGCTCACAACAAAGGCACGGAGTTCCCCGTGGTTGTTTGTATCTAAATCATACTTCACTTCACCCACTTGCCGCATAAACCAGGAAGGGAGGGCTCTTGAAATACTGAATTTGTTAGGTTTGGGAATAAGCCATCCAAACAACTCAGGCTCAACGCCCTCTCGAATAGCTGTTATTTGACGCTCAAAAAACCCCATGTACCCATCTACTTCTATCCTTGTACCTGTTAACACATTACCTGAAATAATTCTAACCGGCACATCATCAGATAGGTTGTTATCTAAAAGTTCTTTTACAGATGCTCCAATTACGGTTTGAACATAATTTCGCTCTTTAAGCTCTTTTCCCGAGAGTGCAATAATGGTTCTAGCATCATAGGTTCCTGTCAGAAAAAGTCGCCCTACAACCACCACATGCTCAGGAGAAATAGTCCATACATGCTCACCCTTGTCAATTGGGTCTAGATGATGAATATGTACACCCACTAAACCGGCTGGGTGCGGTCCTTTATACTTAGTCACTTTAACGCCTCTAAGGGAAGCTAAGGTTTTGCCGGATGGCTTAGATTCACTAAGTCCTAAATGTACTGGTCCATCGGTCAATTTTGCTAAAGCATCAATTCCTGCTTGAAATTCTTTTTCTTGACCTTCTAATATCATGCCTAAATCAGGCGCCAATGGAGCCGTGTCAAAACCAGAGATAAAGATAGCCTTTGGAGTAATTTCTGGGTTTGCAACAACATTATAAGGCCGTTGCTTAAGCATAGGCCAAACACCACTTGAAAGCATTTTTTCAATAATAGCTTCTCGCGCTATTTCGTGCGGTTCTGCGGCACCAAACTTTTCATATTTGGTTTTTTTATCCGCCAACACTTGTACTTCCAAAATTCTTCTTTGGGCTCCCCGAACAACAGCCACCACTTCACCACTTACGGGAGAACAAAATTTCATTGCCTCCAAATCCTTATTAAACAGTAGTGGGGTACCTGCTTTTACCTCATCTCCTTCCTTTACTGACAACTTGAAGCGAACGCCCTGAAAATCAGGGGGTTTAATAGCTGCAGAGGAGATGGAATGAGGGGCGGCATATTCGGGATTAGTTTCTCCCAATAAACCAATATTAACGCCCCGCTTAATCGTTACTACGTTTGACATGTATGTAATTCTGATGGACAGTTATTTCGTAAAACCAAGTGGTTTACAACAATTCTATATCTGGTTATTTAATACTAGAATTAAAGATAATAATTTTCGCTGGTGTTTTTTCGGTCTTTCTTAACTTTTTATCGGAAAAATTACGTCTAACATTATCATGTATCCTTTAGAAGCTTTTACTGAGCCTACTTTTTTGAACTATCTCAATAACATAGCATCGCCAAATGAGTAAAATCTATACTCTGAAGCTATGGCATAAGCATATATACGATGCATTTCCTCCAGCCCAACAAAGGCAGCCACCAACATAAGAAGAGTGCTTTTTGGTAGATGAAAATTAGTGATAAGTGCGTCAACTGCTTTGTACTGATACCCTGGAGTAATGAATATATTTGTACTTCCGCTTCCCGCATTGAACTTTCTTAAAGAATTAGTTTCCGCAGATGAACTCAAAGAGGCGACCGACTCTAACACCCGCACACTTGTAGTACCAACAGCGGTAACGTGCCGCGATTTTGCTAATCGACTAGCAACCGCTTCAGATAAAAAATAGCTTTCTTCATGCATGATGTGCTCATTAATCCGCTCCGTTTTAACCGGGGCAAAGGTACCCATACCTACATGTAAGGTAAGTTCCTCGATAGACACACCTACATCGGTTATCCGTTGCATTAATTCAGGAGTAAAATGAAGCCCTGCAGTTGGCGCCGCCTTACTGCCCTTATCCTTGGCATATATGGTCTGGTACTGCTCAGATAATGCTTCATTCTGCGCAATGTACGGTGGCAAAGGGGTGCGTTTGAAAGGACTAAAAATAGGATCATCGAGGGTATGAGAAAGCTTCAATGTCCGCACCCCATCCTCAGTTATAGAGAGCACTTGGGCTTGAATACCCGGTGCCAAGCTTACACTTTTGCCCTTTTTAAACTTTTTCCCGGGTCTTACCAATGCTTGAACGCAGTGGGGATTCATATTATCTAAAACAAAGATCTCCATTTTTCCATCATCGAAAAGTAACCGGCATTTTTCAACCCTAGAATTATTTAACACTAAGGTGGTATCGGTTTCTAACAAGCTATCTAAGTCGTAAAAAAAACGATCCTGTATCGTTTGTGTTGCACGATCATATACCAATAATTTAGAATGATCCCTAGGATGTACAGGATGTTGTGCAATGAGACGTTCCGGCAATTTGAAATCAAAATCTTGTAATCCTAAACTCATACAAAAGCGGCTTATCAGCTGCTAAATTCCGGTATTTTTTGGAGAGCGAGTATGACATCTATTTTTTTCTTTAAGCCATCCGGCCCAATGCCAACCTCATCATGTAATTCACGCTGCGTTCCATGTTCAATGATTCGATCTGGTAAGCCCATCATGTGCAGCCTAGGTGGGAAACTTATATTTTCTCGGGTTGATGCATCCGCTATCGACTCCATGTCTAATGTGGCATAATACTCAGCAACGGCACCCCCAAATCCTCCCAATACCGATGCATCTTCTAAGGTTATTAGATGATCAAATTTCACCGCTATTTCGTTAAGTAATTGGCTATCTATAGGTTTTGCAAATCTCATATCATAATGAGCAATTTGAATCCCCTTAGCAGCATAGGCCTCACAAACTTCAATAGCATACTTGCCAATGGGTCCAAATGTTGCTATTGCAATGTACTCTCCATCCCTAATTTTTTTACCTTTTCCAATGGCTATTTCCTCAAAACCATCTCTGAGAATCATCCCGGTTGATGCCCCTCTGGGATAACGAATCGCCCAAGCGGCCTCATCAAACTCCGATGCAGTAAACATCATATCTCTTAGATCTTGCTCATTCAATGGCGAAGAAATGATAAGATTCGGAATAGACCGCAAGTAACTTACATCATAGGCTCCATGGTGTGTCGGGCCGTCAGCACCAACCACTCCTGCTCGGTCTATGCAAAACACAACGGGAAGTTGTTGAATTGCGACATCATGAACTAGTTGATCAAAACCACGTTGTAAAAAAGTAGAGTAAATAGCGCAAAACGCCTTCTTACCTTTTGCCGCTAAACCCGCTGCAAAAGTAACAGCATGTTGTTCCGCTATACTAACATCAAATGCCCGATCTGGAAAAGCATGCATCATAGGTAATAAGCTTGAACCACTCGGCATGGCGGGAGTCATGCTCACAATCTTATCATTTCTTTGAGCTAGCTGAACCAGAGCCTCACCAAAAATGTCTTGATATTTGGGTGCTTTTGGCTTAACCGGTTGGGTAGCTATGGATTTACCTGTAATTTTATCAAAAGGTGAACTTTGTGCATGCCACTTGGTTTGCTCTCTCTCTGCTGGGGCAAAACCTTTACCCTTTACCGTGACCACATGTAAGAGCTTTGGCCCTTTTACCGTCTTTAAATCTTCGAGCGTTTTTCTGAGCCCATCTACGTCATGGCCATCAATGGGTCCGTAGTATTTAAAACCAAATGAACGAAAAAGAGAACCTGGAGTTACTGCAGCTGTAATAGCCGACTCTAAGCGTGATGCTATCTTACGCATAGTCTCACCGGCCGATTTGAAGTAGCCTAATAAGTCATAAATTTCGTCCCGTACTCTATTAAACGTTTTGCTACTGGTGATGTCTGCCAAATACTCGTTTAAGGCTCCAACGTTGGGATCAATTGACATGTTGTTGTCGTTCAAAATAACCAACACATCCTTGTTCATAAAACCGGCATTATTGAGGGCTTCAAAAGCCTGACCGCCCGTCATAGCGCCATCTCCAATTACAGCTACAACTTTATCATCTGTACCATTTAAGTCGTTTGCAACCGCCATTCCAAGCGCCGCTGAAATAGAGGTAGAAGAATGACCTACCCCAAAGGCATCATGCTCGCTTTCCGAACGCTTAGGGAATCCAGAAATTCCTTGATAGGTTCTATTTGTGTGGAACTGATCTCTTCTACCCGTAAGAATTTTGTGCCCATACGCTTGGTGTCCAACGTCCCAAATAATACTATCCTTGGGCGAATTATAGACATAATGAAGAGCAACGGTTAGCTCTACTACTCCTAAAGAAGCTCCAAAGTGACCACCATGCACCGAGACTATGTCAATAATAAACTGACGTAATTCGTCTGAAACTTCTCTTAATTGATCCGGTGAAAGCTTTTTTAAATCTGTTGGGGATTGAATGTTCTTTAGCAAGTTACCCGCTTTAGGGATGCGAACTAAAGACTCATTATTTGCTGTGTTAGTAATAGAATCCATGGTTTAACCCAGAAATTAATTCGAGCTAGACTGAACCTCTTGAATTTTTAGTTCTGCTTGTTCTAACAAATCAGAACATTTCTTTGAAAGTTCAACCCCTTTTTGATATAGCTCAATGGACCGTTCCAATGATACATCCTCTTTTTCTAACTCTAGAACTATACCTTCTAAATTAATTAAAGCTTGTTCAAAGCTTGGGCGTTCCCTATCTGTGTTATTTTCTTTATTCATTTCTTCCATAGCATAAAAATACCATCTATATCTCTAAAGAAAAAACGAGTGATTCCCCCCTCGTAATTTCATTAACTAACTAATCGGAAAATGAACATCATGTCTTAGTGAATGATCTAAGATGCTACTTTATAATATTTGAGAGATACCGACCCTCCTGATGTCCGGGCCTTTAGTGGTATGCCACCTCCATTCATAGCACCACGTATCGCATCTCTCGAAGAGCTTCCTGTAAAATTTCTTAACTCCGTTCGAACACGGCTTCCTGATAAATCCAAGTCATAGCCAAGACTCTCTGGTACTTCAACTGTTACATTGCCCCCAGAGGTAGAAACTTCTATATACTCGATAGGATTAATTAAACCTACGTCTATACTTCCTCCCGAGGTTCTTGCCTCCAAACTACCTGATATCTCATGAAGATTTAATGACCCTCCGCTGGTTCTTGCTTTCAATCCCTGAGTAACTTTTTTAGCTCGTATGCTCCCCCCGCTTGTTGCCACCTCAGCTTGTCCATCAATATTTTCAAGTCGAATAGAACCACCAGAGGTGCGCATTTCAATGTTTCCTTGAATATCACCTACCTCCATGCTTCCACCCGAGGTACGAGCATACTGATTTCCAACCAAGTTCTCTATATAAACGGACCCACCAGAAGTTATTGCATTAATTTCGGTGTTAACTGGTGATTCAATCTCAAACGCAATTCTCACATTGTTGCCTCCACGTAACCATCTATAACTAGTCTCTCTTTCTGCTTTTGCTACTATTCTTCCTTGGATTTCTTCGATGGTTATCGACCAATTATCTAAATCTACATTGGATGATCGTCTCCCATTTACGTAAGCAATTGCATTGACAGTTACCTTATTTGTGTTTTTTCCCATCACTTTAATTCGTCCGCCACTCGTTGAAACCTCTACCTCAGTTTTATCGCCTACCATGAATTCTTGTGAGGCTACCGGTGACTGAGCTAAAGCTATATTAGAATAATCCAAAAAAAGAAGGCCTAATAGGACCGTAAAAAATGTGTGTAATTTTAATTTTCTCATGGAATTTTGGGATTGACGTTGCATGATTTAATTTTTTTGTGGGTAATTCGAGCTTTTTGACGCAGACGCCTTTAAGGTTTTAAGTGATTGGACAGAAAACACAAACAAGTATTTCATCCCTTAGACTTTGTCATGCCCGAGGCTCCGAGCAAATAATGCTTTTTCAAATACCTGTAGTAGTACGGAATGAACAGAAAAAGGTTACAGTTAGATGGATAATTTAAACGAAACTCGTACCTTAGCACATCCAATTTGTATGTGCTTAGGATCAATTGGTTTGTTTATTCTCACTTCTCATCGTTAACAATTAATTGAACATCAAAAAGCCTCACTAAACCTATGAAATTACCTTTTGTTTTCGCCAAGCGGTTTGTAGCTGGTGAAGGATTTTCATCGAGCCTACCTGCGGCTAAACAACTTAATCAAGCCCATCATCATCTTACCCTTGATTTACTTGGAGAAAATGTATTTTCACGTACTCAAGCTGACCACAACGTGAAGGCTTATATTAATGTGCTCGAAGGAATTAAACAGCACGAATTATTAAGCGGAATATCCATCAAGTTAACCATGCTTGGCTTGGATATCGACGTAGAATATTGTGCCGACAATTTATTTAGTATAATGGAACATGCTCGAGCTAATGATCAATTTGTTCGGATTGACATGGAGGGTAGCGCCTATACTAATCTAACCATTGATTTATTCAAACGAGCACACGCCGAATACGGTGCTCAACATATAGGTACCGTGATTCAAGCAATGCTACACAGAACAAAGGAAGACATTGCAGACTTAGCTAGCTTAGGCGCAGATATTCGACTGGTAAAAGGAGCCTACAAAGAGCCTAAAACCAGAGCTTATCAGAAGATGTCCGATATTCGAGAAGCCTTTAATGCATACGCAGAAGTACTTATAAATAAAACCAACTTTCCTCGTTTTGGAACCCATGATGACCAGCTCATACGTGGAGTTCGGTCTTATCTAGCCGATAATGATATCCCCTCCACCAGGGTAGAATTTCAAATGCTGTATGGGCTTCGGGAGCAAGGACTCATCGATCTAAATAGACTTGGTTACCCGACCCGTGTTTATGTTCCTTTTGGTACCGACTGGTTCCCTTATTTTAGCCGAAGATTGGCAGAGAGAAAAGAAAATATTTGGTTTGTTATTAGTACTTTATTCAAGCGTTAACAGTAGCCTAAACAATCCAGGGTTATAATACTAATATAGGATTATGAAAATCCTATCTCGCTGTTTTCGTTCCTCACACAAAGAGTTCTTCACAAATATTCGTATGATTAGGATCTCTCATGTCCTCACTATTCTTGTGGCTGGGATAGGCGTTGGCCAGCTCCCATTCATTGGCACACTACATATAGATTTGGCTTTTCTTACCTCTATTATTGTCGGCTTTTTCGTTGGGCTAAGAGAAGCACGTATGCAACACGGTTTATTGTTTAAGCCCGCGCTTTCTTTTAACCGCAGACTTATACGTGATAGCATTCTTCTAAGTGTATTTGGAGGGGTCATTCTAATCATAGATTCCTGGCAAGGGTGTTTTTCATGGGAGGGGCTTTTATTTTGGTTTTTTGGCCCTTACTTAAGCCTGTTTTTAGGAGCTACAATAGGGCGTTTTATCTGTGTTAAAAAGCTTGCGTTTCCTGGCATTATAGCGGTATTATGGCTGTTATGTATTGGGATTGGTAGCTGGCTACTTATATTTTTTAACTCCCCGCAATTATATTTTTTTAACCATCTCTGGGGATATTGGCCCGGTCCTCTTTATGATACATTAACTCCATTCCCAACCGCCTATATCCCATTTCGAATAATTACTGTGCTCTGGGGAACGCTGTTTCTTATCCTAAGTATCAAAGAAGTAAAGGGAGGGCGTAACATAACCCGGCGAATGTGCCTGCTCGCTGTTCTGGCCGCCTTGACTGTTGGTTATTCTACCATCTGGTATTGGGGGGGCATTACGAACTATACCACACTTAAGCAAAACCTATCTACTCATATACAGACCCCTCGTTTTAGTTTATATGCAGACCAAAGTATTCCATTAGCCGATCTCGAGAGATGGGCTTTCAGGCATGAATTCTATTTACAGAATCTATTGGATACACTTGATGTAGAATGGCCTGAAGGCAAACAAATCGAGAGTTTTATTTATGCTAATGAATGGCAAAAAAAGCAACTAGTTGGAGCTAAGGAAACTAGTTACGTTCCTATTTGGCTTACCAAAGATCAATTACACATTGCGCATAACCATCTAACTAGCGTTTTAGAACACGAATTGGTCCATGTGGTTGCCAAAGATTTTGGAAACTTATTATTCAATGGATCTTGGAATATCACTCTAATTGAAGGCTTAGCTGAAGCGGTGACCCAAGGGGCTAGTCGGCATAGCACACTCAATGAGCTGGTAGCCGTTCAACCCGAAGCTCCATCGGTAGAAACGGTTCAGCAATTATTCAACCCATGGGGGTTTTATTCTGAATCATCCGGATTAAGCTATACTGTGGCAGGAGCTTTTGTGGAATTCCTGCTTCAGGAATATCCTATAGATTTTCTTAAAGAATCCTATCGTCGTTCAAAGCTATCCAAAAACTACCCACCTGTAGAACAACTCGTGAATGAATGGCATCAGTATCTGAGTACCCTAAAAGATAAAACTAATGAATTAGACAGGCAGCGTTCGAAGGCTCTTTTTGAGCAACGCTCTATTTGGGAGTTAGCGTGTCCACGAAATCCTACATCAGATTATGCTCAGCTCGATGAATGGGCGTACTACTGGGATACAGCTGACATTAAACAAGCTAATAAAGTACTCATCACTGCATTTGATGCCTTAAGTACCAATAGTTCTGCAAGGGTTCGTTGGTTCTCAAATGCTTTACAATTAAAGAAGCCTACACAAGTAATTCAGAATATCAGCTTACGCGACACCTCGGAGTCTGCACTAAAGATCATTCGAGATGCTTTAATGATGAATGGGGAGTGGGAAAGAGCACAAGAATTTGATCGTAAGCTAGACAGCAGTAGAAGTCACCGACCTATTCAGCAAGCATTGAGCCCAGATGACAGTTTAATGTGGCGACATTATCTTGCTATAGAGTATCATGGTTATATACCCGAGCTTAGCCAGTTTAAAAATTATAGCGCTGCCTTACAAGAGGCGACGGTTTACCGCCATTGGAACGAAGAATTTAACCATTTTGCAAGCTTTTCCACGCTTTATGACGCTGAAAATCACCCAAATGTAGCCCTAGAAAACAGGTCCGAACGACTATCTGCCTTGCTTTCATTCTGGTTGAACAATGAACTTGTAGTAAATCAATCATTTAAGCAAGAAGAAAACTCTCTTACAAACCCTTCTGATGCAACCGAGTTATCCAGAGCCTTCTCTGCGAATCTAGAGATTTTGGATCAAAATATCGGGCGATTAGATCCGGGACAGGTTACAACTTGGTTAGATCGCTTGGCAAAGCATCCCGCCCTAGAGGCTAAAAATGCCCGGGAACGATACCGGCAGCGATATCAATCGACCAAAGAATGGTGGGCCTTTGTTCAGTCTGGTCAATTATCTGTTGTTTTATCCAAAGTTCCTGTAGATTAGTAGCTATATATTTGTGTTAGCCATGCATACCAGGTCGATAGACTGGGGCTACATTTATCTATAGGACATTTAATTAATCTCTTAGCTTATGCCAGATTCTGCTCTTTTCCGTGTTTGGGATGAATACTCCAGATATAACCCAAACGAAATGCGAGTGCGGTCTAACGATTTTTATGAGCTTATCAAAAAGCGCAGAAGCGTTCGAGCCTTTTCGTCTGAAAAGGTTCCAATAGATGTGCTAGATACATGTATTAAAAGCGCTGGTACTGCGCCTAACGGAGCCAATAAACAACCATGGCATTTTGTGGTGATTACCGATCCTAAGGTCAAAAAAAGGCTTCGGGTTGCGGCTGAAAAAGAAGAACATTTATTCTATAATGGTCGAGCTACACAGGAATGGTTACAGGATCTAGAAGCTTTTCAAACTAGCGAAGAAAAACCTTTTCTAGAGGAAGCACCAGCGCTTATTGCCATATTTAGCAGCAGTTATGCTCTAAAAGAGGATGGGGCAAAAGAAAAGCATTATTATGTGAAAGAATCGGTTGGTATTGCCACCGGTATACTTATCACCGCCTTGCATAATGCAGGACTCGCCACCCTAACACACACACCTAGCCCAATGGGGTTTTTAAATGAAGTGCTTAACAGGCCTTCCAATGAAAAAGCCTTTTTATTGTTGGTTTGTGGGTTCCCAAAAAAAAATGTGGTGGTTCCGGACCTACAAAAAAAATCCTTGGACGAAATAAGGACCATTATCTAAATAATAACGCTTCGTTTATTTAAATTGGGCACACATCAATCAGTTAGACTTGTAGCCCTTGGATATTTATGAATAAAAAATCTACCACCAAAAAACGAAGTTGGCGTCGAGAGTTAGGTGAATGGGGCATCATCATTACTATTGGGCTTATTCTATATTTGGGAGGGTGGCATACCGAAGTTATTGGTTTCGCACAACGTATATTGCTCAGTACGCATATCATTCAACCCAAAATAGCCGATGCAGAAATACAGTCATACAAAGATGTCATTGCTAATTTTGAGACTGCAAACTACAACTTCTATCTAAGTGATGAGAACGGCACAACCGTATCGCTCGCAGATTTTAAGGGAAAAACTATTTTCATGAATTACTGGGCAACTTGGTGTCCCCCTTGTATAGCCGAAATGCCCAATATTCAGGCTCTGTTTGAGGACATGACTCACACAAATGAAACCAGGCAAGAGATTGTGTTCATGATGATTTCCTTAGATGCTGACTCCAAAAAAGCCCTTGATTTTGTTGAGCGCAAAGGATATAGCATGCCGGTTTACTTTCCACGAAGCCAAAAACCATCTATATATGATACCTCCGTCGTGCCAACTACCTATGTAATAAATAGTGACGGGTACATTGTGATGAAAAAAAGGGGGATGGCTCAATATAATACCAGAAGATTCAAAGACTTTTTGCGTAATTCCTCCAGCTATTCCATGGATGCAGAAAGCCCATGAAATGAAGAGGATGCACATTAGTACAATTAGTATAATAAATGAGTGAGAAAGCCTGGATTTACGATCATTCGGAACCAAAAGCTAGATATTCTTTAGGCAGGAAAGGAATTCGTCCTTTTGTCTGTTTCGGAGTAAACCCTAGTACAGCCACCCCAGCACGCCTCGATCCTACCGTAGCTTCTGTTGCTAGATTTGCTGAAGATCACGGGTATGATGGCTGGTTAATGTTGAACTTATACCCTCAAAGAGCCACCAATCCTGATAAAATGCATAAAAGGTTTCAACAGGTACTTCATCAAGAAAATCTACGCTGGATTCGGTATTATTTGCACGAATTCAGTCAGCAGACACCGGTTCATGTATGGTGTGCTTGGGGAAGCTTAATTGAGAAACGCCCCTACCTATTGCGATGTTTATCCGATATTTTAGAGGCCATTAAAAGCTATGATCTCGAATTTTATACGAGAGGGAATAAATCGAAAAATGGGCATCCTCATCATCCTTTATATCTTCGTAAAAATGCCCCTTTAGAACCCTTTGACCTACCTGACTACCTACAACATTGTTTGAAGCATTGAATTGCTATCTGGGTCACAAAAACGTTGATTAAGATGTACCTGCTAGGATAAAGGCTTCATCCGGCTTAATGATAGGGCATGAAGCATCCAATTTGGGAGCGACTTTTTTGGGTCTCTCTTAGTCATGTCCACGAATAAACCAAATTTTTTGGCTATAGGAACCTTATGAGTTTCAACAAACTCGATTAATGTGCCGTCCGGGTCTTCAATGTAGGTAAATCGACCCGCAGCCTCACCCATATCAAAACTACTCGCACTATCGACGGTAAAAGTATACCCCTTAGATTCACATTCCTCTTTAAGTGCATCCATTCCTTGTACATCGAAGCACAAATGAATAAACCCAGGATCACCCCAATATCTGTCCTGATACAGTTTTTTTGGAGGGCTTAGTTTAGCCTCAGAACCCATACGCTGAACAAGCTCAATTTCAGTTGGGCCAAACAGCGCGCTAAAGCCCCCTTTTCTAGGTTGTGAGTGTCGAATTAAACAGCGGCGGTAGGGAACATTTGCCCCGTTAAGCCCATCAAAATCATCGAATATTCCTTCTCCATCATAGACCACCGTATCGTATCCGAGAATGTCTTGGTAGAGTGATAAAGAACGGTCAATATCGCTCGAACCAATTACTACACCCGCCACACCACCGGTAAGGGCACGTTCTTTATTACGAAAAAAAGACTGCCCTTGTATTACCTGAAAAAGATTACCATGAAGATCTTTAACGAAGAAATGATACTCGCCTGCTGGATTTTGCACGAGTGAAGTAAGCACATTAAGCTCCTTCATGTTAAATTCCTCATAGCTCTTTTGAACATCCACGCTTTTAATTTTAGCCGCATTAATTCCAAAATCACCAAGAAAAACCTCTCCCTCCATTGCAGTGGGTGTTCGTGAGGTATACTGCCATATTTCAAACCCACCACCTCCACGCATACTTAACGTAAGAATAGCGCGACGATCGTGTGGCTTCCCACCCGTATAGGGAAGCATTAAATCGGCTGTAGCCTCATCGTCAAATACCATTATATCCATTCCAAAGTGGCGCCGGTACCACTCTGTTGTTTGTACCACATCGGTGTTTCCAATGCCAATTTGTTGAATGCCAGAGATTACTTTGCTGCGATTCATAACATGCTTAATATAAATTTAGGAATACGTTGCTTTTTGCTTACTTGAAATAATTTTCTTAGTGCTATGCAAATCGGTCGGCCAAACGGTTAATGAGATAACCGGACTCTTCTAACGCTTTAGTGGCAAATGACCCGAAAAAATCTGTTACCTGCTCAAACTCTTTAATAAAACCGTCCCTATCATTATTTTTTACCATGTCGGCTAACATGGCATGATGTTCAAAAAACTTGAGCAATAGTTCGCGCCGTTCTTCATTGGAAAATACAATGTCCGCGTATAACTCCGCACTTTGTGCAAAAATTCTCCCTGTCATCATAAGTTCGGCCCGGTAAATAGGTGAGGAATAGTCCAACATATCATTGGGGTTTAGGTCGTAATGCTTCATAAAAGAACCGTGTAATAAGGCTACAAAATGTCGTAAACCCTGAACTAAATGCATTACATGATCATGCTTTTCGGCCTCTGCCTCTATCATTCGCATACCCCAGAGTTCACACTGGTCCATGAACCACTGACTTTGCTCTGGAAGCCGAATCGGGCAGGCGACCATAAGTTGCTTTGAAAGATTTTCCACGTCCGGGCCATGCATTGGATGCAGGCCTAATATAGGTCCACTGTGAATGGCTTTCATCTGATCTATTGGGGCCCTTTTGTTAGAGGTAAAATCAGCCAAAATTACATGCTCGGGCAATCTTCCTTCTAATCTCTTTATTACTGATTCGGTCACGTGAATAGGTACCGTTACAATAACCATATCTGCCGTCTCGAGCGCTTGATCTAGTTCAAACCAATTCCCTTTATCAATAGACGTTGTTGTATGACCCGTTTGATCTGAAATACGTTTGTACAACTTACCCATTCCACCATCTCCGCCTATATAGATAATATGTTTAGGCTCTGGGGTAGAGCAAGGAAAGGCAGCTTCTGACTGGCGTTGCCTAGAAGACCCCATAATCAAACGCAAAAAATCTTCGGCCCAGGCAGGATCTATTCCTCTTTCCCGCGCTAACTCTTTAAATGCCGCCGTTTTTTCTTGCTCCCGTATAGGCACAAAAACAGGGAGCTGATGCGCTAATTTTGTTTCCGTAACTTGTTTAACGATGTATCCACGCTCTACCAATAGATCCAATATTTGTTGATCTATCGAATCTATTTGATCGCGAAAAACTTCCAGGTTTTTGTTTTTATGGGGCATAAAGTTAGTTCTACTCTAGTTCTAAGCTCCCGCTATAATACATCTTGTGTATCTGATTTACCAATCCTTTTATAATGAATGTATTGCATTGGACACTTGTTAACGAAAAAGACTATACCTTTGTTTAATTAGTTTATCCCATGTCTGAATTCAAGCTTTACTCCCCCTTTAAACCAGCTGGCGACCAACCTCAGGCGATCAAAGAATTGACCGAAGGAATCCTTGCGGGCGATCGTTTTCAAACGCTGTTGGGTATTACAGGCTCAGGGAAAACACGTACGGTAGCCAGTGTCATTGAGCAGGTCCAACGGCCCACTTTAGTAATGAGCCACAACAAAACCTTAGCCGCTCAGTTATTTCGTGAGCTCAGTGATTTTTTTCCCGAAAACAGGGTCGAGTTTTTTATTTCGTATTATGACTACTATCAACCCGAGGCATATATCTCTTCACAAGATAAGTTCATCGAAAAAGATTTATCCATAAATGAGGAAATCCAACGCCTTAGATTACGTGCCACTAGTTCATTATTGTCGGGACGGCGGGATGTCATTATTGTATCTTCTGTGAGCTGTATTTATGGTATTGGCTCACCATCAGAATATGAAAAACTGATCATCACGTTAACCGTTGGTAAAGAAATACCTCGAAATACCTTGCTATACGATTTGGTAGATCTTCATTACACACGAAAGGATAATGACTTTCACCGTGGTGTTTTTAGGGTACGCGGCGACGTGGTAGATGTGTTTCCCGCCTATTCTGACGAGGGTTTGCGAATTACATTTTGGGGTGATGAAATCGAAGAAATGGCGATTTTTGACGTTGATACAGGGTCAATCATCGAACAAATACATGAATTTCGCATTTATCCCGCTTCTCACTATGTGACCTCAAAGGGAAGGCAAGAAGAAACGATAAAAGCTATTAGGACGGAATTAACCCAACGGGTCGATGAACTTCTAGACATTGATAAATACTTGGAAGCAAAAAGGCTGGAACAAAGGACTCTTTTTGATTTAGAAATGATCCAAGAAATCGGCTACTGCAGTGGTATTGAAAATTATTCTCGTCATTTAAGTGCTCGAAAACCTGGTGAACGTCCCTACTGTCTAATCGATTATTTTCCAAAGGACTTTTTATTGGTGGTGGATGAAAGCCATCAAACCGTGCCACAAATAAATGCCATGTATGGCGGAGATCGATCGCGAAAAACCGAATTAGTCGAACACGGCTTCCGGCTACCTTCGGCTCTTGATAACCGCCCCTTAACCTTTCAGGAGTGGGAAGCTATGATTAATCAAGCCATTTTTGTGAGTGCGACACCTTCCGATTATGAACTTGTTAAAAGTGACGGGGTTTTTACTGAGCAAATCATACGGCCTACTGGTTTAATGGAGCCTATTCTAGAAGTTCGGCCACTTGGAAATCAAGTAGATGATCTATTAGAGGAAATACGTCTGCGTGTTGCAAAAAAAGAACGTGTTTTGGTTATCACACTGACCAAAAGGCTTTCTGAAGAATTAAGTGCCTATTTGAAAGAAATTGGCATAAGCGCCGCATACATGCATAGTGAACTTGATGCTCTTGAACGAATTGAGGTATTGTATAAGTTTCGCAGAGGTGATTTTGATGTGCTGGTGGGTATTAACTTGTTGCGGGAGGGGATTGATATTCCGGAGTTGAGCTTAGTAGCCATTATGGATGCCGACAAGGAGGGCTTTTTACGCTCTGAAACTTCTCTTTTTCAGATTGTTGGTCGTGCAGCCAGAAATGTTGATGGGAGAGCAATCATGTATGCCGACAAAATTACCGATAGCATGAAAAAAGTGATCGATGAAACCGAGCGGCGCCGGGAAATTCAAATGGCTTACAATAAAAAACATGGTATTACACCAGAAACCATTAAGAAAGAATTAAAGCCATTGGTTGATCCTACACTCATTTCCACCCAAAAAATAGACTTTTCTAAAGAAGCCGAAAAAGCGGCCCAATCCGATTACATGGAAACTATTCGGGTTGATGAAAAAGGGCTCAGCTATAAAGGGAATACCGCCATGAATGAAATTCATTTTGAATCGAAAGACAAGTTATTGGATCATTTAAGAAAGACCATGCTGCATGCTGCAAAAAATATGGAATTTGAAGAAGCGGCAAGAATTCGAGACCAAATTGCTAAGTTAGAAGAAGAGCTTTAGTCTTTGGGTGTAGGTAAACTCATCTTTAATCTGCAGTTTACTGGTATTAAAACCTCGCCTTTAATCAGAAGTCCACTTGGATGCAAATAGACCCAACTTTTTACACAATTCGGATAATTCCTTTAGCTCAGTGTGGTCTAGGCAGCTAAATAACTCTGAAATACGTTGTAAATGCCCCGGAAAAACCTCTTTTATTAATCGTTCCCCCTCCACAGTAAGCCTTACGGTGTAAGATCGCTTATCTTTAAGATCTTTGCTTTTATCAACCCATCCTTGTTTTTCTAAATTGACAATAACCATAGTTATGTTGCCGCCCGATTTTAATATTTTCTCTCCAATACTGCGCTGGTTTAATGGCCCCAAATAATACAATGCTTCTAGCACAGCAAACTGACTTTCTGTTAAATTATATTCTGCTAAGCTTCGCGATAACTGCTGATGCAGCGTATTACTTGCCCTTGTTAGCTTTATAAAAGCATTGAGTGTGGCTATTTCATCAGGGCTTCCTTTATAGTGGGTAGGCATATTAGAAACGATACGTTATGGTTACAGGAGCATGATCCGACAAATTCCACTTGGTTTCTATGTTTGCCTCTAAGATTCGCTCGGCAATGGAATCGCTAACCATCTGATAATCTATTCGCCAACCTTTATTTCTGGCTTTAGACCCAGCTCGATAACTCCACCATGAATAGACACCTTCCAATGTTGGGTGTATCTCACGAAAGGCATCTGAATAACCAATGGACAACAAATTGCTTACCCACGCACGCTCTTCTGGTAAAAAACCGGAGGTTTTATGCTGTTTCTCTGGATTGTGAATATCAATTTCCAAGTGGCAAATATTAAAATCACCCGTGATGATGGTTGGCTTCCCATCCTGTTTAAGATTGGTTGCAAAATCCATAAAATGGTCTAAAAATTCCATTTTCATATCCTGCCGCACGTCCCCTGTGGTTCCGCTTGGAAAGTATGCGCTGACCAGTCTAAACTCATCGTATTCCGCTGTCAATACCCGGCCTTCATTATCAATCCAATCAACTCCGATACCATTTTGTATAGCATTGGCTGGTGTAGTGCTAAATATTGAAACCCCTGAATACCCTTTTTTTTGGGCAATTTCATGGTACTGATAGTAATCAAGCTCGGCCAAATCTTTTGGCATATCCTCTTGAGTAGAGCGCATTTCTTGAAAGCAAATAAGATCGGGAGAACACTCTTTTATCCAAGACACTAAGCCTTTCTTAGTTGCTGCACGAATACCATTGACATTATACGAGGCTATTTTTAAATCCGACATGCTATTCGCTTCTTAACAGAGCATACTTTCTCTTTCCGACTTTTAACACTTGTTCTTGGTCGCCTATCGCCATAACACTATGGTTCATATCAGTGATTTTTACCTCATCCAGGCTCACGCCTCCCTGCTTTATTAAGCGTTTAGCTTCCCCATTACTTGAGCAAAATTTCAGGGCAGAAATAATATCTAGAAGGCGATACTCCTCTTCACCTTTCAGAATATACTCTGGTGCATCATCGGGTACTTTTTTCTGAATAACTGTAGTTTCAAAGTGATTTCTAGCCCCCTCTGCGGCCTGCCTGCCGTGATACATATATACCAAAGTATATGCCAAATCATGTTTGGCATTTCGAGGGTCGCCTATAGCCTTCTCCTTGATTGCAACTAAGTCCTCGTTAGGCACATCTGTCGTCAATTCGAAATAGGTGTAAATGAGCTCATCCGGTATAGATAATGCTTTCCCATACATATCATTGGGGTGTTCATTAATGCCAATGTAGTTATCGTACGACTTCGACATTTTTGCTGAACCGTCTGTACCCACCAACAATGGCATCATCAAGCAAACCTGAGGACTTATTCCTTTTTCTTTCTGTAAGTTGCGTCCAACTAGTAGATTAAATTTTTGATCGGTTCCACCTAGTTCTATATCATTTTCTAAATAAACAGAATCTTGTCCCTGAGCTAAGGGATATAAAAACTCATGTAAGGATATTGGTTCATTGTTGGAAAACCTCTTGGAGAAATCATCCCGCTCAATCATTCGGGCGACGGTCATTTTTGAACTTAAATGAATAATATCCATAAATGACATCGGGCCTAACCAATCTAAATTATTAACAATTTGCAGACGCTCAGTGTCTAATATTTTTTTTGCTTGATCAATATAACTTTGAGCATTCAATGCAACCTCCTCTTTCGTAAGTGGCGGTCTAGTAGTGTTTTGACCCGTTGGATCTCCAATCATGGCTGTAAATCCACCTATAATTAAAATGGCCTGATGACCTAAATCTTGAAACTGGCGAAGTTTGCGCAATATAACCGAGTGCCCTAAGTGCAAATCCGGCCTCGTTGGATCGACCCCTAGTTTTACTTTAAGAGGTGTAGACGTTTTAATGGACTTGATTATTCTTTCTTTTAATTCTTCGATTGGAAGAATATCAACGGCACCACGTTCTATTAGTGCTAATTGTTGCTCAACGGATAAAACGTTCATTGTAAGAATTAAGGATTAATTACGGGTAATCTATCTATCGGATTGTAGTTTTCTAAAGTTTTACGAACTGTTTCAGTAAAATTTTCGGCACCAGGATATACAGCTGTTATTACATTGAAACTAATAGGTGCGGCCTGAATCACATATGGATATAATATGGATTCCTCCCTTAATTCTTCTCTTGGTACCTGAAATCCGGCTAATAATAAAAAAATAGCGCTCATAAGTATAGAGCCTTTTAAGATGCCAAATAATGATCCTAAAAATCTATTTACCGTGCCTAGTTTTACTGCATCTAGCCATTCACGCGTCCAATAAGCTACCAATGAAACCAATGATAGCACAGTAATAAATAAGAGCGCCCCCGCTAGGAAAGGAATAAAGCTTTGTGTTCCGTCCTCAAATAAAGCGCCCAAATAAGCCGCGGCTGTATCCATATAATTAAATGTAATATACACCGCCAATACCAAGCCGATAATATTTAAAATTTCTTTAACAATACCATTAACAGCGCCCTTATAAGCTAAAAACAATAAGGGAAGGCCCATAATTACATCCACTATATACTCCATGCAAGCTCCATTGTTAAAAAATTGACTATTCTATCCCTCTAATCTCTGTTTTACAAGTTTATTAACGATAGATCCGTCTGCTTTACCTTTTAGTTGCCCCATAATAGGCCCCATCACCTTACCAATGTCTTGCATTCCAGATGCTCCAACTTTAGTAATTTGTGCATCAATTAACTCAAGAATATCCCCTTCTGACATGGGTGCTGGTAAATAGGACTGAATGATTTCTAATTCTGATTTTTCAAGCTCGACCAAATCCAAACGGTTACCCGCTGTGTATTGATCTATTGATTCTTTACGTTGCTTAGCCGCTTTTGTTAGAACCGCTAAAGCATCTTGATTAGAAAGCTTGGCTACTCCACCCGAACGCTGTTCAATTTCTTTTTCGAGTAATTTAGCTTTAAGGCTTCTTAGAACTTGTAATCGTTTAGTATCCTTAGCTTTCATCGCGATTACTAAATCAGCTAATATGGTTTCTTTGACGTCCATCATCGAGATGTTTTGAGGTTTGTTGATGTGGTAAGACTAATTAAATAGCATAGAGATAAAAAATAGGCAAAAAAAAAGGTTATACAACCAAATGCATAACCTTTTTCAAAATGTCGGAGAAACAGGATTAGGATTTTTTCTTAGACAAAAATTCTGCCACATTCTCTTGGTCTATCATGACCTCTTTGTAGCTATATTTTCCACTTTCGTTTTTGGTAGAAACTACTACCTTTGCCATTTTGCGTGCAGAGGCTTTTTGTTGTAACGCTTCTGAACCGAATACTTGCTTCTTTGCCATGGTTCTATATTATTTAATTTCTTTGTGAACGGTATGCTTACGAAGCACAGGGTTGTACTTCTTTAATTCCATGCGTTCAGTTTGGGTTCGTCTGTTTTTTGTAGTGACGTATCTGGAGCTGCCTGGTTTTTCAGTGCATTCTAAAATCACTTGTACTCTATTACCTTTTGCCATCTTTTATACCTTTTTAAGTAAGGTTCCTTTCCGACGAGCATCTTTAAGAACAGCCGAAATACCTTTTTTGTTGATGGTGCGGAGGGTCTTTGCGGACACTTTTAAAGTCACCCATTTATCTTCTTCTGGAAGATAAAAGCTCCGTTTCTGTAAGTTTAAATGAAAGCGATGCTTTGTTTTATTGTTCGCCTTAGACGAACGATAACCGTTCATAGCTTTTCTTCCTGTAATATCGTCTCTTCGCGACATGTTTTATATACTAGAATTTATGAGATAGACACCAAAGATAGAGCTATAAAATTCAAAAAACAATGACTTTTACGGGTAAAAAACACAAAAACGGCTGTTATCCACATAAAGCCAGGGTTATCCACACTCGTTTCTTCGGGTGGAAGGGCTCAAATTTAAGCTCTACGGTCTTATCTCTCTTATTTTGGATAATAACCCTGACTTTTTTTGTTTTTGGCTCTATAAACGGTATTTTCATTCGTATATATAATCATCTTACAACGCGACCCTTAAAATTTTATGGCTACAACGAATAAAAACGACTACAAAGCGTCGAACATACAGGTTTTAGAAGGATTAGAGGCGGTTCGTAAAAGGCCGGCCATGTATATCGGAGATACTGGACAACGAGGATTACACCACCTTATAAATGAAGTAGTCGACAACTCCATAGACGAAGCTTTAGCGGGTCACTGCGATTATATAACGGTAGCCATAAAAAAGGATGGCTCAATGTCTATAACAGATAACGGCCGAGGTATTCCTGTAGACACGCACCCTAAACTTGGCCTCCCTGCGGTCGAAGTAGTTTTAACCAAGCTGCATGCCGGTGGAAAATTTGACAAAGATACTTATAAAGTGTCTGGAGGACTTCATGGGGTTGGCGTTAGTTGTGTGAACGCGCTATCTACCTGGTTCAACGCGGAAATACACCGCGATGGAGTCATTCATAAAATGGGTTTTGAAAAAGGAATAACCCATACCCCCTTGTTCACTGACGGTAAAACCGATAAAACAGGAACTATTATAAACTTTCTTCCAGATCCAACTGTTTTCACTCAAACCACTGAATTCAAGTTTAACATCATTGCAGATCGGATGAGAGAACTTGCCTTCCTCAACCCTGAAGTTACGATTGAATTGATTGATGAAAGAGAAGAAGACGCCGTGTTAGGGAAGGCAATATTTCATTATGAAGGTGGGCTAAAGGATTTTGTTAATTATTTAGATGAAAGCAGAGAGGGTATAACCCCAGAGCCTATCCATATAAGTGGGGAAGTTGAGGGTGTGCCTGTAGAGTTAGCCATCCAATACAATACCTCATACTCAGAGAATGTTCATTCGTATGTCAACAACATCAATACCCGTGAAGGTGGTACGCATGTTTCAGGTTTTCGTCGTGCACTTACGAGATCGCTAAAAAGTTATGCTGAGAAAAATAACATCATAAAATCGAGCAGCAAAGTTTCTATTTCTGGTGAGGATTTTCGTGAAGGACTCACAGCCGTTTTAAGTGTCAAAGTAGCAGAGCCACAGTTTGAGGGTCAAACGAAAACAAAACTCGGTAATTCCGAAGTTCAAAGTGCGGTAGAAGTAACCGTATACGATCAATTGAACGAGTATTTAGAGCAGAACCCAAAAATCGCAAAAAAAGTACTCGAAAAAGTAGTTTTGGCCGCAGAAGCACGAGAGGCCGCTCGTAAAGCTAGACAATTAGTACAACGTAAAAGCGTAATGAGTGGAGGCGGGCTTCCTGGCAAGTTAGCTGATTGTTCAATAAAAGATCCTGAGCATAGTGAAATCTATCTGGTTGAAGGTGACTCCGCTGGTGGTTCCGCTAAAATGGGTCGCAACCGTAGTTTCCAGGCTATACTTCCATTACGAGGAAAGATACTAAACGTAGAAAAAGCAAAAATTAACAAAATTCTCGAGAACCGTGAAATTCAGGCTATGGTCACAGCTTTAGGAGCTGGTCTGGGTCACTCGGAAGAAGAATTTGAACTTGAAAAGCTTCGATATCATAAAATCATCATCATGACTGATGCGGACGTGGATGGTTCTCACATTAGAACCTTACTTTTGACCTTTTTCTACCGATACATGAGGCTCATCGTCGAATTGGGTTACGTCTACATTGCGTCTCCACCATTATATAGAATCACCGCAGGAAAAAAGATTGACTATGCTTGGGATGATGATACCCGTGACAAATTTATAAAGGAGTTAAAGAAATCTAAGAGAAAGTTTGATGTATCACGGTATAAAGGACTTGGTGAGATGAACCCGGAACAACTATGGGAAACAACCATGGATCCAGAAACACGGACATTACAGCAGGTTACAATTGAAAATGCTGCCGGGGCAGATAAAATGTTTTCAACATTAATGGGTGACGACGTAATCCCTCGTCGTGAATTCATAGAACGTAATGCAAAATACGCAAACCTAGATATCTAATAATTCGCGCCTGCTAAAGCTTAAGTTAAAACGCACCTAATCTAATTTACACCTATAATATATTTCTGGAATGGCTAGAGAAAAAATTATACCCATTACAATTGAAGATGAAATGCAATCATCCTACATCGATTATTCGATGTCGGTTATTGTTTCTAGAGCACTCCCTGATGTTAGAGATGGATTGAAGCCCGTTCACCGACGTGCGCTATTCGGGATGAACGATCTTGGTATGCTGCACAATCGAGGTTACAAAAAAAGTGCCCGAATTGTCGGTGAAGTTTTAGGTAAGTACCACCCTCACGGCGACTCAGCAGTATATGATTCCATTGTGCGAATGGTACAAGATTTCTCATTACGTTATCCTTTAGTAGATGGGCAGGGTAATTTTGGTTCTGTTGATGGAGATTCGGCTGCCGCAATGCGTTACACAGAGGTACGCATGGACCGTATTGCTGAGGAACTTCTTACGGACATCAATAAAAACACAGTAGACTATCAAACCAACTTTGATGACACCCTACTTGAACCTACCGTACTACCTGGCGCTCTTCCTAATTTGTTGGTTAATGGAGCATCCGGAATAGCCGTTGGCATGGCCACTAATATGGCCCCGCACAATCTAACGGAAGTGATCAATGGCATACAAGCATTTATCGATAATCAAAATATCGAAATAAATGAGCTTATGAAGCACATCACCGCCCCCGACTTTCCAACCGGTGGTATCATATATGGATATGAAGGAGTCAAAGAAGCTTATGAAACAGGTCGTGGTAAAGTAACCCTGAGAGCGCGGGCTAATACGGAAGAGTTGAGAGGTGGGCGTGAACAAATAGTTATCACAGAAATCCCTTATCAGGTAAATAAGAGCAGTTTAATTGAAAAAATTGCTCAACTCGTACACACAGAAAAAATTACAGAAATATCTGAAGTACGAGATGAAAGTGATCGTGAAGGTATGCGAGTTGTCATTATACTCAAACGATCAGCTAATGCTGGGGTAGTATTAAACCAACTTTATAAATACACCCAAATGCAGACTACCTTTGGTATTATCAACCTAGCGCTGGTACAGGGTAGACCAAAAGTAATGGATCTCAAAGAGCTCATCCGACACTATGTCGAACATCGAATTGAGATTATCATACGTCGCACGATTTATGATCTTGAAGCAGCCGAGGCAAGGGCTCATATACTCGAAGGACTAAAAATAGCCTTAGATAATTTAGATGAAGTAATAAAAATTATACGTGCGTCTAAAAACCCACAAATAGCCAATATTGAATTAAGAAAAAACTTTGCCTTAACCGATATTCAAGCCAAAGCTATTCTCGAAATGCGCCTTCAAAAACTAACGGGGCTTGAAAGAGAAAAAATTGACGGAGAGTACAATGGTATTGTTGATAAAATTGCTGACTTCCGAGTTATATTGTCCGACCGATCAGAACAATATTCTATTATCAAAACCGAGTTAGGTGAATTATTAGAACGGTATGGAGACGAACGTCGGACTCAAATAGTCTACTCTGCGGAAGACTTTAGTATAGAGGACATGATTGCAGACGAAGATGTAGTTGTGACCATATCAAACAAGGGATTCATCAAAAGAATGCCCTTAAGTGGATATCGAAGACAACGACGAGGCGGTAAAGGTATGAAGGGCACAACTACTCGTGAGGAAGAATATGTAGAGCATTTGTTCGTAGCCACTAATCACAATTATATCTTATTCTTTAGCGAAAGCGGAAAGTGTTATTGGCTCAAAGTGTATGAAATCCCTGAGGGTGGTCGACTTGCACGTGGCCGCGCAATTGTGAATTTGATAGAAATAAACAAAGAAGATGCTATAAAAGCTTTTGTTCCTGTAAAGTCACTCGAAGATGAGGATTACCTAAAGGATAAATCTATCGTGATGTGTACCGCACAAGGGCAGATCAAGAAAACAACATTAGAAGCCTATAGCAGGCCTAGAAGAGACGGCATCATTGCCATCAACATCAAGGAGGGCGATAATTTATTAGCCGCTGAACTAACCGATGGTGACTCTAATATCATCTTGGCTAACAGTAATGGTAGAGCCATTCGGTTCCATGAAGCCGATGTACGCCAAATGGGTAGAAATACCTCTGGAGTACGTGGTATGACTCTGGGTAAGCATGACGCTATTGTTGATATGGTAGTAATTAAAAACACCCATGAAGCAACGGTACTAGCCATCTCTGAAAATGGTTTTGGTAAGCGTTCGATGGTAGACGACTACAGAGAACAAAGCCGAGGTGGTAAAGGAGTCATTACGCTGAAGACAACTCCTAAAACAGGTGGTCTTATTGCACTAAAAGAAGTTTCTGATCAGGATGACTTAATGGTAATAACTCAGCGTGGCAAAGTGATCCGAATGAACTGTGGTGGAATTAGAACCATGGGCCGGAATACACAAGGAGTCAGAATTATGAGATTAGATTCTGATGGCTCAATAGCGGCAGTTACTCGAGTCGTTAATGAAGACGAGGAAACTGGTGAGTCTGGGGAAGTAAACGACGCTTAATACTAAATACAAAAATCCCAAGTCTATTTTTCTAGATTGGTAATCATTGCCTGAAGTGTTTTTTTCTGCAATGAGATTAGTGCTGCAGGCTTGATTATTTTAACTGTAGTACCAAACTGCAAGAGCCAACTATTTAAAAAAGGCATATTATCAAACTCAAATTCTAGCCTAACTTTTTTAGGTTTATTTGATTTTTCTTTAATTATTTTAGCCGGTAAAATTGCCTTCATTCTCCCAATCTCAGACTTTTCGACTTCTAGTACGACCTTTTTTTTAAGGCCGTTAAATCGAAAAATTAGACTGTCTATGTCCATTTTTGATTTTGGCGTCCAATTTTCTTCCAAAATTACCGGTGACTCCACCCTATCCAGCACAAAGCTGCGAACATCACCCCTCTTGTGTGACCAGCCCACTACGTTCCAATGGTCCTGAAAATATACCAGTAAATAGGGGTCAATTTTTCGTGTTGATCGTTCACCAGTCTTTGTAGTGTATGTAAATTGCAACCTTTTTTTATCCGCTATTGCCGCATTAAGTAAATACCAATCTCCGCCCTTTTTCTGATTTCCATTGAAACGTAAATAAGGATCCACAATAGTGTGCTCCTCTAATGAGCTCATGAGCACCTTTAACTCATTTGGTAACACATTTTTGATTTTTAACTCTACACCAGTAGCATCTTGTACCATCTGCTGATCTACTTGTGATTTAACAAAGTTAAGACCAATCATAATGGTGGCTAGCTCTTTTGAGTTGAACATAAGCGGCGGCATTTTATAGCCCTCAACTAGGCCATAACCGGTGTAACGATCATAATTTATAGGTACATTTATTTCAGAAAGAGCATTAAAGTCCCTAAATATAGTCCTTCGACTAACACCAAAAATATCTGCTAACTCTTGTACCGTTTTCTTGCTTCCCGGTCTCTGTAACAACAATATAAGCTTGAGCCTTCTTTCTGCGCTATTCACAACATTGGCTTATCTAAGTTATCGGCTAAGATGCACAATGGCCTTACCATCATAAAACGATGTTTCATTAATACTATCCAATGTATAAATAACCGCCTTTACAGGAAAGTTTAGGCTTTTTATTTCATCAACAGCTTCAGCGTGTCCTTTTAAAAAAACAAAATCATTGGTAAGATTTGGTGAAATTAAGTCTAAAAGTTGAGCTACTTTGAAAGCGTGTTTAGTCACGCATATAGTGGATTGAGGTGCTTCTGCTACTTCCCGTGAAACATCTACTACATCCTCCGTGCTTAATTGGGAAGCGTTTTTGGATAAGGCTTCTACCCCTTTAATTCCCATTTTGTGAATCATTTGTTTTGTTGCCCAGATCTTTTTTTCAACCTTATCGTTCATTATAATTCGCTGAATAGAATCGCCCTGCCTACAAATAGCCAGAGGGATCCCGGGTAAACCACCTCCCGTTCCCACGTCCAGCAAGACTGAGGCCTCTTTTACAGCAGAAACCAAAAGCAACAACAACGAATGCTCTACATGCATTACCAGTGTTTCACGTGAAACATCACGGCTAACAAGATTTACACGCTTATTCCACCACTGCAATTGCTCAATATAGGTGTTTATATCAGCTTGGTTACGCTTGTACAGTGTTTTTATGTATCTATATTTTTCAGGTGGAACCTTTACGCGTATAATGTGCTTTTGAGATAGCATGTTAAAATCGTTTGAGGTACACCATTAAAACAGAAACATCACTGGCTGAAACCCCGCTAATTCTACTTGCTTGTCCAAGCGTTTCTGGCCTTATCTTAGCCAACTTCAATCTACCCTCGGTAGATAAGCTCTTTATTCGAACATAATCTAACTCTGCAGGCAGGGTTATTTTTTCCTTATTTGCTAACTCTTCAACCATTTCATGCTCTTTTTGGATGTATCCAGCATACTTTATTTGTATTTCAACTTGCTCATGGACATGTTTATCATCCGTAATCTCGTAGACCTTAGAGCTTAAACCCTCATCAGCGTTAAGAAGATCGGTTAATTTTACTTCCGGTCTTGGTATAACCGTATGTGCCTTCACCGGTTGCTTTAAGCCTGTTGTTCCGCTTTTTAACAAATAGTCGTTTAGATTTTCTGGCCTAACTGTTTCACTATTCAACAAATCCATCACATCTTGAATTTGTTGCCTTTTAGCGTTGAATCTATCGTATGTTTCACGTGAAACCAAGCCTATTTCATAACCCTTTGGTGTTAATCTTAGATCAGCGTTGTCTTGCCTAAGTAGTATTCTGTGCTCAGCGCGGGAGGTAAACATTCTATAAGGTTCTTCCGTACCTTTATTTATAAGGTCATCAATTAACACACCAATGTAGGCTTCGGATCGCTTCAGTACAAAGTCATCCTTTCCACCCACCTTTAAAGCCGCGTTAATTCCCGCCATAAGCCCTTGGCATGCAGCCTCTTCGTATCCCGTTGTTCCGTTGATTTGGCCAGCGAAAAACAAGCCAGATACACGTTTTGTTTCCATGCTTCTCTTGATTTGATGTGGCGGGAAATAATCATATTCAATGGCATAACCCGGCCGAAGCATTACGGACTGTTCAAATCCTGGAATAGTGCGCAAAGCTTGATATTGTATATCCTCTGGTAATGAAGTAGAAAAGCCGTTTAGATACATTTCATAGGTGTTCCACCCTTCTGGCTCCAAAAATAACTGATGCCTATCTTTATCAGCAAAGCGGTTAATTTTATCTTCTATGGATGGGCAATATCTAGGCCCTACTGATTTAATGCGGCCATTAAACATCGGGCTTCGATCAAAGCCTTCTTTTAATTTATTGTGTACCGCGTCATTAGTATATCCAATCCAACATGTCAGCTGTTCCTTGTTTCGTAGGCTTTCCGTGTCCGTTGAATAAGAAAAGGCTGTGGGTTCATCATCTCCGTATTGTATTTCCAAAGCATTATAGTCGACCGTTCTTCCGTCAATCCGTGGTGGGGTACCGGTCTTTAAACGTCCAATTTCGAATCCTTGCTTTTCTAGTGCAGCGGATATACCCACAGAAGCTCGCTCACCAGATCTTCCCCCTCCAAAGTTCATTTCACCAATATGAATGAGTCCATTAAGAAAGGTGCCGCTTGTGAGGACAACTGCTTTTGACTTGAACCGTTGTCCCGTTTGGGTTATTACCCCTCTAACCTCCCCGTCTTCAATAATAAGGTCAACCACATTATCTTGTCTAAATGTAAGTTCTTGTTTTTTTTCAAGTTCTTCACGCATATATTGGGCATAGAGTATGCGATCACTCTGGCACCGCGGGCTCCACATGGCTGGGCCTTTACTCCGATTAAGCATTCTAAACTGTACAGCTGATCGATCGCTAACCAAACCAGACAGGCCACCAAGTGCGTCAATTTCCCTTATCAACTGACCTTTTGCCACTCCACCCATAGCCGGATTGCAGGACATTTTTGCTATAGCCTCCAAATTCATGGTAATGAGCAAGGTTTTAACTCCTAACTGTGCTGCAGCACCCGCTGCCTCACTACCAGCATGACCTGCGCCAACAACTATTACATCATATGTTGAGATTGCTTCCATCTTTAGGATAGCTCTGAAATTAATATTGGCTAAAAAATACCGGATAAAAAAAAAGCCCTGGAATCAGGGCTTTAGCGATCCGGAAGGGACTCGAACCCTCGACCTCCTGCGTGACAGGCAGGCGTTCTAACCAACTGAACTACCGGACC
>JAYPBC010000020.1:0-35924 GCA_038124025.1 Balneola sp. | reverse complement strand
AACCACAACAACAGAAGTCTAACAAAGAGTTTATGGAAACCAACAAGCTTTTCAAGTCTATTGCTGCATTCTTTTCCATCTTTATATTTTCATTTGTCCTTTATTCTGGTGATTTATACGCCCAGTCCGGGAAAATAAACGGAACAGTGACGGATGCACGCGGGGAAGTACTTCCCGGAGTTAATATTATTATAGATGGAACTCTTCAAGGGGCCTCTTCTGGAGAAGACGGATTTTACCAAATCCTGAATGTGAAGCCAGGAATTTATTCCCTACGCGCTACGTACATCGGTTTTGCCTCTATTGTGATAGAAAATGTAACTGTCGCAGAAAACTTGACCACAGAGGTTGATTTTACCCTACTAGAGCAAACTATAGAAGGGGAAGAGATCGTAGTTACCGCAGAACAGCCTGTTGTTAAGCCTGATGTTTCAGCTTCAGTAACCTCTATTCAAGCACAGGAAATTGCGAGTTTGCCTGTGACTGATGTGGCCTCAGTGATAGGCCTGGGTGCTGGTATAAGGGGTACAAGTGTACGTGGGGGTTCTTCTTCCGATTTGGAATTCTCAGTCAATGGTATATCACAACGATCGACCCGTAGCAACTCGGCATCTCAAGAAATCTCGTTTACATCACTTAATTCAGTTCAAGTACAAACAGGTGGATTTAATGCAGAATATGGTAATATCCAATCTGGACTTATTAGTGTTACTACAAAAGAAGGTGACCGAGATGACTACAGTATGGATGTTATCTTTCGTATGCTCCCGCCACAGGACAAGCATTTTGGGCCAGATGTTAATGACCCTATGGCCAATCCATTTCTACGACCATACCTAGACCCAGAAGTAGCATTTACAGGCACTGGGGAAAACTTTGAAGAGGGTGCATGGGATTATTGGACGCGCATTCAATATCCTCAATTTCGAGGTTGGAACGCAGTATCTGAAGAATTACTAGCTGATGATGATCCTACGAATGATTTAACACCTTACGCGGCTCAACGCCTGTTTCGCTTCCAACACCGTAAAGAGTTAGGAATAACCGAGCCTGATTATGAATTAGACGCAACTATATCTGGTCCAGTCCCAGGCATTGGTAAATCACTGGGTAATCTGCGTTTCGCTTATTCCACAAGAGCCACACAAAGAATGTACATTGTCCCACTTAGTCGGGATCGCTATGAGATGAATTATCACTTGCTAAAACTGACCAGCGATCTAGCTCCAGGAATGAAATTATCGGTAGAGAGTTCCTATCGATTCAGTACAGGCACCAATGCCAGTCGAACAGGAGCTTCAGCCTCTTTATTTGGCGGAAGTGCCTCGAGCATTGCTGGTGCAGTAACGCTCAATGAACGTTCTCCAGCCATTATGTTCTCAAGCGATTATTTCAACCCCTTAGAACAACGTCAATTTGTTGGAGGGCTTCATTTTACTCATAGTCTAAGCGATAATTCATTTTATGAAGTACGAGCAATTGTAAATCACGAGCGATTTGATGGCTTGATTGGCCGTTCAAGAAATTTAGATCAAAATATTGAGTTTGCTGATGGAGAATTTACCAATGAAGCTCCGTTTGGGTACTACGGTTTCTCTCAGCAATTTATCGGTTCTGGATTGAATATGGGACTTGGTTTTAGTAATGCTCGTGATACGACTCGAAATACCTTGTATAATGTACGTGCCGACTTTACGTCTCAGGTAAACCGAGTGAACTTGGTTAAAGCAGGTATTGATTTCCAGCTTATCGACAACAAAACCAATAACGCTAGGATAGACCAGTTTTTGACTGCTTCAAATTTGGTAAACAAGTGGGATACGAGCCCTATGCGTTTATCGGCTTATGTCCAAGATAAACTAGAATTTGAAGGTATGATTGCTAATGTTGGTCTTCGAATGGACTATGTTCAGGGGCAGAAATGGTACGCGTTTAGAGATTATGATGCCTCCTTAGGAATTGGTAATGCTGGTATGATAGACACCCTTCAAACGATTACTCCCAATGGAGTAGTACGATTGAGTCCACGACTTGGTGTTTCTTTTCCTATAACAGAAGTATCTAAATTCTATTTCAATTACGGACATTTCTATCGCCTACCTACTCCTGATGATCTGTATTATATACGGGTATATCCAGAATCGCAACAAGTTACCTCGCTTGCTAACCCTGACCAAGCCTTACCAAAAACAGTGGCCTATGAACTTGGTTATGAGCAATCACTCTTCGATCAATATTTGATTAAAGTTGCTGGTTTTTACCGTGACGTTACGGATCAACCATTAAGTGTACGATATACGAATAGGGATGCTTCAGTCAATTATAGCTTAAATCAAGCAAACAGATACTCCGATATTAGAGGTGTAGAATTAACTTTCCGTAAATCACAAGGGCGCTATGTTAGAGGCTTTGCCAATTACACCTATCAGGTGAGTAGAAGTGGGCGATTTGGTTTTGCTCGTGCTTATGAAAATCCAGCGCAACAACGTGAATACGAGCGTACTACCACCGCAAATGATGTGTTTCCATCGGTACCACAGCCTTACGCTAACGTTAGTTTAGAATTTCTTGTGCCACAAGAATTAGGTCCCAATTTGGCTGGATTTTATCCAGTTGGCGGGTGGAATGTCAACTTCATATACCGTTGGACATCGGGCGCGTATGAGAGCTGGACAGGTGGTGGATTTATTCCTGGTATCGTAAACAACGTTCAATGGAAAGATTACTGGAACGTTGATCTGCGCTTGAGTAAGCATGTGGAACTTGCCGACCGAGTTCAGGCTAGTCTCTTTGTGGATGTAAATAATGTGCTAAATCATCGTTACTTCTCTCCATACACTCCAGGTTTTGTATTGTCTGGTGATAGGTTAAACTACATGCGTTCATTACACCTGCCTGAAGGTATCCTAGATGAAATAGGTAACGGTTATCCATCTCCACCGATTGTTGGTAATGATAAGCCAGGTGATTATCGAGATTTTGATGTGGAATTTGTCCCTATCGTGAGTGTAGTAAACTTAGAGACAGTAGCTAATCCAAATGAACGCCCGCTTTATTGGCATTCTGCGTCTCAAGATTACTATCAATACGACAAAGCCACAGGTACATTTAATCCAGCAGACAATGATTATGTCAAAGAGGTTTTGGATACAAAAGCATACATCGATATGCCAAATCAGCCTTATTTCACCTTCTTTAACCCCCGTGCCGTGCGGTATGGAATTAGAATTAGCTTTTAAGGAAGGAGATAAAAAGCATGCGACAACAAATGAATCTATATAGTCATAGCAATAAAAAGAATATGAATAAAACGATAAGTTCAGCTTTAGCATACATCATTATAGCTTTTCTTGTGAATCCCTCTGCTTTACAGGCACAGCAAACAAAATGGATGGAGGTTGGGGCACTACAGAATTTTTATGTTGACCTTGGTAATGAAATTGAGATAGCACGGGGGCTTGGCCAGCAGGATGGTTTTCGCTATCCAGCTATTTATCCGCGTCTGGATATGCAAGCAGCCAAAGGTTTTTGGATGGGGGCTAGAAATGTAGTCGATGAGGGAGGGAATCAATACCCAGTTAGAGTCATTCATGTTGGACCTAGGGTCTCTGGCCAGGGTTATTTTTTCCCAACTGAATTCAAAACAATTGCAAAGTTTCCGTCTCCAGAAGCCAATGTAGAAGGTGCTCTAAGTTATTTGGAAGATCCGGGTGTAGATGAAGTAGATCCCACCATTGGTCCAGACAAGATCATTAACAATGTGGTAAATACCGCATTAGGCATAACCATGCAGCGCCGAATTATAGCATTCGCCAACGAGCATCATGAGAATTATCATATCATAGAATACACCTTTACCAATACGGGTAACACCGATTCCGACCCAGACATAGAGCTACCCAATAACACGGTAGAAGACTTTATGATTTACAATCAACGAAGATGGTCGGTGAATGGCTCTACTCGGTACACCATAGGTAATGCAACCGGTTGGGGGATAAACACAATGAACGACCGGGTAGGTGACGGTATAGGAGCGAACTATGGCTTTGATGATATTACTGCGAACTATTCTTGGCATGGATATTTCCCTCAATTTACCCTGTATAACAACGTTGGTGGGCCTATTTGGCAGCCAAGCGCAACAGATATATCAAGGGGGGGCTTAACACCAGCCGATACCACAGGTCGACTGGCTGCATGGCAATTTGTTGGCACGGTAAAAATACACGCAGACACCTCACCGGACGACGAAACGGATGATCCGAATCAACCCGTTACCATGAATCATATTGGTTCTGATGACCCCCTTACTTCTGGTAATGATCCTTTTAATTCAGCTAAAATGACCCAAGAATATGATTTGATGTCCCAGGGTAGAATTGCTCGCCATGCCTATATTGTAGAGCCAACTGGACAGGCTGGTTTTGAGGAGCCTTCCGGCGATCCAAGTCTTGGTACATCAGGTGGTTTTTCCTCTGGTATGGGTTTCGGACCATGGACATTAGCACCAGGTGACGATATAAAAATAGTGGTTGCTGAGGCTGCTGGTGGAATAGGCTACGAAAAGGGTATTGAGGTTGGTCAAGCCTATAAGAATGGTGACTTAGACGACAAGGAGAAAAATCAAGAATTTTTTAAAGGACGTGATGTGCTTTTTGAAACTTTTCGCAGAGCAAAAGCCGCATATCAGAATGGTCTAGAAGTTCCTGAACCGCCTCAGCCACCTAGTGTATTCAATGTCAACGGAGGAGGTGATGGTATATACATGGACTGGGTCTATGAAGGAGATGCATCCAAGATTGATGGGTTTGAGATTTATCGAGCCGGACAGCGAAGAGATAGTACATACACCTTAGTTGGAACGGTTGGTCCTGACGCTCGTGAATACGTTGATGATGATTCAAACCCAGTAGGTGGTCCCATCAGAGGTTTGGATTATTATTATTACATACAAGCAGTTGGTAATGCTGGTGATAATGATGGCTCAGCAATGACACCGGCTGGCGCACTTAAGAGTAACAGGTACTATACACAAACATATGATCCAGCCCGGTTAAAACGGCCTCAAGGCGAGTCAGAAGATGCAATACGAATCGTGCCCAACCCTTACGTAAGAAATGCTTCAGATGCCCTTAGTTTTGAACAATCAGGTCAAGATAGAATTGCATTTTTTGATATACCGGGTAAATGTACTATCACCATTTATACCGAATTAGGTGAAAAAGTTAAGACTATTTTACATAGTGATGGTTCAGGTGATGATTATTGGGATCTGTTCACTGATGAACGCCAAAAGATAACTAGTGGAGTATATGTTGCCGTTATTGAAAATACAGGCGATGATGAACGAGCTGGTGAAAAAACTATCAAAAAATTTGTTGTAATCCTCTAAGCGCATTATGAATATGAACATGAAGCTAACACGACATCTTACTCTATTTAGCAGTCTAACTCTTTTAATGGTCCTCTTTTGCGCTGATGGAGCTGAAGCTCAGCAAAGAAAAAGAGCGCAGACAACTATGAAGTTTTTATCTACTTCGAATTATGCCAATGCTTCTGCTATGGCCAATGCAGTTACAGCTATGGAAGGAGGGGCATGGCATCAATTTTATAATCCTTCAGCCATGGCTTGGAGCCCTCAAAAAGTAGATCTAACGGGCTCAGTCAACGAATGGATAGCTGGCATTAACTATTCCTCAGTTGCAGTTACCATACAGCCATTAGAAGGACGTTTTGGTATATTTGGATTCAATATGGTGAATGTAGATTATGGCGATTTGCAAAGAACTATACGTGCGGATAATGAGCGTGGTTATATCGATGTCGGTACCTTTAGTCCAACGGCTTTTTCTGCCGGTTTGTCTTACGCAAAGAGTATATCTAATCAATTCGCAGTGGGGGCGAATGTCAAATTTGTAACTCAAGATTTAGGAGCAGGTATCGTAGGAATTGGTGATGAAAATAGTCTTATTGAACAAAATTTTTCTGCATCAACAACGGTAGTAGATTTCGGGGTTTTTTATCGCACAGGCTTTGAATCCTTAAACTTCGCTATGTCGGTGACAAATTTTTCTCCCGATGTTAGCTTTGATTCTCAAGACCATGAATTACCGCTTACGTTTAAAATGGGTTTGTCTATGGACGTAATAGACTTGACTGATCTAAGTCAAGAGCGACATTCTCTCATTGTAAACGTGGACGCAAATAGACCTCGTGATTATAATGAACAAATTCAAGTTGGAGCACAGTATGGATTTAACGATTTATTCTACTTACGTGGAGGCTATGTTCTCCCTAGTGATGAAGAAGGGTATTCTGTCGGCTTTGGAGTTAAGGGGTCACTTAGAAATAATCAAATGCTCCTAGTCGATTATTCCTACTCCGATTTTGGGATATTTAGTAATGTTAATCGCCTGACCTTTAGAATAGCGATATAATCTTATTCATGAACGAAAGTAAAAGACATTTAACACAAAAAGCTATGATGAGACCAACTTATTTTCTAACCTTATTTTTAGTGCTAGGTCTGTTTTCTG
The DNA here is from genome assembly GCA_038124025.1 of Balneola sp. Classification (GTDB taxonomy): domain Bacteria; phylum Bacteroidota; class Rhodothermia; order Balneolales; family Balneolaceae; genus UBA1275. The sequence continues at coordinate 29,385 of JAYPBC010000020.1, read as the reverse complement.
CCTGCGATGAGCAAGCCACCTCGATTTGGAATCCTGATGAACAAGCAACGGGCACAGCTCCAAGTTTGACAAGCATAAGTCCAGAGGGCGGTTATTTGTCAGGAGTTGATGCTATTACTGTAACGGGTACGGGTTTTTCCAATAATATTTCGGATAATAAGATCTATTTTTCAAGTTCAAGTGAGAATGGTGTTAAAGGGCTAATTCTTTCGGCAAGTTCCACTCAGCTTGAAGTTAGACCTCCAAATATTGTTGGTGATACGATACTAGTAAAAGTATTAGTAGCTGGTTCAGAAACCTTTTCTAATATCTTAACATATAAATTATCCGCACCTATAACAGAGGTATATCCAGGATTTATACCTGGATCTCAAACCCCAGTATCACTAGGCCTTGATAATAATGGAGATCTTTATGTGGCTGTCACTGAATCAGGTACACCTCTTGGAATAAATAAAATTGACGTAAGTACTACAGGAGAAACGGTAAGTAATTATATTTTAGCTAATAACAGATTCAAATTCGATGCTATTGATTTTTCTAGTGATAATAAAATGTATATTTGTGTGGGAATCAGAGCAGTTTTCCTGGGAAATGAGGGCGAAAAAGAAGGCGCACATTTTATAATGCCAAACCCATTTACTTTTATGAATTTTGACATGGATAATAATGGATTTATGTGGCTTGTTGGGAACAACACTCATTTGGTGCGTCACATACCTCAGTCAAGCCGAGTAAGTATAAGTAATATTAATTCCCTTCCTGACCATACAAAGCTATTTCCTTTTGAAGCAGATATCCGTGGAGTTAGTTATTATGATATGGCCCTTTATTTATTGGGGGATGATGGAACTGGGCCAAAAATATGGAAAGCTAGTCTTGATGGAAGCTCTGAAGTCTCCAATATTGAAGAATTTGCTGATTTAGGTTCTGCTTTAGGTGATGTTGGTCCAAATGATACGTTTTCTGATATAGTTGTTTCAGAGGATGGCATGTTGTATGTTGCTACTAATAGAGCTGAAAGTATTTTGGAAATTTCAGCTGATGGGTTAAATATTGGTGCATTATACCCTGGCGTGCTTTATCCAAGTGTTACTTCACTAGATTGGGATTCTGGCGAATTTTTATATGCCAATACAGTAGAAACAACAGTTGAAGGAAGTATAAACTCTGTCATAAAGATTAATATGCAAAAAAAGAGTGCACCTGATTTTTAATATTCTTTATGGGGCTACTCTTGAGTCATGAACGTGATATTTTACATCATAACAATAATAAATAACATAAATATGATAAATAGATACAAAGGAGAACATATGAAAATAACAAAACTATATACTCTATTAATAATGATGTTGGTTCCTGTACTAACTTATGCACAGTGGGTACATGATGATACTTTTCAAGCTCATCAAGACTCATTAACTGATGTCCATGGTGTTGCTGTTGATGGTGAAGGTAAAATATGGATTCAACCTTATTATGCAACTGAGACTATTGTGATGAATCGTGATGTAGGTGCGGATGGTATTCCAGATACTCTTAGTACCAGGGTAATATACATATACAATACTGACGGAACTCAGGCGTCATATTCACCACTTAAAGTAATCACTTATGCTGACGGTTCTGCCGATACGCTAGGAAGAGTTTGGTATCCAGATGAGTCTGATGCTACAGATGGCGGTAGTTATGAAGGTTATTCTGGCCGTGGTATAACGGCTGATTCAAATGGTGATATTATCATATCTTCATATAACCGTCTTTACAAAGTTGATCACACTGACGGTTCTGGTATAGCTATGGTAGACCCTAGCGCAGGGTGTTCTTTAACTGAAGCTACTACTGATAGCTCCAATAATGTATATGTTGGTTGTGTAGTTGGTTCAGCTGGACCACTAGTAAAATTTGGGGCAGATTTAACTGGTGAAGAAACATTAGTTACTATCCCAGGCAGTTATTCCAGAGATATGCAAGTATCAGCAGATGGAAATACGATTTGGTGGGCTGGTTATACAAATGGTGCTATTCATAGATTTTCTAGAGATGATGAATTTTCATCATTTGGAGATGCGGATACAGTGCTTGTAGGTATGAAATCAGAATCATTTGATATTCATCCTGTTACTGGTCACATTTGGGTAGGAGCTGGATCTATGAATGACGTACCTGCTGCGCCTTGGACACCACAAACATGGTATTCTTTTGATACATCAACTTTGGGAACTGACAATGAAACACCTCTAGATAGTATACATTGGGAAATACTTAAAGGTGACGGGCCCTTTGATGATGCCCGCCCAAGAGGAATGGATTTTTCTGCCGATGGAATGACCGCCTATGTTGTTTCATTTGCTACCAGTGGGTGGGGTTCTTTACCAACAAACAAATCAGGTGCTCAAAAGTTTAACTCCGCAGGTGGTAATTCTAATGAATTAATTAATAACCTACCAAAGGGTTTTTCTCTTGAACAGAATTATCCAAACCCATTCAATCCAACCACAAACATTAACTATAGCCTTCAAAATGCAGGTCATGTTTCCCTTAAGGTATACGATATGACAGGCCGTGAGATTGCTACTTTGGTAAATGGTCGTATGAATGCGGGTGCACACACTGTTACGTTTAACGCTAGCAACCTATCTTCTGGAGTATATATTTATGCATTAGAAGCCAATGGTGTACGTCTAACTAATCGTATGACACTTATTAAGTAATCATTTATTGATTATCTAGAAAGCAGCCCTGTTATATGGGGCTGCTTTTTTTTTCTAATTACTCTATCTATTACTTTAAGTACATGTTCAATATGATTCGCTATTTATCTAAAATAATCTGTTTCTTTGGATTTCTAACTCTCCTTTTGCAAATAGAATATTCTTCACTTCAGGCTCAAGAATATGAGGTCCCTAAAAATGAATTTCGTGCAACATGGATTGCAACAGTAATAAACCTAGACTGGCCTCAATCTAGTGGATTACCTCCTCGTTATAAAAAAGAGGATCTATTGAATAAATTTGATCGATTGAAGGAAGCGGGAATTAACGTAATTTATTTTCAGATTCGAACAGAGGGTGATGCCCTCTATGATTCGCCTACCGAACCCTGGTCAAAGTATTTAACCAGTGAAGAAGGTAGAGCACCCGACCCATATTGGGATCCTTTGACATTTGCAATAGAAGAAGCACATAAACGAGGAATGGAATTACATGCTTGGCTCAATCCATATAGGGCAATGAGATCGATACCCTCTGATTTTTCGCAAAAAACTATACTGAATCAAGACATTGACCCTAGTCTCGAAGTGGTGTTGAATCGAGAGTTTGATCAAGAGAGTAAGATGAAAGTTACCGGTACTTCTCAAAGAGCCGACAATCATGTTTCAAACACGCATCCTGAGTGGCTGTTGGTCATGAATAATAAAATTGCCATTTTTGACCCAGGTTTACAGGAGGCCATAGAATACAACCGAGACATTGTACTGGATGTAGTTAATCGCTATGATGTAGATGGAATACATTTTGATGATTACTTTTATCCTTATCCACCTAATCATATGGGAAGCTCTGCGGCCAATGAAAAATTAGATGACGAAACATTTGCCAAGTATCCACGCGGATTTACCGACAAAGATGACTGGAGGAGAGCCAATGTAGACTTACTGGTTGAAATGATTCATGACAGTATTCAAGTGGTAAAACCATGGGTTAAATTTGGAATAAGTCCATTTGGAATTTGGAAGAGTGGAGTTCCAGGTGGAATTTCGGGTATGAATGCCTTCGATACCATCTATGGTGATGGAATTGCGTGGTTAGAACAGCGCACGGTTGACTATATAACCCCTCAACTGTATTGGGGAATAGAAAGATGGTATTCTGTAGGTCAAGATTATCGAGCTTTGGCTGATTGGTGGGCTAACCAAGCGCACGAAAATGAGCGGCATATGTATCCTGGTCATGGTTTATATCGCACCAGTTCTAGTACATTTTCAGGTACCTTGTTTAACCAAAACGAAATGCCCCGTCAAATCAAGCATAATCGTTCTAATCCACTAATTCAAGGAAGTGTGTTTTTCAGAGCAAAGAATATCACTAGTTATTCATCAAAGGGTTTTGCTGATACCCTGAAAACCAACTATTACCGGTATGCTGCTCTCACACCTACAATGAGTTGGAAAGATAGTATTGCGCACGCAACTCCACAGAATCTTCAAGTTCAACGAGATGCAGAAAATGAATACGAATTTCACCTTAGCTGGGATGTCGTTGAAGTTGATTTAGATTCAAAAGCATCGGCTACTGGCTATGTGGACTCATTAGTTAAGTATGCTATCTATCGGGTCGATGCGGCCGAGCAGCCTGACCCAAATTCAGCAATGAACGAATATTTTCATCTTGTTGGTGTAGCGGGTACTACTGAATTCATGGATGTTGCGCCCCCCTCAGAACATAAATATTGGTATTTCATTACTTCAGCAACACGTAACTCCATTGAAAGTTCGCCTAGTAATATTGTAGAAGCTGGAGTGGTGGTTTCAACCGAGGATGCATCACCCAGTATGACTAGTTTTGATTTATTACCCAACTATCCTAATCCATTTAACCCTAATACGGTTATTCCATTTACCTTGGAGATAGGGGGCTTGGTACAGTTGGAGGTCTTTGATTTACTAGGCCGGAAAGTGGCTACATTGGTTAATGAGGAGTTGCAGCATGGCAGTCATTCATTTAGTTTTGATGGAAGCTCGCTAAGTTCCGGTGTGTATGTATATAGGCTTCGACAAAATGATCAGGTTCTTACCCGATATATGACACTAATAAAGTAAGCTTAACAAGAGTTAAAGATGGCAAATAGGCGCAGTTTTCTGAAACATCTCAGCTTAGGTTTGTTTGGTTTGGGTGGATTACATACTACCTCAAAACAAACAGAAGAGCTGGATGAGGTGAAATTTCGTATTGCTCATGTGACCGATCAACATGTTACTTCTAGGCGTAAAGGACATCTAGGCTATCAAAAATGTGTAGATTCTATTAATGGCCTAAGACCTTCACCTGATTTTGTGTTGATGGGAGGAGATATGGTCTTTGATGGATTATATACCGATTTAGATGTATTCCAGGAGTCAATAGAATTGTATAAAAAGATTTCAGATACATTAGAGATGCCTTATTATCATTGTATTGGCAACCATGATGTATTAGGCTTATCCTCTAGAAGAAAAGTAGCTCCAGATCATCCCGAAATTGGTCGTGCTTACATCATGAATCGCCTAGGAATGAGTAGAGATTATTATAGTTTCAACCACAACGGATGGCACTTTGTGGTCTTGAATGCTATATATGAGAAAGAGGTAAGCTCAGGCCCAGCATATGATGCACGTATTGGCGAGAAACAACTGGATTGGTTACGTTTTGATCTTGGTAAACACAAGGATATGCCTACCATAGCGGTGAGTCATCTGGCTGCTTTTTCGCACAAGGGTCAAATACGTCAAGACTTTGATATGAAGGCGATGAGTGGAATCGTCCTGCAAGATAATAAACAGCTTAGAGAGGTATTAGAGCGGCATAGTGTACGTGCTCTTTTACAGGGACATACCCATGTAAGTGAGAATTTCCAATACAATGACGTATGGTACATTACTTCCCAATCTGCTTCAGCGGCTTGGTGGGGTGGGAGCTGGTTGGGTTTTGAGCCGGGATATACTGTTCTAGAGTTAGGCGAACGAGATATCATTCGATGGTATGCGAAAGAATACGAGTGGGAACATCAGCTAGAACCTGAGGATATCCTAGAGCGTGAACGTATCATGGAACAAAAAGAATTTGAAGCAGAACAAAACCGATTATATAGCCAAGAAATCTCTGGTGAGTAAGTTTTTTTCAAACATAACGGGTACATCGTACATAATAACTCTGGGTATATTGGGTTCACTTTTTGTATCCTTAAAAGGGAATCTACAGGCTCAATCGTATTCAATACGTGTGGTTAGTGATACAGTAATAAGTAAGGGGATAAATCATGTATCATGGGAGTCGGTGGACCCAAGATGGTCGGGGGATATTATAATGGCCGATTGGAATCCCTCGGTACAAATGAAGACAGTTAAAGCTAATAACGAGCTGAAAGGCTATCAGACTACTCAAGATATGATGCGTTCCTACGAGCAAACGAGTAGCTCGAATAAAAAAGTAGTAGCAGGGATTAATGGAGATTTTTATAGGGCAGGTGGAGTGCCCGTCCATAGTCAGATTATTGACGGCGAAATTTTGAAATTACCAGTCCAACGCGATGCTATTGCAATGGACGAGGAACAGCGCATTTATCTAGGTTCATTTAGCTATTCCGGTCAATTAGAAACCTTTGACCCATCCACTGTGCTTACCATAGATGGCGTTAACATGGCTAGAGAGGCAAATCAGCTCATCGTATATAACCAATATCATGGGGATTCAACCCACACTAATGCCTATGGATATGAAGTTGTTCTAGAGCAGCTTGATTTTAGGCCTATAAACCGACCGGAGTTTTTTCGAGTTGTCGAGTTAGAAGATTATGATGAAGGCTATATTCCCGATGGTCACATAGTTCTTTCTGCACATGGGGAGAAAGTTCCTTATTTACAATCATTACATTTGGGAGATTCGGTACGCATAACCCATGGAATGCAACAAGATGAACGACCATACTCTGAGCAACCCGCATTAGTAGAGTTCATTGGAGGCAGTAAAGTTTTTTTAGATAATGGAAAGATAGATGGAAATTGGCCTGAACGACATCCTAGATCAGCCCTTGGTTTTAATTCTGATACCACGAAGGTATTCTTATTTACGGTGGATGGTCGACAGGAGAGTAGCGTGGGTATGTCGCTCACGGAAATGGCTGAAGTGATGAAGCATTTTGGAGCTGCTTTTGCCATTAATCTAGATGGAGGAGGTTCAACTACCTTAGTGGCTAATGATAAGGTGCTAAGCTCTCCATCCGACCCAACGGGGCAGCGAAGAGTGTCCAACGCGGTTATTTTAGTTCAAGATCAGTAAGGCTAGCATCGTTCAAGATGGCATTTGCTATAACATTGTTCAAGATCAGTAAGTCTAGGGGTGTTTAAGTCCAAACTTTATTCAAATTCACAAGGCATTAAGCTGTTATTCTTACACCTTAATGAGTATGTTTTTTCGTTGCATCCAACGGGCTAAGATATAAAACATGATAACCCATAAAATGGAATGACTCACAGATGCGATCATTGGATCATTAAATATTCCTTTTAATACTACCGAATATAATAATCCTTTGAGGCTCATGCTATCTCCACCCACAGAGACCTGAATCATACCCATTATTCGGGCAACAATTCCACTTAAGAAGAATACCGTAATCGCGTTTATCCCATAAGCAACTCCCCAGTTTATGCCTTTTTTGCACCCTTTCACATCTATAAACCAATAACAAAATCCAAACATTACACTGGCCAATCCTCCAGTGAAAAGGCTAAACGAACTGGTCCAGATATTCTTATTTAGAGGGAACACCCAGCTCCAGAGATACCCTAGTGTTAACCAAATAAAGCCCCATTTCAGTAGTTCAAGAACCTTATGTTCTTGGCTCGAATGATTTTTTAATAGTAAATGACCAATAAATACACCCATCAAGGTACTCACTAAAGCCGGGAAGGTGCTTAATATACCCTCTGGATCCCAGAGGTCTTTCCACATATGTCCGCTTAGTAGTACCTGATCAATATAAGCAGCTAGATTTCCTTCAGCTGTATCAATGGCCCCCGCGCCATAACCAGGTACTGGAATAAGACTCATCGCTAGCCAATACCCAATCAAAATAAACCCACCTAACATCCAACGCACCTTGGTTGATGCGTACAAAAATAAAAAAGATGCCATGATATAGATCACAGCAATACGCTGGAGAACCCCAGGTATTCTAAGGCTAGCAATTTTAGGATGCAGACTAAATTCAGGTGAAAATACCACATATGGAAAAGCTGCAAGGGCCAAACCTAAGCCGAAAATCTTTAGCCCGCGAATAAGCGTCTTCTGGATTAATTCCTGACGACTCATTCCTTTTGCCATAGCTTTGGTAAATGCTAATACAATAGAGACGCCTACGATGAAAAGAAAAAAGGGAAAGATTAAATCAGTTGGAGTCCATCCATGCCATTCCGCATGGGCAAATGGGCCATAGATGTGTGACCAGGAACCTGGATTGTTTACCCAAATCATTGCCGCCACAGTGGCCCCCCGGAAGAAATCCAGAGAATCGAGACGTTTGCCTTTTGCGATTTTTTTGGTGGTATCCATAGAAGAATGGGAGGTATCCATAGTACAAAAACGTCTTAATTAGGGTGTTGACTTTTCATTGATAATATTTTTTTGACAGAGTAGTTAATCCTATCCTCGCTTACTTGCCCCTCTTCAATTAATTGTTCAACAGCAGATACCAACTCAGATAATTTAGCTGGTTCTGGTAACAAATTGTTGCCAAAACAAAACATATCAATTCCTGCATTCAAACCCATTTTAAGCGCTTGTTTTATGCCATAATGATCTGAAATTGCTCGCATCTGCATATCGTCGGTAAATACTAGGCCATAGAAGCCCATTTTTTCACGAAGTAATTTGGGTATTATATACTTTGATAAGGTAGCAGGATGCTGTGGGTCAAAATCTCTGTGAATTACATGGGCGGACATGATCATAGAGCAAAGTCCGTCGTCAATCAGACTTGAGTAAGGCATTAATTCATCCTCATGCCAGGTATTGGTAACATCCACAAAACCAGCATGGGTATCACCTTTGGCGCTTCCATGACCTGGAAAATGCTTACAACATCCCCAAACCCCTTCTGATTGTAAGCCTTTTAAGTATGCCTTAGCATGCCGATATACCAATTTCGGGTCCGACCCAAAAGATCGTTCTCTTTTAGCAATTATTGAAGAATTAGCTTCCTTAGCTACATCTACGACAGGCGCAAAGTTTATGGTGATATGCATTTCTTTGAGAATGCTACCAATGTCTTTGGCTTGTTGATAGCTTAGGTCAATATTGTCCTGTTTACCCAAATAGGCATGACTTTTTGTTTCTGGGAAGCCATATGTGGGTTTTAATCTATTTACTAGCCCACCTTCTTGATCGATGCCTATCCAAAGTGGAAGACTGCTCAGATCATGCAGGGATGCGCAGAGTTCTTGAAGTTGCTCCGGCGAAGAAATATTGTGTACTGGTTTATGATGGACCATATCCTGATCAAACAGAATCACTGCCCCTGGACCAAATTCCTCTATCATCTTAGGTAATTCCGCGCCTTTACGTATATCGGAACCTTTAAAGCCCATTAAAAAAAGTTGAGCGATTTTCCTCTTTAATGATAAGGATTCAAACGAATACTGCGGTCTTGTCGAATTCATCGTGTTGAGTCTAGTAGTTTTTGGTTTTTTTATGAAATCTGGGAGGGTATACATAAACCCGAAAAGGTCTTTTAAGAGATGTAAATGAGTGGTATAAATGAGGTAGTTCATTTCAAATTTGCCTACTTTATTAGTAGTTATGTTAATCATTTAAGACATTCTAAGCCAATCTATTAGTCTATGTTTACACCCTTTATTACTGGAACCCGCAACATATCATATAAAGGTCGTTGGACAAGGCCACGAATTTGCGCTATTGCTTGGGGAATAGCCTTACTATTTCCTTTGATGCTCTATGCGCAACAATCGGTTAAAACAGGGGTTGAAGTTTTGGTAGAGCGTAATTTTAAAGCAATTGAGGGTATGCGTGTTGGCTTAATTACCAACGCAACCGGTGTTAATTCTGAATTAATTTCCACAATAGATTTGTTAAACGACGCTGAAAATGTCCACTTGGTGGCTTTATATGGTCCAGAGCATGGGGTAAGAGGGGATTACGCCGCTGGGGATAAGGTAGAAAGTTATACCGATCAGGCTACGGGTTTGCCCGTATTTTCGCTCTATGGGGCTACTCGCAAACCAACTCCTGAGGTGTTGGATGGAGTCGAAGTTTTGGTCTATGATATTCAGGATATTGGGGTGAGATCGTACACCTATATTAGTACCATGGGCTTAGCTATGGAGGCTGCAGCTGAACTTGGAATACCTTTTGTGGTGTTGGATAGACCTAATCCATTGGGTGGGCTAAAGGTAGAGGGCGGTTTAGTGGAGCCGGAGTTTGAATCTTTTGTGAGTGCCTTTCCTATCCCTTACGTTTATGGACTTACTCCCGGTGAACTTGCCCAATTAATTAATGATAAAGGGTGGATGGAGACAGATCAGAAGGTAGACTTAACAGTTATACGGATGGAAGGGTGGACGCGTGAAATGACCTTTGAAGATACCAATCTGCCGTGGGTGCCAAGCTCTCCACATATACCTCATGCTTACTCCTCCTACTACTATGTCACAAGCGGAATAATGGGTGAGTTAGGCGTCTTTTCTGAGGGGGTTGGATATACACTCCCATTTCAAACCTTTGCTGCGGAATGGATTGATGAGCAGGCGTTAAGTGATGCGATGAATGCCTTAAACCTTCCAGGAGTTTATTTTCGGCCAATCGTTTATAAGCCCTTCTATGGACGTGATCAGGGAAAAACTTTAAGAGGGGTGCAGATCCATTTGTATGATGTTGAACAAGTAGAATTAATGCCTTTACAGTTTTATTTCATGCAGGTACATCATGAATTGTATCCAGCTAAGGATATTTTTGGTATATCAGAAAATCGTTGGAGTATGTTTGATAAAGTAAATGGTTCAGATCAGCTGCGATTGGAATTTTCAAGGGAGTATTTAGTTGAGCCGCTAATAGAACAATGGAGAGAAGATGCCAAGAAGTTTCAGGAAGAATCGATGTCTTTTTGGTTCTATCCATCCAATGACTAATCATAATTATTTAATGCTATGAAGAAGATATTTTTTGTTTTGCTATGTGCGAGTCTAGGTCAATTGGCCTGGGCACAGTACAATCCGCTCACTTTAGGTATTGTGATACCTGAACAGGATTCTGTCGAGTATCCATTCTCCCGGTACCGGGTTGCAGCCCATACTAATCCAAATGCTCAAGCTTTTGTTAATGGGAAAGAGGTTCAAGTATATAGTTCAGGTGCTTTCGTAGATATGATATTTCCTTCTGAACAGATTACTCCCATTGAATTTATGGTCGTTTTGGACGGAGATACTGTTAGACAAACCCGGTACCTTGTAAAGCCAAGCCGAGCTCAGGAATATAGCTCGGTAATGGTAAACAAAAAGTCTGAAGGGCCCATCAAAAAATGGTTTATTCAACCTGAGGGAGATCGTCTAAATACCGAACAATGGTATGGACCTGGTGATGTGGTACCAATATTAGCCCAGGCCACACCAGCTAAACAGCTTAGTTATTCCGTAGGAGAACAACACACAAAGGTCATAATGAATGAACGAAGTCCTGGTGTTTATGAAGCCTATCATACAGTCGATGCCTATGATCAACTTTTTGAGGGGCCAATAGAGTTCAGTTTAAAGGGAAAGTGGCTACAACGATCTCAGGCTACTAGCGCCGAAACCATTAAGGTGGGGGGGTTGCCGAAAATAGGTGTGGTCAACACCCCCGATGCTTATCTCAATATTGGCTTGGGTTCGGACCGGTTAGGAGGGGCCAAGTATGGCTCTATTTATGAAGGGGTGGAGCTAAAGATCGTAGGTGAGCAAATTGGCTTGTACAAGGTGGAACTTAGCCCTTCGTTGCATGCATGGATACCCACTCGTTTTGTCGATCTAAAGCAGAGTTTTGAACTACCTGAACAAGCACTCAGTGGAAATATCCGCATAGCCTCAACTAATGAGAATACGGAGCACCTACAAGGTGCCGACATTATTACAGTCTCTTTACCCAAGCGTTTACCTTACATCGTACACACAGAATTAGATCCTAATCGTATTATAGTAGATATCTTTGGAGCCACCTCTAACACGAATTGGAAGATATTATTGGATGAAGCAACAGGAATAGACGAGCTTCGTTGGAGGCAAATGGAGGACGAACGGCTACGGCTATTTATTGATTTAGCCCAAAAACGCCACTGGGGTTATTATGTGGAATATGGGTGGCGAGGTCAGATGCGCATTGTTGTTAAACATCCGCCTAAAATTGATGACGCTCAGATGCCCTTAAAAAATCGAATCATTGCTGTTGATGCTGGACATGGCGGTCGGAGTAAAGGTGCGCTGGGCTCTACTGGGGTCATGGAAAAGGAAGTGGCTTTGGCTATCTCAAAGAAACTCGAGGAATTACTGCAAGAAGCGGGGGCTAAAGTGATCATGACAAGAACCGATGACTCGTATTTATATATGAGTGAGAGAGCTGATATTGTTCGGACCAATCATGCTGAATTGCTGGTTAGCATTCATGCTAATTCTATTGGATATGCTGCTGACCCCAGAGAAATCAAAGGCACAGGAGCATTTTATAAACATATGGCGTATAAGCCTCTGGCTGAAATCATGTACAATAAAATGCGAGAATTGGGCTTGGATGATTATGGATTAACGGGAAGTTTTAATTTTTCATTAAATGCACCAACCGATTTCCCAAATGTGCTGGTTGAAACTGCTTTTTTATCAAACCCTGAAGAAGAAATTTTCCTACTAGATCCTTATTACCAACGTCGTATGGCCCAACAAATAGTGGAAGGCTTGGAAGAATACTATTCCCAATACGCTCATTGGCCATATGAAGGTTTAGAGGTTGAGAAATAAGCCACTGGCTAATAATTAATTAGAAGTGTCAGGACTATTGCATAGTTATTTAGTAGCAGATAACCCTATTTTATTAGCGTCATTTTTTTACTAAGTACACCAGAATTAGTTTGGAGTTGATATACATATACTCCACTTGCCAATCCAGCGGCATTTAATCGATAGCTATGCTCACCAGCTGAATGTATACCTTTTGCAATAACATTAACCTCTCGTCCTAACATATCATACAGTAGAAGACTAATTTCTTGTGCTTCTGGCAGACTAAACCGTATGCTTGTGCTAGGATTAAATGGGTTAGGATAATTCTGTTGTAATACTACTTGCTTAGGTAGCTCATTGGTTGTTAGAGCGTCATCTAGATTCTCATTTGAAATGGCAGTAGCAATCTCTGCAACACGTAGATCATCGAATACTATAAAGCCTTGGCTAGAACTACCCTCAGAGTAGCTAAGCTGGAAACTATCGATGTATACATTACCATTAAGGCTTCCATTGCCATTAACCCAACCGATGACCGGGTCTGTTGCTAAATTCCATGTCACTAGTTTCCATCCAATCCAGTCGATAGGGATCCATGAACTACCCTCTAATTGATTACTTCCGTCTCGTAGCATAAAACGAAAAGGATTACCTGATCCATCCCCAAAAATAAAGGCTTGTATAAGACTATTATTTGGAAATTTAGGCGTACTAGAATTTCTGTAAACGCGAATCAGGTGTTCTGAATCACTGGTATTCCATCCATACTGAATGCGCATAGCCTGTGAGCTTTTAGTGAGTTTATTGGTCCATTTAGTTTCGGCTATTCGAGTTGTAGACTCCCCGACATAACCGGTTGTACTACCACTTTGAGAAGGAAACCACCATGGTGAAAAGTCACCATCAAAGGCGTCTAAAACTCTATTAACACGAATACCTTGGCTGCTCGTTGGAAAACTTTTTAGTATTCCCCTGCCCAAAGCATTACCGAGTGTATCGCTTATATGCTTTGAAATACTAAGTAGATGGTAGGCGTTAGGAAGCAGTGGTTCGCTTGGAAAATAATTAAGAACGCTTTCTGAACCTACTTCATAATAGGCTAATTCACCGGGTATTCTACGACCAGAGGTTAAATAATACATGGTAGAGGAGTCAAATGCAGCGGTATCCAATGGTTCATTAAATCGAATGGACGCAATCGGAAATTGATCAAATCCAACTCCAGAGCTAGGAAAGACATCGGAGCTGATGGGTGCCATTATATCTGCAGGTGAGGTAGAGAAAGATAAAATGAAGCTTCCACCTGCTTCACCATCTGCATCGCCGTCAAAGCCATGTTCAAAAGGAGAGTCATCTGTTGCACTATCGTTGATTTCTAGCGTATAATCAGTCACAAATTCAAAATTGGCTGACGAAATTTTTAGGGTTGATCCAGATGTCCAGGTATAATTTAAATTTTCAACATTAGGTGTGAGCATCAATGCATTTTCCACAGAGGCTTTATTCATTGTACGACTAAATTCAAGTATTAAGGGCTCTCCAATATCCAGAGAATTTCCGGAATCCAAGGATACAGAAGCCACAAAAGGTTCAATATTTGAGTTTAATTGATGATCGGCGAAACTAAAGTCATCCGTTAATACATCGATTTCCAAGGTATCAGAATAATAACCGTCGGCTTCATAGGTAATTTGTTGAATACCATTTGGGAGATTTTCAAGGTAGAAAAAACCATTTCCTAACTCTTCTTCAGGACTTGAGTATGCAGAAAATAAGGATTCAAAACTGTCCGTAGTGTAGCTTTTATCTCCTATTCGTATAGTAGCTCCGTTTATAGCTTTTCCACTAGCTGCATCCGTTACTACGCCGGTAACTATACCAACGGTTGGTCGCTCATCTACTCCCATGTACGCTAGAACCGACCAATAATGGGATTGAGCCTCAAGTCGTTTATACTCGGCATTCATATTTAGCTGCTGCTGCCTAGGATTGGTATGGAATCCGCCTTCACTGAGCACAGAAGCCATGCTTGATTCTCGGTTGACATGTAAATAGGGATATTGCCGGGAATGGGAGGCAACCGAACTCCCTTGATAGAAATTCCGATCGGCGTAATTGCCCCGGGTACCAACTCGCATGGCTGCGGACAAATTGGTTATCATTAAATCTCCCATTTCCTTTCCGCCCTTGGGGCTTTTTTCTACCGTTACTCCACCCGATCGCCAACCACCGTGGAGCATTAATGTACTATTAGCAGACGCAGGTCCAGCATCGGAATGAATAGAGTGGAAAAAATCAGCCGCTAAAGCATTGGCTCTATCTGTTCGTTGTGACAGACTAACCGAAATTTGATCATTATCTCGACTAAGATAGACAGTGTCAATATCGGTAGTAGTTAAGAGCATTTCACGAAGTGCTAGACCGATACGGAGTACTTTTTCTGCCTCTGAATAATTGTAAAGACCTTGATTTTCAGTCCTACTATGCCCTGGATCTAAAAATAGGGACCATCCTGAAAGCCCCGTAACTTCTTGAGCGAAGGAGTTTGATGGTTTGAGGGTGATAACAAATGTGAGTGTTATCATGAAAAGAAGTAATCGGCTTGGATTATGCATCAAGAGTGTGTTAAGCATATGAGGCAATGAATAATGTGTAGAAATCATGTTGATAGGTGAACCGTGGCAGGTTTAGTTTCTTTTTGGCTAGTTTACTTGAAAAATGATCATGTAAGGAATGGATGCCGTTTTTTTCACGCTACCGCAGAGGTAACAAGTAAATATGACCGGTTTCTGGATCATTAAACAAAATAGAATCCCCATAGGGAGACCAGCTTGGATTTAAGGTGATTAAATCGGTATTAGTGGTGATTTCTACTCTAGTTGGTTCATTGGCTCCAAAGACAACAAGTTCGGCAGCTGTAAAGGCATACCCATTATCCTGGGTTTCCATGGCTACTATATGCCTACTGTCTGGAGACCAGCTAGGACGATAAGCTTTACCTAGAAAGCGGAGATTGTCTCCTTTGTAATCCATCAGGTATAGCCCTTCACCATAACGTTCAAAAGCAACATGTTTTCCATCGGGTGATCGAACCAAATTCAATATTTTAGCTTCTGCATCGTTAAATGGTAATATTGGCTCCATCTCACTATCACTCTCGCTGACAAGGTATAGTTTTTCATCTACTATCATAAGCCGGTTACGATCATCGGGAATCGCAGGCTTTAGTCGCTCAGGTAATTCTATGCCAGTTTCAGCCCTAATTAAACCGTCTCTGGAGGGAATGATGGCCGTTGACTCAAATCCTATCCATTCTGGATCGCCTTGGTATCCCATGCTGTATTCATTGAGTCGTTTGGTTGTTCCCGCATCCGTTCCATAGAGCTGTAAAGCACTCATTTTTTTTCGGTCTCGATATACATGGTGAGTTGATAAAATCCATTCACCATCCAACGACCAATCGTATCCAAATCCCGCTTGTACGCTGGTAAGTTTACGCATGTTAGTGACATAGATACTGTCTTGTTGGCTATAATCAGCTACCCAAAGTCCGAAATAATTTGGCCCAGTAAATGCAATGTGCTCCCCATCGGGTGAAAAATGTGCATTCATAAATGGAACCTCATCCCCCCGAATAAGCTCGATGGGTGGTTGTGGATTAAACAGCAAATCAGAATTAGATGTGTTAATTTTTTCTTCCTTGGATTGTAGTTGTTCGTTATTTACAGAATCTGTTGTACTATCTTGGGCAAATACGGGATTCAACAGAGCTGAAATAAGAAAGGCAAATGCAGGGATAAAGCGATTGTGCCATACCCTAGATAAATGAGTATTTCTTTTAGTGTTTGTATACATAAAGAAAGTGGTTATAAAGCTAAAAACGTTATTGGTATGGGTAGTATTACTTATTTTTCTTTTTGCCAAAGTCGGCTTCAATTCGTAAAAATGGGGTAATTATCACAATGGGCACAGCAGATACTAATACCCAAATAAAAAAGTATTCATATCCAATGGCCTCTTGAACTAGCCCCGAAATAGCACCAGGTATACTCATGCCGAACGCCATGAGCGCAGTACCAAATGCATAGTGGGCTGTTTTGAACGGTCCACGAGCAATGTAAATCAAAAACATTAAAAAGGCTGTAAAACCGAAGCCATATCCAAACTTTTCTATGCCTACTAAACTACTAATTACCCAAAAATTCTCTGGCTGATTAGCCGCCAAATACCAGTAGGCTAGGTTAGGGAGATTCATTATTCCGATCATAGGCCACATCCATGCCTTTAGCCCATGTCTTGAAATGACAATCCCTCCTAAAATTCCTCCGGCCGTAAGAGCTAATAGACCGATTACTCCATTTATATAACCAACGTCGGTAACGCTTAGTCCAAGCCCACCTGCTTCTATGCTATCCATTAAAAAAGGGGCTGCCATTTTGACTAATTGTCCCTCTCCGAATCGGTAGAGTAATACAAAGGTGACCGCTAATAGAATTTGATCTTTTTTAAAAAATTCCACGATGGTACTCCAAACGGCTTGCAAGGGTGATTCATCCACTTTTTCTGCTGGGGCATCTTCAAGAGGGTAGGGCAGCATTCGCAGATGATATCCAAACATGAGAATCATTATTCCTGCAACCATTGCTAAGACAATGGTCCATGCTAGACTGGAGTCCATTGTACGGGTTGCCAAAATACCTGCCAAAACCACGAATAAGCCCTCACCACTCCACATTGCTAGACGGAAAAAAGTAGAGCGTATGCCCACAAAAAACGATTGCCGATCATCACTTAATGCAAGCATATAAAAACCATCGGCGGCAATATCATGTGTGGAGGAGGCAAAGGCGATTATGAACAAAAAAATCAAGGATACTTCAAAAAAGTAGGGGGTCTGCATGGCAGCAGCCGCACCGACAAAGCCAATTCCAATGACCCCTTGCATCATGTACGTCCACCAGCGTTTGGTTTTGAATACGTCAACAAAGGGACTCCATAAGGGTTTTAACGCCCAAGGTAGGGCAAGTAAACTAGTAAATAAGGCTAGCTGTGCATTGGAAATACCTAAATCTTTGTACATGATAACCGAAACGGTTACCACAATAATATAGGGTATGCCTTGGGTATAATAGAGTGTTGGTATCCACCACCAAGGATTTTCTTTGGTTGAAGTCATAGAATTAGCCATGTTGGTTAGTCTATTTAGCATGCTATATCAATGATGTACGCTTGGTAATTTGGCTTAGGAGTTATATCTAACAGCCGTACTAAGATCGGTTATTTTATTAGCGTAACCTTATGAGTATCATACCAATAACTTTGACTATTTTCAAATTGAATACGAACAAAGTAGAGCCCTGTTGATTGGTCGCTAGCTAGCCATCGAATCCTATGAGTACCGGATTGTTGTTCTCTATTTACAAGGGTCTCAAGTAATTGTCCCTGCACATCAAAAACTTCTAAACGAACGGTGCCCGGCTGTTCTAAAACATATTCTATTTGAGTACTTGGATTAAAGGGATTGGGATAAACCTGAAGCAGTTCAAAGCTCCTTGCTGTCTCAGATAGATTCCATTCGTTGTTGGTTACTTCCTCATCTAAACCAACCCAACGAACGGCATCTGCCACTACATAATTAAAGCTATCCCCACCAAAGTTAGATACGGTAACTACATCCTCAGAATTGCCGTTGAATTCGTATTCTCCGAGTTCTACCCATTGCGATGAATTGGTACTTTGATCAGCATATACAGTGTCAATACCCAACCTATGCTGGATTATATGAGCAGTCTTTTTACTTCGGTTGAATGAAGAAACCCACCAACCATCCACTCGATATCTACCAGCCGATGGGAGCTTAGGAGAAAATCGGACAGTCTTGCTTCCGTCTCCGCCCAAGGTGATTAAGGACGGACTCTCGCCCCAATATCCTGAATTAGCCGATGCAGCCCAACCTTCGGACACCTCAACCGCATCGTCATCGGTATCTAATATCTCCTCAAAACCAACGACCGGCAACCCGGGAACTGAATCGGCAGGGATCACCGCTAAGAAACTTGTGACAGGTCGTTGATTAGTACCACCACCTGGACGGTTTATGAGTTGATTGCTCACAGCCATTTGACTGCTTCCTCCTCCATCTAAATTGATGGCTTCCGTGCATCCTAGATTTATCATAACTTGTGCCATTTCAGGTAGGCTGAAACCCTGGGAAGCTACTTGTCGGCCATCGGTGACTAAAAGGATAGCACGGCCATCAGCGGTATAACCAACAGCTGTTCTAGGATCTCTATTGGTTAAACCTACCCCAGATCCCCAAAAAATTTCTTCATTATAGCTAACATGAACTGAATCACCTTTAACCAAAACTGGGCCACCACCAATTCCCATGTACATATCAAATGCTTCGCCTGAATTTTTGTTTGGTGCGGCTAACGGGAGATCACTAGCTCCACTAGTATATGCCATAGGCTGGTCGAAACGATAAATATCATTGGTTGTACTTCCGAAATGATAAATCCAATCTACCATCATATCTCGGTTTTTAGCAATTGAAAAAGCACTTCTGATGATAGGGTAAGTCCGATTATTTCGATTTAAGCTACCTACGTTGCGAGAAAGAACTTGTCCAGGTTGAACCACTGTGGAATAACTGCTATTTCCTCCAAAATAGCCGCCGTTTATTGCAGCTATCGCTCCTATTCGTTCAGAAAACTCGGTTAATGTTTCAGTACCATTATTTGCTAAATAAGGGACTAAGCCAATTTCAGTTACCTTTAAATCAACTTCAATGTACCAAACTTTTAGAGCCGGGCTGGGTCTGGTACCTTCGAAGAGTTGAACACCCTCTGGTAAAGAGTATTGTTCGCTTATATTGCTCCAATCAATGTTTTGAGCACTACTCAAATTTGGAAAGTATACAAAGAAAAAAAGTATAGTTAAGTTCGTTCGAATCGTATCCATAAGAAAGGTATATGTATCGTGATGCAAATAGCTATTACATTGAAACTAACATCTTTGGCATAGTTAACATACTGTAGCAGAGTTTACTGATTTGTACTATTGGTAGATTCTGTTGGAGAATTTAACTTTTGTACACTCAATTTTAACATGCTTAATCTCAATTAATGTACCATTGTCTAATATTCTAGAATAAATACTCATATACAACCGTCACAAAGTGCATAAGTTATAATAAAACGCATCACTTTAGGGTATTTTTCTAGCTCAAAATAAAGGAAATTAACCTAAGTCATATTTCTATAGTTGAAGACCTATCTGAATAGAATCATGGGCTTGAACATAGTTAATTTTAATGCATTCGTTACATTAAATTCTATTTCGGTTTATCAGATTATAGGAGAGAAGATGAAACGTAATATTTGAGGATTTGAGTGCTTTATATTACTTATAGTATAATTCCTATCTTGGGTACATCTTAATGCGTTGGCCCATGAGTTGAGTATCAAATCAATATTGGTTGGCAATGTTAGTTCGTTGGATACCCTGTATATAGTGAATATTATTTTATTTACTGCTTATTTTGAACCTTTCCGGCCTCTTTCTTTAATATCCCCATCCTTAAGTCCCAAACGATATATTCTATTGTACTTATAGAACTTCATCAGTGCAGTACCATCCTCTTCTAAATCAATTGTACCTTCAATAACTGTTTCATTTGGAACTCCATTGATCACTTTGTTCAAAATCATGCTATAAATAAGTGTTCCAGAAACTGCATTTTCAAGATTACCATAGGTGACTACTGTATCCTTATTTATGATTATATCATCAAAATCTACTTGTACTTCAAAAGATCTAGAATGATTTGAGCTATCTCTTAATACGGCTATGCCACTGCCAACTCCGCGATGAGAGCCATGCATTTGTAGTAGGTTTTGTGTAGCATGTACACCTGAAAAGTTTAGGCTGTCAATTTTTGTGAATTCAGAGGATTTGCGAGGGTTACTATTCATTCCTGATTTAGTGGAATGCAGATAAACTTGGTTGATGGCATTTCGATGAAGTTTTGGCCTAGCTATAAAATTGCCTTCTAAATCAGTGTATTTTATTTTTTGAAGGGTGGATATGCTACTGCTAAACATTCCTTTTTCAAAACTACGCTCAAAAGAAAGAGTATGAACACCATTGGTACTGTCATAAGTATGACTGAATGATTTTTCAAAACCACGTCCACCTCGGTCTTTTTTATCCCTTTTATATGGAAATGTTTGGTCATTTCCATAACTAATACTAGTTTCGGAGATATTAGATAAGGCGTCATATATACTGTTAATAAGCCCCGATTGTTGGTCCGCAATGGAACTTCCCATAATTTCAGCAGCCATATCCAAATCAGTATCACTTACAAGCTCTGTATTATTGGAAACTGAAGAGCAACTCCAAAACACTACGCTCAATAACGCGATGAGGAGAAAAAAGCTAATTCTATTAAGTTTGTAAAAATTTAGTAGTCTAGTTTGTTTAGCGAGATTATTTGAACTCTTCATATTTATAAAGGGTTTTATGATTTTTATTAGTAAATAAAAGAATAGGTGTAAACAGCTCCTATCTGAATTTTAACAGACAACTGTTTTAAATCTCATATCATATTCCAAGCTTCAATATAATATAAAACAAACAAAGGAATAAGCATATACAAAGTAAATAAGAGTAATAATTTCAAAAACGATTCACAACAGAATATAGTATATTTGACCAATTATATGGCCATCCCATGAAAGGAAATAATAAAGAACGGGTTTCTATTAAATCCTTACTAGAAACCCTTAAAGATATATTTAGATTAAGTTTACCCTATAAAACTAGATTTTTCTCAGCCATACTATTGGTAGTTGTGGGTTCTGCAATTTGGCTTACGGTACCACTTGGATTACGATCTTTACTAGATGCCGTTTTTGAGGAAGAAAACTATGCTTTACTAAATAAACTTTCTTTGGGATTGATTGGACTTTTTCTGACCCAAGCTATTTTTACCTTCGGAGGTAATTATCATATAGAATGGGTAGGTGAACGAGTGATCACCGATTTACGTAATTCAATTTATGCTCATCTACAAAAGCTAGGTTTTAGTTTTTTCGCGAATCGGAGGCTGGGTGAGTTAACATCAAGGTTAAGTAACGACGTTGGATCTATTCGAGTTGCTCTGACAGACTCTCTGCCACAAGTTATTACTATTAGCATCACAATGATTGGGTCCGTAGGGCTTATGGTGGTTTTAAATTGGAGACTGAGTTTAGTTATTTTTCTTACGGTTCCTCTTGTAACTGTAGCTACAAGATACTTTGGGAAGAAAATTAGAGCCTTATCGAAAAATGTTCAAGATAAACTAGCCGACACCACCGCAATTGCCGAAGAAAGTTTGGGAGCAATCAGGGTGGTCAAGTCTTTTACAAGGGAAGACTATGAAATTAATCGCTACAATCAAGCAACAGAAGAACTATTTGCTACATCGAGGCATAAAATCGTACTGACCCAGATTTTCTGGGCAGGGGTTGGTTTGTTATTTATGGGCACCTTGGTTATGATATTTTGGTATGGTGGAAGAGAAGTGTTATCCGGTCGTCTTACCGCTGGAGACTTAGTAGCCTTCATTGTATACGCGTTAAATATTAGTCGCTCGGTGGGACAAGCTTCTCGTTTATACACAGCGGTCAATACCGCGGCTGGTGCATCTGAGCGTTTGTTCGAGCTACAACAGGAAAAAATAGAATATGACTCTGAGTTCAATAACAAAACAAACTACCGCAGTCAGAAAATCAAAGGAAATGTACAGTTTGATCAACTAAGCTTTAGTTATGAAGATGGCAAGGAGATTTTGGATTCTGTTAGCTTTGAAATAAAAGAGGGACAGACGGTAGCATTGGTGGGGGAGAGTGGTGCCGGGAAAACAACATTACTCAATCTCATACCAAGATTTTTTAGGGCATCACAGGGAGAAATTCGGATAGATGGGGTATCAGTAGAGGAGTGGGATCTATATAATTTACGGTCCTTTATATCTATTGTTCCTCAAGAAACACATCTTTTTGGGACCTCCATTTATGAGAATATCCGGTATGGTAAACTTGACGCAACCAAAGAAGAAATAGAGCAGGCTGCAATCGATGCGAATGCCCATGACTTCATCAGTCAAATGTCCGATGGTTATCAAGCCTTAATTGGAGAAAGAGGGGTGAAACTAAGTGGAGGTCAGCGGCAACGTGTCGCTATTGCAAGAGCTATACTCAGAAACCCCTCTATTTTACTACTCGATGAGGCAACATCTTCTCTAGATTCGGTATCCGAAAGGCAGGTGCAGCAGGCCCTTGATCGCTTAATGGACAATCGTACTACTTTGGTTATAGCACACCGCTTATCAACTATTCAGCATGCCGATCGTATTCTTGTATTGGAAAATGGGGCACTGGTAGAATCAGGAAACCATCAGGAATTACTAAACAAAGAGGGGGTTTATTCCCACTTATATGAAATGCAGTTTTCTGAGAAAGTAACCAGCTGATTAAAAAATAAGCACATCGAACACGTTCAATTTGGTGTTGCTAGGTTTATATATGTCTATGGGTTGATTTGTGCAAAAATTGCAAAAATACAGTAATTTTTTTCACTAATTTTGCAAAAAAAAATCTATATTAGTTCTATTAAATTCTAGCCATCTATAATAATATTATGTCTAAAAAGCGCTTTCAAACTTTTTTCATTACCCTATTTACTCTAAGTGTACTTAGTCTGCAATCCCTTTCAATATTTGCACAAGTTCAGTTAGTTCAACCTGAAATTGAAGAGAAGGTAAATGAACTATTGCAGCAGATGACCCTAGAGGAAAAAATAGGTCAACTCAATCTGCATAATGGTAGTTGGGATGTCACAGGTCCTGTACCTGAAGGAGAATATCAACAAGCACGCTACAATCTACTTAAAAATGGTGGCGTAGGGGCCATGCTTAATGTAATTGGAGCAGAGGCAACCATGGCTGCCCAAAAAATAGCCGTAGACAGTAGTCGTTTGGGAATCCCTCTAATGTTTGGATACGATGTGGTGCATGGGTATCAAACCATGTTTCCTGTTCCAATTGCTGAATTAGCTAGTTTCGATATTGATATAATGGAGGAAACAGCAAAAATACAAGCCATTGAAGCGGCTGCCGGTGGGATCAACTGGACTTTTGCACCTATGATAGACGTGGGCCGTGATCCAAGATGGGGTAGAGTAATGGAAGGTACTTCTGAGGATCCTTATCTGCTATCTGAATTTGCCCGTGCAAAGATTAGAGGCTTACAAGGAACAGATCTGTCAGAAACGGGTACCATTGCAGCGACAGTTAAACACTTTGCAGGTTATGCTTTTGCTGAATCGGGTAAGGATTACAACACAGCAGAACTTTCTCGTAATACCTTGCTCAATGTTGTCTTACCTCCGTTTAAGGCAGCAGTCGATGAAGGTTCAGCCTCGGTTATGAATTCATTTAATGATGTAAATGGTATCCCGGCGACGGGTGATGAATACTTACAACGCACCCAATTAAAAGAAAATTGGGACTTTGACGGTTTTGTTGTATCAGATTGGGGATCTATGCGTGAAATGATCGCTCATGGATATGCGCCTGACCTTCAAACTGCCACCGAAATGGCCATTGAAGCAGGTAGCGATATGGATATGGAATCAGAAGGGTATCAACAATATTTACAAGATTTAGTAGAATCAGGTCAAGTAGATATCGCACTCGTAAATGATGCTGTTCGACGAGTTCTACGAGTGAAGTTTCATTTAGGATTATTTGACGATCCCTATCTATATAATGACCTCTCTCGAGAGGATGAACTTGTGTATAATGAAGCACATCATGAAGTTGCCCTCAGGGCGGCGCAAGGTTCTATGGTTTTGGTTGAGAATAAAGATGAATTACTTCCACTTACTAAAGAGCGAGAGTCTGTTGCCCTAATTGGTTTATTAGCTCAAGATAAAGATTCACCCTTGGGGAACTGGCGCGCACAAGCTATTGAACATTCAGCTGTTTCTGTTTTGGAAGGTATCGAAGCTAAATTAAGTGATGATGTCGTAATAGAATACGAAGCTGGATATGTACTTACCGAAGGTAATCGATCCTTTCCAATGGAATTAACCTTTTCCGAAGAGGATGAATCAGGGTTTCAGGCAGCCATTGAATTAGCTGCGCGACACGAACAAGTGATTGTGGTTGTCGGAGAGGATGCGTATCAAACTGGGGAAGGAAGAAGTCAAATGGACATTGGACTTGCCGATAATCAACAAAAACTGGTTGAGCAGATTTTGGAAGTTAATGATCAAGTGGTGGTTGTTTTAATGTCCGGACGCCCAATAATTGCGCCTTGGTTGTACGAAAAAAGTGAAGCGGTATTATATTCTTGGCATTTAGGCACAGAGGCTGGACATGCCATTGCTGACGTACTATTTGGCGATTATAATCCGTCTGGTCGTCTACCTATGACGGTTCCTTTATCACATGGTCAAATTCCTGTCTATTACAACCATAAAAGCACAGGAAGACCAGTACCGGGGGCAGGTGATGCTTCTACGGTTTTTTGGAGTCACTACACCGACGGCCCCAATGCTCCACAGTACCCATTTGGCTACGGATTAAGTTACAGTTCATTTGAATATAGTCAACCTACCATCTCAGACACCTTGATGAATTCTGAACAAAGTCTACTTGTCCAAGTCGAGGTCACTAACACCAGTGATGTAGATGGAGATGAAGTTGTACAATGGTACATACATGATCACTATGCGAATGCCGTTCGGCCTGTCAAAGAATTAAAGTATTTTGAAAAAGATTTGATAAAAGCGGGCGAAACAAAACTATTTACTTTCGAAATATCCGCAGAAACCCTGAAGTATTATGATCATAATGAAGATTTTGTGGCAGAGCCAGGTAGTTTTTCTGTGATGGTGGGTCCAAATTCAACTCAACTACAGTCGATAAATTTTCATTTGAATGAGAAATAACTCACACTGTTTTATTCCAAGGCAGCTGATCTAAATCTACATTTCCTCCAGTTATTATAACCCCAATATTTTTGAATATTGGGGCTATTTTTTTTTCTAAAAGTGCGGCAACTGGAACGGCACATGATGCCTCAATAATGATGTTGAAGCGTTCCCAAACATATCGCATAGCATTCACAATGGATTCCTCGCTGACACAAATAACTTCTGTTTGAGCATGGCTCATGATAGTAAAAGGTATGTTGCCTAGGGTTGTTCTGAGCCCATCTGCAACCGTTGGACTCTGTATTTGCTGATCGGTCAAAGATTGGATAGAGCCAGACTGCATGGATCGGTACGCATCATTGGCTTGTTCAGGTTCTGTTGCTAAGACTTTGCATAACGGTTTACCTTTGTGTGCATGAAATGCTTCAGCGGCTAATATGCTCCCGCTTAGTAAGCCTCCACCACCGACAGGAGTGATAATGAGGTCAAGTTCTGGTTTATCATGTAAAAACTCCCATGCAGCAGAGGATTGTCCCAATACTACATGCGCGTTATCATAGGGGTGAATAAAATGAGCTTGAGTTTGCTGGACGACCTTTTCAAGTGTTTTTTCCCTAGCTAATTGAGTGGGCTCACAAAAAATAACTTCGGCTCCATAGCCTTTCACCGCTTCTATTTTAATTTTAGGTGCATTTTCAGGCATGACGATATATGCCGGAATTCCTTTTAGTTGAGCTGCTTTTGCAATTGCCTGGCCATGGTTTCCAGAGGAGTGGGTGGCTACTCCATTTTTGGCAAGCCCAGACTCAAGATGTAATACGGCATTACATGCACCTCGAAACTTAAAAGCACCTACTTTTTGAAAGTTTTCACATTTCAACCATACATTACACCCCGCTCTACTATTCAGATCAGCAGATTGTAGAATAGGGGTTTGATGAATGTATGACTTAATTTTTTCGTAGCATTTTGCTACATCGGACGATTTAGGGATGTGCATATACAATTGATATTTTATGACTTAAATCGGTGCATTCATTTGAACCGATACGGTTGTCTAATATATATACAAATATTAACGACTCAGGAACAATTATTACAGTATTTTTGGTTTTGATTTGAATTCATGTATTGTATTCTAGCTATATAGCTATTTTTATAGTACCGGTAATTATACCTCCATATAAAAACCATATCATCATTGGCTATTTTTACTCCCTTTATTGCGACCCATACTGTTCGGCTTATTCGTAAAACGAAACGCTTTTTTGCGTTGTTATCTCTTCTGTTACTGGCACCCCATTTTTTATTTGCTCAAGAAAAGGGTACAAAGGTTTCTCAGGAAGTAATTAAAATACAACCATTAGAAGGTGAAATTGAGCTCGATGGAAGATTAAGCGAAACAATATGGAGTCAAATTGTGCCTTTTCCAATGACTCAATTGGTGCCTATTCACGAAGCCGAAATGTCAGAGGAGACCCAAATCTATATGACCTATGATGCTAAGTATGTATACATCGCTGCTAAAAACCTAACCAAAGATGCCTCCACAATTATTTCTAACACGCTTCAACGGGATGATTACCGGGCTAATGATGACATAATTGGGGTTGTATTTGATTCATTTAATGATAATGAGAATGGTCTCACTTTTTTTACCAATCCTGAAGGCGTCCGAGTCGATTTTGCTATTAGCAATGACGGTAATTTTGGTGCTGGTGTGGATGCGTTTAATGGCAGCTGGAATACCTATTGGGATGTTGAAACCACAAGAAATGCTAGTGGATGGTATGCTGAAATGCGAATTCCATTTTCATCATTAGGTTATCAAGTTAATAACGATATAACCCGAATGGGGATTATTGTGTACCGCTGGATTGCATCGCGTAACGAACGTCATGTGTTTCCGAACATACCACCTAACTGGAGTATGTCTCATCTAAAGCCATCCCAAACCCAGGAAATTGAATTTGAACAGTTAGAAGAATCAAAACCATTGTATATTACGCCTTACTCACTGAGTGGTTTTCAGGACGTATTCCAGTTAAATGATTCAGAAGACCAGTACATCGGAGATACAAGATGGAAACAAGACGTTGGTTTTGATATCAAGTACAATGTTACTTCAGATTTAACCTTAGATCTTACTGCGAACACAGATTTTGCGCAGGTAGAAGCAGATGAGCAGCAACTAAACCTAACTCGTTTTTCCATTGATTTTCCCGAAAAAAGGCAATTTTTTCAACAGCGCTCAGGTTTATTCGACTTTTCATTTGGGCGAACTAAACTTTTTTACAGTAGAAGAATTGGATTAACTGACGGTAATCCAATCCCTATTATAGGTGGTGCTCGTCTAACTGGTAGAGTTGGGGACTTAGACATTGGAGTTTTAAATATTCAAACACAATCCTATGAGGCTTTTGAAGCGGAAAACTTTGGAGTTATTCGACTAAAAAAGCAAATTTTAAACCAGCAAAGCTATATTGGCAGTATATATACTCACCGTCTTGGGCTCGATGGGGCGCAAAATCTGGTGTTTGGTTTTGACGTAGATTATAATGTCAAAGATGAAAGTTTTGTACAATTTAAGATTGCCCAGACACTCGATAATGAACTTGGATATAATCAAAATATTGTGGGTACTTCTGGAATTTCTAGTAGACTTACGGTGGACAGAAGATCCAATATTGGGTGGTTCTATCGATTCATGATAAATTATACAGGAGAAGACTTTAATCCTGGTATTGGCTTTGTAAGAACAACCAATACCGCCGATTATTATGCTAGTCTTGGTTACGGGTGGATTGCCCCAATAAACAGCGGAATAAAACAACAACGGATTCAACTACGAAATTACTCGATTCAGTCATATGATGGTTTTAATTTACGATCAAGGTTTGTTAATCTGGAGTGGAATACAGAGTTCAAGACAGCAGGTAATATCAGCTCAGAATTTGTTTTCAGGCAAGAACATCTACTTAAAGATGAAGACTTTAATTTATTATCTCGAATTTATATTCCAGTCGATGACTACGGCTTTCTAGAATGGGGACTTACCTATGGTAGTCCCGAGCAATTTAAATTTAGAGGTAGAATTTCATCGACCCTTGCACAAATTTATGATGGAACCATTAGAGAAATATCGATTAGTCCACAATATAGGGTTAATGTAAACATGGATTTTTCTTTAGATTATCGCATGAGTAAATTAGACTTTCCAGTCATTGAAGGGCGTGAAATTACTTCTTTTACAGTTCATCAGAGTTCATTTAAAGCAGCGTATGCCCTTAATCGAAAATTTTCGGCCAGTGCCTTTATCCAGACTAGTAATGTGTCTGAAAAAATTGGGGCTAATGTTCGGTTGCGATATAATTTTAGAGAAGGTCAAGATTTTTGGCTGGTGGTAAACCAAAATGGTACACAGCCATGGGCCAATAGATATGAAAATGGTTTACGCTTGCCTTCTTACGATCAGCGTTCTATTTTGGTCAAGTATACACATACCTTTTTGTTTGATTAACGTTTTACTGAGTTAATGATAAAAGACTACGTTTTTTTAGACCCCAGTGTATCAGTAAGCTATCTAATAACATTCTAACCAACTCTTTATGAACTACGGGACTTTACTTCAGCAAAGGAGAATACAGTATGCA
>JAYPBC010000019.1:12669-37639 GCA_038124025.1 Balneola sp. | reverse complement strand
TGAGGGACTCGAACCCCCGACCCCCTCGGTGTAAACGAGGTGCTCTGAACCAACTGAGCTAATCGCCCGATTTATATCAGGGCACCAAATATAAGACCTTTCAAACTACGGACAAAGAAATTTTTTACCATGAAGAAAATATACCCTGCATTCTCACACTCCACATTTGTACCGCGATTCAGGCTTCCCTATCTTTGAGCAAAATCAACCATTAGTAATTTAGTTTATGATTAGTTCCACATTCTTTTTGATGGCCGGAAACCCTCAAGATCCAAACGCTGGCATTATTAATCTAGTCTTTCTTGGCGCCATATTTTTAGTGTTCTATTTCTTCATTATTCGCCCACAAAGCAAAGCTCAAAAAGAAATAAAAGAAAAAGTGGAAAACATGAAAAAAGGCGATAAAATTGTTACCTCTTCTGGAATTATTGGAGTGCTACACACCATTGATGAAGATAGTGTACTGGTTGAGGTAGGAAGTAATGTGAAAATACGTTTTCTCAAATCCGCCATCAGCGATGTGAATCCGAATAAATCAAAGTAAATATCCCTTACTTTCGAACTAATTCTATAAGGGCTTAGTTTTATTTTTGTATAATCGTCATTCACAAGTAGGTTACTCATAAACTATGCAAAAAATCCATTTTAACACCATACCCGACGCTATACGTGATATACGGGAAGGTAAGATGATCATCGTTGTAGATGATGAGGATCGTGAGAATGAGGGAGATTTTTTGATGGCAGGTGAGATGGTCACCACCGAGGCTATTAATTTTATGGTCACTCATGGACGCGGTTTAGTCTGTGCCCCTGTGAATAAAGAAGTAGCAAAACGCTTTAAACTTAACCACATGGTGGTTGATGGCGCAGACCCAGACGAAGCTAATTTTACTATATCAATTGACCATAAACGATTAACTACTACCGGTATTTCTGCGGCAGACAGAGCCAATACGATTCGGGAACTTACCAACCCAGACTCTAAACCCACAGACTTTCGCCGACCTGGGCATATTTTCCCACTTCTTGGGGTGGAAGGTGGTGTATTAAGAAGAGCAGGACATACCGAAGCCGCTCTTGATCTTGCCAAGCTAGCTGGGCTTCAACCCGTTGGGATTATTTGCGAAATTATGCGAGAGGACGGGGAAATGGCACGAGTACCTGAATTGGCTAAAATGGCTAAAGATTTCGGTATGTCCTTCATTACCATAAAGGATTTAATTGCTTACCGAAATGAAACTGAGAGTTTGGTTCGTAGGGTAATGCAAATGGAAATGCCTACGGTATACGGTGATTTTACCCTTCATGCCTTTGAAGAGTCCATGACCGGGGATATTCATTTAGCTCTAAGCAAAGGAACCTGGAAGGCAGGGGAACCTGTTTTGACCCGGGTTCATTCATCAGATCTAATTGGTGATATTTTTGGCAGCCGCAGTAAACAATCCGGCGATGTCCTTCACAGTGCTATGGCACAAGTCGAAGAAGAGGGTCAGGGGGTTGTGCTCTATATGAATCGAAATCAACGTGGATCCATTTTAATGAGTCAATTACAAACCCTTAAAGCAATGCAAGAGGGACTCCTTCAGGATTCTGAATTAGAAATAGATAATAATCCAAAAAAGAGCGATGCACGAGATTACGGAATAGGAGCGCAGATATTGCAAGCTTTAGGAGTAACCAAACTCCGTTTATTAACCAATAATCCAGTAAAGCGGATTGGTATCAAGAGTTTTGGCTTAGAAATTGTAGAACAAGTGCCCATTCATTCTGAGAAAGCCTTATCCCAGCGCTAAGTAGATTTTAGCTTAGTTAGATCAAACAGTAATACCTTTTCACGTACTATTTGTACTTATATGACAGGGATAGGCTTACTCCTGAATAGAGTTATCTTGCTCAAAAGTGTTTTGTGGCACAGCCTTCGGATCTTCGGGCAAAAGATATTTCCCAAATATAAGTAAGGTTATAATTGACACTGATATGGCAATGTCTGCAACGTTGAAAATGTAGGGAAAGACCGTCCAATCATTAATCCGGAGACTAAAATAGATAAAATCCACTACGTGCCCATCTAATAATCCTCCATAACCTTCAATGTAGCCCATTATTAGTCGGTCGGTGATGTTTCCTAATGCTCCTCCGAGTACTAAGCCCATAAAAAACAGATATCCTAAACCAGCCTGTTTGAGCGTCCAAACTAGATAAGTAAATATGCCAATGGTAGCCGTAATTGAAATCATACTTATCACATATGTTGGAAGGATATCTATACCCATAGCCATACCTGAATTTTGGGTGTAGTAAAATTCCAACCAACCCTCAATAATTTCCCATCGGTGTAATTCGGGTGAGGTACGTACTAGCCATTTTGTATACTGGTCCAAGGCAATTACTACGGCAGCAGGTAATAAAAGCGTAAGTAATTTTATGTTCGTGGATTTTGACAATTCGTGGAACCGGGGGTTTTATAGCTATGCTCAAACGAGCTCAGTTGACCTGCTTTGGCTTTTTTTAACGTCGTTTCAACTTGGCATCAATACTCAACTGAGTATGAGGTACAGCTTCTAATCGGCCTTTTGCAATTTTTTTACCTGTAACTTTACAAACCCCATAAGTTTTGTTGTCTATGCGTTTAATGGCGTCATCGAGATACTTAATGAACTTACGAGTACGATTAAAAAGCATATAAGTCTTCTCTCTCTCCTGAGCGTCAGTACCTGCATCTGCCATATGAAAGGAATACGCAGATTCATCTGAACTATTTTCCATAGTATCTCTAAGGGTCTTCTGAAGAGCTTCGAACTCTTCCTCTGATGCCTTACGTTTTTTTAATATTATTCCTCTAAAGTATTCCAGTTCATCATCCGTATACGGAGAGATACGCTCTTCATTATTGGTATCTTTTTTTGCCATATTATTCAGTTATTTAGTTTCTACGAATAGAGATGATGCAATCTTCATCGCCTATTTCCCATTTTTTAACATAATCTGAAACCTTCAACTCTTCCTGCTCTAGGCTCTCTGATAGGGTTTCTTGTTGAATATATTCCGCCATAAAATGTACAGCGGCAGCTAATTTTTCATTCGCTTGCACACCGATTACTATTCGGTCAGTCACATCAAAGTTAGCTTCTTTTCGCATATTTTGCACTCTATTTACAAATTCTCGTGCTAAACCTTCTTTTTGAAGTTCTTCGCTTAATTCCGTATCGACCGCAACACTAAGGCCTGCTTCCGTTTCCACTTGCCATCCTTCTAATCCCGTACGAATGATATCAATTTCATTTTTGACTAAAACAATCTGGGTATCATCAACCAGCCGGACTGTTACCTGTCCTAATCGCTCATATTCAGAGATTTGTTGCGAACTAAAAGTCTGTACTTTTTTAGCAACTGCTTTCATATTAGGCCCTAATTTTTTTCCTAATAGTGGGTAGTTTGGTTTGGCTGATTTATGAACAATGCCAGAGTCATCGTCTACAAATTGAATTTCTTTGACATTCACTTCCTCTAGGATAATGTGTTGTACAGAAAGTATAGCATCTCGTTCTACTTCATCTTTAATGGGTAGGATTATTCTTGCCAATGGTTGACGAACATTTAAATCTATTTGATTTCGAATGCGTAATACGATAGCTGATATTAATCTAGCCCGTTCCATTTTGTGCTCTAAAGCCGGTAAAATGGCCGTTTCTTCCACTGTTGGAAAAAAGGATAAGTGAACTGACTCCTCGTAATCTGGCGCTTCAATAATTAATTGTTGATATAACCATTCACTCACAAACGGGGCTATTGGACTCATTAACTGACTCATACTCAAGAGGCATTCATGCAGTGTTTGATAGGCAGCGGTTTTATCAAGAGTAGCGCCCGATTTCCAAAATCGACGTCTGTTTCTACGAACATACCAGTTGCTTAATTCTTCCACAAAGATTTCCATTTCCCGAGCCGCCCTTGTCGGTTCATACTCGTCAAAGTACTTTTCTACCTGTTTTATCGTGGTATTAAGCCGAGAGATAATCCATCGGTCAATCTCTGGCCTATCGGGCACTGGAATATGAGCAATATTGGTATTGAACCCATCAATATTCGCATACATAGCAAAAAAGGAATACGTATTTACCAAGGTATTGAAGAATTTTCGCTGAGTTTCTTTTAATCCGTCATCGCTAAATTTTAGGTTATCCCAAGGGGAAGAATTACTCATCATATACCAACGAGTAGTATCTGCTCCATAGGTTTTCAATATTTCGAATGGATCTACCGTGTTTCCCTTGGACTTGCTCATCTTCTCACCGTTCTTGTCCAGTACAAGGCCATTGGATACCACATTTTTATAGGCGACCTTATCAAATAGCATGGTCCCTAAAGCATGTAGGGTATAAAACCAACCACGTGTTTGATCCACACCCTCAGCTATAAAGTCAGCTGGAAATCGGTCTTTAAAGTCTTCTTGGGTTTTCATGGGGTAATGCCACTGGGCAAAGGGCATAGAACCAGAATCGAACCATACATCTAATAAATCGGGAACTCGCCTCATCGTCCCACCACCCGGAGCTGGCCAAGTTAATTCATCAATGTGAGGGCGATGTAGGTCTATTTCGGTATCCTGTGGAATACCTGCCTTCATTTTTAACTCAGATACGCTACCTATACATTCAAACACATCCGGGTTTTTATCGCTTTGCCAAATAGGTAGAGGTGTACCCCAGTACCGTTGTCTTGATATGGCCCAATCCACATTATTCTCTAACCAAGTACCAAACCTTCCTGTTCCTGTGCTGCTTGGTTTCCAATTTATCGTTTTGTTTAGCTCAACCATCCGGTCTTTAACAGCGGTAGTTTTTATAAACCAAGATTCCACTGGATAACTCATCAAGGGCGTACCCTTACGCCAATCAAATGGGTAGTTATGCTCATAGGTTTCATGCCGAAACATAAGCCCCTTCTCTTTTATTGCTTTAGCAATTCCTTTATCAGCCTCTTTGAACCACTGCCCATTGAATTCCGGTACCTGTTCTGTAAAACATCCGTCTCTATCAATCGGGTTAAACATAGGTATTTGAGCCTTTGCACATGCATCATAATCATCTGCTCCATACGCTGGGGCCGTGTGTACAATACCCGTACCATCATCAATCGTAACATAACTTGCAGGAATGATTTTCCAAGCCTGCTCTTCATTAAACTCCTGTCGGGCATAGTCAAAAATCGGTAGATATCTGTTACCCAAGAGCTCCGAGCCTTTAAACTCCTCTAATATGATCACTTCCTCACCAAATACTCGCTGAACGCATCCTTTTGCAACGATGTAATTTTTATGATGATGAGCTAATTTAACGTACTCCAATTCAGGGTTAATGGTCAAAGCCATATTGGAAATGGTTGTCCACGGGGTGGTCGTCCATGCTAAATAATACGTTTCCTCTTCATCTGGTTTTGGAAACATGACATAGATACTTGGATCCTGAGTATTTTTATATCCTAAACTTACCTCGTGAGATGAAAGTACGGTTCCATTACCTGGTGAATACCACTGTATTTTGTACCCCTTATATAGTAGTCCTTTTTTATAGAGTTCACTGAGAGCCCACCACACCGATTCAATGTAATCATTCTCAAAGGTGATATATGGATTATCTTGATCTACCCAATAGCCCATTCGATCGGTTAGTTCATCCCATTGATCTTTGTACTTTAACACACTAGATCTACACTCGGCATTATATTTAGCAATACCATAGTCTTCTACCTGAGATCGCCCCGCAAGACCTAGTGCTTTCTCAACTTCAATCTCTACTGGGAGTCCATGGGTATCCCAGCCAGCCTTTCGTTCAACCTTGTACCCTTTTAACGTCTTATACCGGCAGAATAAGTCCTTGACGGTCCGGGCCATCACATGGTGGATGCCTGGCTTGCCGTTGGCGGTTGGTGGCCCCTCATAAAAATTGAACGGTATACCTTCATTACGGCTACTTATGCTCTTTTCAAATACCTGCTTTTCCTTCCATTCCTTTAAAATGTCTAATTCAGTATTTGGGTAACGTAGGCTTTTTATTTCTTTGAACGATGGTGACATAAAAAATCTTGGGTTTCGTACTCCTAAAGAAGAAACAATATAAGCAATCTATGCTAAATGCTGAGATTTTATTGCTCATTTCATACATTACAGAACAGTTTTATAGTAATCTGAACTCATCTAACTTTAGTTTAGAATGAGCGATAATCATACAATATTGAATTGTTTTAACACCTAGTATGAATTTTCACCCAAACCGAACGATCACAAGAGAAGAACCCTATAGCATTTGTTTCGTATGCCTAGGCAATATCTGTCGTAGCCCAACGGCGGAAGGTATTTTTCAGCATAAAGTAAAGGAACGTGGTCTTGAATCGTATTTTTACATAGACTCTGCGGGTACTGGTGCCTATCATGTCGGAGAAAAGGCCAACTCTACCTCTCGTAGTGTCGCTAAATCACATGGGGTGAGCCTTCTTAGCCGTGCACGTCAATTCATTTTGGATGATTTTCTTGAATTTGATCTCATTCTAGCCATGGATTCTAGCAACTATGCCAACATAATGAAACTAAAATCAAGTACTACGGCCGCTCAGCTAAAGATGATGCGTATGTTCGATCCCCAAGGATATAACGAGGATGTTCCAGATCCGTATTACGGCGGGATAAATGGTTTTGAAGATGTGTTTTCCATATTAGAACGATCAAGTGAAGAATTGCTTAATCAGCTCAGTCCTCATATATTCAACGAATAATGTTGCAAACTTATTAGTAAATAAGTACTATGCAAGCAATAAACAGCGCTGAGTAAGCGCCCTTTATATTTTTTAGAATCGAAACTTACTTACTACTATATATGGCTATATCAACCCGGGAAAAAATTATACAATTAGGAGATGATTTATTACGGAAACAGGGTTTTAATGCGTTTAGTTATGCCGATATCTCTAAGCCATTGCATATAAAAAACGCAGCTGTTCATTATCATTTTCCTTCAAAACAAGATCTTGCTGTGGCTATTGCACAGTGGCACAAGGATATCTTTAACAGATTCAGCGATAAAATGTCCAACAAACAGCCCAAAGATCGATTAAGGACATTCTTAAATTTTTATCACTCTATTCATCTCACTGAAAAAGTAGATATAATAGGTGCCTTTGCTACAGATTGGCACTCACTAGAGCCGAAGGTGCAAGCGGAAGTTCAAGAGTTTACAGAAATGGTAATTAAATGGCTTAGTGAGTTGATTCAAGAAGGCATGAAAATAGGGCAATTCCAGACAAATCAAAATGCCCGAACTACGGCCCTAAGGATTCTAAACTCAATATTCGCCTCTACTCAACTTGTACGTATTACCGGTAGCCATGATTTCACTCGGGTCAAAAACAGTATTCTAGAAGAATTAATCAACTAATCTGTAATGACTGCTCACCTCATCCCTCTATCTATTCGTTCCGATATAGAATCTATCTTATATGCACCAATAGTGAACGCAATCCCGGTGCAGGGTGGAGATATTTCAAATAGCTATAAAGTTGAATTGGAAGATGGACAGGCTTTTTTTCTCAAATGCCATAAAAAGAATGTAGAGACAACCAGACCAATGTTCGCTCAAGAAGCAAAGGGACTTAATACCCTGCGTTCTGCTTCTGCTTCAACTTCTACTTCTTTACAAATTCCTGAGGTTATAGCGCTTAATAATAGCTATTTATTGCTGGAGTATATCGAAGAACAGGAACATGGAAATGATTTCCAATTTGGCGTAGACCTAGCCAACCTTCACAAAAACAGTAATGAACTATATGGATTTTCTGATAATAACTTTATTGGATCCATTGATCAATCGAATCGTTATCACTCCGATTGGCTTGAGTTTTTTTTTAGAGAACGCATAGAGCCACTAGCCAAAAAATTGATTGATAAAAATCTACTTAGTAGTAAGTATATAAAAATTTTTGAACGGGTGTTTAACTATACGTACGTCATATTCCCAGATGAGCCTCCCGCACTTTTACATGGTGATCTTTGGTCTGGTAATTATATGTATACTGTTACTGGACAAGTTGCCCTTTATGACCCTGCAGTATATTATGGACATCGTGAAATGGACCTTTCGATGACTACCTTATTTGGCGGGTTCAATCCCGCTTTTTACGATGGCTACCAAACAGAGTATCCGTTACAGCCCGGTTGGGAAGAAAGGCAAAAGCTGTGTCAACTTTATCCCTTGCTTGTACACGCACTTATTTTCGAAGGAAATTATGTGAAACAGTCCGAAGTACTTTTGAAGCGATTCTTTTAAAATTTTTGGTAGAGTAATAAGCGTAAAAGTACTTATCTATTTCATCGAATAAGCTTTTTTGCGTGGGCTTTCGATATAGCATCTGCCCGATTCTTGGCATCTAACTTAGCATAGATATTTCTGATATGGTAACGTACCCGTCTACTGATAGAAATATTTTTTTGCCATTATTTTGTACGACAACCCTTCTGCTAGTAATTCCAATATGATTTGCTCTTGCTCGGTTAAACCAACGGTTACCTATTCCTGCTGAAAATTTTCTATAACTTTACGAGCAATATTTGGAGACATTGGAGAACCTCCATCAACGGCCATCTTGATGGACACTATAAGTTCATCAGGTTTGGTATTTTTGTTTAAATAGCCTGTGGCACCATTTCGCAAAGCCGAAAATATATGATCATCATCCTTATGAACAGTGATCATAATGGGTAATAACGATGGGTTAAGTTGTAGTAGCTGTATAACTCCCCACTTAGTTTCGCGTTCAGAGTACTCTCGTATACTAATTCTGTATTTAAGCCAATAATTAGACCTAATATTCCAACTAATCTAATTCCCTTATTTTGAATCCTAATGTAATTTTTTTGTTAATTAAAATTAGGTCGTAATCGATATCCCTTTTTGTTACTTGCCTATTAAAAAGCACAAGATATAACATAGTTCGTCATGGAATATTAAACTAAATAAAAACAACCAATACTAGCGCAAAGAAACCTTTCCATCAAATGATTGCATCAATACGTTCATCTTCTTAGCAATTCGTTCATTTCCCAAATTTCCCAAACTGCCTACTAGGCGATGGTTTAAATTTTTTGGTGGTGCAAAACTACCATTGCTCAGTTCTTTACCTACTTGAATATAGGCATCTCTAAAACTAAGACCGGACATAACCAATTCATTAACCCGTTCAACTGAAAATAAAACGTCATACTGAGAATGATCTAATAAATTAGCCACTGGTTTGATCTTAGGCATTGCATAAATACACATATCCAACATAGCCTTAACTTCGTCTAGTGCTGGGAAAATAAGATCCTTCAATAATTGAAAATCTCGATGGTAGCCTGAGGTTAAATTTCCATTAAGCTGTGCAATAGATGCGGGTAACGCCCTTAATACCGCACTTTTAGCCCTCATTAGTTCAAATACATCCGGATTTTTTTTATGTGGCATAATACTGCTACCGGTAGTCAACTCATCCGGCAGGGTGATGAAAGCAAAATTACCACTGTTATAAAGGCAGATATCCGACGATAATTTATTGATGGTTTGACCTAGTGCTGCCAAGGAAAAGCTAATACTCTGTTCCACCTTACCACGCCCCATTTGTGCGTAAACGACATTCACATTCATTCCATTAAACTCGAGTAACTCTGTGGTATAATCTCTGTCTAAAGGAAATGAGGACCCGTAACCAGCTGCAGAACCCAATGGATTTTGATTGACTAATTCGTAGCTAGCATGAAGCTGCTGAATATCATCCACCAGGGCTTCGGCATAGGCTGCAAACCACAATCCAAAGCTAGATGGCATGGCCGCTTGCGTGTGAGTATAGCCTGGCATAAGTACCTCTTTATGCGTCTCACTCTGTGCTAATAGTGCTTTAAAAAGCTCCCTTACTTGCTTTGCAATACTATAAAGTTCGTCCCGGAAATATAGTTTTAAATCTAATAATACCTGGTCATTTCGTGACCTTCCCGCATGTATTTTTTTCCCAAGGTCTCCTAATTTTTCAGTTAACATCAATTCAATTTGCGAATGGATATCTTCCACTCCCTTACTAATCTGAAATTGACCAGTTTTTATGTCTTCATCTAAAATCCGCGTCAATTCAAATACTAAGGTATCGCATTCCTGCTCTGATAATAGCCCTACTTTAGCCAGCATTTTTACATGAGCTATACTTCCTTGCACATCGTAAGGGGCCAGACGCAAGTCCCATTCATTGTCTCTACCAATAGTAAAGGCTTCTATTTTTTCATCTAATGGGAGACCTTTGTCCCATAATTTTTTAGCCATATTTGTTTCTTATTATGTTCTCTGGGTGATGTAATGGACTCCATTCATTGCTTAATGTTATGCAGGATTCCAATGAGGAATATCTAAGCCATTCAGTAAATGTGCGTAGCCCATAACGCCGTCAAGAATTTCATCAATATAAATGAATTCATTTGGAGTATGTGAACGTTGGGTATTACCAGGGCCTATTTTTATACTAGGAAATGGCATATGGGCCTGATCCGACATTGTTTTTGAAGAAACTATAGGGATTCCAAGCTCTTTGGCTTTTAGCACCACAGAATGTTGATTGGATATTCCAGAAGAATTTAAGTGAAGCGATCTTGGATTAACACGTCCATCGATATTCATGCGAATAATTTCCACAATTTCTGTATTGGTATAACAGTCGTTTGGCCGAACATCTACAACAAATTGGCACGTATCAGGAATCACATTATGCTGTGTTCCCGACTTTATTTGGGTAACATTCATACTCACTTTTCCAAGCTGATCAGAAACTTTGTCAAATTCAAAATTTCGAAACCAATTTATCGCATCTACCGCTTTATAAAGTGCGTTAACGCCTTCCCCACGTGCCGCATGTCCAGATTCACCCAATGTCGTCACATCCAATACAATTAACCCTCGTTCACTTACAGCCATTTCCATAGAAGTAGGTTCTCCAACCACCGCTAAGTCCACCTTTCCCATCGCCTCCAAAGCTATTGGAACCCCGTTTGTTCCGGAAGTTTCTTCTTCAGCAGAAGCCAAAAAAAGAACATTATATGGTTGCTCATAATTGTTAAGCCAATAAAAAGTATGCAATAAACAAACCAAAGGAGCCCCCGCATCGTTACTGCCCAATCCATGTAATTTACCGGACATTTCAACCGGTTCAAACGGATCGGTATCCCAGTTTGATGTAACTTGAACGGTGTCATGATGAGAATTTAATAAAAGAACCGGGGCTCCTTCTGTCCACTTTTTGCCACGAGCCAACACATTATTCTGTATGCGCTCAACTCTATATCCATTGGACTGAAGATGATTTTCTAAAAGAGATGCGGTTCCCTCTTCTTGACCACTATAGGATTTTATAGCAATAAGTTGCTTTAGCAAGCTCAAAGCCTGCTCTGCCACTATTTTCCATTCATTATCGGTGTGATAATGCGACTTCATGATTTTATGTTTATATATTTTTATTAGTTTATTTAAACAAATACTACTTTATGCGCCCTTGAATGGGTGTTAGACTAATTAACCCACTATTCTAAACGCAAATAAGTTCCAGCATCTTCTACATGCAAATCCCTCGGGTGAACAATACGTACGGGGTCCACACCTGCCTTCGCTGCTTTGAAACCGACCTCTATTTTGGGTATCATACCGCCACTTATCTGCCCATCATCTCTTGCATCCAAAAATCCTTCGGGATCTAAATTCCGGCATAACTTCCCGTCTATCATAACTCCTTCTAAGTCGAAACATAAATTCAAGCTAACGTGATAAGAGCTTTGTTCAGCCAAGGCACTTGCAACATGGGCTGCGATGTTGTCGGCATTCGTGTTTAATAACTGCCCAGATCCGTCAGAACTCAAAGGGGCCAATACTGGTATAATTCCCCTTTCTAATAAGACTATCAATTCCTCGGTATTAATGGATTCAATATCTCCCACATATCCAAAATCTATGGGATGCGGTGATCTTTTAACCGAATGAATGATTCCCATATCTGCACCCGTCATTCCTAATGCTTTTCGCCCCCGCGACTCTAACTGCGCCACAATATTTTTATTAATCAAGCCTCCATAGACCATAATTGCAACGTCTAACATAGCCGAATTTGTAACTCTACGGCCATCAATCATTTGGCTTTTTACTCCTAATGCATCTGCTACTTTAGTCGCTTGTTTTCCACCACCATGCACGAATATTACTGGCTGTTTAGGATCTGCCAAACCATCCAAAATACCACCTAATTGCTGCTCATTCTCTGCAACTCTTCCTCCGATTTTTACAATTAGAATATGATCAGACAACCTCTTATGATTGGAATGGTTTGTTTTCATAGCTATTACGATTTAGTATACTTTTGTTCGAGAAGCATACAGAGGACTGTTTGCATGGAAATTATACGATTGACAGCTTGTTCAACTACTATGCTTTTCGGACTGTCAATGACCTCATCACCTACAATCACATTTCTACGTACAGGTAAGCAATGCATAAAATAGGCATCATTCGTTTGATTCATTTTTTGCTGATCTATCATCCACGCTGCATCCTGATGCAGCACCTGCCCATATTGCTGATAACTGGACCAATTTTTGGCATAAACAAAATCGGCCCCCTCAAAGGCCAGAGATTGGTTGGTTTCTACCCGAGCAGATCCAACAAACTTAGAATCTAATTCATACCCTTCAGGATGGGTAATCACTAAGTCTACTGAAGCTCTGTTCATCCATTGGGCAAAGGAATTAGCCACAGCATGCGGTAAGGGTCGTGGGTGTGGTGCCCAACTTAACACCACTTTAGGGCGCTCTGTCTTCTTTAACTCATTAATTGTGATTAGATCGGCAAAAGCCTGCAAAGGGTGTCCTGTGGAAGATTCCATATTAATAATAGGTACTCCAGCGTATTTCATAAAGGCGGTCAGAATAGGTTCGGCATAATCCAGGTCTCGATCTTCAAGCGATGCAAAGGCACGTATTGCCAAAAAATCAAAATAAGCTCCCATTACTGCAGCTGCCTCTTTAATATGCTCTGCAGAGGCACCATTCATTATGGTCCCATCAGAAAATTCTAATTCCCAACTCTCCGATCCAACATCTAGGACTACCGCATCCAAGCCTAAATTTTGTGCGGCTCGCTGGGAGCTAAGACGCGTTCGTAAACTTGGGTTGAAAAAGAGTAGCCCAATACTTTTTCCTTGTCCTTCAATAAACCCCTTGCGGGGATGAGCTTTTATCATTTGGGCTCTAGCCAAGGCAAGTTCTAAAGACCCAATATCATCAACATCAAAAAAGTGATCCATTATAATAAGCTTAAATTACCTGTTCTAGCCCGTCTAAAAAATAATCTATCTGAGCCTGTGTAATAGTTAAAGGTGGAAGGAGTCGTAGGGTATTTGGATTCGATGAACTTCCTGTAAAGATAAACTGCTCGTATAACAGCTTTTTTCTCATTTCGGCTATAGGTTCAGAAAATTCAAGACCAATCATTAGCCCCTTCCCTCGAATCTCTTGAATACCGTCAAAAGAAGAAAGTCGCTCTATGAGATAAGCTCCCATTTTCTGAGTATGAGCCATTAGATTCTCCGATTCTAGTACTTCTAAAACCCCAAGGCAGGCGGCGCAGGCTAAATGATTACCTCCATAGGTGGTACCCAGCATTCCTGGAAAAGCTTCAATTTCAGGAGCAATCAAAATACCTCCCACAGGAAACCCATTCCCCATACCTTTGGCCATAGTAATGACATCCGGACGAACGCCTGAATATTGATGGGCGAAAAAATACCCCGTTCGCCCAAAACCCGATTGTACTTCATCCAGTATCAGTTGGGTTCCTGTATTGGTGCATTCTTTACGTAAAAACTGTAAAAATTTGTCCGATGATTCAATAATTCCACCCACACCCTGTATACCTTCTATAATTACACAACAGATTTCCTCGCTAGCCAGATGCTCTGCCACCTCCTCACGATTCCCAAATTCACACCGTACTATGTCTGCACCTTGATTTACAGGAAAAACCAATTTAGGATTATCTGTAGCCGCCACCGCTAGAGAGGTGCGCCCATGAAAAGCTTTAGTGAAGGTTAAGATTTTACTTCGTCCATTGACCGATGAGGCTACTTTAAATGCGTTTTCTATGGCCTCAGCTCCAGAATTACACAAAAATAACTGAAAATCATGATAACAAGACATTTGTCCTAGTTTTTGATCTAATTCATGCTGTATGGCTATGGGTACCGAATTGGAATAAAAAGCAATCTTATCCATCTGATCCTTCATCCGCTTTATATAATGTGGATGTCTGTGCCCAATGGAAATGACCGCATGACCCCCATAAAAATCAAGGTACCGCTGACCATTGGCGTCCATCACCCAAGCCCCCTCAGCGCTTATTGGTTCAACATCAAATACCGGATAAACTGGAAACATACTCATGAGTCACCTATTGAACTGATTTTATCAAATGATTTTTTAAGCCCTTGAATGACCGCCGAACTGAGTCCTTGATATTCCATCTCATTCAGCCCTGCAATGGTACATCCCATGGGCGTAGTTACTTTATCGATTTCACTTTCAGGGTGGCTACCTTGCACCATCAACAAAGAAGCCGCTCCCTTAGCCGTAGCGGTGGCCATTGTTAATGCCTCTTCCGCCTCAAACCCCAATTCTATTCCACCTTGCGTGGCCGCTCTTATATAACGTAAAAAGAAAGCAATTCCACTAGCCGCTAAGACGGTAGCCGCTTTCATGTGTTCTTCTTCTATGAACATAACCTCCCCAACCGTCTCAAACCACTCTTTTACTTGGTCGGCCGCTTGCATGCTAACTTTATTGTTGACACAGATACAGGTCATTGACTGTCCAATGGCCACCGCGGTATTTGGCATAGCACGAATAATTGGGAATGGTTGTTGTAACAGCGCCTGTATTCGTTCACTACCCA
Source organism: Balneola sp. (assembly GCA_038124025.1). Lineage (GTDB taxonomy): Bacteria > Bacteroidota > Rhodothermia > Balneolales > Balneolaceae > UBA1275. The sequence continues at coordinate 22,637 of JAYPBC010000019.1, read as the reverse complement.
TTCCTGCCAAGGTAGAAATAAGTACCTGCTTCTGAGGATTTAAAATCGTCTTTAATCCGTCTAAAATAACTGGAAGTTGATGCGGTTGCACACACAAAAACACAAAATTTGCTCCCGATACCGCTTCCGTAGTATCCTTGGTCAATTTGAAACCATCTTTAGCCATTGATTCGATTTTAGACAAATGACGCCGGCACAGCCAAATGGATTCCGTGCCTATACATGTAGCCAATCCTTTCGCAATAGCCACTCCCAAATTACCGGCACCAATGATAGCCACCTTTGGGAGCTTATCTAGATTATTTATTTCGTTGCACATAGGTGATAGTGAGTGAGTAAAGGTGAAAAATTTCAGGTTTTAATTTGGTATGTTCATTAATCCTATCACTGGTTCATGCGAACCGAGTTAAAACACGCTAGGTTTAAGCGAAAGGCCCATCCGTTCATCCCATCCCATCATCATGTTCATATTTTGAACGGCCTGACCTGAAGCTCCTTTTAACAGATTATCAATAGCTACGGTTATGAGTATTTGATCCCCAATCTTTTCTAGATGAATAAGTGCTTTATTAGTATTAACAACTTGCTTAACACTAATAGGATTTTCCGATAGGTGAACAAAAGGTGCCTCCGAGTAATATGAGATAAACCACTCCTTAATTTCCTGTTCAGATTCATCTATTTTTTGATAACAAGCTGCCAATATTCCACGAGTAAAAGCCCCCCTCATAGGGATGAAATTTATATTGGGAACCTTCGATTGTAAGCTAAAAATACTAGCCCTTATCTCACCCAAATGTTGGTGAGTAAATGCTTTGTATACCGAAGCATTATTAGATCGCCACGAAAAATGAGTGGTAGAACTAGAATGAGCCCCAGCACCCGTGCTTCCTGTGATGGCACTGACATGCACCTGGTCATGCAGTTTATCTTGCTTTGCTAATGGCAATAAAGCCAATTGAATAGCTGTAGCAAAACAACCTGGATTCGCCACAAAATTGGCTTCTTGAATAGTATTGGGTTGAAGCTCCGCTAGACCATACACAAATTCTTTACCACAGCAGAGATGTCGTTTACTAAGTTTCTGTTGAGCAAATTCCCAACGCGCGTCGGCACTTAAATCGATGACTTTAGCTTGGGTTGGTATCCAAGCCTGATCGAACACTTCTTTAGTTTTTCCATGACCTGAACACAAAAAAACCAAATCACAGCTTTCGGGTATGTTTTGAACAAACCGACCAGTTAGATCACCAATTAGATCGGGATGGGCTTCCGAGAAAGGCTTACCTGCGTGACTTTGACTTTGAACAAATAGCTTTTCAATCTTAGGATGAGTAGATAATAGTCGTATCAATTCACCTGCAGTGTAACCCGCTCCCCCAATTATACCAACATGTATAGCGGTGAAATCTAGCTCGTTTAAATCATCTGTTTCTTTGGTTGAACTATCCATTTAGGCACTCCCTTCATCCTGTGCATCAGGGTGGTTTTGATCCTGTTTTACCGCCGAGTTATTTACCTTCTCCATACTATTATATATATGGGTTGAATTCGAGAGTATCTTAGTAAAGCCTTTTACTTCTTCTCCTGTCCATCCTTGATTCATTTCACCGTACTGCCCTGCTTCGGATTGCAGTAAATCAAAAGGAGATTCAACTCCTTGTACATCAAAATATCCGGGATGCAATCGAACAAATACCTTCCCACTAACACGCTTTTGAGTTGATATGAGAAATTGCTCGATATCACGCATCACAGGATCTAAATACTGACCTTCGTGCATCATCATCCCGTACCATTCGCCCATCTGATCTTTCCAATACAATTGCCATTTAGCTAGACAATGTTTTTCTAAAGTCCGATGAGCCTCTATCAGCACCATTGGCGCCGCCGCTTCGAAACCCACACGCCCTTTGATGCCAATAATTGTATCTCCTACGTGATGATTTCGTCCAATACCATAGGATGAAGCTATGGCGTCCAGCTCTTTGATGAGCTCAATCGGGTTCATCCGCTCACCATTAAGCCCAACTGCTTCGCCTTGCTCAAATTCAATTTCAATCCTGAGCGTTTCGGATTTTGTAATGGGATTTGGCCAAGCAAATTCGGGCAGTGGTAAATGTGAGGTCAATGTTTCAGCACCACCCACGGATGTCCCCCAAAGTCCTTTATTAATGGAGTATTTAGCACGCTCCCATGACTTTTCGATTCCATGTGACTTCAGAAAATCAACTTCCTCTTCACGGCTTAATCGCTGATCACGGATTGGTGTTATGATTTCCATCTCAGGAGCCATTATCTTGAAGACCAAATCAAATCGAACCTGATCATTTCCAGCCCCAGTAGATCCATGAGCGATAGCGTCTGCTCCAATTTTTTTTGCATATTCGGCTATAGCAACCGCCTGAAATACCCTCTCAGCACTCACACTTAGGGGATAAGCATGGTTTTTTAGCACATTACCAAAGAGTAGGAAACGGATCCCATGATCATAAAATTTATGTTCTACATCCAAACAGAGATGATGCTCAATGCCTAATTCAGCAGCTTTAGCAGCTAGTTCGTTTACTTCTTCTGCATCGAAACCACCTGTATTTACCGCAATAGAATGCACTTCGTATCCAAGATTTTTTGCTAAATAAATTGCACAATAACTGGTGTCTAAGCCTCCACTAAAGGCCAATACTACTTTTTTCATAATTTTAATTTCTTGGAAGGTTTTATAACATTAAGAAATGACTGTTTTTTAAGGCGAACCCACCTATAAAATGTTTCAAGATTCTGTTTTTTTTTCTCTTCCGACTGGGTATTTGGCTTTTTGGGGTCATACAACATCCCGGTACACAAGCAGTTGCTATGTTTATTCCTGCTTAATATATCATAATTTGGGCAGCTCTGGCAGCCTTTCCAGAATGTATCATCCTGAGTTAGCTCAGAAAAAGTAACCGGCTTATATCCTAGATCGGAGTTTATTTTCATCACAGGAAGAGAGGTGGTAATTCCAAAGAGTTTTGCCTCCGGATATTTCTTCTTCGATAATTCAAAGGCTTTCGCTTTAATTTTTTTTGCCAGACCCTGTCCCCTGTAGTCCCAATGTACGATAAGACCCGAATTTGCGACATATTTTTTGTTCTCCCACACCTCGATATAACAAAAACCTGCTAGCTGTTCTCCATCAAGGGCAATTACAGCATTCCCATTGATCATTTTAGTTTTAATGTATTCCGGCTCTCGTTTTGCGATACCGGTACCACGTTGTTTAGCCGCTTTTTCTATAAGTTCACAAATAGCTTGCGCATATAGATAATGCGAAGAAGTACAATAATGTAGGGTAATAGGCATAGCTGAGTGAATAAAAGTAAAAAATGAGAGTGAAAGTATAGTTGCGGAAGAGTGAGCGTTTACTATGTACGCTCAGGGTAATGACAATTACCGCCGTCGCCGAGAGATAGGCCGTACCGGGCTACCCAGAATTGGAATTGATCGATATACTTTTGAGATTAGCATGAATAGAAAGTACGCTTTTTGATATTTTAATTACAATTGAGATGTATTTTTTTTGAAACATACCTAATAAACTATTTAAACACCTGTTACTATTGCGATTTAGACCTCCCATATCCCTTCTAATTTTATTGCTCATATGCTTTAGCTGGCCAGCTAAAGCGCAATTTCCCGCGCAAGATGAGCCCATTGAAGGACTATTGATACCCAATTCATCTGAACAAATTAGTATACAAACGCAGAAACTATATTTAGAGGGCTTGCTTGCAATCAATAATACATCTCTAGAGGAGGGCCTGACACTACTACTACAAGCAGAGGAACTTGACCCTAATCAGAGTGGTATAAAACACGCCATTGCTGATACTTATTTTCAGCTAAACGACTATGATAATGCTCTGTTTTATGCCGAAAATAGCCTAACAAAAGAACCTATGAACCCATGGTATAGAACTCAATTAGCTCACATTTTGTATGCTAAAGGGTACTATCAGGCCGCCGTAAATGAATTGGAATTGGTTCTAAGTCAACACACATATCATTGGGCTGCGCTAACTTTTTTGGTAGAAATTCATCGATCGATGGGCTTTTTGGTAGAAGCTAATACGGTTATACGTGAACGTATATTAGCCCCTTTACAGCGAGCGGCTAACCAGCATTCCCGCACTACCTCTCAGCCCAATGAACTGCCCATCCTTCCCTTTAGCCAAAGGCACAAGAACTGGTTTAGGCTGCTCCACAGAAATTTTGAGGTACTTGGAATGCCTGACTCTATGAAAACGGTTGCCAACGAAATGCGTTATTTATTCCCATATGACGAGAATATCAGCGCGCTTGCATCCAAAGATGAAAAAAAATCAGAATCTGATGGTGCGGAGTTTACTCAAGTTGCACTGGTTGATGGGGCTACTGACACAGCTTCGCCGAATAAAACTTCACTAGATAAACCAGAAAGCTCATTACTCTTAGCACAGCTCCAACAAGGTAGTAGTCCAGCAAGCCCGGAAGAAGCCATAGAATGGTTAAGGTTATTGAAACAACAGAATGCAAATTTGACTAAACGACAAAACCTAGCCTTAGAGTGGAATGAACTTTTTCCTCAGCAAGGTGAAATTTTAAGCGAGTTAGCCCGGATACAATTAGGATTAGAAAACCAAAATGAGGCATTGAAATGGTTTGAAAAGGCCGTTCGCAGTCCTGGGAAGCGTACACAAAAATCAGAATGGTATCGCCAACTTGGTGAACTTCAAGCCGAAGCGGGTGACCTTGAATCCGCGGAGGGTTCATTTAGTTACGCGCTTCGATATGACCCTAAAAACGCCCACGGATGGGCCAGCTCTGCCTATTTCAATGCTCGTTACAGAAATAACAGAGCCGAGGCTGATTCAAATATTAAACAAGCCCTTTTAATTAACCCTGAAAATGCCGCTGTGATAGAACTTAAAGGTGATGTTCACCACATATTTGGTGAATTAGAGCAGGCATTAATTTGGTGGAAAAAAGCCCTTGAGTTAGATGAACCAAACCAACGAATACAGCAAAAGTTATCTGGAAACCATGAGTAAATGGTATAAACATTCTTTTATACTCGCGGTATTCTTGATGATGAGTCTTTTATTCCTACAAGGCTGTGGTAGCAGTGGTTTTATGTTAGGTTCATCCAAGCAGCAACAATATATCCCCTCCGAAATCCCCTTATACGAAATACATAAGCAGCTCAAGACACAGTCACCCCCCAGATCATTCTCTGGAAAGGGTACATTGTTATTTAGTGCCCCTGGCCAGAGTGAGCGGCTAAGTTTTGAATATTATGTTAATCAATACCGAGAGGTATATGAGCTGAAAAGTCGCATTGGTATTCCTGTGGCTACCATAGAAATTCAAGGCGATTCTGTGTTATTTTTAGATCGAATTGAGTTACGAGCTATTCGATGGCACAAACACACACCTCCATTGAGCGCGCCAGGGCTCATTCCTCCCATTCGTTTATATGAACTCTTACACTATGAGGATTGGATTATTCAAGCTGAAGATGTGAATCAATCTACTCGAGATATCCGTTTCACCATACCTAGCTTTGGTTACGTATATGTAGAATTAGAAACCTATGCGCTTTCAGGGCTTTACTATAATTCAGCGTATGATCCAACCACCCAAAAGAGATTAGAAGAAGTTTGGAAACTTCAAGTTAATGATAGAAAGAACTACAATAATTCTCCAATTGCCCGTACCTTTAGTATTGAGAACGAAACGCATAAATCACAATTATTTGTGAAACTAGTTGAACTACAATTCAATGAGTCCGTCACCCCGTTGCCTATAACCATTCCCACTAATTACACTCAAACCCGATAAGTTGAATACCGCAACTACATCCTATTGTATACTGAAAACTCAGCTTTCGGCCTTCACGCCAAGTGCTTTAGCCTACCTTTTTAGCGTACTGGTAGTGGGTATTCTAAGTACTGTTGAGTTATCGGCTCAAACTTATCAAGAGCGTAGAGATGCCATACTAGATAAGCAGAACGAAACGCGATCCGAGATTGAAGAATTATCAAGTCGAATTAGAGAATTTGAACAGCAGATAAATGATACTGAGAACGAGTATAGCAAAGTATTTCAGCAGTATGAACAGCTCAATAAGATAATTGCTCTACAAGACAACAAAATTAAAAGCCTTGAAGGAGAGCAAGATCAGATTGGAGAAGAAATAAATCTAATACAAGATCAAATACAGTTAAGAGAAAAGGAGTTACAGCAATCCTTGGACAACTATCGAGAGATTGTGCGCTATACCTACATGAATGGGCGGCTTAATTCCATTGAATTATTAGCCACATCCGAGTCTGTAAATCAGATGATTAGGCGTGCTTATTACTTGAATAAACTAGAAAATTTTAAACGGACTAAACGAAATGAAATCGTAGCTAAACAGCAAGAACTTAGTGGTATGCAGCTCGATTTAGAGAGTAGCTTAGAAAAAAATAATCTCGTTATAGACGAAATTGAGCAGGAAAAAACAAAGCTCGATGGCCAAAGAAACCTCCAGCTTCGAAGTGCCGAACGACTCAAGGCTGAGAGTACGACCCTACTGGATGAGTTAAAACAAGTTCAGGCACAAAAAGAAAATCTTGAAAATGAATTCTCCAGTCTCATAGCAGAAGAGGATAGAATACGTGAGCTAGAAAATGAACGGCTAAGACGTTTAGAGGAGGCACGTACCATAGCTGATGCTGCAAGGAGGGCAGAAGAAGTGGCAAAATATTCTACTCCAACCCGAGCCTCGTACGTTTCAGATGAAACCTTAAAAGCATATGAACAGAATTTTTCTGTATCTAAAGGGCAACTACCTTGGCCAGTGAATTCCACCACGGTATCAAAGAAATTTGGCATTACTAGAAACCCCTTATACGGAACAAGAACCGAACACCCAGGAATAAATATTGTAACGCGAGCAGGCGAAGAAGTTCGTGTTGTTTCTGATGGCTATGTATTTGCTATTCAACCGCTACCTGGGTATGGTAACGTGGTTTTTGTTAAGCACGGCTCATACTACACCGTATATGGCAACCTAAGTGAAATTTATGTCAACAGCTCAACCATCTTACGAGCGGGAAGCCCCGTTGGTCGTGCAGGTACCTTAGAATCGGAAATGGGAGAAAGTATCTTTTTTGCCGTTCGTAAAAACAACACCAATTTGAATCCAGAAGAATGGCTAACCAAATGATTGATACGGAACAATTACCACGAATGGCCTTTTACACCTCTGGGCTGGTGGTGGTTTCTGGAGCTTTCACTATTTTTTCTTCAGAGTTATTTCCATATGTATTAAAATCTAACCTACACAGCATAGGCATTCTTCTTGCCTTGGGTTTAGTCTACTTCAATATGATTCGCGTGAGTTCACGTAGGTATATGCGACGATTAGAAGGCCCTTCTAGAATGCCATGGGTTTTTGCATTCTTGATTGGTGGAATTCCATTGTTCTGGGTCAGTATTTACGATTCTGGTTGGTCCTTAGTCACTCTTTTGATATATGCAGGAATAATACTATTGTTCAGTATATTTGGCGCTTTTTTGGGGCAAAAAGCCGGTCAAAAAGCCCAAGAACAATTTCGAATGCAGTTACAAGCCTATTTTGAAAAAGTTCACGCACAGCAAACAGAAAACTCTCCAGCATCTTCCAATAATGAATCAACCGATCGCTCCGTTTCGTCCTAACACCTTATTTAGCCTATTCTTTAGCTTTATCCTGATTATGCTACTTAGCACTAGCTTTGTTTGGGCTCAAGAAGCTTTAAAGAATACAAACCACTCAGGGTCTTGGACTCCAGAGGAACTTCACACCATTGGCGTAGCAGCCTCTGCCGAGCAATTAGAATATTACATCCGCCAATTAGCGGGTTTTGGGACACGACACACCTTGTCAGATACCGTTTCGAACAGCCGAGGTATTGGCGCAGCTCGACGATGGATAAAAGCTGAGTTTGAACAGATTTCAGAGGATTGTGGTGGCTGCTTAGAGGTTTTTTATGTTTCAGGAATAGTAGAACCCCAAAGAAGAGTGCCAGAGGCGACTAATGTGGTGAATGTAGTGGCAATTCAACGAGGATATGCGGATCCTAATCGATTCGTATTAATGAGTGGTGATATTGATTCTCGAGTTTCGGATCCCAATGATGGCACCTCTGATTCTCCTGGAGCCAATGATAATGCCTCGGGAATGGCAGGAGCCATAGAAGCTGCTCGAATTCTTTCTAAGTATCAATTTCCGTCATCCATCATTTACACCGGTCTTTCTGGAGAAGAACAAGGCTTATTGGGCGGTAAAATTTTAGCTGACTATGCCTTAGAGTACGAATGGGATATAAAAGGAGTATTAAATAATGATATGATTGGAAATATCAAGGGGATTAACGGCGTCATTAACAATACCACAGCTCGTGTATTTTCAGAAGGTACTCGCTACGTTGAAACCGATCGGGAGGCTCGAATGCGAAGATTTACGGGTGGGGAAGTCGACTCACCTTCTCGAAATTTGGCACGTTATGTAGATCTTATGGCTGACCTTTATATCCCTAACTTAGATATAATGATGATCTATCGACTCGATCGCTTCGGCCGCGGTGGACATCACAGACCCTTTAACGAGGCTGGTTTCCCTGGGGTCCGAATTATGGAGACCAATGAAAACTACCATATGCAACATCAAGATATCCGAGTAGAAGATAGCATCAAATATGGAGATACAATAGATGGAGTAGACTTTGATTACGCAGCTAAACTCACCAATCTAAATGCGGTTGTAATGGCTAGCATGGCATGGGCACCTGCCCCCCCCGCCAATGTACAGATTCAAGGGGCCGTTCGCCCAAGTACCACCCTTTCTTGGGACGCCTTAAACCCAAGTGAGAATCCTCAGCTAGCTGGTTATAAAATCTATTGGAGACTCACCGATTCCAACCAATGGCAATGGAGTAAGTTTGTACCCGCAGATGCGGTAGAGCATACCCTTGAAAATGTAGTTATTGATAATTACTACTTTGGTGTCGCATCCGTTTCCATAAATGGTTTTGAGAGCCCTGTAGTCTTCCCAGGCCCAGCAGGCTCTTTTGGTGAGTAATACATAAGAATGCGGCTAAGCAATATCAATTGAGCCAACATAAATAGTAGAAATAGGAATTTGGCTATGAAGCCACTATCTGCACCTTTCTTTTAAGCACTTCGGAAAGAAGGTATGATTTTCTCATTGCTCCCCAAATCTCAAGACTTGGTTCGTCAATGGTTTGAATGTAAATGGTACAGGTCTTTGTATCATGTTCCACCCTCAATTCCTGCACATTTTGATAATGGCTACGATCCAGCCCATCAGCTACACGTAATATCCCTGATAATCGTGTAATCCGTTTGCGTACATCCTTAGATAAGCCAGCGAATTCCTCATGTCGTTTCTTGGGTGTGGACCGTCGATGATATCGGGCAACATGCCCCATTATTGCAATTTCTTCTTCTTTAAAACCCTTTAAATCAGCATTTAAAATAAGATATAATGCGTGTTTGTGATGCTTTGAATGAGAAATGTGATATCCAATATCATGCAGTAAAGAAGCATATTCTAATAACTCCCTATCCTCATCACACAACGTTAAGGAATCCCTAAGGGCATCGAATAATTTTAGCGCTAATTTTGTGACTTGAGTTGAATGTTGTTCATGCCAATTACACTTTCTAAGTAGCTCAAAAATACTCCTACGACGTGGGTCAGAAGTAGCGCCTCCAGGTAAGCCAATAAATTCTTTTTTCAGGTATCTAATTATTATCCCTTCTCTTAGCGCTTGGGTAGAAATACGAACAGATTTCACGCCAAACTCTTCCATAAGATACCTGACCAATATCATCCCGGTATTTATAAAGTCGACCCTTTTCTCGTCTAAACCAGGTACCCTTTGACGTTCTTTCCTATT
>JAYPBC010000019.1:7542-12569 GCA_038124025.1 Balneola sp. | reverse complement strand
TCCGTGTTGTACCGCATATCCAATGAGTTCGGCTTCCATACTTCCAGGAATTGCTCGAATTTTTATCCCTACTTGATCAATGCTGCGCTGGATAAATACTCCTCCATTTTCAGCTTCACGAATAGCGCTGGTTGCGTAAGCCAAAATCTCATCAACTTGATAGCTATCGCAGAGAATCTTTATTTTTTGCAAAGCAGAAAGTCCTCTGTTCATGGCTTGAGGTGATAATCTACGACCTATTCCCTCTTTAGCTAAAACCACCATTTCTTTTAGGTCATCTATACGCCGGAAACTCCCATCGGACATTATTTCGACCACAATTACATGAAAGGAGTTGGTACCTAAATCAATAGCTGCAATTTTTTTTATCGGGCTGGGGGTGTTTATACTGAGTCCTATCATAGTAGACTAAGCTACAAAAGTGTTCGCAATTGTACACCTTAGAATTTTTTATCTTAACTACTCTCACTAATTACAAAATCACTATGGTTATTATCATTGGCGCAGGCCCTATTGGCTTAGCAACAGGAATAGAGTTAAAGAAACGAGATATACCTTTCTTAATTATTGAAAGAGGTTGCTTGGTCCAATCATTGTATAATTATCCGGTGAATATGACCTTTTTCTCCACCTCAGATAAACTCGAAATTGGTGGGATTCCTTTTATTTCACACGGCTTTAAACCAACACGTAGTGAAGCGCTAGAGTACTATAAAAGAGCAGCACAATATTATGACCTACCAGTACATCTATATGAATCGGTAAAAGATGTAACAGGGAGTGATGGTAGTTTTAATGTCACCACCAATAAAAATGAATATCGAGCTTCAAAAATAGTTATTGCTACTGGCTTTTATGGAACGCCCAATCGAATGGGAGTCCCTGGTGAGGACTTGCCAAAAGTGCAGCATTATTATAAAGAAGCTCATCCGTATGCAGGACAAAAAGTCTTAGTGGTTGGAGCGGGTAATTCAGGGGTAGATATAGCCTTAGAGTGCTACCGGTCAGGCGCCGATGTTTCGATGGCCATACGCTATTCCGAGGTTAAACCCACAGTTAAATATTGGGTGAAACCCGACATAGAAAATCGAATAAAAAACAACGAGATTACGGCCTATTTCAACAGTGAAGTCATGGAGATCCGCGAAGGTGAAGTAGACCTTAATACTCCTGAAGGACGTATAACGATCGCAAATGATTTTGTCTTAGCAATGACTGGCTATCGACCCAACTACGCTTTACTAGATCGATTGGGCGTCGAGTACACTGCAGATGAAGCCTGCATTCCGGTGTATGATGAGAAGCATCTTGAGACGAATCGAGCGGGTATTTATGTCGCTGGAGTTGTGTGTGCGGGGAAAAAAACGAGTACCTTATTTATTGAAAACTCCAGAGTACATGCGGAACAAATTAGCTCGCACATTGTGCGATCCATGGCCTAGAGAAAGGGTATTAGAAGTCTAATTCATAGACACAAAAAAAGGGCAAGCGACCCATATCACGTCGCTACGACCAGATTACCGCTGCTGCATTCCTGCCCTGACGGAGTTCAAAGGGAGCTGACTGTATGGGACTTGCCCGAATAATCAAGATACGACCTTTTTAGATGAAGTCTCAAGGGAAATTCAGACTAATTTATTTACTCGTCATGACAAATACTCCATCCCAGTCCGGTGGTGGCGGGTTTTTCATCATCGAATGGCATCGTTCAATAAACAACTGAGACGGATTATGTGCGTTCCATTCCAACTGTTCTGACTGTTTGAAAAAGTCTAATGCACGGTTAAAATCTCCCCTGAAATAAGCATCCATTCCTTGATGATAGCTCCCAATTGCATCAAGTTTGCGCTGCTCGGCATCTTCCCTAAGGCCAGCAATCTCGTATACTTTTACAGGCTTCGTTCTACCTTTAACAACAATGTTATCTAATAATCGGAAGAGGCATTCATCCCCAAATTGTTCTGCTTCTTGCTTCGTAGCCTCCGTCACCATGGTGAATACGTGGTATGCTTTGGCGCCACTTTCACATCTAGCAGCCAAATTAACGTTATCGCCCATCATCGTGTAGTTAAATCTTCGAAGAGATCCCATATTTCCTGTGACCATGTCACCGGTGTTAATACCCATCCGATGTTGCATAGTATGCACGATATCCGGCCAGTCTTCTGTTGCCCATTTTGCTCGTAATTCAACTAATTTCTTATCCATTAATTGAGAGGTTAGGCAGGCTCTATAGGCATGGTCTTTCATAAATACTGGTGCACCATAAAATGCAACTATTGCATCTCCAATGAATTTATCCAAAGTGCCCCCTTGGTCGTTGATTATATCAGTCATAGCTGTGAGATATTCATTGATAAGCAGCACTAATTTCTTGGGTTCTAATTTTTCTGAAAAGCTAGAAAATGAAACGATATCCGAAAAAAATGCAGAAATGTAACTGTCCTCTCCCCCCAACTTGGGTTCTTCTCCCGATTCTATCATTTGACTTACCAAAGTTGGTGATACATAGGATGAGAACATTCCTTGAATTCTACGTTTCTCTCTTTGCTCATTTACAAATTCATAAGCAACAGTACCAACTTGACCTATAAAGACTGTGATAATAACCCCCGTTACATATAAAAAGAACTGATATTCTACAAACAATTGTTGCGCAGTAAAGTAATATCCTACCATCAATATCAACATAAATGGAAAGCCAAGCGCTGGGCCAAAACGCCTATTAAAAAAAATTACAAGTATAGTTAAGAGTATCATAATCATCACGTTGCTATTGTTACTCTGCCTTCTTAAATAGTTGCCATCTAACATAGTCTGAAGTGCATGAGCATGTATCTCATAACCAGGCCTAGGCTGATCAATAGTAGAAAATGGTGTAGGATGAAAATCTTGTAAGGTGGGCATAGTAGCTCCTACAACCACAATCTTATCTTTAAATACCTCATCATATAATAATCCTGTACCCGTAAGTGGGTCTTCAAATAAATTTAAATCAAATGCTTCTGCTTCCATTACTGTGGTATATGAGGTGTCATCGATAACCTGCTCGTAATTAATAACCGGAAACAAACCTTCTGGTCCATAATAATTAATAATAAAATGAGAGGGACTGGATTTTTCTACCTGATAAGGACCTACCTGAAAATAAGGATCATCAGTAGCTATTAATGGATCAATGTAGATAGAATCGGTAAATACTCGAACTCCCTCAAGCGCCAAAGAATAGATACTTTGATCTCGATAATTATTCCCAAAAGTATAATTTCTAATAAATCCATCCAGATCTGGAGTAGTTTTTACTAATGCAAATGGATTGGGGTTACTATTTCTGAGAAGAGGTATGGGAAATATAGGATTGAATTGTACTGCATCATTTCTTTGGGTAAGTTCTATGTCACCAGATAAAATAACATTACCATATTTAGCTATTGCTTCTGCGAAAAGTGAGTCATTTTTAGTATCATAAGTATCTTTTTGAGAAAAAATAACATCAAAAAGTATTGCTTTAGCTCCCGCTCGATTCAAATTATGAACTAAACGAGCATGCAATTCTGTAGGCCATGGCCATTTCTCTGGAATCTCAGAATCAGCCTTTTCACTGATAGCTACCAAAACTATAGGTGAGTCTTCAACAGACAGAGGTCCCCTCTTCTCAAAGAATTGATCTCGTAGAGATAATTCTATGCGCTGTATTGCAGGAAGCATAGTGGCACTAATTGATACTAATAAGGTGATAAATAGGATAAATACGTATATCCAAAGAGGTTTTTTCTTTTTATTGGTTTGACTCATACTCCACCTGTGTTAACTATCTACAATCCGAATAATGTACATTCAGAATACAATTTGTTTGTTTAGAATCTAAACAAATATTTTATCTGTGCATAACGGTCTCCAAGCCCCTCTAGATTGCTTATGCTAATCAGATTAGAATCAAATCTAAGGCTATGTTGATCGGTTACTTTAAATTCAAAACCACCAACAAAAGCATAGGTTTGATATTCGTTGGTAGTCAATTCATCGCTTAAGACATAAAAGTCGTCCAGTAGATTATCTTCATCACCGGCTACTACTTCAATAGTTCTACTCTGTGAGCGATTATCTGAGTAGGCTACTCGTGTATTTAAACTAAACCTAGTATCAAAGAGAAAAAGCGTAGCTCCAAAATAAACCCCTTGAATCTCTAAATCTAGCTGGCCATTTCCGCTTTGAGTTTCATTTAAGCTGTAACCGAATTGAGTTTTTAAAGGCACTCTTGAAAATTGAGAGTTGATACTCACCGAATAAGAAGTATTTTGAATACTGCCAAATGCGAAGACTTGATCAACTGTTTCGAGCGAAGATAAGCTAACCGTTGCGTCTGAAATACCCTCTCCCATCCGAAAACGCTGAGTTACAGATGCGTTTAAATTCACTGTAGTGTTTGATCTAGGGATTGGGCTTACCAAGGTATCTCCCTCTGAAATAAGTAAATTTTGAACAGCAGCATTTTCTAAACCTATCGGCACTTCTGAATTAAATCGTTCAATTCCATTATCCCTTGTTCTGTACCGGTATGCAAGGGTTATTTTTGGGATAAATTGATTTACTGGATAATAACTCAAACTACCTTTATAGGATTGTGTTTTTGTCGTTGCCTTTTTTGTCTGCGCAACATTATCCCGCAACTCTTCATAACCTAGATTTAAAAAGACCTGCCGCGAGAATAACTGAATCCGATCTGACACATTAAATCCACTAATATCTTTCTGTATCGTTGAATTAGCTAGAGAAACAAAATCTGGGCCTACCCATCGATAACGGGCCGATATTGAATTAAAGGGTAATTGGGCGGTTAATTCTGTATTTGACCCTAAAATAGATGTTGGGAAATAGGGCGTTACTTCCGCACTGTCTGTACCTACATTAGTAAATCGTATGGGTAGTACACTAATGTTTTCATTAACAATTAAAATAGTAGCTAACTGATTTAGTAAATCATACGTACCTTTATCAATACCATCAAAGCCCAGTTCTTCGGCGCG
>JAYPBC010000019.1:0-7442 GCA_038124025.1 Balneola sp. | reverse complement strand
ATCTTACGTGCAAAGCCCCCTCTACCTGAACTATTGTAACTAAGGGTATAGGTGGTGTCTTGGGGTATACCCCCCGCTTTAACTGTATCTACGGCGATACCGGCATATAAATTGGTAACCTTTCTGTTTATTTCTCCATAGAGCAATTCTATGTTGATATTTTCCCATAACAAATGTACTTCTGTATTTACACCAAACATGCGCCGACCTGAAATAGTAAAGTTACCCATATCTGGATATATGTGTCCTGCATCTAGTGTCCACCATTTACCAAGTTGTAATTTTAAACCAAATCTATTTTGAGGCTGTAATCTTTGATCTTCTTGAGTGGTATAATGGCCGTTTAGTGAGTATTTCAACAAATTATATTCCCCTGAGACCGAAAAGCGCCCAGAATAAGCCTCTGTGATATCTTCCGTTATCACTTGATTTCTGGCCGATAATTCAAGATTAGCATTGGGTCGGTATGGATTATCAAATTCTTCGACTTGCTCAATCTCTGCTTCTTCTTCACTAATAATCTTGAAGGACCACTGCTCAACTAAAAACGTATCAGCCTGGGTTAAGTAATTAAGTTGTATATCATGTGGTCCTTCTATAATAAAATCTGGATTGTAGGATATATAATAGGCCGATATGTCCGCAAGCTCGGTTATATCTTCTTCATCCAAAACCAATTGAAAGCTTCCTGGTTCAAGGTCTTCTGGATCATAGAACAGAGAAATTGCTATAAATGCATCATCCATCTGGACACCAATACCAGGCTTTGGAGACAGGATAGTGACATCTATGTCTTCGGTTTGCTGATAATTCGTTTGTTTTGACCCGGAATTAGAGGAATTAGCAATGGGATCTATTACCAATGGTACCTCAATGTAACCTGCCTTACCTACACCCTGAGCTGGATAAAGGATATCTTGTTCACGCTGTAACGTGCTAATTCGAACAAAATACTGCAATTGAGACCCAGTGATTGTACCGGGTTCCAATTCAACACTAAGAGTCCCATTAATAAACCGCATGGAGCGTTGACGGAAGCCTATGCTTCCATCGGTTCGGTAAAAAAATTCGGCTTCCATTATTTCTGCAGGTTGGAGTCCTGGTACCTGAAATTCCAAGGATGCTGTCACTTGTTGATTGATGAAAATAGGTACTTGATGCTCTATCCAATAGGGAGATGTCCCGTCTCCATATACATTAATTCCACCTATGCTCACGGGCTTTGTTTGGTCAAAAGCACCTATTCCAATCAAGGAACCATCTTGGTTATGTTGGGCGTATAGCTCGGTCCCTATTGCTCCAAGAATTATAGCAGCAAATAAATACTTACCGTTAATTTTGTCAAAGGAATGCCATGTAAACATAGAGAGTAATAACTCTTTTGGACCCCAGAAAAAACATTATTGGTCAGATTTCTCAAAAATAGTCAATGGTATTTCACGAACCTGACCATTTGCATCTCGGAATCGAACGATTACCGTACGCTCAATGAGGTCTTCTTCTAAATCTTCATACCCTTCTCCCAAATCTTGAAGCTGATTGTCACTAAGTGTACCCGATTCTACAGAACTTCCCCCTTCATCGACCTCAGCATACATTTTTTCAAACAATGAAACCGTTTGACCTGAATTCAAAGCAGTAACGTTTACCTGGCCCTCTTCTACCCAAATAAACCCATCTGCATTGTTCCCAAATACGGTCCCTTTCACCGAAGCTAAGGAACGAGAGGTTTGAACATCAAAACTTCCGGAACCAACAGGCTCAATTTCTAGTCGAATTTCTCCTTCTTCTAAATCTATTCTACGGTTGGATAGACGAGAATTCGCTAAGCTCTCACCTCGTATAATAAGCATCGATTCCGGTTTAACTTTAGCTACACTATTATCAGAGGTAAAGATAACGAGTGCATAGCCAGACTGCCCAGTTGCTAAGGTATCACCATCGAAAAGTGGCTCCCCTATATTTTCACGTAGATCTAACACATAAGACCCTCTATCCTTTGACAATAAATCTACTTCCGGTTTAAATCTTCGCACAATAGCCAGAGGTCTTATCTGTGCTTCGATGATCTGATCCATTTCGGCAGCCTTATCTATTTCGACGGACTCATCGGTTAAAGCTACAGTCGTTGAAACAAGGGGTATGGGAGCCGTTTTTGATTGATCTGGTAGCCTATCGGGGGCTAAGCTTACAAAAGAGAGTAGAAAAACAAAAAAGAGAGATTTCATAATACCGTTCTTATTGAGTGATTAATTTCCTTCAATGACTACATCGCCATTTTGAAATTTTTCAATGAGCTCAAGGATTTTTTGGACACCAACTATACCACTATATACTTGCCCATCAATTTCGATATTTTCAAAACTGTAACCCGTTTCCAGCAACACATTGTACGTATCCTGCCCAATTAATTGTACAAGGGCTTGCACAGTCTCTGAGTCTACCTCTACCACACTAGATTCACTGCCTGGATCTACCAAAGTGAACTCCCAAATCTCTGAAACGACCTCATTCGTACCTAAAGCCGTATTCATCGAGGTCACTACCTGCCAATAAAAAGTTTGACCAGGTACAAGGGCTTGAACCCCATTGGTAGGATACTGTAACGAGTTTCCCTGTATATTTTGATCTAAATACTCAAATTGAAGCAACGAGCCTCCCATGTCAGTTGCCTCTGAACTTTTAGCACTTTCTAAAAGTGATTCTGGACTGTCAAATCCGTTACCCGCAACCACCAAAACGCGATAGGTCAATGAAGCGTCACCTTCCCAACTTAATTGAGGTATAGGGTTGGTAATGGCCGCCTCAGCCCCAACTAAGTCGCCAGGGGTTCTCAACAAAATGGTTAATTCATCGACCACTCCCCCTTCTGACACATTACCACCAAGCTGAATGGTTTCATTAGCTAAAAGTTCTCGACGACCTACTTCATCTACCTGATATATTCGTACTGCAAAGCTATATTGATCATTTGGCAAGGTAGTACCTGACAGGTCTTCTACAAAGTTTTCTCCGGTAGATGTAAGTCCACCATCGAATTTCATTATATCCGAAATACCAGGTATTTCTTCGTTTTGAATATCATTGTTGGTTGCAAATACAACCTGACCCGGGTTTAAAGAAAACGGATATGCTGCTTGTTGACGAATCCGGGCAAGCACTCCATAGCTTGCAGCTTCAACGTCGAATTCGAAATAAAGATTCTCTAGACGCTCTGTTGTGTTATTAACTAATGATCCAGAAATAATTACAGGTCCTCCACCTTCGGTATCTATACCTAAACTCGAAAGCCCGAGTACCTGCGCTTGCTCTAAAATCGGTGAAAGGGAAAATTCGAGGGTGACTTTATCGGATTGACCAAAAGTGACCATAGTTGCCAAAACCCATACCTGCACCACCAAAAACCCAATATTTATTGCTTTTTTGATGCGTTTTATATTCATATTTACCTCCATAGAAAGCTTGTACCTACCATATCATAGTTAAGGTTATACAACCAAATATAAATCAAAAGCTTGAGCACTTAAAATCATATACAAAAAAAAGCTCTTCCCTTAATTAGAAAAAGCTTAGTGGAGCTATGGGGATTCGAACCCCAGACCTTCGCGCTGCCAGCGCGACGCTCTAGCCAGCTGAGCTATAGCCCCTAAAACAGATTTAAATATAACAGTGATGGCAAATTAATCCTAGTTCATTTATATTTTTAGTTTGATAGACGCTAAAGGTTCACTATTTTCATACAAACTACAAAACTGTTTTTAATATCAATCAAACCTTCTGAATAGGAGTTTAACCTATATGAAACGAAGAATAAACCTACTCGTTCTCACACTATTTTTATCTGTTGGAGTTCTTAGCCAATATGGCTGTGGACCCAAAGAAGTCGTTCCACCAGTCCCCGTTGATACTGATGGCGACGGACTCACTGATGCCCAAGAACTTGAACTGGGTCTAGATCCAAACAGCGCTGATACTGATGGCGATGGTCTAAGTGATGGTGTTGAAGTTAACGAAACAAACACCGACCCAAATAATGCCGATACCGATGGTGACGGTTTGAACGACGGCGACGAAGTAAATACCTATAATACTGACCCTAACGACACCGACACCGATGGTGATGGACTTAGTGACTATGATGAAGTTATGACCTACAACACCGATCCTAACGACGCTAATGGCGATGCAGATGGTGAAGGTTTGAGTGATGTCGATGAGATTAATGTTCACAACACAAATCCAACCAATGCCGATACCGATGGCGACCGATTTAATGATGCTCAAGAAGTTGATATGGGTACCAATCCTAACGATGGATCAGATCCTGCATACATAGCCGAAGATCAGTTAACTACTATTACCTTCGATTTTGACCGTTCAACCGTAACGAATGCGTCAGCCCAGGCACTCGCTGAAAACGTACAAATGCTTATGAATGCTCCTACGTTTAATGTCCGTGTAGATGCCTATACCGATCATGTTGGTGGAGACCAATATAATTTACGATTGAGTCTACGAAGAGCCGCTTCTGTTGTAGATTTCTACACTCAGAACGGTATCTCTGAGGATAGAATTGAGTCCCGTGGACTAGGTAAGGCACCAGTAGAGTGTAGCGAAATGGAGAAAGAAAGTGGAACCAACGGTTGCGAGAAGAACCGTCGTGCCGAGTCTCATCCTGTAAGTACACTCAAGTACAATCCTGAAATGTAGTCGGATTTAAGTTTTGAAAATTGAAAGGCCTTGATATTTCAGGGCCTTTTTTTTTGCTCGCCACCCCCGCCTTCCTTTCCAGAGTACTACCTAAGGATACAATCAACTTATCTAATTTGTCTATCACTAATACACCTGGCCAATACACTAATAATCTTTGATACGTACGATCACATACATTATCCCCTGCAGGGTAGTTAAAATATACGCGATAAAGAAATTCCTGGATAAAAACCTGCCGTATCAAGTCGATAGGCCAGATCAAAACGAATTAAACTAAAAATATTACTTAGAGATACTCCTATTTCGGAGTGCAATCCATTCGTTGGCGATAATAAATGACCTGGAAGCTCTTGAATGAACGCTTGTTGCTTGGTACTCTCCCAAGTTTTACCCACGCCCCCAAAAGCAATTATACTCAAGCCTTTTTTTCCTGCCCCATTCCATCCTATAGCCTCCAGAGGGATGGATCGGAAATTATGTTCTGCATATAATGATGTATAGCTCGCTCCTTCATAAGGAGTAAAAGTCTTAGTTTTAAATACGCCAAAAGGACCATACAAACCCAATGCTGCATCTAAAGATCCATTGCGTTGAATAGGCATTTCCCCAACAAAACTACCCGCATTAATTTTTACATCTAAAACATTAGGAATTAACCTGCGCTTATAAAACGTCTTAAAACGCTGATACATTTCAAATTCAACTCTAGCAAAATTCCAATCACTACCCAAAGCATGATGAGAAGATTCAATCCCTAAAAATAGATTATTAGCTTCAACCACTCCTAATGCATCTTTTCCACTGCCCCCTTCTATCTCAAAGTGAACCGAAGCTAGACGGCCTTCTTCAATAGGTGGATTAATCCGTGAGTTTCTCTGAGTTCCTCTAAGATCATAGCTTGTTTTATAATCAATACTACTATGATGTTCCGCTGAGTAGTAAAGACGCACATCCGAACGCCGACCAAGTATGGCCAACTTCATACGACGAGTGAATCCAGCTGTTGCGTACGTGTTACGGTAATAATCGTTGTAATCTTCAAATCCAAATAGAAGTGGTATCGCCTGTATCATATTAGGATAATATGTATTTGCTAGGCGCGGGGTGGTCACGCTCCCTAATTGCGCCCAAATACTATTTCTACGATTCTCAGGATCCAATACCCATTCTCCTTCTATTCGAGGGCTCCACTCTTTATACCCAAAACTATAACCTAATGCAGCCTTTAATCCAAGCTTATCCCCATCTAAAAAACTGCGCTCTACGCCTATGCCTGTATACAAAGCATCGACGCGGTTAAATCGGGCTTCGAGGACTATATGCTGAGTGACTCTAGATATGGCTTGACCAACAAAACTTGAATCATCTTTTGCTTCTTCCTCTACTTCCTCATCCATGGTTACAAATTTTGCCAAGAACCCTGTTGGTTGAAATGATTTTTCAAGGCTAGCTGTACTATCTAAGTTAGCATAGGCGCTTTCCTCCATGTTAGACAGAGGCACTACATCTAAACTGCGAACAAATAACGAATCAGACGATTGAATCGATGTAGAATCTACTGTGAAGGTGTTTTCTAGTAAAAAAACTTGGTCAGGAACCCATTGATTTACCACATAATCACTCAGCTTAGATATTTGTTTAAACCCAATAGGAGGGAATTGTAAGCCTGGTAAACCTATTTTAATATCTCCATCTAAACGGAAATCTACTGGTAACCAAAAATCTCCACCAAAATTTGAGAATTGTTGTTCATAAAAAATATCGAACTCCTGAATGGGTGGAGGGAAAACAACCACGTCGTTTGGTTTTAGTCGAACACTCAACAAGGCAAATGCCTCGTCCAAAACTTGTATTGTGCCCGTGAATAATGGTTGAAGCGTTCGCTTTGGGCTCACCTCAATTTCATACACGATCACATCATCAATGCTTTTATAGTCCAAAAGGGTAAACTGATAATAGTCCAATGCCTCAGGATGAGTTATTCCCACCATAGTAAAGCCCGTGATATCCAAATTATCGTCATAAAAATTGGGCGTATAGCTCACCCCTGCAAAGTTACTTGCCTGATCTATATTTGCCGTCTGCCTTTTGGACTTCAATATTTCTCGTACCCCTTTATTTCTGTCCCAATATAGTTCAGACAAGCTTTCATTAATAGAAACAATGGTTGTATCCCGTTTTATTTGCTGACGTGTGTAGGCATTCGCTTTGTATCTGTTTAAGTTAGAGCGCCACTGCTGTTTATTTTCAATTACTTTTTCCATTATATACACAGCGGGATCCTCTTCCGTTATAATAACGGCATCCATATTTACCACTGCTGGTTGCATCTCAATAACTACGGTCTTTTGCTCACGTATGGTAACTTCTACGGATTCATACCCTATGAATCGTGCCACTAAAATAACAGGCAGAGAAGGTGCTGTTATCTCAAAGGCTCCATCGGTATTGGTAATAGTGCCCGTGTACGTATCCTTAATTATTAGATGTGCCGCTGGTAATGCATCGCCCGTTTGAGCATCTACAATAGTTCCCTCTATTTTAACATTTTGCGATACTGTTGAAGCATCAGCCCATTGGGTTGAAATGAGCAGGGCAATGAGTTGAGCTATAACGCTAAACAAAGCAGCTTTTCTTAGGTGAATAGACATGTACAAATAGGTTTTAAATCAAAAATCGATATAATCTAATTATACCTATTTCAACACGAATAGTTTCACGCAATTATT
>JAYPBC010000018.1:21493-39958 GCA_038124025.1 Balneola sp. | reverse complement strand
GTTCCCACATTAACGTGGGGTTTGGTTCGCTGAAAGGTCTCTTTTGCCATTTTATATCAGTATTAATTGAACGATTTATAAATCTATTTACATGAGCCGATAGTCGGAATTGAACCGACGACCCCTTCCTTACCATGGAAGTGCTCTACCCCTGAGCTATATCGGCCGATGGAGCGGGCGACCGGGTTCGAACCGGCAACATTCAGCTTGGAAGGCTGACACTCTACCAATTGAGTTACGCCCGCTAGGGTGCATGTGGGGAGAGCAGGATTCGAACCTACGAAGTCGTAAGACAACAGATTTACAGTCTGCCCCAGTTGGCCGCTTTGGTATCTCCCCATTGGTGTAATTTTGCAGGAACCCTGCCGAAGCAATATCCGCTTAAATTACTAGATGTCAATATTTTCAATGAACGAGCCAGTGACCGGATTCGAACCGATGACCGACGGTTTACAAAACCGTTGCTCTACCAACTGAGCTACACTGGCTTTTTTCGAAAGACTTGGAAAATACCGCAAACCGTTGGTATTGTCAATACTTTACTAGTAAAAAACTTTACCTTTTTTATTTAATCAGTTGGGTCTTTACACAATTATTAAAATGTACTCGCCCTAAAAATATCCTTTCACCTTGTACTATTGTTTATTCCTTCTCTTTCTTTGATAGGAGATTAGACCTATCAAGCCAATAATGACCAATAAAAACAAAATAAATTGACTGTAGGCTTCTAAATAAACACCTACTCTACGCCAATTATCACCTAACCACCAACCCCCATATATAAGGACTCCATTCCACAACATAGAACTAATGCATGCACTTAGAATCGTTGGCCAAACCGACAGTCTACTTGCCCCTGCGGTCAGCGCTATGACCGAACGGGTTCCAGCAAGAAACCGATTGCTCACCACCACCCATTGCCCATAACTATGCATCCACTGCTTACCTTTACGTAAATAACCCGGATTCGCATATTTTAAAATTAGCATCGCCAGTGTATTTCTTGCCGAATGAATAATTCCTACAGAAGATTCACTCTGGGAGTTCTTTATTGTTTTATTAGACACACTGGTTGATTCGAACAGCGGCCCTCCTAAGTAACGCCCCATCTGATACATCGTCATAAAGCCCAAGACCGAGGTAATCACAGTACCTAACCAAAGATCCAGGCCATTTATGCTACCTAGAGAAATTAAGTACCCCCCAAAAGCCACCATAACATCACCCGGCAACGGGGGTATAACATTTTCAGCATAAGCTATTAAAAATAATAACAAGTAAATGACAATCGGTGAAACTTGACCAATGTATTGAGCCACTAAATTTATTATCTCTACCATTTAAATACCCTATGAGATGAACAGTGATAATTGACCATTCCAACTAGGGAATTAACGGTTCTTTTTTATCAACACGGTGGCCATGACTGCGGCGCCTTCTTCCCGCCCAACAAAACCCATACGCTCAGAAGTTGTCGCCTTAATTGATACCCGACCTAGATCAGTGGAGAGTATGGAAGCTACACGCTCACGCATAGAAGGGATATAAGGCAGTAATTTTGGACGCTCCATTACCACAGTAGCGTCGATGTTGCCTAATGAATACCCCTCAACACTAACTAGCCCATAAGCCTTGGCCAATAACAGCGCACTGTCAGCACCTTTGTAAACCGGATCGGTATCCGGAAAATGAGTCCCAATATCACCCAAGGCTAGCGCCCCAAGTAAAGCATCAGTTACTGCATGCAGTAGTACATCTGCATCAGAATGCCCATACAAACCCTTTTCGTGCGGTATTGCAACCCCTCCTAATACAAGTGGGCGGTCTTCCGACCATTTATGAACATCGTAACCAAAGCCGACTCGAATATCCATGACTATTGGGGTACGTCAAATGATCCTTCTTCTAAAATCATTTCAGCTACTCTTAGATCTATTGGGAAGGTAATTTTCAAATTTCTTCTATCACCTGCAATGACCTTAACCTTCCCGCCTATTCGTTCCACAAGAGAAGCATCATCCGTTCCGAAGTAGTCCTCAGCAATGGCCTTTTTATACGCTCTTTCAAGCAATGGCCGCTGAAAGATTTGAGGTGTTTGAGCCTGCCAAATGGTGCTGCGCTTAGGAGTTTCTTGAATGAATCCTTTTACATCAACCCGCTTGATGGTGTCTTTAGCCGGTACAGCGACAATAGCGCCACCGTGATCTCTTGCTTCGGAACAACATAGCTCAACTAAGGAAGTTGTGATAAAAGGCCTAACCGCATCGTGTACGGCTACCAAATTTACGTGATCATCAAGAGACTGTAGGGCGTGATGTATAGAAAACTGTCGCTCAGAACCACCCTCTACAACCTCCACGCTTAAGGAATCACTCTTAAAGGATGAGGCAATACTGTTTGCTTGAGACATCCAAGAATTAGAGGTAGCAATAACTATCTGAACCAAACTATCTACCCGAAGAAAATTACGGATAGTATGTTCCAAAATAGTGGCTCCCTTAAGTCGCAAGAAAGGTTTAGGAGTTTCCATTCTCATGCGGCTACCGGTTCCAGCAGCGGGTAATACGACAGCTAGTTTTATCATATACCTAATTAGTTAAATGACTATCATGGCGTCGCCAAAGGAAAACAATCTGTAGTCCTTTTCTTTGGCCTCTTCGTAGGCTTTCATGAGTAAATCGTAGCCAGCAAAAGCTGCTCCTAACATAAGTAATGTGGATTCAGGGCGGTGAAAATTGCTTATTAGGGACTCTGTTATTTTGAACTGGTAAGGAGGATATATGAATTTATCAGTCCAACCTGTACCCTGCTTACTCATTCCACTGGCCATAACACTGGTCTCAATCGCTCGCACTACACTGGCACCCATGGCAACTACTTTGTGCTTCTTACTTTTTAGCGCTGTGTTTATTTGGTCAGATGTATCCTTTGAAATAAAATAATTCTCAGAATCCATACGATGTTTTGTCAGATCCTCTACTTCTACGTTTCGGAAAGTACCCCACCCAATGTGTAAGGTAATAGGAAGTAAATGAACACCCTTGGCCTTTATTTTGTCTAATAAGGCCTGTGTGAAATGCATACCTGCCGTAGGTGCAGCAACCGCTCCACGCTCAGAGGCAAATACCGTCTGATAACGCTCTTTATCTTCGTCTACTGGTTCACGTTCGATGTATGGGGGTAATGGCATTTTCCCCAAAGAATCCAATCGTTCGTACAATTCATGATTGGGCCCGTCAAAAAGAAAACGAATCGTTCTCCCACGAGAGGTGGTATTGTCGACCACTTCTGCCATTAACTCATTTTCATCTTCCCCAAAATATAACTTGTTCCCAATCCGAATTTTACGAGCAGGTTCTACCAATACATCCCACAACATATTTTCAGGTTGAAGCTCTCGTAAGAGAAACACCTCGATATCTGCTTCGGTCTTTTCTTTCTTTCCATTCAAACGAGCAGGAAATACTTTAGTGTTATTGTATAAGAGCACATCTCCTTCATTCAAATATTCATGTATATCTGAAAATTGTCGATGGTCTATCGTTTGCTCAGCTCGATTGAGAACCATTAGTTTTGCGCTGTCTCTTTCTTCAAGTGGCGCGTCTGGGATATTTAAACCTTCTATTTCGTATCTAAAATCGGTAAGTTTCATTCCTTATTTTTTACTTCTTGAGCCTTTTTATTAGTCAATTTTCCCTTTTTATACTGTTGGAATAGGGTACACAGAACAGGCATTATTTCAGCATTAAAAAGGGAAAAAATATACTATTTTTATGGCCAACAAGCAATTTCAAATAACCATAGTTTAGGTTTATTATTTAGAGACTATTCATTATAATAAGTCATCCTACATAAGCGTTTGAGCTAAATAGTATATAGACCCACAGACACAACCATGAAATCGCTTTATTATTTATTAGTTTTTTTCATACTACTTGGTATCTCATTTGATACTCAGGCGCAGCTACGCAAGAATTTACCTACCCCTTATGATTACTCTGGACCTATTATTAATCGTACAACTCCAACTGTTCAGCACAGTTTAAACCAATTTTTCCAAAAGATTAATGTTCAAATGTCTCATTCCTATGAAATGAGTTTTGCTGCTTATGGCGGAGGTGTTCAGAATATCAATGCCTACACAAACACACTTCAATTTGCATTTAGTCCAAAGCTACAAGGTAGAGTAGATGTATCCTTTTTACACTCACCTTTTGGCGGAAATACCCCTGGTTTTGGATCAAACGGTAATAGTATCCAACAGGGTTTCAGTCCACAAGTAATGATTCGAAACGCTGAGTTGAATTATCAAATTTCAGATAAAGCTTTTCTGCGGGTACAGTATCAACAGGTACCTAATACAATGGGATACAACCCCTATTCTAGATTTAACCCGTATCGATCATACGGAATGTGGTACTAGATAGATTACATGAGTCAGACACCTAGAGATTCCTCCTCTAATTCTCTTTATTTGCATGCAGCTATTGGCTTTTTGAGTCTCTTACTCGTCATTTTGCTATTAGCTGTATTCACTAGAGTTTTATTTCCTAGGATACAGAATGAACGAGCAGAGCAGAATGCTCAACTTATCAGTGATATCATCCAAATCGAAGTACTAAATGGCTGTGGGGTTTCTGGTATCGCTAATGCATACACATCCGTTTTAAGGAAAAATGGGTTTGATGTAGTTGAAACCGGTAATTTTGATCATTTTGATATTAAAAACACCATGATAATATCCCGAAGCGGGGTCATGGCGAATGCCTATCGTGTGGCCGATGCTTTAGGTGTTGATCCGCTACATGTCATTCAAGAAGAATCCCCAGACTTCTTTCTGGATGTTACCGTTGTAATTGGCCAAGACTATGAATCGCTGAACACAGATTAACTATGACAAAAATTGAAAAACCCGCTAACAATCAATTTATCGAGGCTAAACCAGACTCTAATACCCTTGTAGCCCATATTATTGAGGGCATGGAAAGTAAAAAAGCCAAAGATATTACGGTCTTAGATATCTCAGCTCAAACCACTCTAGCGGATTTTTTTGTGATTTGTACTGGTGGCTCGGATACTCAAATTAAAGCCATTGCTGACGCTGTGGAGGCAGAGGTTCAAGAAAAAACAGGCGATAAAGCTTGGAAAAAGGAAGGTTTGCAAGCTAGATCATGGATTATCCTGGATTTCATCCATACGGTGGTACACATAATGACAGAAGAGAAAAGAAGCTTTTATAATTTAGAACTCATGTGGAACGACGCCAAAACCACCTATATCAAATCTGAAGACTAAGCTAATGGGCTTCCGAATTTTAGTAACGGAACCTATCCCAGCGTCTAATGTTGAGTTTCTCCAGACCTTAGGTGAGGTTACGATAGGCAGACAAGGGGAATTTTTGACTGAAGAATCATTACTTGAGGTTATAGCAGAATATGACGCTTTGCTTTGCATGCTTTCTACCCCGGTTACTGCCGGAGTATTAGAATCCGCAAAACAGTTAAAAATAGTAGCCAATTTTGCGGTTGGCTATAACAATATAGACGTCCAAGCCGCTCATCGTTGCAATATCCAAGTAGCAAATACACCGGATGTACTCACCGAGTCCTGCGCAGATTTCACTATGGGACTTCTACTGGCGACCACTCGCTCATTCAACAAGGCTGAAAAATATCTAAGAGATGGACACTTTAAACAGTGGGAACCATTAGGATTTTTAGGAATGGAACTCTCTGGGAAAAAACTTGGAATTATAGGAATGGGACGCATCGGGCAATCTTTTGCGAAGAGAGCTCAGGCATTCGGATTGAAGGTTTACTATCATAATCGTACGAAACTACCTTCCTCTATTGAAGAGCCTCTGCAGGCAACCTATGTGGAGGACCTAGATAATTTACTGCGTACATCGGACGTCCTTAGCCTACATTGCCCTCTACATAAAAGTACCCATCATCTCATCGATGCTCGTCGTCTAAACCTTATGCAAACTCATACAATTGTGCTGAATATTTCTAGAGGACCTGTCATTGATGAACAAGCTTTAGCCCATGCATTGCATCAGGGGCAAATTGGCGGGGCTGGAATTGATGTGTACGAGTTTGAGCCCACCGTTCATCCCGACCTACTCACCGCGCCTAATTGCACATTACTTCCCCATATTGCAAGTGCAACACACGAAACACGAACAGCCATAGGACAATTGGCGGCGAACGCTATCGCTGGGATTCTTAATAAAATGGATCCAAGTGAAATTCCCAACCTTATTACCGCTTCTTAAATCTATTGCCATGTCCATTACAATTAGTTCGGTACAAAAAGAGGCTTCGGCGCTAGCTAAAATTGGTGGCCCTATTGTAGGAACTCAGTTATTGGGAATGGGATTAAATGTTACCGATACCATTATGGCCGGTCAACTTAGCGCCGCAGACCTCGCTGGTGTAGCCGTAGGAAATGCACTTTATCTACCTGTGCTCATGTTTGGTATTGGAACACTGGTAGCTATAAATCCAGTAGTTTCACATCATCTAGGCGCTAAGCGATTCGATGAAATAGGGAAGAGTGCCCGGCAGATGTTGTGGCTAGTCGGATTAATTGCCATACCTTCTTTTTTTATTGTTCGTTGGCTTGCTCAGTTAATGCCTGTGGTAGGGGTCGATTCAGAAATTATCCCCTTTGCAACCGACTACATGCTAGCAGCATCTTGGGGGATCCCTGCCTATTTCTTGTTTTCAGGTTTTCGTTATTTCAGTGAAGGGCTGGCTTTCACTAGGCCAGCCATGTTAGTGGCCTTAGGTATGCTCATAGTAAATATTCCAGCGGACTATGTTTTCATGTATGGAGCCTTTGGATTCCCCCAACTCGGAGCTGAAGGTACGGGATATGCCACATCACTTGTCCAATGGGCCGGTGGAATTGCCATGTTACTGTTTACGGCAAACTTCAAAACCTTTCGCCGATTTAATATTTTTTCCCGTACTAAAGGTCCCGATTGGGGTCGTATCGCTGAACTGTTAAAGATTGGAGTCCCTAATGCCTTGAGTACTACAATGGAAGTCCTTTTGTTTGCAGCTGTTAGCGTACTTATGGGCACCCTTAGCGTACAAGCTTCTGCTGCCCATCAGGTGGCAATCAATATTGCCGCTACCGTTTTTATGATTCCTCTTGGACTATCTCTAGCTATTTCGCAGCGCGTTGGAGTTTCAATGGGCAAAGGACTTCTTCAAGAGGCACGTTTTAGGGGGTTTACTGGCACCGCTGTTTGTACTGGCGTCACCAGTATTACTGCTCTATTGCTTTTTACTTTTCCAGAGACCATTGTAGGTGTATACACTCAGGATGTAGAGGTTACTGATCTAGCGGTGAGTCTGGTCTTTTTTGCGGCGGTATTCCAACTTTCCGATGGGTTACAAGTGGGAGGTTTTGGAGCGCTTCGAGGATTAAAGGATACCCGTATGCCTATGGTATTCAACTTAATTTCCTACTGGATCATTGGTTTTTCTGTGGGTTATTATCTAAGCTTTTATGGGGGATATGGTCCTCAAGGCTTATGGATGGGGCTTATAGCGGGTTTAACCACAGCGGCTTTATTACATAATACTCGCTTCCATCGTTTAACGCGGAATAAAAACTAATAAAGAGTCCGAACCAATAGCACAGCTTTATTGTAATAGTAATATGCCTAGTTACATTCACCACTTAGAAACATCCGTTCCAGAAACTCAGGGTAATCAGCGCAAGGTACTGGAAAGACTAAAGTCCTTTCACAAGAATGATCGAAAAACGCAGGCTATATTACATAGAATTTACACCCAATCTGGTATCGATCATCGCCATACCGTCCTAGATGATTATCACTCAGAAGATCCACATAGTTTTTTTCTTCGTTGTTTTAACCCAGAGCTTATTCCTAGCACAGGTGAGCGAAATAGTAGATATGAAGATGCGGCTAAAAAACTCTTTTTAAAAACGGCAAGCAAGCTAATTGAGCAGCTTAAAAAATCTGATCTTCCCCCCATTAGTCATGTAATAACGGTCTCATGTACTGGTTTTTTTGCTCCCGGTCCAGACTATGAAATTGTAAAAGAATTGGACTTAGCTTCAAGTGTAGAGCGTTATCATATAGGTTTTATGGGTTGTTATGCTGCTTTCCCAGCCTTGCGAATGGCAAAAGCATTTTGTGATCAACATCCCAAGGCCGTTGTCCTCATTGTGGCTACCGAGCTTTGTTCATTACACTTTAATCCTAAAACCGACCCCGATACATTGATTGCAGGCTCGGTCTTTGCAGATGGGTCATCAGGCGCCTTAGTTTCTGCGGTTGAACCGTCAAAATCTGCCTTTCAAATAGAGGATTTTGCAAATGATCTAGCCTACGAGGGGGAGCAGGATATGGCTTGGACAATTGGTGATACCGGCTTTGACATGACCTTATCCTCTTATGTACCTGAGATCATTAAAAACAATTTGAATGCTATCACAGCTTCTCTATTTTCACGCTTTAACTTAGATACAAAAGATATTGGCTATTGGGCTATACATCCTGGAGGACGAGCTATTTTAGATAAAATAGAACAGAGCTTTGGGCTTAAAGACGACGCCTTAAATGCCTCTAGAGCAGTACTCAGAAATAATGGTAACATGAGCAGTGCTACTATTTTATTTGTACTTCATGAACTACTCAAGAACCCTCCATCCCAGGCTCAAATTAGCGAGGGACGTAATACTACATTGGCCATGGCCTTTGGCCCAGGTCTAAGTATAGAAACGGCGTTGTTACGTCGTATAGAAGCTAGGTAGAAAGCCAATGTTTAGTCTTCTACGCCAGCGACAGGCCGATCTAGTGGAACGAATGGATGCTGAGGATGCCGATCCTAATCAGCTCGAACAGACCTACGCCGATTTCTATGTGTTAAATAGATTGATATCGCAATGGAATAGAGTATATGCCAAGTATATTCGTCCTCAAGCAGAAGAAACCCAAAGACAAGGAAGGGTATTTACGATAATAGATGTTGGTTGTGGGGGCGGAGACATCGCTTTTTTTTTATACAACTGGCTTAAAAAAGACGGAATTAACGCGCATATTACCGGCGTAGATATTGATGATCGTGCCATAGCATGGGCTAAAGCCAATAGAATAATGCTGGCTGACTCAGAACAAATAAACCAACATATCTCAACTGGGCTATTTTTTGAGTGTGTATCTACTACTGACTTGCTAAGACGTAATCGTAGAGTTGACCTAGTCATAAACAATCATGTGCTCCATCATATTCACTTAGAAAAGATTAATCATTTTTTAAATGAATGTGCTGCACTAGGTACGAGAGTTATTTGTAATGATTTAGAACGGAGCAGTTTGGCATACACCCTCTTTAGTGTGTGCTTTCCACTACGATACAGATCTTCTTTTATTTATGAGGACGGTCGTATTAGTCTTAAAAAAAGTTTTCGTAAGGACGAATTAAAAGCACTTAGCCCGACAGGTTGGAAAGTCCAAAAATTATTTCCTTTTCGTTTGCTACTCACATATGAAGCAACATCATGACAACATATGACCCTCATATACATTCACCGATCATCGTTGTTGGGGCAGGTCCAGTAGGCTTATTCCAAGCATTAGCCTTGCATCTGAGAGGATTGAATTGTGTGGTGATAGAAAAAAGACATACGGCTATTTCCGATACTCGTTCACTTGGAATACACCCTCCTTGCTTGGATATGCTAGATGAACTAGGCTTGTTGCATAAGTTTTTAAAAAAGGGCATTCGGGTAGATAAAGGAATTGCGCACAGTGGGAGAAAAAAACTTGGGGAAATTAATTTTGCAAGCACGCAACATTCTGGACAGAAGCATCCGTATATATTGATTCACCCTCAGAATGAAACAGAAGCACTATTAAAAGAAGCTCTGTCTGAACGTTTGTCTCATTCTATTCGATACGGCTCCGAGGTAACAGGTTTTCGAGATAATGGTAATCACATAGTTGTTTTTTCACATAAAATTCCACCTTCACCGGATACACCAATATCTGAAAGGCAAGAAAATAGGTGCCCCATTCTAATAGCCTGCGACGGAAAAAACAGCGCTCTTAGAAGTATAGCGGGCATAACATATACTGGAAGTCCGTATCCCGACACTTATGCAATGGGAGATTTTGTAGATCCAACAATTCCACCATCGCCTCCATTAGTCTATATCACTTCGAAAGGCTTGGTAGAATCTTTCCCCATTGCAGAGCAAAAAAGACGATGGGTAATCAAAACTGAATACTATCAGTCTAATCCACAGCCTACTTGGCTTAGTAATGCAATCTATGCCCGAGTTGGGGAAAAACCCAACCCTACCTCATGCTCTATGATTAGCAGTTTTGGTGTGCAGCACCATAGAGCAGTTACGAGGCAACAAAACAGGTTCTTCCTTGTAGGTGATGCTGCCCATGTAGTCAGCCCTATCGGTGGACAAGGAATGAATTTAGGATGGTTAGGCGCATGGCAACTCGCTATAGATCTTAGTAAACTACAAAGTGAGGACAAGCTGTATAGCTCTTCAAAAAAGCCTCTTCTTCTAACCTCTTATTCTACTCAGTTCGATGCTCTAATTACAGAGGTAACACGACGGGCACACTGGAACATGAAAATGGGGCGTAAATCAAATCTACAGTGGTTCAAGCAGCGTTTCATACAACTTCTGTTGCGCGTCCCTATGACGTCGAAGATGCTGGCCGAACGGTTTACCATGAGTAATTTACCAAGCAAATAAACCCAAGCGACCTAATTTACACGCCTTCGGCAAGAGGTTGCTTTGGATTAGAGTAAATTTGTTAATTAGCTTGTTTTTTTTGCACGTAATCCAGCAACACAGTGTGTAAAATTCCCCCATTCCGATAGTAATCTACTTCAACAGGAGTATCGATGCGGCAATCGGTGGCAAATTCAATAACAGTACCATCGGTTTTGGTAGCCACAACCTGAATTTCTTGTCGTGCTTGTACCGAATCATCCACCGCAATATCGAAATGCTCGGTGCCATCTAATCCTAAACTCTCAGCGGTTACTCCCTGCTTATATTGAAGAGGAAGCACCCCCATTTGTACCAAATTAGACCGATGAATTCGTTCATATGACTCCGCTATCACCACCTTAACACCCAAAAGATTGGTTCCCTTGGCCGCCCAATCACGAGATGATCCTGTTCCGTACTGTTTTCCGGCAAGAGCCACAAGAGGAGTATTTGATGCTTTGTATTTTAAAGAAGCGTCAAAAATACTGGTCACTTCATTATCGGGGAAATACGTTGTGAATCCTCCCTCGGTTCCTGGTGCCAATTGATTTTTGAAACGTACATTAGCAAATGTACCTCGTGTCATAATTCGATCATTACCTCTGCGCGATCCGTAGGAATTAAAATCTGCAGTCTTCACTCCATTTTCCTTTAAAAATAACCCCGCAGGTGCATCCTCTTTGATATTTCCTGCTGGCGAAATATGATCTGTTGTAATAGAATCGCCTACTTTAACCAAGGCCCGAGCTCCATTAATGGGCTGAATGGGACGGTATTCTTCGGACATACTCATAAAGAAAGGTGGTTCTTGAATGTACGTCGATGAATCCTGCCAGCCGAAAAGTTCTCCACCACTCACAGGAATATCCTCCCATGCTGGGGATTCAAATACATCATCATACATTTTATTGAACAAGTCCGGACGTATGGCGTTGTCCAACTCGGCGGCTATTTCTTCGGTGGTTGGCCATAGCTCGTTTAGATACACATCATTCCCGTCTTTGTCTTTACCAAGCGGTTCAGTGGCTAAGTCTATATCTACGGTACCGGCAAGTGCATAAGCCACTACCAAAGGGGGTGAAGCTAGGAAATTAGCCTTTACGTAAGGATGAATACGCCCTTCGAAGTTACGGTTTCCAGATAATACACCTGCAACAATCAAGTCCCCTTCTTTAACCGCTTTTTCTACGGGGGCAGGCAATGGGCCTGAATTCCCAATACAAGTAGTACAGCCGTAGCCAACTAGATTAAATCCTAGGGTGTCCAAGTATTCGGTTAGGCCGGCTTCATTCAAATATTCTGTTACCACTCTAGAACCTGGCGCTAAGGAGGTTTTGACATAGGCTGGAACTTTCAAGCCACGTTCAACGGCTTTCTTGGCAACAATACCAGCTCCTAACATAACACTTGGGTTAGAGGTGTTTGTACAACTAGTAATCGCAGCAATCACGACATCACCATGTTTCATTTCAATATCTTGCCCATTCTGATACATCGCTTTGTTGGCTAGCTGATCCTGTGCTAGTGAAAATCCCATGGTTGGATTATCACTCGTCAAAGCCGCCTCAAAGGTGCGCTTCATATTGCCCAAGGTAATTCGGTCATGAGGTAATTTTGGGCCTGCTAATGAAGTTTCTACCGTACTTAAATCCAACACTAGGGTACTGGTGAAGTCGGGATCAGGGGTTTCATCGGTGCGAAATAAACCTTGTGCTTTGGTGTAATGCTCCACCAATTGCACTAGTTCTTCCGAACGTCCAGTGCGCCGCATATATCGTAAAGATTCATGATCAATTGGAAAGAATCCCATAGTGGCTCCATATTCCGGTGCCATATTGGCAATGGTTGCCCGATCAGGCAAACTCATATTGCTAATTCCTTCACCATAAAACTCTACGAACTTTCCTACTACACCATGCTTACGAAGCATCTGGGTTACCGTTAGCGTTAAATCGGTTGCGGTAACACCCTCTCTAAGCTTGCCTGTTAATTTCATCCCCACTACCTCCGGAACCAACATGCTTATAGGTTGTCCCAGCATAGCTGCTTCTGCCTCAATACCACCAACTCCCCAGCCTAAAATGCCAAGTCCGTTAATCATCGTTGTATGTGAGTCAGTTCCTACTAGAGTATCCGGGTAGGCAGTAACCGATCCATCAGCCTCGGTTCTCGTAAAAATTCCACGAGCCAAATACTCGAGGTTAACCTGGTGTACAATTCCTCTCCCAGGAGGTACCACGCGGAAGTTATCAAAGGCCTGCTGCCCCCATTTCAAAAACTCGTAACGCTCACGATTACGCTCCATTTCTTTTTCAACATTGTGCATAAACGCATATTCCTGACCAAACATATCAACCTGAACCGAGTGGTCAATAACTAAATCTACAGGGACTTGCGGATTAATGGCTTCTGGGTCACCACCCATTCGCTTCATAGCAGAGCGAAGCGCGGCTAGATCTACTACCGCTGGCACCCCAGTAAAATCTTGAAGTACTACCCTTGAAGGTTTAAATGGTATTTCTCCCTGAGGACTTTTGGGCTCATAATTGGCCAATGTTTTAATATCCTTTGCCGTAACTAAATAGTCGTCGTATTCACGTAACACAGCCTCGAGTAAAATTTTGATAGAAAATGGTAGCCGATCAACCCCTTGATACCCCATCTCTTTTAGTTTGGCCAAGCTAAACATGTGTGCCGTGCCATTTCCCGTTTCAAATGCTACTCTTGTGTTGTTAAAATCGCTCATTGAGGAGTCTGTTTTTGAATGTGTTGGATGTATGGTTAGATTATTTGTAAGGTGGCCTGCATACACCTTTTATCAAGGCCCATGCTAACTTATTACATTTTATAAAGGTACGAATTTTTTCTCTATTTGGGGAAGTCCTACCTCCCTTTTAAAGCGGCTTATTTTAGAAGCAGCATTGTTTTGGTTATTCGCTTGTTATCTAATTCTAAGGTATATAAATACATCCCGCTTGAAATCCCAACCCTATCAGCGTTGAAACGCACTTCATGAGCCCCTGCAGCAAGGTATTTATTCGTAATTAGTTGCACTGACCGCCCTAACATATCATAGATGGTGAGTGTAACCTTGGTAGCTTTTTCCAAACTGAATGGTATTGTTGTGGTAGGATTGAAGGGATTTGGGTAATTATCTCCAAGTTGTGTTTGGTGTGGATGGTCTGATTGATTTGGAAAGGGTCCCTCAAGTTCATTGGCAACTAATACATCTACATTAGCTCCACCTGGAGTCCCACCATTTGAAGAGGCGCTCCAAAAACGAGCGTCGGCATTATCTAGCAACGGATTTACTAGAGCCAAGGAAGCACCTTGCCCATCGGCGGCTATTGGCCAAGGCGACTGATCATCGTAACGAACAGAATCTACTAATTGTCCCTTCGCATTGAATAGCCGCAATAATTCTCCAGAACCAGCAAACCCAAATCCTATTGGGCCCTCAGCCACGCTGACTGTTGGGTATACCGCAGCAAAATCTTGTGGCTTTCGCATTAAAACTCTAAATCCCCCTTCGGCCAATAAACTGCCTGGAGCAAAATAATAACGATGGGCATCATCAGAATCTGAAAAAAACCAGTAACTCAGATCAACGGGATAGTCATTTGGATTATGTAATTCTACCCAATCATCCGAATCTTGATGATCTGCGGCATTGTAATGAATTTCATTGATTACCACTTCACTCGTCTGTATGGATTCAATAGGCTCGAATATAGCTTGAATCTCACTATTTTCGTCGAGTGTAATGTACATGTCCGCATTGCTGGATTGACTAAGGCCCTCCCAACGCACAAAGCGGTACCCTGCAGCGGGTATTGCTCGGACTTGGGCCGGTATACCTTTGTATAATAGGACATATTCCGTAGTGTCACTTCGAGCCCCTTCAACCCGAATAATACCAGACCTTGAACGGTTCACCCTTGTACTTAGGCTATGTAAACGTTCTGTTCCGAAAAAACTTTTTATGTGCTCTCTTTCTTTGTCGGGTCGCTGGCTCAAAAAATCACGCATAACATCGAGATGTTTTTCCCAATTCATATCGTTTCCTAAGCGCATCGATTTAGACCAGCGTCGCATGTGATCCGGTACTTCATCCGTTATTAGACCAGCAATACTATCCATAAGAGCAAGTGATCTAGTTGGATTAAAACTGAGCTGTAAATGCACACTATATCGCTGTAAAAAAGCGGCTTTGAATGTTGGATTCTCTAATAATTTGCGCATTAGCAAAGTGGACCAGCTTGGATGCTCGTAATTGGTATCGGTAAGGGTATGCAGTTTCTCAAACATATTGGTTTCTAAACGGCCACGCGAGTGACTGTCCATAGTCATATCCGCATCGTACAGAATCCAACGCCATTTACCTGTAGCCGACTGTTCCCTCCAATACTTTATATTATTAGCCGGCCAATCACCGTTCGCTAAAAATATCTCAACAATTAGATAATCCATGTATTGCTCTATATCCATTTGTTCTTGAATCCATGCATAATGCACGGAATCTTCCAGCCCATTCTCGCTCACATATTCCAGCATCTGTTCGTAATGTTCCGCAGAACCCTCACCCACAGAAGCATTACCTGAAAGCAGGTCAATAGCATCGGCATCTACCCCATAGTTGGATTCTATGAAATCCTCGTTTTGTTTTTCACGAAGGGTATGAATTCCCCAGTATTGTCCATTAAAATAGACGGCAACATGTTTGTACGATTGATACCCCAAATCCATCCTTCCCCTTACGAGCTCTTGAGAAAAAGCATTCCGGATCATTGCACGATACCAGTCCTGTCCGCCATTTCTTAGAGATAAGCGATTAAACTCGGTAATTGGTTTATCAGCAAACAATGGATAGTTCAACCGGGATAGTCCATAGTCCGAACGGAAATAAATATCCAAGGACTTTTGATTGTATAGCCGAGTACAACCCCCTCCAATCTTTACACCTGCCCCCACTGAGAATGCAGGAACTGCTGAATCGCTACCATCTTGCTCAAAAAGTGTCATTTGTACGGGGCGTTCCCAATCCTGATTCCAATTATGAGGAGTACTCCTACAATATCCCGGTATACCGTTTGAGCCTTTTACATATATTCCTCGATCCCCCGAAAAAAAATCCCCCGGTTCAAATATTAATGATAATACCGGCAAGCTAGGATCTTGATTTAATAAATAGGTAAAAAATCCTTCTACCGTATCTTGAGATTCGGGTTGAATGGCCATGATTCGTATAGCATTAGATGCCTTAAGCGTAATTCCTTCTTCAGGGAACACCCAATCAATTGGTTTTTTCCCCTGAACATTGAAATAATAGTTCCAGTCAGCCTGCTTGTTTAGCAATCTCAATTCGACCGAATCCTTGTAAAAGCCCTGTTGGGGGCTTAGTTCAAATGGAAGATCTTGTTGAAGAATCTGATTATGAAACCTAGCTACTTCAGATATCTGCGACTGATCCTGCTTTTTTTCAAGTCCCAAGCTTTGAGCCAATAGTACCTCACCTGCTGAACAGCTGAGTAAACATACTACCAACGCCCTTAATGCGGACCTCATATGCCTTAAATATGAAAGGTTATTAATCAAACTGATCGGATTATATTTCATAGCTTAAGCAGGTACGTTTTTTTAAGTGCACGTCCCAAGTATACCATTGTGACAGGCTATAAGTTGAAAAATTATGTTGCCTTGTTGATAAAATCACAAAAATATTTTT
The DNA here is from genome assembly GCA_038124025.1 of Balneola sp. GTDB lineage: Bacteria > Bacteroidota > Rhodothermia > Balneolales > Balneolaceae > UBA1275. Next base: position 23,451 of record JAYPBC010000018.1, on the reverse strand, counting down.
CTAGGTAAAACCTTTCATCTAGCTTTATAATTATAATTGTTGATAAGTAGTTTTTTTTCCCGTAATTTTTATGTCTTTCAAAAAAAGCAATTAAACACAAATACTGTGGATACTTTAAGTTTTAAAACATACTCTGCTAAGGCCAGCGACATTGAGAAAAATTGGGTTTTAGTTGACGCCGAAGATCAACCATTAGGACGTCTGAGTAGTGTAGTTGCGTCTATTTTACGCGGTAAAAACAAACCTACCTTCACTCCTCACATGGATACTGGAGATAATGTTATTGTCATTAACGCTGAAAAAGTAAAATTGACCGGTAAAAAAATGACGAACAAAATGTACTTTCATCACACCTTCTATCCAGGTGGTGAGCGATTTACTAGTGCCGAAACAAAAATGGCTAAGGACCCAACAGCGCTGGTAACACTTGCTGTTAAAGGTATGCTACCTAAAAATAAATTGGGTCGGAAAATTTTAAAAAACCTACGTGTGTATGCAGGTCCTGTTCACCAGCATACCGCACAGAATCCTGAAATTGTAGAGCTCTAAACTATCATGGCCCAAGCAAATTATCTAGGACGAAGAAAAACCTCTACTGCTCGCTTATACATTAAGCCAGGTACAGGTTCATTTATCGTTAACAACATCTCCATAGAAGACTATCTACCGGTGAAAGCCATGCGAAATATCGCTCTTTTACCGATGCACATTACCGAGACCGAAGGCGAATTCGACATCAAGGTTACCGTACGAGGCGGTGGGAAGGCAGGACAAGCGGGTGCTATTCAGCATGCCCTTGCGCGCGCTATCGATGGTGTGAAAGAAGGAATGCACTCACGTCTTAAAGAACATGGTTTACTAACACGGGACAGTCGCATGGTGGAGCGTAAAAAGTATGGGCAACCTAAAGCTCGTAAACGTTTCCAATTCAGTAAACGATAACACGAACATAACAATTTTTGATCTGTTTAGATTGTAATTTTCACAGATCAAATTTTACCTTGAGAGCTTGGCTCTTAACACAAAAACACATGTGTGGTGATCTTTAACTAGGTGTTAGCAGTGCAAATGTTTTTAATAACAAAACAGTCCGCCCTGCTAATAGGTTTAAAGAGCTGATCCACTCAGAGGATTAACCTAACTTAAATTACTATGCCTAAAGCAGCTTCCATTCAGGAACTACTCCAATCAGGTGCCCACTTTGGTCACCTCACACGTCGTTGGAATCCTAAGATGAAAGAATTCATCTTTATGCAGCGCAACGGAATCCACATCATCGACTTAAAGAAAACTCAGAATTACCTTCAAGAAGCCATCGATGAAATTCAGAAGTTATCTCGTGCAGGAAAAACTATCCTATTCGTTGGCACAAAGAAACAATCTACTGAAATTATTCGTAATGAAGCGGTGAGAGCTGGTATGCCTTACGTAACACACCGCTGGCTTGGAGGTATGCTTACCAATTTTGCTACGGTAAGAAAAAGCATATCACGCATGCAAGAAATCGAACGTATGAAAACCGATGGCACGTTTGATGAGCTCACTAAAAAAGAGCGTCTCATGTTATCTCGTGAGCAGGAAAAACTTGAAAATACACTAGGCGGTATATCAAACATGAATCGTCTACCAGGCGCTATTTTTGTGGTTGATATTCAAAAAGAACATCTAGCTGTTAGCGAAGCTATTAAATTACATATCCCTATTATTGCTATGGTAGATACCAATAGCGATCCGGATGTTCCAGATTTTATTGTTCCATGTAATGACGATTCCGCACGCACCATCCAGTTAGTTACATCCCAAATAGCCGATGCTATAATTGAAGGAGCTGCTGAGCGTGAAGCATATGAGGAAGAGGCTTATATGGAAGAATTAGCCATGGCTGCTAAGGAAGAAGCTGCTGAAGAAGTAGAGCCTAAAACCAAATTACGCTCACGACGCAAGAAAAAAGATACCAG
>JAYPBC010000018.1:0-21393 GCA_038124025.1 Balneola sp. | reverse complement strand
GAAGAAAAAGCATAAATCAACCGACTTAATTATCAAACTTTCAATCTTGGAGACATACAAATGAGCATTTCTGCCGCAGATGTAAAGAAGCTAAGAGACATGACCGGAGCGGGCATGATGGACTGTAAAAAAGCCTTGGCGGAAGCTGAAGGTGATTTCGACAGTGCTGTTGAAGTTCTTAGAAAAAAAGGCCAAAAAGTTGCTGACAAACGAGCCGACCGTGAAGCAAAAGAGGGCTTAATTCTTACCCGAATTAGTGATGACGCTAAGAAAGCAGTGGCTATAGAAATCAATTGCGAAACTGATTTTGTAGCTAGAAACGAAGACTTTCAAGCACAAGCTGAGGCCTTCCTTAATGCTGCTTATGACCACGAGACGTCATCTGTAGACACCCTACTTACCGTAGAAATCGACGGGCGAACCATTGCTGATCATTTGCAAGACATGACGGGTAAAATTGGGGAGAAAATCCAAATTAGTACAACCATACTTGCTACTACTCAAGGTTCTATGGTGAGCTATATCCATCCAGGTAACCAGTTGGGAGTTCTTGTCGAGTTTGACGGAGATTCGATTAATCCTGAAATCGGAAAAGATGTGGCAATGCAAGTAGCCGCAATGAAACCGATTGCCGTTACAGAAGCCGAAGTCGACGCCTCTGTAGTGGAAAAAGAACTTGAGATAGCCAAAGAACAGTTAATTAACGAAGGCAAACCAGAAGAAATAGCCGAGAAAGCTGCCAAAGGTAAACTTCGCCGGTTCTATGAAGAGAGAGTTCTTCTAAATCAAAAGTTTGTCAAAGATAACAGCCTATCGGTAAAAAAATACTTAGAGGATAACAACACGCCTCTGGTTGTTTCCTTCCACCGAATCCAATTAGGCGAAGACGCTTAATTAAAATTTCAGTACATTAAGCTGATTTGGTTTCCAAGTCAGCTTTTTTTTATCCTATAAATCCGAATAGCGTGGCAAATACATACAAACGCATACTTCTGAAGCTCAGTGGCGAGGCTTTACTGGGGGAACAAGGACATGGTATCGATGGAAAAATTCTTCATCAATACGCCAAAGAAATTAAATCCATTCATGACGAGGGTACAGAAATTTGTATTGTTATTGGTGGAGGAAACATATTTCGCGGTGTAAAAGGAGCTACCGAAGGTATGGACCGTGTACAAGGCGACTACATGGGAATGTTGGCTACGATGATTAATGCCATGGCACTTCAGGACGCACTCGAACGTTGTGGGATAATGACTCGCCTAATGAGTGCCATACGAATGGAGGCTATAGCAGAGCCTTTCATACGACGAAGAGCTGTTAGACACCTAGAGAAAGGGCGTGTGATTATTTTTGGTGCTGGGACTGGAAATCCGTATTTCACTACTGACACGGCTGGAGCTCTAAGGGCTATTGAAGTAGAGGCAGACGTAATTCTCAAAGGTACTCGGGTCGATGGTATTTACGATGCAGACCCTGAGCTTAATCCCGATGCCATCAAATTTGATACGATTACAGGCGACGAAGTACTTAAAAGACGACTATCAGTAATGGACCTAACAGCGTTTACTCTATGCCGTGAAAACTCGACCCCTGTCATTGTTTTTAACATGAATAAAGAGGGTGCCCTTAAAAAAATTGTCTGCGATGGCAGCAATGATGGTACCACAGTCATTTGGGAATAAGCATCCCATAAATTATTAAGATTTATAGCACACATTTAGTATTTTTGAAAACGGGGCATAGCATACTTTAACCGTACAACTATCATTCAGGTTAGGATGCCGTAAAAACTCAGTTGAACAAAAAAATTCGTAGGAGAACATTATGATTGGGGAAGAACTGCAAGAAATAGTTGACGAAGCAGATATGAAAATGGACGATGCGGTTCAGTACCTAAAAAAAGAATTTTCACATATCCGAGCCGGCAAGGCCAATCCCGCATTAATTCAAGGTATTCAAGTAGAATATTATGGGGCTCAAACCCCCCTTCAACAGTTAGCGAACATTTCAGCTCCTGAAGCTCGGTTGTTGTTAGTACAACCCTACGATAAAAGTATTATAACAGATATCGAAAAAGGAATTATGTCCTCAGGACTAGGACTAAATCCAATGAATGATGGTGACATGATTCGTATTCCTCTACCCATTTTAACCGAAGAACGTCGCAAGGAATTAGTTAAGGTCGCTAAGGATAAATCAGAACAAGCCCGAATCAGCATACGTAACTCCCGACGAGATGCTAATGATGCAGTAAAAAAAGCGGTCGAACAACACTCCTTACCCGAAGATTCTAAGTTCGAGGCAGAAGCCGAAGTTCAAAAGGTAACCGATCAACACACCAGTAATGTTGAACAATTACTCAAGCAAAAAGAATCGGAAATCATGACTGTCTAAATTTAATGGGTTTCATGTAAACCTGCAGTTTAAGCCCTACCGACGTTGTACATATCAGAACTCGAATTACAAGGATTTAAAAGCTTTGCTCATAAAACAAAAGTGAGCTTTGACAGTGGAATTACTTCTATAGTTGGGCCAAATGGGTGTGGAAAATCTAATATTGTGGATGCACTTCGTTGGGTATTAGGAGAGCAGCGCCCTTCTTTATTACGTTCATCAGCTATGAGTAATGTCATTTTTAATGGGACAGCGAAGAAAAAAGCTCTTGGGATGGCTGAGGTATCCCTTACTTTTGTAAACGATAAAGGCATTTTACCCATTGAATATTCAGAACTCACCATCACCCGCCGCTTATACCGATCTGGAGATTCGGAATACCTTATAAATGGAACTTCATGCCGATTGAAAGATATCATGGGGTTATTTATGGATACCGGAATGGGCTCGGATGCCTACTCGGTAATTGAGCTTAAGATGGTGGAAGAGATATTGAATGATAAAAACAATGACCGTCGTAAACTTTTTGAAGAAGCTGCAGGTGTAACCCGGTATAAAGATCAACGAAAAAGAAGCCTCAGAAAGTTAGAAGAAACACGAAAAGATCTGCAACGAATTGATGATTTATTAATTGAACTACGCAAGAAAACTAGGAGCTTAGAAATACAAGCAGATAAAGCGATTAGGGCAAAAGGATATAAAAAAGAATTAGAAAAGCTTGATAAAGCTCTCACTCTGTATGACTATGAGCGAATTCAGCAAGAGCTCAATCCGTTAATCGAACGGATAAATTCGGCAGAACTTGAAAAGAATGAACTGCAACAGAAACTGAACTCACTTGAAACAAATGATGAGCAGGCTAGAAAAACACTCTTAGAAAAAGAACGAGCACAAGCCGAAGCTCAACGTAGAGTACAATCTCTTGCAGAAGCTGTTCAGGAAGCTACCACTCAGATTCGGATTGCCCAACAAAGAATTGAAAGTGAAGAAAAAGTTCTGAGTGAATACAAGAGGGACATTGAACAGGGTAATAAGGATTTAGCAGAGCTACAAAAAGTTCGAACTCATAGTCAGGAAAAACTTGAGGAATTTGCTACTGAACAGGCGCGGTCTGAGAAGAGTTTAGAAGAATCGAGGGTTATATATACACAAACTCAGCAACAATACAGCAAAGTTCGCCATGAAATCTATGAGCTAGAAGTACAAATTAGTGCCGCTAAGAATGAATTATCAAAGCTGCAGGCTAGGCGAATAAAGATTGAATCTAAACTCGAAAATACGGAAGGTGATTTAGAACGTATTGAATCAGAAATTTCAAATCTAAATAGTGAAATAAGCACCATCACCGAGCAACAAGGACAGGTCGATGAACAACTAGAAAAATTGCTACGTCAACGAAATGAGCAGGAGAAAAGCTTAGAAGAAGCTCGAGCAAAAAAAGAACAATTTGCTCAAACCCAAAACGAAACAAAAGATCAGATTCGTAGCCTAAGCAGTGATTTAGCCTCGGCTGAGTCTGAATCTCAGCTCTTAAAAGATTTAGCCACCTCCAATGAAGCTTTCCCATCGAGCGTTAAGTATTTATTGGAAGAGCATCGATTCAATTTTAAAAGTATGACTACGGTCAATGATATTTTTTCTACCGATGAAACCTATGCAATTGCGTTGGAATCGGCATTAGGTCCCGTGCTAAATTATTTGGTCGTAGATACTATGGAGGAGGCGCTTGCTGCTGCAACACTATTAAAAGAGAAGAAAAAAGGATTGGCTACCTTTATCCCACTACAACAGCTTGCCGCTACCTATGATATTGCTGATGGTAGTTTATTTCACCATGTGAATTGTAAAGCAAAGTACTCCGCTTTGAAGCAACTATTACTGGGTAATGTTCTTGTGTTTGAAGATGTAGCGCACATGAATAAAGCAGAATTGAAGAAAGAATGGAGCTCGGTAAGTTTACAGGGAGATGTTCGTAGCGGAAATTCTTTTTACACATCTGGTAGTAAGAGCAGCCATGCAGGTATGCGAGTGAGCCTAAAAACTAAGATTGAGCGTTTAGAGAAACAACAGGTCAAAATCCAAAAAGAGCTCCAAAAACTCACCGACTATCTGGAACAGATCCAAAGTAAAAGTACGCAGATTGACCTAAGTTCCCTTAACAAAGGGCTAAAAGATTTCGAACAACAAATTCGCACATTAGAACAGCAAAAACACTCTATGAGCTCTAAAGTGCAGGTCTACCAAAAAAATATCACGGATCGGGTTAACAGAAAAAACTCGCTGCAATCCAACGAGGGAAATGCCCAACAGGAACTTGCTAACATAGCACCCTCTCAAAATGAAATCGAACAAAATCTTGATGGCTTTAACTATAAATTAGAACAGCAAAAGAGCTTATTAGAATCACTAGAGGAACAGCGCTCAGGCGCCCAGAGTCGCTACAACGATGCCCAACTTAAACATCAAGATATTACCAACAAGATTGAGAATCACGAACGTGAAATCCAACGAGCACAAATCAGCATAAATGGAGTAGGACAACGCATAAAGCATCGTCAGGATCGTATTACCAAAGCAAATGTACAGATCGGCTTGAATACCGAACAAAGCGCTAGTTGGCGTAAAAAATTGGAAGAATCGAATACCCAAAAAGAAGAGGCCGATCAGATTCTGTCCAAAGCACAAGAAACTGCGGCAATAGAACGGGGTAGTATTAATGAAATAGAGAAGCAGTTAAAGGAAGTTCGACGGCAAAAAGAAGTGAACATCGAACTGGTCCATCATCTGCACATGGCTAAAGAAAAAATGGACATTCAAAGCGAAAGTCTTCGTGATCATATTTGGGAATACTATGGATTGCTAATTAAACAACTCCAAAGTGAGGCTTTACCTGAAGATAAAAGCCCTGAAGATGTAAAAGAGCGAATTACTTGGCTTAAACAAAAAATAAATAGTTTAGGTGAAGTTAATCCACTTGCTATTGAAGAATATGAGGAAGAAAGTAAGAGGTTAAACTTCTATGAGGAACAAATTGAAGATTTGGCAAAAGCCGAAATTCAACTTCTTGAAACCATAGATGAAATTAACACCACCGCTACCGAACGCTTTAACCAAACATTTGAAGAGGTTCGAAGTAATTTCCAGCGTGTATTTAAAACGTTATTTTTTGCGGACGATTTTTGTGATTTAATCATAGAGCAAGATGCCGAGGATCCATTAGAAGCACGTATTGAAATTAAAGCACAACCCAGGGGTAAACGACCCTCGGGTATCTCCCAGCTTTCAGGAGGGGAAAAAACACTCACTGCCATCGCCTTATTATTTGCTATCTATCTGGTTAAACCCTCTCCCTTTTGTGTTCTAGATGAGGTTGATGCTCCATTGGATGATGCAAATATCGAACGATTTGCTAAGATGATTAAGGAGTTTTCAAATGACACTCAATTCATCATTATTACGCATAACAAAAAAACCATGAGTAAGGCAGAAATGATGTATGGTGTCACGATGCCTGAAACCGGAGTCAGTCGATTGGTTGGAGTTCGAATGGAAGATGTAGCATAAAAGTCTACTTCTTAGTTTATTACGTACTCCTCTCAACTAAACCTCTTAATTCGTATTCGATGAGTGAATTTTCGTCCCATGACGCCGAACAGCTTAAAAAAAAGCCGTTATATACGGCTGATGACCTGACCAAAAGAGGAATAAAAGCTCAACGTCCAGGAGAGTTTCCGTATCGAATGGGCCCCTACAGTAGTATGTACACTGGTAGGCCATGGACTATACGACAGTATGCAGGCTTTTCAACGGCAGAAGAGTCCAATGCTTTTTACCGGAACGCGCTCGAAAATGGACAAAAAGGCCTTAGTGTGGCCTTTGACTTAGCTACTCATAGAGGCTATGATTCGGATCATCCTAGAGTAGTTGGAGATGTAGGAAAAGCTGGGGTGGCCATTGATTCAGTGGAAGACATGAAACAACTATTCGATGGGATTCCACTTGATAAAATGTCCGTATCAATGACTATGAACGGTGCTGTTATCCCCATTCTGGCGTCATATATTGTAGCAGCTGAAGAACAAGGTGTCTCGCAAGATCAGTTAAGTGGAACCATTCAAAATGATATTTTGAAAGAATTCATGGTTCGCAATACCTATATATACCCGCCTAAGCCCTCTATGCGATTGGTCTCTGACATTATCGACTATACACGCCAGCATATGCCCAAGTTTAATTCGATTTCTATTTCCGGTTACCATATGCAGGAAGCTGGAGCTAATGAAGTGCTGGAGTTGGCGTTTACTATTGCAAATGGGCTAGAATATGTTAAAACTGCAGTCGATCGAGGCCTCGATGTTGACGAGTTTGCCCCACGACTTTCATTCTTTTTCGGCATTGGGATGAATATGCTTACAGAGATAGCAAAACTACGTGCCGCGCGCGAGTTATGGGCAGAACTCATGCAGGATCTATTTGAGCCAAAAAATCCCAAATCGACCATGTTACGTACCCATTGCCAAACCTCGGGTTGGTCATTGACGGCGCAAGATCCTCTAAATAATGTCGTACGAACTACCGTAGAAGCTATAGCTGCTATTTTTGGTGGGACTCAATCCCTTCATACCAATAGTTACGATGAAGCCTTGTCTCTTCCCACCGAAACAGCTGCTCGAATTGCGCGTAATACTCAGCTTATTTTACAAGAGGAAACCGATATGACCCACATTATTGATCCTTTTGCAGGCTCTTATGCCATGGAATCACTTACTCACGACTTATGCATCAAAGCAAAAGAACTTATTGCCGAGATCACGGCCATGGGAGGAATGACACGAGCCATAGAATTGGGCTTCCCACAAAAGAAAATAGAGGCCTCTGCAGCCGTGCGCCAAGCTCGTATTGACAAAGGCATTGAAACGATTGTGGGGGTAAACAAATACAAGAGTCATGAACAAGAACCTATGGATGTACGTGATATTGATCATTCAAAAGTCCGTCAATCTCAAGAAAAAAACCTGTTCCAACTCAAAAAGAATAGGAACAGTGAACAAGTGAAAATCCGTTTGGATGCGTTAGAAGAAGCAGCTAAATCAACCGAGCAAAATATGTTATCCATCGCTATTGAAGCCGCTAGGGCTCGGGCTACCGTTGGAGAAATTTCAGAAGCGCTAGAACGCGTTTGGGGGCGACATAGCGCACACCATTCTACCATAAAAGGAGTATATAGCAAAGTGTATGAACAGGATCCAGCTTTTGAGCATTTAAAAGTACAGGTGCGCATATTAGCACAATCATTAGGGCGACAACCTCGTATGCTCATTGTAAAAATGGGGCAAGATGGACATGACCGAGGAGCTAAAGTCATTGCCACAGCTTTTGCAGATTTAGGATTTGATGTGGATATGGGAAGCCTTTTCTCCACACCCGATGAAGTAGTTAAACAAGCCATTGAAAATGATGTGCATATTGTTGGTATATCAAGTCTAGCTGGTGGACACAAGGCTTTAATACCCTCTCTCATTGAGGGGCTTAAGAAGCAGGGGGTGGAAGACATAATCATTGTGGTAGGGGGAGTAATTCCAGAACAAGATTATGCCCAACTGAAAGCAAATGGGGTTACTGCCATATTTGGTCCTGGAACACCCATAACACACGCGGCAGAATCCATACTCCGAGCTTTAAAAGATCAAATCACTGTTAGTAAATAATGATTGAATCTCAAGAACATAAAGCTATTTCTGACTGGATATCTTCTATTGAACAAGGGCAAATACGAAGCCTTTCTCAAGCAATTACATTATTAGAAAGCACTCGTATAGAAGACCAAAAGCTGGCTGGGAATTTACTGAAAGAAGCTTTAAAACGAATTCGTGAGACAGATCGCACCTCAACAATAAGAGTTGGAATATCGGGACCTCCTGGTGTAGGAAAAAGTAGCTATATAGAAGCTCTAGGAATGCATTTACTATCGTTAGGACACCGAGTCTGTGTATTAGCTGTGGATCCGAGTAGCCGACTTTCTGGTGGCTCGATTCTTGGCGATAAAACCAGAATGGAGCGCTTAAGCACACAAAATAATGCCTTTATACGCCCCTCCCCCTCTCAACAAGTTCTTGGTGGAGTAACTCATGCAACTCAATCCATCATGAGCCTATGCGAGCTTGCTTGTTATTCTGTCATTCTTATTGAAACCGTTGGAATTGGTCAAAATGAAGGCGCAGTAGCCGATATGGTAGACTGCTTCGTTTTGCTTAATCAACCCGGAAGTGGGGACGAATTGCAAGGGATTAAACGAGGAGTATTAGAATTTGCGGATGTTCTATTGGTGAATAAAATGGATGGTGCTACCGAAACACTTGCTCAGCAGACCTTACAATCTTTAAGGTCCACGGCTCAATTAATTAAACATTCCTTACAAAATTATCAAGTTCCTATCATTGGGCTAAGCGCCACCAAGGAGATTGGAATCTCAGAGAGCTGGCAAGCGGTAACTAAATATATAGAAATAACGACAGCAGGTGGACACTTTGAGCACAAAAGACGACTCCAGCAGAAACAATGGTTCCATAAATTAAGTGAATTCTACTGGCTCCAACAGTTGCATGCATCAAATCACGCAACTACTCTGCGAAACACGCTCTCAGAAGAGATTGATTCTGGCAAAAAAAGTGTAGTAGAAGCAGCACAAGAATTTACTGACTCACTTCTAATAAACTGATAAACCGTTCATTTTATGGTTTTAGCCAAACTATAAAAGCTTTGAATATGCAGAAAAAAAATCTATTTAATCGTACTTTAAACTAGCAAAAAAGCGCTTACAGTCTTATATTTGTTTAGTGTTTTGTACTACGATACGTTTTTTTAACTACGTATTTTGTGGTTTAAATCGATATCAACATAGCCTATTAATTTTTTCATGATTATAGGCTGTAATGTTAAAGAATGTGCAGCTAAGCTACGGCAAAGCTGCTACTTCGATGAGTGAGTGAGGAAAGGGGGGCAACAGTCCCCCTTTTTTATTCTGCAATTGTACACAGAAAAGCTCATATTAGGCCATTCTTTTATTGTTTGGAGATTTGGAATGATTGACCATTATTAGTCGTTTAACTTTTGACTAATGCTGTGAAAAACTCCTCGAGACCAAATTGGCCCCATGAAGTACAATAACCCATTTGAATTAGACGACATCAAGAAATTTGCCAAAGACGCCGAAGCCCAAGCAAGGCTAGAAGATGCTTTTAAGTCACAAGCAAGTGAAATTGCTACCTTAAAACATCAACTAGATCTACTTGAAAGTGCGATTCGCAACGATTATGATTCCATCATAATCACCGAACTCAGTTTGGAAAAGCCAGGACCAAAAATTGTTTATGTAAACGACGGCTTTACCCGAATGACTGGATATACAAAACAAGAAGTGCTTGGTAAAACACCAAGAATACTCCAAGGAGAAAAGACCGATCGCGCTATCTTAGAGCGACTTAAAAGAAGATTAATTGAGGGACAAGCGTTTTTTGGTCATACCATTAATTATCGTAAAGATGGTTCGGAATTCATTAACCAGTGGGACATCCACCCTTTAATGAATGCACAGGGTGAGGTTACGCATTGGGTGTCGTATCAACGAGATGTCACAGAGAAAAAAGAGACGGCAAAGGCTATATTCAATACAGATTTCGGAACGCTACTAAAGCAGAGAGAAGAATTCATCCTCAAATTCTCTATGGAAGAGTCGGACTTTAACTGTAAATATATAAACGAAGCTTTTGAAGAAGTAACTGGATACAGCTCTGATGAAATATTTGAAAACGGCTTGAATAGTGTGATACATCCGGATGATGTTCCCATGGTAGAACGGGCATTGACTAATGCGTTTGATGGTAAAACAGTATCAGAGTTATTTCGATACAAAATTCCTAATTCAGATGAATATAAAACAATTTATCAGTCATTCAGCCCTGTAAAAGATGATACCAACAACAAAATTTCAACCGTAAAATCAGTTGGTAAGCTAGAGTTTAAGGAAATTTAAACCTACTCATGTCGCAGCCAAAGGCAAGTATTAATGACGTACAAAATAGAATTGTTAGAGAGTTCAATCTCTTTGAAGATTGGACCGAGCGATACAAACACATTATTAAGCTTGGTTCTAAACTCCCGACGCTCGATCCATCCAAGAAGATAGACAGTAACATAGTAAAAGGCTGTCAAAGTCAAGTGTGGTTACATGCTGAATTCAATGAGGATATCGTTGTATTCGAAGCCGATAGTGATGCTGCTATCACCAAAGGACTTGTAGCACTAATGATTCGCCTATATAGCCAACAGAGTCCAAACGCTATTCTTTCAACAGAGCCTACCTTCATTACCAAAATTGGAATGCATGAACATCTCTCACCAACTAGAGCCAATGGCCTGCTATCTATGGTAAAGCAAATGAAAATTTATGCACTTGCTTTCTCTTCAAAATAAAAGGTGATCAGATGTCCGTAAAAACTAAGTGTATTAGAGTAGCTAGTATTGTGGATAAGTATATAGAAGTCGCCCCTGCTTGAAGTTCAATTTTACCTAAACATTGAATTACCAATTATTTTGCAGAATATTACCATTAGATCAATATTCTACTTATTTTAGATTCTGTGTGGAAAACTCAAAATTTTTTCGCATACTTAATGGGGTAGTTAACATCATCTACGTCTAGGCTTAAATAAAGTACCTTCTGCGGGGGTTTAATTATGGCAGGAAACCTTAAAATTCTTGTTTTTACGGGTATTATTGCGCTTCAGAGTATGACTGCAATCGGTCAAATTGTACCGGGACAAATTACATCTGCGGATGTACAGGAAGAAGCAGCTAAATACGAACGATACTATGAAGTAATATTAGGTAATGCACTCTCAGATTACTACCGAGAGGGTACATTTATTGTAGATGTAAAAGCGTCACTGGAACGCATCTTGGTTCCAAAAGGGTACCAAGTAGTGCAACCACAAGATGATATTAAAATTGAAAATCTGCCTGGTCTCCCTTTTATACCACCCAATCTTCAATCGAACAGACCTACCGGGCAAGACAGTATTAAAGCTTCTGGTTTTGATGCTCGCTTTCAACTCACTAGACTTAATATTAAGGTTCTCGTAGATACTTCTTACAGTGATGAAGATGTAGATTTCGTAGAGGAAGCAGCTTCATTAATAGCTAATGCAGACGAATTTCGGGGTGATATTGTGTCGGTTAGTAAAAAAGTATTCCCCAGAAATAACAGAGCTATCAATAAAAACATTATAAATGCTCCTTCAAGAAGTATAACAACGCAAATAGATACAGTTTATTCACAATCAAGTAGATCCAATCAGACAGAAGAAAAAGCACAAGAGAAAGAAGAAGAAGATGAAGAAGATGAAGAAAGTATCAACAATACATTTAGTCAGGCAACTCCTGATACAATAATTCAAACAGTACTTCAAGAAAGAGAAAAGAAAGAATTCTTAGGTATTGATTGGAATAATCCAGAGCACCTTCTCTACGTCATAATTGTACTAGGGTTATTGTTTATTTCTTCTCTACTATACGCATTGTCAAAAAAATCAAAGGGTGACGACAATGAACAGCCTGAACAAGTTAAAGGGTTTGAAAAACCATTAAACCAGACTGTTAAGACTTTATCTTCTGAAACAATATCACAAGAACAGCAAAGTGGTCCTACTGTCAAAGAAATGGCGAAATTTGAAGGAGATAAAACTTTTATTGCAAATGTGTGTATAAGTAAACCAAAAGTTATTGCAAATATACTGACTGAGTGGATTAGAAATGATAGTGAACAAGGTACAACGAAAGCTGTAAAAAGTTTAGTTAGTGTTGATGAAAAACTACTTAATATTCTTAAGCCTCATATGAGCTCTGATATTTTCGAGATCATTAGCTATGGTATTAACAATTTTATCGGTCTCACTCTTGACGAAAGAATAAAAGAAACAGAAAATTTCCGCAGTAGTATTACAACATACAAAACATCTACAGATACTGAAGAATCACAAAGTAACCTATTTGACTTTATAGATCAGTTGACAGACCAACAAATTCTACATTTAATGAAAGACGAGTCTGATGAAATGATTTCTATATTACTAGCACAAATTGCGGGTGAAAGAGCTGGAATTGTCTTACAAAAAATGGATGAAGACAAACGTATATCTGTTCTCCTGAAAATGGGTAAAATTAATAACATACCCATTTCAGTTTATAAAAAAGTAGCTTCTCATTTCTCCAAAAAAGCATTAGATGTTTCAGACATGAAATACGTTGCAGCAGATGGTGTAGATACTATTTTGAGTACAATCGAAACTATGCCACTCTCCGAACAAGATGCATATGTTGCTTCAATTGCAGAACAGGATTTAGAATTAGCGAAAAAAATTAAAAAGTATTTTATAGGATTTGATGATTTACCTAAAGTAAAAATTGAATTGATAAAGTCAGCACTTGACGAAATACCTTCTGAAACTCTTATTTTAGCTTTACGTACTGCACCAGCTGCAGTCAGAGAAAAAGTACTTAAGTCTCGTACTAAACGAGATCAACAGTTGATTTTAAGTGAAATAGAAATGCCTTCTGATGCTACTAACTCAGAAGTAGAGGATGCTCAAAAAACTATTCTTTACGCTGTACGTCGTAAAATGAAAACTGAAGCATAACTAATGAAGAAGTTATTCTATATTGTAATACTTTTACTTGGAGTATTAATTGACTCACAGCATATAAATGCCCAAATGTTCACTCATCAACAGGGCGATCCTTTTATGGTTGAGAAAATTCAAGAGCAACTAAACCCAAGTTTGACTGACTTTCCTGCTTCAGTGCGCCGTATAGCCATATACAAAATTAATTATTCAGCACTTAGATTCACAAATGAAGAAGTAGAGTATATACGAGCTGAAGTCGAGTATTCGATGCGGCAATATGCCGGACTTACAGTTATATCTCCACCTGAATTAGAACCAAATGATAAACTCAAGATAGTTGGGAATGATTCTACTTTACAAATATTAAATATGCAAGGACGCTCTCTAGCAGATGTATCCCCAGAAATGCTAGAGGAAATTTCCTATAAATATGGTGTTCAAGGGCTTATTGAGTTAAGCCTTCAAAGAAGAGAACCTGAAGGCTTAGTCATAGGCATTCGTGTTATGAATCCACAATCACGCGAAATAGTTTGGAGTAATTCATTTATATCAAACCCTCCCGTAGTTTTACCTACATTAAATCAAGGAAATCAAAAACTAGTCACGTTTGGGATTACTACTAGATCTTCTGATAGTTGGTACCGAAATCAGTATGCAACTACTACGATAAGTAACGATACCACCAGTGCTGGTGCTGATTCTACAGCAAATGCATTTTCACATCAAGCTGATACATTATTACGACAAGCACTCACTGACTTCAGTATAACGTTTACTTATAGGCAGCCTTTAGATTTAGAAAATAGCTCCTATATTGGTTTTAGTGCGGCTTATCATATAATTAGATCTCAAAACAGAGATTTAACTCTTTTTGATATCTCTCTTTTTGACATTGGCTTAATTTATTATCAAGCTTTATCAGAAAAAGTTCCAGATATTGATGAATATCGTGTAGTATTCTATTCCAAATTAAGTACACAATTTCCTCTTGGTAATCAAAAAGGAGAGATGTTTATGTTAGAGCCCGGATTGCAATTTAATCTAAGTAAAAATATCGGACTTTCTGTTTTTGGTAATCTCATGCTTGCTGGCGAAACTATAAAATTAGCAAATAAAGACCGCTTAACTTATAAACAAACAGGATTTGGATTCCATGCAGTTATCCGCTTCTAATTACCTATTTCTCATGAAAAAAGAGTTCACAATAATTATTGTGCTTTTTATGATTATGCATATTGGATGCGCAACACCGCAGTCTACATCAAACAACTCAAATAATGAGTCCACAAATTCGAATCCAAGAGCACTTTCTAGCTTACCTCGAGCAGCTAATTCTGTTAGCACAGATAATTCACCTTATGAAGAGATAATTACCGTCAATTATTTAAATGAGAGTTCAAATATCCAGATTAAACTAGATCCTTCGAAAGAACAATTTTATTTGGATTTAAGAGGTATGAGACCAGTTGACAAAGATTCCATTATAGTAATCGATTCGAGCCTAGTGCAAAACAGAGCAAGAGATATAAAATCTCTACTCGCTAATTTTCGCAAAGCTCAAGATTTATTTTATATTGGTGATTATAAAAAATCTTTAGAGTTTGTTGACAAAACTCTTGAAATACAAGAGACCGCAGATGCTTATGCCCTTAAAGGAACAATCTTTTTTATGTTAGAAAATATTACAGCAGCCCGCGCTAATTGGAATCGAGCAGTTCAAATGGATCCAAACATTCCAATCCCAAGCATTCCTGAATTAGAAACTTTAATACAAGAGATCCGTGGAGGACAATAACAAATGAAGTTTTCAATTGGCTCAATGATCGGTACAATCATTAGTTTAGCAATGATAATATTTGGTGTGATGGAGACAATTAAAGTTACACAGTTGACTGAGGGCATTAATACTCAATTCATGAATATACCCAGTTTGGTGATTGTAGTAGGCGGGGTTCTTATGGCTTCTTATATTACGTTTCAATCTAGATATGTAAATAAAGCTTTAGCTGGGGTGAGATTCTTTTTTAGTCAAGCAGGTGCAAATAAAAAATCTCTCCAGAAAGATTTTGAATCAATCGTTGAATGGAATGACGAAATTAGAAAAGATAGAGTCAATGCACTTGATAGATTAGAAGAAGAACGAGGTGGATACTTAGAAGGATATCTATTTTCTCTTTTAAGTACCAATTACTCGAGTGATGACATTCGTCAATTCGGGACTAATCATATTCAAGAAAACTTTTTTAGACAAATGGTTGTTGTTGATGTTCTTCGTGCGATGGGTGGAGCGGCCCCTGCTTTTGGTATGTTTGGTACACTATTTGGTTTAATTGATATGCTAGGTAATTTGGATGACCCATCAAGTATGGGGCCTGGACTAGCAGCTGCTTTAATGACTACATTATATGGAATTATACTCTCGCGTTTCATTTTTTATCCTGTTGCTGAAAAAATTAAAAATTCAGCCTCTATAAATCGTTTCAGAGAAACTTTCATGCTCGAAGGAATCATCTTAATTAATGAGAAGAAAACAGCATTTTATGTTCAGGATAAACTTAGCACTTTCTTACAGCGTGACTTCAAGAAGAAAGATGGTAAAGGTAAAGAAAAGGACTAAATATCCTAATAGGATAACAATTTAAATAAGTTTGTTATGAGTGCTAATGAAATTGAAGAAGCAGAAGAAGATCTTGAATATCTTCTTACCTACAGTGATATGATCACTTTGCTGCTTGCATTTTTTGCCATTCTAATTGCTTCAAGTACCCCTGATCAAGCTCTTTGGGACCAAATGAAAGAAGGTATGCGATCAGAAGTAACAGGTACTGAAATACAAAAAACACCATTAGCAGAAATTAAAGCTGATCTTGATTCTGTCTTAACTCCTGAACGTAATCAAGGCTTAGTTAACATTGATTTGACTACCAAAGAAATTGTGATGACATTTAATAGTAGTTCACTTTATATCTCAGGTGGTGCCGAGCTATTACCCTCAGGTGAGGGTATTATTCGTAAAGTATCTGACGCTTTAAATGGGTTATCATTTTACAATTTTAAAGTAGATATCGAAGGTCATACAGATAATGTTCCTATAAATACTATAAGATTCCCTTCTAACTGGGAACTTTCTGTTGCAAGAGCCTCTGAGGTAGTTAAATTTTTAGTTAACCAAGGATATAAAGCTTCTAATCTCAAAGCATCAGGATATGCAGATACACAACCCTTACCTACTGCACCCCATACTGACGAATTTGGTCAAGATATCATAGAAAATCGCGCAAAAAATAGACGAATCGTACTTCGGATTTTCTATTAAACGGCGTTTTTTATCTAATGTGCGGACGATACGCTCTTTTTAGTGACCTTAATACCATAGACGCATTGATCGGATCTTCCACGCCAAACGAAACAGACGGGATCTTTGGGAAAGAATATTTACAAGAAGCTAATCATACCTTACCCTCTTATAATATAGCCCCTAGCCATGTCGTACCGGTTATCCTTCAACCCGATATTGACAGCAACCAATTAATACGGATTCCCATGCATTGGGGATTCATGGGGTGGAAACCAAAGGCAGGAAGCCGGCCTCTATTACCCATCAACACTAGGTCCGAGCAGGTAACCGAAAAGCCCATGTGGCGATCGGTATCTTCGCAGCGATGTGTCATTCCCATGAACGGATTTTATGAATGGTCGGGCAGCAAAGGGAATAAAACTCCGCATTATATACAAGCCTCCAGTGATGCTGTTCTTTTTGCAGCCGGGTTCTATTCTCCCTTAAGCCCTTTGGACTCTTATTACTCGTTTTCCATTTTAACCACAAAAGCTAACGTAACGATGCAAGACATTCATAATCGGATGCCTGTTTTTCTGCATCCGTCTGAATGGGGCGCATGGCTAGATCCAAAGCAAGATTTTAACCGTCTAAACCACCTACTAGATCCTTTTCCAGACGACAGCCTTAACACTCACATTGTTTCTACTGCCGTTGGAAAGGTTCGTAATAATGGCCCTCACCTTATTGAGCCCGAGTTGCGTCTATTTTGACATTACTTTTTGGCCTGCACTCAGGGAGAAGACCGATGAAATAAAAACTGCTCGTCGACTTCTTGTATAAAACGCCAATCTCCTTGATCCAGTATATATACCACATGATAGAATCGCCGCTCGGTATCCTCAACAATGTAATGTAAATGCCGAGTAACCATAACGTCTTCTAAGTGACGTGTTTCTATCCTATGGATTTGATAAGAACTATTTTTCCCTTTTAAAAAACGGTATGGATGCATACGATCTATCTTAGCATGCTCAATAGGGCTCTGCCGCATGCATTGGGCGTAAGGAAGCCATTCAAAACGAATAGGACGCATACGGTGAGCTAAAGAAGGCTGATGCTTGTGCCGCTGCTGATGAACCAATACCCGATCAATAACTAAATGCGATCCATTTTCGCTCTGTATAGATAAATCAGAACTAGGCAGAGCTACTATATCCCAGAGTAATTCATCGTGATTAAAACGAATATCCATGCCCTCTCCTTGTTGAGTTATAATACTAAAGAATGAGTATGGAACTCCTCCCAATGTCTTAGTGTGACAGGATCTTATTTGGCGCACCTGCCGCACATAGCGAGGCCTCCAATCAAAGGTGTGCACCTCTGAATAACGGGGGAAAAGAGCAAGCATTTCTATAAGTGGAAAGTTATTCATGACCAATTTTGGTTTGGTCATTTTAAATTACACACATATATTATACATATCAATAGCAGAGTAGTTTATGCCAAAAAAAAATGACTTTTCATATCAAGCCGAACAGGATGTACATCGTATCACTCTGTACAATACGGTCTATCCAGAACATCAACATCGTCATCGAAAAGACCGCTTATATCTGCATTTTGATTTTGCCTGCTTCTATGCCCAAGTAGAGCAACTCCGAAAGAATATGTATGGAATTCCATTGATTGTAGGTGGATGGAGAAAAGAAAGTGGCACGGTTAAGGGGATCGTAGCCACCTCTTCTTATGAAGCGCGTTCTATGGGGATTAAAACAGGAATGAGCGCCTATGAAGCTTATAAGCGCTGCCCGTACGTTTGCATGCTACAGGTCGATTATGCGAGTTATACTGCTATATCAAAGCAGGTATATCATATCATGAATCGATATTCCCATCAAATAGAACGATACTCGATGGATGAGTATTTTATGGATGCTAGTTTTCTTTTAGGTAAAGAAGAACCTCAAATCCGGACATTTGCTCAACAACTACAGCGCGACATCCTAGAAACTACAGGGCTATACGGGTCGATTGGAATAGCTCGATCTAAAACCTATGCTAAGCTAGCCAGTGGCTTGGATAAGCCCCGCGGTATTTCTCTTATTCTAAGTAATGAAGATGAACGAATGTATATACACCCATTACCACTCAACGAAGTATGGGGGGTAGGGCGAAGGCGTTATGAGCATCTTCTTGCCGAAGGATATGAGCGCATACGAGATGTGGTAAAACACAATGAGCCCAACACCTTTGTACGTCTATTTGGACCCCATTTTGGGCGTATGCTTTTTGAAACAATTAGTGGGCAGGATCAAGGCCGGATACTCGAAGAAAATCATGAATATTCACCTAAGTGGGGCGTCAGTTACGGTCATACCTTTTCTGAAGGAAGCACCGACCCGGAGGCAATCAAGGGTGAACTAGCTATTGGAATCGAAATGATCTGCTATCGAATGCGAGCCTATGGTATTCGATCGAGTAGTTTTGGAGGACATATCGGCTTTGATAAAAATGAATATCCCAGCATAGGTTTTCGATTTGTCACCCCTAGTTTTACTCACATTACCAAGTATGTGTATGACGCATGCATGAAGGAATTAGCTGCCCTCATTGAATCCTACTGCCACCGAAATATAGCCATCCGCAGTCTTATGATTAGTACGCAAGACATGGACAAAACCAGCCAAATGAACCTATTTTTTCGGGATGAAGCTGAACATACTCAGCGTTATCAGGCTATCGATCGAATTAATAATCGCTACGGAAAAGGGACCGTTCAAACTGCTAGAAGCCTTTATAGAGTACAAGGAAATACTCACTTCTTAGAACGGAATTCTGGGTAATTACGACGCGATTCCGGTTAGGAAGCTAATTTACTTAAGGTTCATTTCTGTTTTTGGCGCCGAAAACGCTACTTCTTCTTTAAATTTGGTCACAGAAAAACTACTTTCCATTTCTTTTCGTAGACGTTGAATACTAAGCCCACTATTTAAATTACCGTTTAGAGCTACCGATATACGTCCTGTTTCTTCTGATACAACAATAACAAACATATTATTATTTTCGGACATACCAATTGCTGCTCGATGACGAGTACCTAGCGATTTGCTTAGATTGGGATTTTCTGACAGTGATAAAAAGCATCCTGCTGCTGTAATCCGGTTATTCCGAATAATAACAGCGCCGTCGTGTAAAGGAGACTCTTTTCTAAAAATACTAACCAATAGTTTTTGTTTCACTGCCGAATCGAGTTCGGTCCCTGTACTATCATAATTTAAGGCACCAGAAGGAGGAGCAAACACAATAAGAGCACCAATATACTCCTTAGACATGTCCTTAACTGCATTTATAACCTCATCGATCACCTGTTCAGTGCTGGACTTAGCACCAAATAATCGAATCGACGGATTTTGCCCTATTCGATACAACAGTCCTCTTATTTCGGGTTGAAAAATGATAAATACCGCTAAAATACCCACATCTAAAATCGCACTCAGAATAAAGTCGATCGTGGTAAACCCAAACAGTCGAATAATAAAATTTATGAGTAGAAGAAATAAAATACCCACACCTGCCCGTATAGCGTAGGTTCCACGAATCCAACGATAAACGCCAACTAGAACTCCTGCGATAACTAGCGTCTCGAGAAAGTCCAATAATCCGAAGTCGAGAAAACCTAAAGGATACAATTCAAAGGGGTGTTTTACAATTAAAAATGGCTGGCTTCATAAGCATAGCTTTGGTCAAGCAGCTATGTAGCCTAAAAGTACCTATACAAAAGCTAAGATTCTATTCAGATTGTAAAGCCGCTTGTAAGGCTTCAAACACTCGAACACTATCACTAGCTTCTTGCACATCATGCACACGCAATATACGTACTCCTTGCATTAATCCATGATAATGCGCCACTAGTGTTCCGGCCAAGCGTCCTTCTACTCCACGATTGTCTAATAACTGACCAAACATAGATTTACGAGACGCTCCTAACATTACAGGAAAGCCAATTTCAACCACTTTGTCAAGGCCTGCTATAATCTGCAGATTGTGATCTAAGCTTTTTCCAAATCCTATACCTGGATCTACTATAATATGCTCTACTCCTTCCTGCTGCAAAAGTACGCTTTGTTGAACTAAGAAATCAACGATGTCTGCAGTGACATGGACATAATTTGGATTATCCTGCATATCCTGGGGGCTACCTTGGGCATGCATAAGGATATACGCAGCGTTATACGAGGCGGCTAGCTTTGCCATTGCTGGAGACTTTTGAAGTCCACTGACATCATTTATGAAAAGCGCTCCGGCATTTAAGGCGCGTTCTGCTACCCCATATTTCGTGGTATCAATGGAAAAAAGTACTTGATTGGAAAATCGAGCTACTGCGCTTTCCAATATGGGAATAACCCGACTAACTTCCTCTGATTCTTCAACAACGGAAGCATAAGGACGGGTAGACTCACCTCCTATATCAATAATCGTAGCTCCTTGCTGTATCATTTCTTCGATGCGTTGCAAGGCGACATTTATTCGATTAAATTTTCCCCCATCACTGAAGGAGTCGGGAGTCGCATTCAGGACCCCCATAACAGAAGGACGTGGTTCCTCAAAAAATGAATCGAGTGCTAGCATAGTTCTAGCAGAATAAGCGATGCACCACAAGCCCAGGCAGTATGCTTACCACTCTTCTTGAAGTTGATCTTCTTTGCCCTCTTTACTTGCCCACTCATCTGCTTCAGGCAATGCATCCTTGGTTTCGTTGATGACATTGTCTTCCCATGTTTCGGCAAGGCGCTCGTTCAAGTCAATAAAATGTTCCCACTTTTCAGGTACCTCATCGTCTGGGTAAATAGCCTCAACAGGGCATTCTGATACGCATGCATCACAATCAATGCACTCATTAGGATCAATCACCAAAAAATTGGGGCCTTCTCGAAAAGCATCAACCGGGCAAACCGCCGCACAGTTAGTGTATTTACATTTAATACATGGTTCGGTAACAACGTAAGGCATAGCGTGAAAATAGAGTGAGTTATT
>JAYPBC010000017.1:33276-42666 GCA_038124025.1 Balneola sp. | reverse complement strand
GGATATGGTTTTGGAGGAGACTGAGGATTCTAATCGAATTACCGGGTTAGAAGTGATAAAGATTGATGACGCTGTTGTTCGCAACATTCCTGCCAAGCATGTGATCCTGGCAACAGGTCATTCAGCCCGGGATATTTTTGAGCTGTTGGTGCGGCGGGAGATCGCGGTGGAGGCAAAACCGTTGGCCATTGGGGTGCGGGTAGAGCATCCGCAGGCGTTGATTGACTCAATTCAATACTCGTGTGCGTCGCGTGGAGAGTATTTGCCGGCGGCGCCGTATTCGGTGGTGCATCAGGTCGAGGGGCGTGGGGTGTATTCCTTTTGCATGTGCCCGGGAGGGGTGGTAGCGCCTTGTGCAACCAAGCCAGGGGAAATTGTAACCAACGGATGGTCCTCTTCGCGGCGGGCTCGATCGACGGCGAATTCGGGGATTGTGGTGGAATTGGAATTGGCGGATTTCAAGGCGTATGAGAAGGAGCATGGGCCTTTGGCGGCGATGGCGTTTCAGGCCGAGATTGAGCGGAAAGCATGGGAAGCGGGTGGTCGCACCCAAACCGCTCCGGCGCAGCGATTGGTTGATTTTGTGGAGGGGCGGGTGTCCATGGACTTACCTAAGACTTCGTATTCGCCAGGGCTTCGATCGGTGAACCTGGCCGAGGTGCTTCCGGAATTCATTGTGCAGCGCCTGCGAGAGGGATTTGTGGCTTTCGACCGGAAAATGAAGGGCTATTTAACCAACGAGGCGGTGGTGCATGCCCCAGAAACTCGGACCTCGTCTCCGGTAAGGATTCCGCGGGACCCAGAGCGTTTGGTTCATCCCGAGGTTTCAGGATTGTATCCCTGCGGGGAAGGAGCCGGTTATGCCGGGGGGATTATCTCCGCGGCCATGGACGGGGAACGGGTGGCGGAAGCAGTGGTTCGGTCGGTGCTTGGAAAGTAGGTAGACGGTCAGGAAGCAAAATATGCGGATCGTCCATCTATTAGCACTAAATCGGATTTCTTGGCGCCTCGGAATACGGCGGTGGAGTCACTGCGAATGTTGTCGCATTTCTCGTAGGATATGGGGCGGCCCCAGCGACCCACGCCAACTTAAGCTTCTGCATCAATTTTTATGAAAGATGCGGCTTCAATGAGCTTAGAGAGGGCTTTTTTCCATAATTTTTGAGCCGCAATATAGCGGTCTAATCCACCATCCACGTACTTATACCCTTTCTGGGTAATGGCTAAATGGGTAGTCCCATCGTAGTTGTCTAGCAGCTCGTAGCATACGACAATATAGTTTTCCAGGTCGTCACTTAGCCCCATTTGAGAGGGAAAAGAAGTGTACTCTAGTAGTTTGTTCGTAGAAACTCGTATGACTTCGCCTTTTTCGACCACTTTTTCTTTGCCACCCCGTGTTTCAAGAAACCGAACTTTTGCGCCCACGGTCCATTCGCAGTTGCAGGTTTGACCGCCAAAAATGGTTGAAAGTAACTCGGGATTCGTAAGTATCTGCCAAACGGCTTCGGGCGCCGCAGGAATATTCGTACTGATCGAAATACTATTTTCCATCTACTAAACTGAGTTTATCCAGTGAGAAGTGAGTGGCTTGGGCACGATAACAAAGTTTCATCCTCAACAAGGTGTTGTCCGCAACAAGGTGTTGTTTTCGTGGTACATCTCGTTACCGACCGACTAAAGCAGTAACGTACCAACCCAAAACCATCGGTTAATTTTTCAGAGGTAAACTTACTTTTATAGTTGGAGAAATAAAAGTATTCTATAGTGTTAATTTTAAGGAGTTAGAGTTTTCGGGATCATGCAATTTTGGCGACGTTATTTGGGTCCAAGTACTATGGTTACAGCCGCATTTATTGGCCCTGGCACGGTAACTATGTGCACCATTGTGGGCGTTAGAACCGGATCGGCACTGTTGTGGGCGTTGGTATTTTCAGTGGTTGCTACCATCGTATTGCAAGAAATGTCGGCTCGATTGGGTGTGGTCACTCGCCTGGGAATGGGCGAAGCCTTGCGTGAACGTTTGCCTCAAGGGCTGGCCCGTGTTGGGGCCCTTATTTTGGTGTTTTCGGCTATTGTAGTCGGTAATGCGGCCTATGAGGGGGGTAATGTATCGGGGGCGGTGCTGGGCATACAGGCTTGGATTGATAAGGGAGTGGTGACCGGTTCCTCCGCTTCGGCAAATTCCGGAGGCTTTGATGCTTGGCTAAGCATGGCGCTTCCGCTAATTATGGGCACTTTTGCGTTTATTGTGCTGTATCGGGGGCATTTTAAGATTATTGAGCGGGTTCTGGTAGGCCTGGTTGGACTTATGAGTTTGGTGTTTTTGACTACCATGGTGATGAGTGGTCCGGACTGGTCAGAGGTTGTTCGCGGACTCATTAACCCGAGTATTCCGGCTGGAGAATGGCTGTTGGTGGTGGGTTTAGTGGGCACCACCGTAGTGCCGTACAACCTATTTTTACATGCATCGGTGGTTCAGGAACGATACGCAGGTCCGGAAGATCTGCCAGATTTACGACGAGAAAATGCTACGGCGATTATACTTGGGGGAATTATATCGATGAGCATTGTCATTACCAGTGCTACGAATGTTCAAGGCAGTGGGGTCACATCGGTCATGGATATGGCACAGGCGTTGGAACCCTTGCTTGGCGCTTGGGCGCCTTATATATTGGGTTTAGGGCTATTTGCAGCTGGGATTTCGTCGGCGATAACGGCGCCACTCGCCACGGCTTATGCGGTCAGGGGTATTATGGGCTGGTCAGGCGGGCTACAAGACCGGCGATTTAGAGCCGTTTGGATGAGTATTTTAGGCATAGGGGTACTTTCAGCTATGTCTGGTTTTAGTCCTATTGGCGTTATACAATTTGCCCAGGTAGCCAATGGAATAGTACTTCCTTGTCTTGCTGGGGTGCTCTGGCGGTTGACGAGTTCCGAGCACATCATGGGGGATTATGCGAATTCTCGATGGGTTCGCCTGTTTGGCGGAGCGGTTGTTTTTGTAACGGTGATCATCGCTGCCAGAAGCCTATGGAGTGTGTTTGGAGGGTGACATCATAGATGCTTTTCTGCATTCTTAAAATAATCTAAAAAATAATTGGCTTGTTTATCGCTAAATTGTTAATTATACATAACAAAGGTAGAATTGCGTACATCCGATAAGCTAGTGTATAATAAATAGGTCAGTACATACTGCAAAATGTAACGGATAGTCGGGTAATCATCTGTGAAATTACAATTTTAGCCAAAACAGGGAATAACATGTCAACAGAGAAAAAAAAACATATTGATATTAATTGTGATTTGGGTGAGTGGGATGCTCGTGACCCACGTCCAGAACAACAACTCCGAGATCGGGAAATCATGCCGTTGATTTCTTCGGTAAATATCGCATGTGGAGGGCATCGTGGGGATGCTCATTCCATACGCACCACCATGGAACATGCAGCCTCCTTAGGCTTGGCCATTGGTTTGCATCCCTCTTTCCCAGACCGTGAAAACTTCGGTCGAAAAGAGCTACCGTGGTCCGATGAGATTGCCGAATCGCTGTACAATCAATTAGATTTTGGGCGAAGTTTGGCTCGTGAGGTTGGTGTCGAACTGAATCATGTTAAACCGCATGGGGCCTTGTACAATATGGCCAGTAGGTATGAACACTGGGCCGAAAAGCTTTGGGTACTGCTGAGGAGTTGGGATTCCGACATGTTGGTGTACGGCCTTTCGGGATCTGAAATGTCCAAGGGATTGGGCATGGATATTATGAGCGTGAATCGAGGTCAAGCATCGCACGCCACGTTGGAGGATCCAGAATCGGATGGTGAGTCTGGTAGTGAGTCTGATGGTGAAGCAAGCGCTGATGCAGGTGTTGATGAGGGAGCAGGTACAGAGGTTCTAACTGGTTCTGAAGAGGATGGTGTCGCTGAAGAATTAGATGCGTTTTGGGCATTTGATGTAAAAACGGGCAATAGATTTTGCGCTGAAGCCTTTGCGGACCGTGCTTACACCCCCAACTTAACGCTAGTACCTCGATCTAGAGATGGTGCCGTGCACACCAATCCATCATTTGTGATGATGCAAGTGCAAGAGATGGTGGTAAGAGGGCAGGTTCGATGCGTCGATGGAGTTTCCCGTGCGTTAAAGATTGAAAGTATTTGTTTGCATAGTGATACTCCTGGGGCTGTTGAAATGGCGCAATTAATCTCGCGAGGTTTGAAGGAATTAAACGTTGAGGTCCGTCCTTGCTCATAGAAAACTGTCAGCTTTCAAATTCGACGGACTGGGGGCTGAATGGTTTTCGCGCATGGGCATTAACCGAAGATGTACTTTTACTTGCAGTAGTACCAGTGCCGGCTAGTTTGGGCTAGATAGATGGAGTGTTTAGGCGTCGCTGCTTAGGCTGTTTTTTATCCCTTATGCAGATTACGCTCGAGCATGTTCCGGACTGGGCCAATACCTTAGAATGGGCACCCGCTTATGTATCTATGGGGATTCGTTTTGATCCACACCTAACATCCATCGATGATCTATGGGCAGAGCTCAAAAGCGGGTTGACAGAGGCCTTATCCATGGTGGATAAACAACGAACGAATCAGCCTCAGGTATTCGAACTACCTGTTTGCTACGAAAAAGGACTGGATTGGACGAGAATTCAGGCGTTGAGCGGGCTTAGCAAGGATGAGTTTATCCAGCGTCATAGTAGTGGAGACTACTGGGTTGCCGCCATAGGTTTTTTGCCAGGCTTTACTTTTTTAGATGGATTAGAACCTTCATTGACATTACCCCGTTTGGATGTGCCTCGCACAAATACGCCAGCAGGTACGGTAGGGATTGGTGGTAATCAAACTGGGTGGTATGCGCTATCAAGTCCAGGTGGATGGAATAGCTTGGGGGAAACTCCGCTGGAGATGCTGAATCCAAAGGCTGGAATAAGCGGTGAGAATCCGTCACCGGTGCAAGTGGGCGACCGCATTCGGTTCCGAGCAGTGGATGAAGAGGAGTTTGACGCTCTGAAAAAAGCATCGGCCGAGGGAGATATGATGGTGGACACTAAGTTGAGTATTCAGCAAGCTTTGGGTGAAAAATCCATGCCAGTTTCCAATGAGAAAAAAGTATTTGGTGCGGATGAGTTTGTCGGCGATACAACCAAAGCGTTTATTTCATTTGAAGTGCTTGAGCCAGGACTGTGGACAAGTCTTCAGGATTCTGGACGTTCAACAGGCCTAGCATACGGATTGCCCCGTTCAGGTGCGGCTGATTCGGATGCCTATCAGGCAGCATTACAAGCGGTCGCAGGCCAGCAAAGCGGAGTAGTAATCGAAACTACGTTAAAAGGCCCTGTTCTTCGGTGCCACAATGAGGCGGTGATTGTGTTGACAGGAGCTGATTTTCAGGTGCGCTGTGAACGGCCGGTATCTACTAGGGGTACACTTGAGGAAACGAGGAGAGACGCATCACCTACTCAATCGAGGTCATGGAAACTACCATTGCACACCTTAATTAGGCTACAGGCGGGGGATGTTTTACGATGGGGTATGAGTCATGAAGGTTGTCGAGGATATATGGCGGTTCGCGCGGTTGACTTTATTGGGCAAAAGTACTGGGGCTCTGTTTCTAGCTTACCTGGCCAAGGAGCGCTTAAAACGGGAGACATCCTACGCTGGAAGGGGTTAAGCCAAAGTGAGGATGCACTGCAGAATGTCAAATCCGATCAAGCTTTTGAAATGAATGAGGGTACTCAAGTCGAGGATGAACTGGAGATGATTCATGATCATGACATGAGGCAGAATGTCGTGATGAGGCAGGAGACAGAGGAGCGAGCAGATAGATTTGCTGGTATTCCACGATTTCGATGTCAAAAAGGGCCGGAATGGGATTGGATTCCAGAAGAATTTCTGGAATATGTTATGGAGAGTGAGTACGAGGTGGGTTCGGATAGCAATCGGATGGGAATTAGGCTGAACAGACGAGTGGTTGATGGGGCTCGAGAGCGTGACTGGCTATCATTTTTGGCCGAGTTGCCATCAATGTGGTCTTCTGTAGTGCAGCCAGGGATAATTCAGTGTCCCCCAAGTGGACAACCAATTGTGTTAGGGCCAGACGGGCAAACGATTGGTGGTTATCCACGTATCGCCTATATATCGAGAAATCAACAATGGCGTTTAGCACAATTACGCCCGGGGGATCGAGTGCGATTAGGATGGAGATAGCCTTAGTTTCGTGTACGTTTTGACAATTCCGTCATAGAAGTGGCTGAGTATATAAATAAACTATTAGCACAAGAGTAATCTCATCAGATGATGTGCTTGCGTTCAAATACCTAAAAGCTTCATATCAGGTGATACATAAAGATAATGATAGGGACTGGGTAATGACCAGTTTCGAACCCAGTTCGAATTGAGCTATCTCGGAAACAATGAACTAGGATGAATCTAGTATGCATTGAATCCGCTTAGGCAGCTATGGCTAGAGCGGAAATCAAGAGGTGTCCTAGCCTTTGGTAATTTTGATAATATCGCCGTTTTTGTTGGCCGAGTATTCAGGTAGCGAGCTATCAGCAGGTCCACTCACAACTTCCCCTGAGGTGTTGAACACAGAGTTGTGACAGGTACAAATGAATGTGGAATTTGAATATTGCCATGCATTTCGGCAGGATGCATGGGTACAGACATCGGAAAAAGCACGAACACGGTTTCCGTCAATATTAACAGCCAAGAATCCATACGCATTCGAAATTAGCCATCCTCCAGCAGAGGCCAGCGCTTGGCCGCCGGTTATGGTCGTGTCAATGGTGATGGTATTTCCATCTACGCTGAAAGCAGAGGTGCCGCTATTACCATTGTTGTTTGAATCGTCACTGTTGGTATCATCACTATCATCATTGGCATCAAGGTTTGAGCCATCGCCTGAGTCCGTTACCCCGCAGGAGCTCATGGGTAAACCCAAAGCTGCTATCAAGGCCAGCGGTGTTGCCGTCCGAAGAAAGTCAGCGCGTGAACTAGTTTTCCCACTTAGCAGGTCATTGGATTGGGTCACGCTGGCCTTAGCTTGGTTTTCTTGGGAGCTTGAAGCTTCCATAAAATGAGAAAAATCCGGTTCTTGCGTTTTTTTATCCTCGTTCGTCATATTCTTGATGTTCGTTTTACGTTTTGTTCTCTCTTGACCACACCTTTTTTTGGATATAAGTCTTTTGCAATCTTTGAGTGGAAAGAAACCTGCCTAAGTAGGTCTTTCTTAATGAATAGTTACAAGTCATAACTTGAATAAAACGGCTTTTCGTTCCTCTAATCGGTTATTTTTAGCAGATCGTGCGCTATCGGTTGGCTATGATATTCTGGAAAAGGTACAACTCATTGAGCCAGCTACAAATAGATGAACCTGGGTGGTACATTGAACACAGAATCGGCTTTAATAGTGAATATGGATGCCACTTATTTTGGCGGATGCATATCTGTCTCGCAGCTAGTATATTAATCACAATATGTACTAATGCTTCAAAAATTGCGGTGAATGATGGGTCGAGTTTCAAGATTATTAGTGTGGATTGTGATGGCTGTGGTGGCATCTGGTATGGCGCAGGCTCAACAGGATTCGCGGATACTGTCGATGTATGACCGTCAAAGCTACGAATACATTAAGCAGCTGCAGGATCGGGGGTATTTACTGGAGCTTCACCCGACCGACATGCCGTACCGCTATGATGAGTTGCGGGCGGCTTTGGAAGGCTTAGAGCAGCATCAATTTTCCGGTGTTCAGGCGCAGTGGATTCGCTATTTGAAGGACCGAATAGGCCTGGATGCGACAGAAAGAGCAGTTTTGGATCTTCGGGGGGCAAGCTATTTGCAAGCAAATAATTCGGAGCGGGATCACATGTACCGCCCAAGTGACGATATTCCGTATCTATGGCCGATGATTGAGTTGGCTCCCGGGATTCGTTACCAAGGCTGGGCAGTGCAGGCGCATGCTCGTTTTGAGTACTATGAAGATCGAAATATTGATGGCTTAGACGCAGTGAACCGGTTCTGGGTGCGAAATGAAGAGACTTATCTGGGCTATTCGAATGAATTTTTGGAGGTCTACGGAGGACGGGTGCTAAATCATTGGGGAGTTTATGGGCAGTCTTCGGGCTTGTTATCCGATCACTCGGTGGCCTACGATCAGCTGAAGATCAATGTGGGAACTAAGCATCTTCAGCTTTCCTCGGTAATGGGGTACTTGGACAATTTGAAAAGCGATGATGTGTTTAATGGAGATACCAGGGAAGATCCCTTGTCGGTCAAGCGTTATTTGTTTGCCAAGCGTCTCGACTGGCGCCCGCGTGAGCACCTAATGTTTTCCTATCGCGAAAGTATCATTTTTTCCGGTTGGGATGCGGTGCCTCAGCCTAAATACATGCTACCAGGATACATCGGATTTTTTCAGGCAGACAATGCACCGCAGAATGATTTTATCAACTATTTGACAGGGATTGCTTTTTGGGGACAATTTGGAGGCGCTCGGGTTGACGGTGCTGGTGGCGGCGGTGCCAATTCTGGTGAAAAATCCCAATCACCTTCGCAAAACATACTAACTGTACATACTGAAGTGATTATTGATGACATTATTTTCTTCCGCGAACGTCGGGGTATCGATGAGCGGAGCAATTTTAATGTTTTCTTTAACGCCACTTACGCTCTAGCTCAACGCCCTCTTTCCTTGGAACTAAGTGCGGAAATGGTGAGCTCCCAATCCTACAACACCGATCAAGCCCAAGGACGCTATTTGTATCTAGGACGCGGAATAGCCACCCAGTTCAACGACTATGTGTTTGGAGAGTTTCGCACTCATTTATTTCCGGGTGGAGCATTGCAGGGTCTTCGCGTAAGCCCGTATCTAGGCGCATTATTACAAGGTGAACAGATAATTGACAAGGAGTTTATTGGCTCTCCATTATCCCAAAAAGACAAGGATCCAGATGAATTAGAACCCACGCCCGATTTTGTGCTTAGCGGTTTGGTTCAAGAAAGTTTTAGAGCTGGGGTGGAATGGGTGTATTACTCAACAGCCGAAAGGGGATGGAAAAAAGGTTGGTGGATTCGGGGCGATTTTGGCCTGAATGTGATGCGTAACCTCGGGAATGTGGAGGGGAATGATCAAACTAGGCCGGTGGGAATGATAGAACTAGGGCTTAAGTTCGATTTTTCGCTTCGAGACTAAGAAAAAAGCTTGGTTGCCGCCTCGAACATAGCAGGATTATCTACATCTTGCCAGCGAGCCTGCGCAACAGATTCACAATGAAAACGTAGGTGTTTTTGATAGGCTTCAATGACGCTGGAAACTCCAAACTGCCGTTGATGTTTTGCTAAAGCGCTACTAATCTCCAGCATCTGCATATCCAGAATAAACCAGCCGGTG
>JAYPBC010000017.1:0-33176 GCA_038124025.1 Balneola sp. | reverse complement strand
TGCTAAAGCGCTACTAATCTCCAGCATCTGCATATCCAGAATAAACCAGCCGGTGTCTAAAGCATTGTATTGGGTTATGGATTTACCCAGTTCTTGCAATGTGCCATCCTCGTGAAGTACCTTGGTAGCATCGTCCAGGTCAAATATTTGGTCAATATTAGGATCGACAAAAAGAGTGGAGGGATAGTTTTCGGCTTCAAGGTATTTATGCACATGGGCAACAAAGCCGGCATCGTACACATGATCGGACATGACCAAATGACAAAAGCGCTGGGTAGATTGCCCTAAGTTAGTTCTCGTAGTCGTGGGATTATCCGATCCAAAAAGATTTTTTAGTCCCAAATGTAAGGAGTAGCCGTTTCCTCGTTCTACCATAGTATTGGGAACAAATTCGAAGGTGGCTTTTCCGGAATATTGGGTGTTTACAAGGTTTTCAATGGATTCCTCATGTTCTCCGACCACAATAAGCAGGTGCTCACAGCCCAGAGATTCTAGTTGATCCAGCATGCGTACGATCAAGGACTGGCCATTTATTTCTAAACTCTGTTTGACAAAATCCGGCCCATAATGCAGCTTGAAGCGCTCATTATTACCAGCGGCAAGCACGATTCCTGTGGATATGGCAGCGGTATGTTTGGCGCTAGCGCCCAACTTATTCGACCCCCAATGTCGATAGTAAGGTACTGTGTTGTTTCATGAGGTCGTGCACAGCCTGGTCTTGGGCATGGGGATCCTTGAAATAAAAAGACAACCATTCTTGGACCCCGCTCCAACCTTGCCCGTGTGCCCAGTCTAAGAGTAGGGCAAGATCGAGGACGATGGGGGCAGCAAGAATGGAATCTTTGCACAAAAAATTGACCTTAATCTGCATGGGATACCCCATCCAACCCATGATATCGATGTTATCCCATCCTTCTTTGGAGTCTCCCCGAGGCGGGTAATAATTGATCCGCACGGTGTGATGTAAATCGCCATAGAGCTCGGGGTAACGCTCGGCCTCGAAAATAGAGTGGAGGCTCTCGAGCTTGGAATGTTCTTTGGTGCGGAAGTTATCCGGCTCATCAAGTACCAAGCCATCTTTGTTACCCAAAATATTGGTAGAAAACCAGCCTTGAGCGCCTAATAACTTAGCTTTTAAGCCAGGTGCGAGCAGGGTTTTCATAAAGGTTTGACCTGTTTTAAAGTCTTTCCCAGCTACGGGTAAGCTTTGATGCTCGGCCAATTCTTGTAGGGCCGGAATTTCGAGGGTTAAGTTCGGTGCTCCGTTGGCCATGGGTACGCCTTCCATCAGCGCAGCATAGGCATACATCTGAGAGGGAGCAATGCTAAGATCATTATCGGCTAAGCCTTGTTCAAAAGCGGCCAGACTCTGGTGCACGGGTTCCGGATCAAGAAAGCGTTCAGTCGAAGCGCACCAAACCATGACCGCACGATCGGTCCCATGCTTGGCTTTTTGCTCGCGAATATCGGCGCGAAGCGCGTCTACCCACTCCCTACGACTTTGTCCTTTTTTAATGGTACTGGGATCCAATCGGCGCACATAATCCGAAATAAATACACCAGGCATCGGCTTTATGGCTTCGAGATCTTCACGCACCATTTCTAAATCTTGTGGGCTTAGCACCCCCGCATTTTTCGCAGACTGATAGGCATTGTCGGGCGTAATATCCCAGGTAGCAAAAGCTAAATTGGGCAAGGTGGGCAAGCCCAAATGTTCCGAAAGTGGGATAAAATTCCGGGGATTAGGCTGACCTGTTGGATCAGAGACCTTATAGTTTTGACTAATGGAACCCACCATTGGGCGCCCATGACGAATATGAGCAAATATCCCCGCTAAAAAGGTGGTTCCCACCGCTCCGAGACCGGGAATTAATACCAACAATGTGTTATTTTGATCGTTGTATTGGTTCTGATTCATGTAGTTCGTGTTTCATACTATTTTGATACCATAGCTAGCACATCTAACTTTGAGCTGACTATATACGCCCGGCCTATAGACCCGAATGTTTCTTGGAATGCATACCCGTAAAATATACTTATTTATTGCTTTCTATATTGCCTTGGTTTTGGCGATGGGATATGCAGCTCGAGACCTTCGATTCGACGGAAGTTTAGAAAGTTTACTCCCACACAATAACCCTCACGTGCTTGCTTTTGAGCAGCTCAAACGGCTGCGTTCGAGTGAAGGGGGTATTGAAGCGGTCCTAAAAATTAAGGACGATTCACTGGCTTCAATGGCTGAAATGAGTTCGTCAGTATTTACATTCAAAGAAACCAGAAGGGATTCATTAATTCAGCAACTGCTTGTGAAAAAGGCGGCTGATTTTGAGCGCTTCATAGTTCAAGCGCAGCAAGATGCAGATCTACCAGTGAGCGTGATTGAATGGCAACAAGATCTGCATCTTTTGCAACCCAGTATCATGTATGTAATGACGGAAGATGAGCTTGAAGGGGTGTATTGGAGTATCTCAGAGGCTATCCAAACCAAAAAAGAGGAAGCTAACCCGCTTTATTTTAGTCTGGAAGACGACAGCATGAACCAGAAATATCCTAGTGATGTAATCGCTGAATTTACTCGGCAATCCATGCTTTTGGATTACATTGAGGATGCCGAAAGCTATCAGCTAAGTACCGAAGAAGGGACTATCAAGATGCGATTCTTGCTTTCATTTACCCTTGAAGAGTTTGATTCCCTTAAAATGACCATCGAAAAACTTGACCGCTTGGGTGAGCAGTGGCAGGAGGCTAATCCTAATATGGAAGTGTATTGGGGCGGTAATTATGTGCAACATTATAATAGGTTTAACAATGTGACCAAGGCGGTACGTTCGGCGCTTTGGATTGGATTAATGGCCTTATTTGGTTTTTTGTGGATATATATGAGTAAAGTGGGTAAGGGGAGTGACCTACGTTATGGCGACATGCTCAAAGACATGGGGCTCATGGTGGGGATTTTGCTCTCGGGAGTACTTATTACACTTGGTATCTACAGTTTTATTTCGGCCACGCTGAATATATTTGTTGCCATCATTTTTACCGTTTTAATCGGGATGAATTTGGATTATTTGCTGCATATGTACGCGCTAGCTCGTCGAGGCCAGCCCGTTAATTGGCGTTCTACAGCGGCTATACGGTACAGCGCTTTAACTACCACCTTGGCTATTGCTACCTTATTGTTTGCGCAGATGGATGGTTTTACCCAGCTGGGGACAGTCGTTGTCATTAACGTGCCTATTCATTTTCTGAGTAGTTTGTTATTTCTACCATTGTCGGCCGCTGCTCGAAAACATGGCCAAGGTGACGGGCTTGGCCAAAACGACGAATCTAATCAAGTCCACAAAACAGATCAAACCCACGAGTCTGACCAAGCCCACGCATCCGGTAAAGCCCCCGACTTTTGGCGATCACTACCCGTAGGCCCTCGTTATTTATGGTGGGCTTCGGCGGCCCTTTTGGTCCTTATTATTGGTGGCGGATTTGGTCTGCAACGGGTTCAGTTTAATACCGATTTTAGCTCTTTGGAGCCTCAAGCTCTGCGCTCCGAATATCGTAGTCTTTCTCGTTCCTTAGAGCCCGATGATACGCGTTTCGAACCCTCTTTTATCCTAGCTCCTGATCTAGCTTCCGCTAAAGGGTTGTTTCTGGAGTTACGTGAACGTTTAGGTGCAGAGGATCGTGGGCAGGATTTGCAGGATATTGCTCAGGTAGAATCTCTGGCAGGTCGGTTGATAGCTGATTCTTTGGAAACTGCGAACAAAACTAAAAAAATTGAGGAGATACAGGCCCTTATTCAGAAAAACAGGGAGTTTACGGCTCAGTTGGGATCCGATCTTCAGCGATACATTCAGTGGGCGGAGCAGGCCACCCCACCCACCCTGGAAACCTTGCCAGAATATCTTAAAAACCGGTTTTATTTTCGAAACGGTGAACTGGCTCCGTTGCTGCTTATCTACTCCAAAACCAGTTTGTCATCCGGTGAAAAATCCATTAGCTACTTGAAGAGTTCGGGTGTACTGCGCTCGAGTGATGGCCAGGAATTTGTAGCGGCTAGCACTCAATTAATCGCAGCCAGTGTGCTCGAACGGCTCATGTCGGACACCCAGTTTTTAACCATTGTGCCGTTTGGAATGCTCTTTTTGGTTGTGTTATTGCTGTACCGTAGCCTCACTCACGCGCTGTTGGCTTTGAGCCCATTGCTGCTCACTTTTATGGCACTTTTGGCGATTAACAGCGTTTGGACCATTCCACTGCACGTGTATAATGTGGTCATTTTACCCATAGTCATTGGGGTTTCTATTGATAATGGCATTCATCTGGTGTACAGTATTCGGGCTCATGGTCAGCAATTTGTCCGGCCCTTCGTGCAGCATACGTATCCGGTGCTGGTAAGTTGTTCCTTTACCACCGTGCTTGGCTTTGTGGGGTTACTTTTCGTGAATCATCCCGGAATGGTGGATATGGGTGGACTGGCCATTGGAGCCATCACGATTTCGGTGCTGGTCACCTTAGCCGTGGCGCTGTGGTGGAGTAGCTGGTTGATGCGGGATGATGCGGGATCATAATGCAAGTTCACCATTTTTTTACCCACCCAATCTATGGCTGTTTGAAGCCAACCACATCCGCGAGATCCCAATCTTTAATGCGTGCCTCGATGCGCTGATCGACTCGCTGTTGA
The DNA here is from genome assembly GCA_038124025.1 of Balneola sp. Taxonomy (GTDB): domain Bacteria; phylum Bacteroidota; class Rhodothermia; order Balneolales; family Balneolaceae; genus UBA1275. The sequence continues at coordinate 28,501 of JAYPBC010000017.1, read as the reverse complement.
AGTTTTCCGACGCCCAAAAACAAGAAGTAAGAAAGAATATTGGCAATGACATAGATATCAATTCGCCCAAAAAGACTCGATATAATGAGGCCGTTTCTCATCACATTTGACCCACAAACCCAAGCCCAAAGTGCCAGCAGTTTTCGGGATTCTTCTATATAAATATCTTTGAATTCCTCTGGTTTATAAGCTCGTGCCTTTTCGAAGAGGTCGGTGGTAGCATCAACCCGAAATTTATGTTTGTTTTGGCGCTTCACATAATCGACGAGGATGGGGTAGGTGATTGTTCGAATGAAGCCAGTTCGGTCAAAGTTTTCGCGTATGTATTCCACGCTGTAGTTACGGTTTTTGGAGTCGGTGAGGGAGAAGTGAAGAAATTCACCCTTATAATACTCGTAAATGTTGGATTTTAGGCTGTGCATGTAGCCGGAAAGTAGGCCGAGTCCCCAATAACCGTACCATGTGTAGGTATCTATAAAGTAGTATAGCCCCCCGGCATAACAGGCGATAAACACCAGCATATCGTTGAACATGTCCAAATATCGCCCCATTTCAGTGTGGGTGTTGTAGAGTCGCGCAGCTTGTCCGTCGGAGCTGTCTAAAATACCTGCAAAGGTAACCAGCAAGCCCCCAAGAGCGGTGTAGAACAGTACATTTTGCTGGGAAAGCATGATGCCCCCCGAAACCCCAATGAGCATACCAAGCACCGAGATATTCGTAGGGTTTAACCCAAGCGCCGAAAGCCATTTTGCGAAAATAAAACCCAATGGCCGGCTGAAATAAATATCGTAGCCCTCCTCCACAATTCGATTCTTGATCGAACGATCATAGTCGGCAAAAAAGGAGGCAAACATGGTTATTATATGCGTTTTAAAGCGTTTGGACTCGTAAACATACATCTGAGCCCTATATATAAGGTATAGTTGCCAGGCTTTCAGGGGCGTATTTTATGGCCGAAGTGTGCCTTGAATTTCTTGCGCCAACCCAGCATTGCGTGTAACAATAACCAATTCTTGCTCAAAAAGGTAGCTGATCAGATCAAAATTACTCGATCCATAGATAACGATTTCATCATCCAGAATCATCACTTTTGCATGCAACATTTCCTCAGGCGATCCTGGGATGGTTTGAATGTTGAGCTTGCGGTATCGAGGCAGTTTTAAAAGACCATTCATAATTCGTTTGTTGTTATTTTTGGGCACCCATACGGTATGCTCGACCACCTTGGCCACCGAATCCAGCATGGGATAGGAAATATAGGGAGAGAACACCTCCACGTTTTTGGCCTGTTCCACTTGGGTTTGAAGCTGGCGAAAAGCTGTTTTTGTGGACAGGCCGTTGAGTAGATATAGTTCGGTATTCGGGTCAATTCGTTGATACGCGGGGGGAGTGTCCCGGGTTGATTGGTCTCTGGTTGATGGGTTTGTTGTCGTGTTTGGGTTCTCAGTTTTAAAAGGGTTCGACGTAGTAGCTGGGCCTGAGGTCGTAGCTGGGGTGAATGTTTGCAGTTTGTGAGGCAAAAATCCTGTCTGCCAATCTGCCTTAAAGGATGAATATAAGGCACTGGCTAACTGTTCATCTTGCTGGCGGATCATAAGGTCCTTCCAACCAAAATTATGTTCGGTAATATTAATCCCTCCGACATAGGAAATTGCCTGGTCGATCAGGACGCATTTTTTATGATTTCTCAGGGGGTATTTTAGCCAAACTGGGCCCAATGGATTAGTGAACTGGATTTCTATACCCTGGTCTTGTGCATGTTGAAGCAGTGGCCACAATGCGTTGAGTTCTTCACGAGCTGCATGCAAACGCGGACTGCGGCCTGGTCTTTGGGTCCAAGTATCGTTCACCACGATGGTTGAGTAGGCGTCAATGAGTAATCGCCGCTGGATCTGAGGGTAGTTGCTCAGTAATTCAATGATACCCTGCCCAGCCTGATCAGCCTCAAAGGACATCACCTGGATAGCAATGAAGTGGCTCGCTTTTTTTAGATCTTTCTCGAGAGCGTCCAAAAAACGGGCACCACCCTGGAGTAGGGTGGGGGCTGCTTGCTTATATGTAGACTCCTTAGACTTCACCGTCTCAAACAATACTTAAGTTTTCACACAGATGCTTTGTATCTTTTAGGCTCAGCTAATGGCCATTCAATTTTATTCGAACCGGGTTGAAATTCAAACCAAATACCGAGGTGAACCGGTGGTCTTCTTTGACGAACTTGACCTAAAATTATGGGCCTTTGTGGAGCAGGCCAGACAGAACAAAGTTAAGCGGGTTAGCTTGGAAGATTTAGATGAAGCCTTGTTTGCTGTCCTAATGAATGTGATCCAACGATCAGTTAAACGAAAAGAACTCTTCAAGCGCATCAACGAACGTATGGAATAAAACTTTCTAGTGATAGAGCGAAGCGACTCGGACAAACGAAGAAAAATGATTGTATTTAAGTGGGATAATCTGATTTAAAGCCAAGTTTGTAGTACCTTTATGACTACTTAAATTCATCATGATGACGGCAATTTGGTTCTTAATAAAATCCCTTGGAGTACTCATCCTATTCGGATGTGTATGGTATGCCTTAAGTCCTGTATTTGGGGCTCGCCTTAGTACAAAAGCACTTAAGGTGTATGAGGGTTCACCCCAGTTGAATACGGTTTTTTCGAATGCTAAGCCTATCAATATGGGCTTTTCTTGGGACGATATTCGAACCGCCTACTCCGACTATCGAGCTTCACGCGCATGGGCTACTCCGCCAGAAGGCCAACCTCCGGTCATAAAAACCAATCTTGGAGAGTTCGATGACGATCAATCTGAAACGGCTTTTGTGTGGATAGGACACTCTACTTTTTTACTTCGCATGGAGCAGAAAACTCTGCTCATTGATCCAATGTTTAGTTCGGTTCCCTCACCTATCTCGTTTATTGGAGGCAAACGTTTTAACCAGGAATTACCCTTTCAGATAGAGCAATTAGATTCGGTTGATTTCGTGCTGATTACCCATGATCATTATGATCATTTGGATTTCCCGTCCATAAAAGCATTGGCTCCCAAAGTTGGGCAATTTTTGGTGCCACTAGGCATTGGGGAGCATCTCAAAACCTGGGGGGTACCTTCAGAAAAAATTCGAGAACTGGATTGGTGGGAGCATGTAACGATGGATGCTCTATCATTTCATTTAACTCCGGCGCAGCATTTTTCTGGTAGGGCTATAGCCGATCGTTTTCATACGTTATGGGGCTCTTGGGTTATTAAATCCGCAACGGAGGCCTTATTTTTTAGCGGGGATAGTGGCTACGCACCACACTTTAAAGAAATTGGGGAGCGGCTAGGACCTTTCGATATGGCATTTGTTGAGGCTGGGCAGTACAACAAGCGTTGGCCTGATGTTCATATGTATCCCGAAGAAAGTTATCTGGCCACAATGGATGTGAAGGCAAAAGCCGTTATGCCCATTCATTGGGGTGCATTTTCCTTGGCGATGCATCCTTGGAATGAACCTGCGCAAAAGATGTATGAGCGTGCCCAAACCGGAGAGCCTATTATTGTGATTCCTAAAATTGGAGAAAAGGTTTCGCTGCAAGACCTGCCCGATACCCAACCTTGGTGGTAATCCCGAGCGAGAAACTAAGAAATGCTAGCTGGGGACTATGCAAGAGATGGCATTGTATAAGTGCCTAGAAAAAAGCTATTTTTTAGGTCATCTAATTGAGATTAAAACCCAAATGAACGCCTTATGAACATACATTTTGAACAAATTAACGACGCTGTACATTTAGTTGCTTCCAATGAACAAGGGCATCAGGTACACCTAGACGGTTCAGAGGCAATTGGTGGAGAGAATAAAGGTTTTCGCCCTATGCAGATGCTTTTGGTGGGATTAGGCGCCTGTACTTCCATGGATGTGATTAGTGTTCTAAACAAGCAGAAACAACCCATAGAGTCGTATCATGTAGATGTGCAAGGCGTGCGAACCTCTCCAGGAATCCCTTCGGTTTTTGAGCATATTCATGTTCTTTTTAAGGTAAAAGGGGCGGTGCTGGATGCCAAATTACACCGAGCTATTTATCTCTCCATGACCAAGTACTGCTCGGTGACTCGGATGTTGGAATCCAAGGCCAAAATAACCAGCGCTTACATACTCAACGACGGAGATGAAATTCCCGTTGCGGTTGTAGGCCCAGAATCAGAAAAATCTACCTCAGATTAAGCTAGTTTACCGTTTCTGGATCGATACGGGTAGGAGTGTCCGCTCCGGAGATGATGCTTTTGGCTGCCCATGCAACCGCCTTAATGGTGTTATCGAGATGCTCTGAATCGACCTTAGGCCGCCGCTAGTCGACTTTCTCCATCCCATTGAAAGCTAGGATCACCAAATTTTTTGAGCGTTCTGTAATGAGATGCGACAGCTTCACTAAAGGTTTCATGGCAGTTGTAGGGAATGCCAAACTCTTTTGCGGTTTGTTCCACAATGGGACTGATAGCCGGGTAGTGAATGCTACATACCTTGGGAAAAAGGTGATGTTCTATCTGAAAATTTAACCCACCTACATACCAACAAAGAGCCTTATTGGACCGTGCAAAGTTATTGGTGGTAAGCATTTCATGAATAACCCAGTGATTCTCAATCATATTATCCTCGTTTGGAATTGGGTGGGTAGTCGATTCGACTACATGAGCCAGCTGAAAAATAATTCCTAAGATGAGTCCTGCTACTAAGTGTAGGGTGGTAAAGCCAATAAGCAACTGCCACCAAGTAATGTCTAACACTACTAAAGGTAGAATGAGTGCATACGTATAGTAGAAAGCTTTGGTCACAAATAGTTTGATCCACTCAGACACCGGGTGTTTTTTATCCTCGTAGGGTCCTAAGGGATTTTTGATGAAATACCAGTAATCTTTTATAAACACCCAAAAAAATGTAGCAAAGCTATAGGCAGGGAAGGCTAAAAAGTGTTGAAGTCGGTGAATGGGTTTATGTTCGGTGTGAGGGGAAAGCCGAATAAACTCAGCGACCTCTAGATCCTCATCATGACCGTGAATATTGGTATAGGTGTGATGGATGATGTTGTGTGTAATTTTCCAGATGTAACCATTGGCCCCCACCAAATCAAAAAATAGTCCCACAAAGTTATTCACCCGTTGATTGGGCGAATAGGCACCATGTAGGGCGTCATGTGTAATGGAAAACCCAATTCCGGCCATACCTATACCCATAACAGCGGTTAGGCCCCACATCCAATTCAAGCTTAGTCCGCCAAGCATTATTAGAGCGTAAGCACCCCAATATACCCCAAGAATAACCACCGTTTTAACGACCATGGCGGCATTGGCATGTTTGGAAATGTTTTGCTCCTCAAAATAAGTATTGACGCGTTTTTTTACCTCACGGCTAAATTCGCGGTTAATCTTGTTGTTAAAGGTGACCATCGATGGCATAAGCGCAAAATGTTTAAATGTAAGTGAGTGAACGTTATGTTTTAAAAGTACAAGAGCCCTGCTGTAGACATGAAATCGGGTTACAGTTGGTATTCTTGAGGTCAGATGGTTACTCTGCCAAACACTAAAGTAATCGACAAAAAATACAAAAAATTCCCTTTTAAATGCTTATTTCGTACCCATGGCTGGTTAATTGATGCTCTAACGCATCTCCAAAAGCAGTGTAGGGAGTGTGAAAACCTGCCGGTGCCAATGACTTAGCTTCAAGTTCTTGTAAGAGTAGAATAGAGGATTGAACTAGAAAAAAAATGGTGGCCTTGTTGCTTGGGTCACCAGAAAAAAAACATTGAAGTTCTTCTTTTTGTCCAGAACTGCTTTTTGCGAACACATGCAGTCGCATGAAACCGTGTTCTATAGACTCTTCGGATGGACCTTGTCCAGGCGCTGGTACTACACGTGAGAGAATACGTCTAAACCATGCAAAGGGTCCAAGACTAGCCAAAGTCAAGAGCAGAATACTTGTCGTAATAAACGATATGGGGGCATACCACTTACCCAAGCTACTTTGTTCTGAGTAGCCGAAACGCTTAAATGAATAAGTGCCTTCTTTTTGAGTATCACTTACCGAACGGTACACCACTCGGGCATTAACCCCGCTCATTATAAAAGGAGTGCTCCAACGCTCTATACGCCCCACAAAGCCAAAAAATTGAGCGCCTTTTGGTTGAATTAAGGCGGGAGGGTTCGGAGTATTGTTATGATCTTCCTCTGTCCCTTTTTTCGCAATCTTGTTGTGTCTGCTTGCTGCGACCAACACATCGGCACCTACACGTTGGTTATCCCCACCTGAGGCTAATTTGTTGAGCATGGTAGCGATGGTTCCTCCGTTTAGTCCTCCCTTGGTGGTGTAGTACGATTGAATAGTGAGTTCTTCCTCGGGGCCAAAGCGTTGTGCTAGTTTGTGGACGGCTACTTCAGCGGGAACACTATCAAAGCCACAAAACGAAACCAATCGCGCGCCTGAAGCTCTTGCCTGTTCAGCGTAGCGTTCGCTCATGCGAGCAATAAAATCAACCTCCCCGGTAATATCGGTGTAATGGGTGCCCAGCTGTGCGCAGGCGGCAATAACCGGCTCCCCAAATAGGGCATAGGGACCAGCAGTGCTTACGATTAAGCGAGTGAGCCCGACTACTTCTTTAACCCGCTCGGCATCGGTGGTGTCTACGGTGAAGCAATCCTTGGTAGCTAAACCCAGCTCGGTGGCTAGGGACTCTAGGCGTTGTTTATTTCGGGCAGCCAGACCGATTCGGTAGGTTGAAGCATACTGGGTTATCAACTCACGAGCGGCCCGTCGACCGGTAAAGCCGGTGGCGCCTACCACAATGATGTCATAACTGCGCTGCTTATCGGTCATGGTTGCCGCCTCAGGCATAATGTTGGTTGCCATACTCATGGGGCCTCACTCCAGGAATCATTATTTGGAAAAAATAGCCGGTCAATAATGGCCATTGTTTCCATCGAGTCTTCAAGAGTGATGGGCAAAGGATGCTGCTTTTCTAGAGCTTGCTGCATAGCTTGGGCCATTAGCGCATAGGCATTGACCTGCTCAAACGTTTTTTCCACCACTCCATCCTGGGTAATGATGCGTATGCTACGAAGCTCCTCATCCGAAGCAGAATTAAAGGGGATATCTACTTCGATGCGGCCTTGGGTTCCATGAATGCATACCTGCTGAAAAGGGTAGGTTTGGGTAGAACATACTAGTGTGGCGGTTCCTCGTTCAAACTCCAACAAACCGGTGGTTAGCCGGTCGGTGCTAAAGTTAGTATCATACTGAATATGAGATTGAGCACTTTTTGGGTTCTCGTCAAAAATCATTTTTGCCACATCCACGCAGTAACAACCGATATCTAATAAGCCGCCTCCGCCCAGATCAGCTTGATTGCGAACATTTCCTGGATCGTTATTGAAATAAGTAAAAATCGCATGCACATGAGTTAAGTCTCCAATCTTTTTATCACGAATACATTCACCAATATAGCGCCATTGCGGATGAAAACGGTACATAAAGCCTTCCATTACCCGTGCGAGAGGGAATTGCTGTTGAGCTTGCATAAGTTGATCTAATTCACCGGTGGTTAACGCAATGGGTTTTTCGCAAAGTACATGTTTACCGTGCTCAACGGCCTGCATACTTAAAGGAACATGGAGGTGATTAGGCGTTGGATTGTATAAAATATCGATACCGGGATGTTCCATGAGTTCCTTATAGCTCCCATACGCCTCGGCTATTCCGCATTCTTCGGCGAATGTTTCGGCTTTTTGGAGATCCCGCGAAGCCACTGCCACTACGTCCACATCGGGCATAGATTGGAGGGCGGGAATGAAGCGTGTTCGTCCAATATTTGCTGTACTAAGTATCCCCCAGCGCCATTTCCTTTTGCTCATTATTCCCCGTATATATCGTTAATTACTCCTGCCATTCGAACCCCTGCTTGTAGCAAACGAAGTTGAACCGCATTAAAATTTTTAAACATATATTCGTAGCTCAATCGACCATTTTCTGGCAAGTCATACACCTGATCTAGCAGGGACTGTGATTCCATAGCCCAATCGTACCAATGAGTAGATTGCCACTCTTCGATGACGGTTTCATCGAGGCCATCATCGATAAAGTCGGCTAATTCGGTAAAGCTGAGCTGCTTCGAGTTAATCATTTCAGAATCCCACACTCGGTGTAAATTAGACCGGTTACCGAACCATTCGACCTGCACATCATTTCCTCCACGATCCGTGCCATTACCTACATGTAAAGGTTGATGTACATCCCCAATCAAATGTACTAATACCTTCAGGTTGATGGCTTCCTGCTCTGGGCTTAGGCCGCCTGCCTTAAGTTCACTTACCACTTTGTCCAATGCCCAAAGCACATCGCCTCCCTCGGCTTTTTCGACTGTCTGGTAGGTCTGGCCTGGTGGAAGGGTTACATAATGCCAAGGCCCCATGTAATCAAAGCTAGGATCTGAGCGCACTTCGTCCATCCAAGTACTCACCTCCGCCAACGAATTACCCTCCAATACACGATCGACGGCCTGTCGAGCTTGGGCACTCAATAAATCTTGTGCTATCCAGCCAGTGGCGCGATGACCAATTTGTCCCCACCAAAAATATCCCGCAGGATGCATCGCTTTATCATTGCTCAGTTCTGGGCTCGTCCACTTATTTGTCGATTTCAGTCCTGAATAGCCATTAAGGCTAGGTGAGCTAAAAAGGACGATGCACAGTACCACAAAAATAGTGGGGATAAAGGTATTTTGGGTGAAGGTATTTCGTTGTTTGCTGTACATATTCTTTGTTTTTATGTGGATCTAAAAGCTAACAAATATCGGCCCCTATTGCCGGAATTATTACCTCAATTTCCTCGTCTTCCTCCACGAAATATTTGAATTCAACCGGATCGGTAGCAATGGCTTCCCAAGTTCCGTAATGAATAGGAATAGCTAGTCTGGGGTCAATTAATTGAACCGCATAGGCCGCTTCTTCTGGGCCCATCGTATAGTGATCCCCTATAGGAGCGAGCACGATGTCAGGCTCGTATAATTCTCCATAAAGCTGTAGGTCTCCAAAAATATTGGTATCACCCATATGATAGACGCAGATGTCATCTTCAAAGGAAAATATAAGTCCTGCTGCTTCTCCTGCATAAGCCCCTTTGTAGGACGAGGAGTGATTGGCATGGACCATGGTTACAGAAAAATCATCGAAATGCACACTCCCCCCTTTATTAAAATCGATACTTTGGGTTTCTGGCAAGCCTTCGAGTTGTAGTAAGCCCATTAATTCTACCATGCCGCCTACCCTACATCCTGTTTTTGTAGCAATATCTAGGGTGTCTCCAACATGATCCTCATGGCCATGAGTAAGGAAGATAAAATCAGCCTCTTCTACTCGTTTCCACTCCTTAGGGGTACTTGGGTTCTGAGATAAAAAAGGATCAACATAGATGATGTGGCCGTCTGGACTCACGAAGCGAAATGCCGAATGCCCAAGCCACTGCATTTGAGTTTTAGTCATTATGAATGGGGCTAAATGGATTAGGTGGTTAGTTATGTTTCATAGTGTATTTCATGGTGTATATCAGCGTGCATTTCGGGACGATTGAACTCGGTGGCCATACCATCGCAAAGCACCTAAGACACTTAAGTAACAAAGCTCGTATATTAGAAACAACGAAAGAAGCTAAACTTATTGTTAAATTTATCCATGGGATTTTTAAACAAACTATTTGGTAAGGGCACAGAGGAAACTGATTGGGTGCAACTGGAATCGGAGGATGCTGTAGAAGAGGTATTCGCAGCCTCTGGAGGCCGTATTCAACTTATTTTAAAGCATTCACAGAGCTGTGCAGTCAGTTTTTTTGCCAAACAAAACTTGGACAGTGTCCCCCTAGAAGAGTGGCCAGAAATGGATCGTAGTATGGTCGAAGTAGTTCGGTTTCGTCCTATATCCCAGTATATAGCCCAAAAAACCTCCGTTCGTCACGAATCCCCTCAGGTTTTGGTCATCGCCAATGGAGAGGTTATATTTCATGCCTCCCACAGCGAGGTGAACAAGGTGAATATTCAACAGGCTTACAAAAAAGCTTTAGCTCTACTCTGATGCACGTATACTAATAGCCAGCCGCGTACCCATCGCCCCGAGGATCCACACCTCCAGTACGGCGTCCTTGAGAATCGATTACGATAGAATGAACTCGGGCCAGAGTGGTTTGAGCAAGGGAATGTCCTTTAGCACGCAATAAAGCTTGGGTGTCCGCACTCAGGCTCAGGGGATCAAAAAGTAGCCGGTCGGGGTACCACTGATGATGTATCCGCGGCGCGGCGTTGGCCTGCTGGGCGTTCATTCCAAAGAGTATCACATTGAGTACGTTTTGCAGGGTAGCACTTATAATTCGTGGCCCACCTGCAGCGCCAGCAATCATCTTAACCTGCCCATCTTTACTTACGATGATAGGCGTCATACTGCTAAGCATACGTTTGCCCGGCGCTATCGCATTCGCCTCTCCTCCTAAAAGTCCAAACATATTGGGTGTTCCAGGCTGTGCCGAAAAGTCATCCATCTCATTGTTAAGCATAAAACCTGCTCCATCCACCGCTAATTTGCTGCCAAAAGAGCCGTTCAGGGTAGTGGTGATGCCTACTGCATTGCCCTGAGCATCCATTATCGAAAAATGGGTAGTTTCATAGCTTTCCTTATGCATAGCCACCTCCCCATGTGCTATATCGTCAGAGGGGGTCGCGCGGTCTGGATTAAAACTCGCCATACGCTCGGTTGCATAATCGCCCTGGCTCAGCGCTTCGATAGGTACAGGATAAAAATCTGGGTCCCCTAAAAAATGAGCCCGGTCGGCAAAAGCTCTACGCATCGCTTCGGCTAGTAGGTGGTAATAGTCGGCAGAATGATATTCCATAGAATCCAATCCTTGGGTTTCCATCATCCGTAAAATTTGCCCCACCGCAATACTTCCAGAGCTTGGCGGTGGCATTATGTGCAAACGATATCCTCGAAAATCAACCTCATAAGGTTCCCTCCATACACTCTCATACGCCTTTAAATCTTCCTGGCTAATCAATCCATCGTAGCTCTGCATAGTTTCGACGATTCGTTCGGCCACCCAGCCTCCATAAAATCCATCCCGACCATTCTCAGCAATAGCAACTAGGGTTTGCGCCAAATCGGTTTGCTGAAAATGTTCTCCTTCTTCAAAAGCCCGGCAGGGTTGGTCCGAGGATTTTTCGGGATCCTTGTTGCTCATAATAGCCGCTTCTTCTCCTGGATCATTAGCCCTAGCATGATATCCTTGTTCACTGGTTGATGAGTTAGCGGCCTTGGTAAGGTTCGTAGCTTTGGCAGTGTTTGTTGGAACGCTGGGTTTTTTACACGGCGCCCAAAAGTATTTTCTGGACGCCTCAAAAGGGGCAAATGCCGATCCGGCGTAATTCAATGAAGAGGCTTGGGAGTAGGAGAGGGCGTAGCCTTCGCGCGCTAGCGCGATGGCGGGGGCTACCAAATCTGCCCAGGGCATACTTCCGAAGCGTGCATGCGCTTTTACCATGCCATCTACCGTTCCAGGCACGCCCACCGCAAGGGCGCCGGTTTTGCTAAGGTCGGAGAGGTATTTCCCGCCGGAGTCCAAGTACATGTCGCGGTGGGCGAGCCCGGGTGCGCGCTCGCGGAAGTCTAGGGAGGCGACCGTGCCGTCGGCCATGTGCGCCACCATGAAGCCCCCGCCGCCGAGGTTGCCGGCTCTTGGGAGTGTGACGGCGAGTGCGAATTGCACAGCGATGGCTGCGTCGACGGCGTTTCCGCCTTGTTGGAGGATGTGCCGGCCGACCTCGGAGGCTGCGCCCTCGGCCGAGACCACTAAACCGTTCTCGTAGGCTTTGTTCCACCCGACCTGTGCCCAAATTGAAGAACTTGCAAGGATGGAAAGAGCAAAAATGAGTAGCACGTGTGGCAGTTTATTGAATGAAATGGCTTTTGTATCAGTTAACCCGAGGGGAGAATGTACAGCTACAGCTTGATTAGGGGAATCAGTGGTGTTAGGCATTGCGCTTTCTTTTGTGAATCGTATTGGACGCAAATTAGTTAAACCCAAACACATTTTCACTAGTCAGCTGCGTGGATGGAACTGGATATGGGTGTCGCGGAGAAGGCTGCGGTCGACGTGGGTGTAAATTTCAGTGGTCACAATGGAGCTATGGCCAAGCATTTCTTGCACGGCGCGAAGATCGGCGCCGCCTTCGAGCAAGTGAGTAGCGAAGGAATGGCGAAATATGTGAGGATAGACACTTTTCGTAATATCGGCATCTCGAGCTGCTTTTTGGACAATATTCCATACGCTCATGCGGCTAAGGGCTCCACCTCGTTGGTTTAAAAAGACCTTATTCTTGGCTTTATCGGCTTTTTTGGGGTTAAAAAACAGCGGTCTAACATGCTCAATGTAATGCTCCAAGGCATCCTGAGCCATTTCACCTACTGGAACTAAACGCTCTTTTCGGCCTTTGCCTATAACTCGGATAAAACCGATTTCAAAGAAAAGTCGATCTGTTTCTAGGTCGGTGAGTTCGCTTACCCTCATCCCTGTGCCATACAGCGTTTCTAGAATGGCTCGATCTCGTATGCCTGCAGGGGTTTTGATATCTGGACTTTCTAGGAGCGCCGAAACCTCGATGGGATCCAGCACTTCGGGTAGTTTTTTGGCTTTTTTGGGTAGCTCGATGAGCTCGGCGGGGTTGGCTTGGCTAAAGTTTTCGACCACTGCAAATTCATGAAAGCCTCGAATGCTCGAAATGTTGCGAGCTAAACTGCTGCTTGAAAGCAGGCTCTCGTCGATTAGATAGTGCAAAAAGGATTCAATGTGGGTCATCGTAACCCCTGCTATGTCATGGATTTTGGTGTGGTGAACCAAAAATTGAAAGTAGCGCTTTAGGTCGTGTTCATAGGATTGCACCGAGTGGGTGCTAAGACCTTTTTCAAGGCGAATGAACTGTAGATAATGGCTTAGCTGAGCTTTGTAGGCAGCTGGAATGGTGGATAGATCAAGGTCTTTGGCCTCATTAGCCATTACTGTTTCGTTGGTTCGGTATTTTCTGGGTTTTCTGCATTATGCTCAGCATTTGCCGCAGGCTTGGAATCGACATCAGACGTAGAATCAACATCGTGCTTGGAGTCAGCCTCAGTAGTCTGCTGCGCTTTGTCTTCTGGATATTCCACCCGGTGGTGGTAAATACCCATGAGTACATTCATAAAGGCCTCTTTGATGAGTTGCAAATCACGAAAGGTGAGCGGGCAATGCCCGAGCTGTCCTTCTTTGACGCGTTCATCGACCATTCTATTGACTAGGTTTTCTAAGCGAGGGTAGGTGGGGTTTTTCATGGCCCGGGAGGCGGCCTCAATCCCATCAGCCAGTAGGAGTATACCAGTTTCTTTGGTAGAAGGTAAGGGGCCATCGTAGCGGAATTTTTCCTCGGCGGTGACTTCTTTCATACTGTCGTTGTCTTTGGCTTTTTCGAAGAAGTATCGGATGACCGAGGTGCCGTGGTGGGTGCTAATGAAGTCGACTAGCTTATTGGGTAGGCCTGCTTCTTGGGCGATTTTTATGCCTTCACTCACGTGTGCCTTGATGATCATGGCACTCATCTGGGGTTTTAATTTGTCATGTTCATTCACCCCAGTAGACTGGTTTTCGACGTAATACTCGGGTTTGAGTATTTTTCCAATATCGTGGTAGAGCGCCCCAACTCGGCTTAGTAATGCTTTAGCACCAATGGCTGAAGCAGCTGTTTCTGCGAGATTAGCCACATGCATACTGTGGTGAAAGGTTCCAGGTGCTTTATTCATGAGTTCTTTGAGCAGAGGCTGATTGGTGTCCCCCAATTCGAGTAGGGTGAAATCGGTGACCACATCAAATAGTTTCTCGATGAGTAGGATAAGCGGATAGGTAAACAGAATAAGTACAGAGCTTATCGTTATGTAGAATAGGTAGTTGGTCATTACGTTCAAGCTATCCATTTTAGCAAGGCTGAATGCTCCTAAGGTGAGTAGAAAAGTTCCCCAGACGATACTCGGTGTGCCGAAGAAAAATTGGGAACGATCCCTGATATCCCGCACCGAAAACACCCCCATAGAGCAGGCAACAATGGAAGAGATGGTGTATTCAAAGTCGTATCCGTGTACCAAGCCTATGAGCGAGGCTAGAGTGAGAGAGGCGATGATGCCTACTCTGGAATCAAAAATAATGGTCAGAATAATGGGAGCAATGGCAATGGGTATGATGAGTGGATGCACCAAATCAAAATATAGCAGCGCACCAGCCGGAGCGGTAATCAAGCTCATGACCAAGAAAACGAGTAGGAATTGGGCGTTGTCGTCAAATATTTTTCGGCGGTAGAGATGCAGATAGATATAGAAAACAAAACTGATTACCACGACCAAGGTTATTCCGCCAAGCAGGCGTAGATATCGTTCGAAAGTGGAGGCATTTAGCGTTCGAGCGGCGTCTAGACTTTCCAGAGTATTGGCAATTTGCTCGGTAACTATATCTCCGCGTCGAACAATAACCTGACCCTGTGCAATAGCGCCTTTAGTGGGAGAAATATTTGCTATAGCTTCGTTGATACGTTGTTGATGACGGGATGGGTTGTTTAAGTAGTTCGCCTTCATCACCTTATTGTAGATTTCAACAGCCAGTCGGGTTTCTTCGGTGTTTAAACGAGCATTTATTTGTACCAAGCTATATTCATTAGCTTCTCGCAAGTCTCGAACACGGGCGATGTTCATGGCTTGTTCGGTACTGGCAGATATATTGAGTAGCGTAAAAACATCGTAGCCCACCATTGACTTATTCACATCCACAATGCCTTGGTTTAATAAGCTGTTGAGTAGGGCAATGAGGGTGTTTTTTACTTTGTTACCGACAAAATTGGGGCTGCTAAAAATTTGATTTTCTTTGAAGTTTACCGCATCACCAGCAACTTGGTGATAGCTTTGCATCAATAATTCTAGGGATGGGTCGGTGAGTCCAAGAGAGGTATTTTGTAGTTCATTGGAGAAACGTACACTGTCTTCTGTGGCGGTCGGACTGTTATTGGCTTTGGACAGCTGCCATTGGTGATAGGCTTGAAGTAGGGCTTGCGTACTAATAAAAATAGAATCGATTTCGGACTGAATACTCACCTGAGCGGTGTTATCCACCACAAAAACTGGGGGGATTTGCTGCTGTATATCCGTGCGTTCTTGTTCAACCTCGGTTTGCGTTTTGTTGATAGCAAAGGTGAAGGGCGCGGTCAAATCATCGGCGCGCCAGGGTTGCCCCGTGGTGTAGTTGGTTGTGATTCTGACCTCGCTACGAGGTAATGACAGAATTGAAATTAGGATGAAAACCCCAAAAATAGTCCACCGGATATAAGGATTTTTCTTGAGGCTGTAGGCCTCTTCTTCTTTCTTTAGTTTTTCCCCTTTTAAAGGTAGAGTCTGTTGTTTTTTTGGGCCTAAGCCAAATTTATTGAATATGTTCATGATGCGGTGTTAGATCATTTCATAGGCAACATACGAAGTAGTTGTCAGCTTTCATTGGAGAGTTTATTGCAGCATATATATTATCGTTTATTACAGCGTTCATTGCAACGTTCACTGCAGCCTATCCAACCTGTCAAGCCTTCCACTACTATTATTTTGAATTCCAATAAGCCATTTCTTCTAGATTCAAAAGTCCTTCATAATACGCCTTTCCAACCACAACAGCATCTATACCAGCATGGTGTAAGGCTTCCAGATCACCAACTCCACTCACCCCACCAGAAGCAATCCAACGAAGTTCAGGAAACGTGCTCTTTAATTGTACGTATAAATCTAGGTTAGTGCCACTTAAGGTTCCGTCCTTGGATATATCGGTGCATAGCACCTCTTGTAAACCCTGCTTTTGCATGCGTTCTACCATAGATTCTGGAGCTTCAGTAGCTGTTTCTAGCCAGCCACCGAAGGCCATTTGGCCGTTTTTTAGATCTAAGCCTAGAATAGAGTGCTGCGGATACTCACGCACTAATTGTAACCATTCAGCTTCATTCTGTATAGCCATAGAACTGCAAATAACCTTGGATAGACCGGCATCGAGTAGTTTTTTAGCGCCTTCGAAGTTCCGTATCCCTCCCCCAGTCTGGACTGAGAGCCCCAGTTGGTGTATCATTTCTTGGATGTGTCCTAGATTGACAAATTCACCCTGCTTTGCTCCATTTAGATCCACCACATGAATATGGCTGAAGCCTGCCTCAGTAAAAATTTTAGCTTGACTTAGAGGGTCTTTGTTGTATACAGTGGCTTGGTCATAATCTCCTTTATGAAGGCGTACACAAGCTCCATCTAGAAGATCTATTGCTGGGATTACGTGCATGTTTGGCTCCGTACGATTTCGTAAAAATTGTCTAATAATTGGGCTCCAATAGGGCCACTTTTTTCTGGATGAAATTGCACACCTAGATAGTTATCACGTTCCACTACCGCTGAAAATTCTTGAATGTACTCACAAGTAGCCAGGGTCCACGGGGTGATGGGAGCGAAGTAGGAGTGCACAAAGTAAAAGGTACTACCCGATGGTATACCGTTAAACAGGGGATGAGCGTTGGAGTAGTTAATTTGGTTCCAACCCATATGCGGCACTTTGTAGTCTTTGTTTCCGCCTGTTTCGAAGCGTTTCAGGCTTCCGCTTAAACAGCCTAAGGCCTGTGTTGGGTTGCCATTGGGAGTGGCTTCATCCGATTTGTCAAAAAGGAGTTGCATGCCAACGCAAATGCCAAGAAGGGGTTTGGTAGTCTTCTGCAGATAGCTAATGAGCTGCTGTTCTGCCAGCGAATCCATTGCGGAGGAAGCATGGCCTACACCAGGGAAAATAATCCCATCTGCCCGGTCAAGTTCTTCTGGATATTTGGCCAAATAATAGGGGATTTGACCTCGATTTAGGGCATGCTGCACAGAAGCTAAATTTCCGGCTTTATATGAAATGACTGCAATCATGGATACTAGGTATTATAAACTTCCCTTGGAGCTGGGTATTTGTCCTGAGATTCTAGGATTGTATTCAATTGATTGTTTCAACGCACGCGCAAGGCCTTTGAAACAGGCCTCTACTTTGTGGTGATCGTTTGAGCCTAGTACATCGAGGTGTAAGGTGGCTTGCATGTGGGTGGCCAGGCTGTAAAAAAAGTGTTCGATCATATCAGTGGGAACATCCCCTACATAGTCTCGCGTAAAGCTTGCGTTGAACACGAGGTAAGGACGACCCGAAAGGTCCAATGCGACCGTCGCGCGAGCCTCGTCCATGGGTAATACGAATCCATAGCGGTCAATTCCTCGTTTATCTCCGTAAGCTTGCGATAGTGCCTGACCCAGCGCGATGCCAACATCCTCTATGGTATGGTGTTCGTCTATGTCCAAATCACCCTGACATTGTATATCAAGGTCGATGAGCCCATGCCGGGCTATTTGTTCGAGCATGTGGTCAAAAAATCGTAAACCGGTTGATATTTGGTGCACTCCAGTGCCGTCTAAATTGAGGGTGATGTCGATCTTGGTTTCGTTGGTATGACGGCGAATCGTAGCCCTTCGGGACGATTTCGAGCTCAGATTGGCATCGGTGTTTTGCTCTAGAATATGGTTATGAGCGGTCTTCACTGGGTTTACGCTCGAGTGTGTTGGTTGTAAATCGAGCAACTCAATCATCTGCTTATACCTTGGACCTTGGTACCCAAGAACGGTAATAAGCGCTTCAAAGAAAGCGTTATTTTCGCTTCGGCTTCCTATGCTCAGGCGTAGGCTGTTTTCGCAATGGAGCTCGTTTCCCCGATAGCGCAGGATTACTTTTTGCTCTGCTAAGGCCTGTTGAATACGCAGTGCCTGGTCAATTTGAAAGAGGACAAAGTTAGCTTGCGAAGGAAAAATAGTTCCAAGGGCGATGGGTGAATCAACCAGTTGTTGCTTGAGTAGTTCTAAGCGTTTGGTGACATAGTCCCGCTCTTGGAGTGTTTCTTGCACCTTAGCCTGCATGATTTCGGGCTGAAGTAATGCCGATAAGGCTACCTTTGCGGTTAGGCTGTTTACGTTATAGGGAGCTTTTATCTTGTCGAAATAGGCAATGATTTCTTTTGAAGCCAAGGCGATCCCCAAACGTATTCCTGCCAAACCAAACGACTTCGAGAGGGTCTGAAGTACGATAAGATTAGGAAATTCGGCGAGCGCTTTGGTCATGCTTTGGGATTGTGCAAAGTCGATGTAGGCTTCATCAATAACGACGATGCACGGGGCATGGGTACAGATATATACCAGATCGGCTTCCGACATTTGGTTCCCCGTGGGATTGTTGGGCGAGCACAAAAATAGAACGCGAGTCTGGGGGCTAATGGCGTTGATGATGGCCGTTGGATTTAGGCCAAAATCAGGATGTAAAGGGGCATCATCGACCTCGATATCATGAATGCGTGCACTCACTTTATACATTCCATAGGTGGGTGGAGTACATAAGATGCGGTGTTTTCCGGCTTCGCAAAATAGCCGGATGATAAGGTCAATCGCTTCATCGCTGCCATTTCCAGTAAATACTTGATCGGGATCAAGGCCTCTGAGTTTACCAACTGCGGCCCGTAGCTTGCGCTGATAGGGATCTGGATACCTGTGTAGAGAATCACTAGGACCAGCATAGGATGATTTGGGGAGGGCAGCACCTAAGCCTAGCTCATTTGCGTCGAGTAAAATGCCCTCATCTTGCCCGTATTGATCACGCGCACTGGTATAGCTGGTGAGTTCCTGAATATTGGGACGAACCCAGTCGGTGAGTGAAAATGACTTATTCATGAGTGGAAGATAGGTGTTTTAAACGAATGCTAACCGCGTTTTTGTGAGCCTGGAGTCCTTCTCTTTCTGCCAGTATTTCGACGCTTGGTCCCACATGCTGAAGACCGGTAGTGCTTAGTTGCTGCACGGTCATCGATTTCTGAAAAGAAGCGAGATGCACTCCAGAATACATGCGCGCGTAGCCATAGGTTGGTAGGGTGTGGTTGGTTCCCGAGGCGTAATCCCCAACACTTTCAGGGGTATAGGCTCCTAGGAATACCGATCCTGCATGTTGAATGGATGGGAGAGTTTTTTCTGGTTCTGCTACATTGATTATAAGGTGCTCGGGAGCATATTGGTTGGAAAAATTGAGAGCTGTTGATACGTCTGGACACGCTAAAGCAAAAGAGTTTTGTAGCGCTTTTGTAGCCAAGTCCATTCTAGGAAGTTGCTTGAGCTGAGTTTCGAGCTGTCTTGTTAGTTCTTCAACGGCAAAGTCTGGCGTGAACAAAAGCACTACTTGGGAATCTGCTCCGTGCTCGGCTTGTGAGAGCAGGTCAGCCGCTACAAAATCGGGCCGCGCTTGGCCATCAGCAATGATCAGCACTTCCGAGGGGCCGGCTGGCATGTCGATACTTACCTGCGCTTCTGATTGTTGAACCAGCATTTTCGCCGCGGTTACATATTGGTTTCCCGGGCCGAAGAGTTTATCAACTTTTGGCACACTTTGGGTTCCATATGCCATCGCTGCAATGGCCTGAGCTCCGCCCGCTTTTAGTAAATGTGTAACGCCTGCTTTTCGGGCTATGTACACGATCTCAGGGGCCAGTTTGCCATCTGCACCAGGAGGGGAGGCTAACACGCGTGTTGGGCAGCCAGCAATCATGGCAGGGATAGCCAACATCATAGCGGTAGAGGGAAGTGTAGCGGTACCTCCAGGAACATATAGACCTACGGATTCAATAGCTCGGGTATGTTTTTCGCACGTTACCCCAGGCATAGTTTCAACCTGTAGGACGGATTGTTGTTGGGCACGATGGAATTGTTCTATATTTGCAAAAGCTACGTCGATGGCCTGTTGAACAGCAACGCTAAGTGTGGCGTCTTCGGTGGCTGGAGAACATACAATTGGATCCGCACTTTGCCCATCAAACTGAGTATTCCAATGAATCACGGCTTGGTCCCCTTGTTCGGCAACTCGGTCAATTACGGGTAGAACGTTTTTGAAAATGGCCTCAAAATCCATTTTTGGACGTTTTAATAAGGCCTTAGTTTCTGCGCTAGATAGGTCGGTAAAGGTATATTGTTTGAGCATTTCGGGCATTGAATTAGATGTTGCTTAGGCAATCATACTTTCTATCGGTAACATGACAATATCGGAAGCGCCTGCATCCTGAAGCTGTTCCATCACATCCCAAAATTGATCATAAGGAATAACACTGTGAATGGCGACCATCTCTGTTTCGGCTAAGGGCATAATGGTCGGACTTTTCATCGAAGGTAACAGTGCTTTGATGGTTTCTACGGATTCGGTAGGTGCATTCATGAGTATGTATCTGCTTTTTTTTGCTGTCTGATACCCATCGATGCGCTGTAAAAATTTCTGAATGAGTTGCTGTTTACCCTCCGAAAGGGCCTGTTGGGTTTGAATGAGCTTAGTTTCGGATTCCAAAATGGTAAAACGTTCAACCAGTCCATTGGCTTTTAGGGTTCCGCCGGTGGATACCAAATCGGAGATGGCATCGGCTACCTGTAGCTGCGGGGTGATCTCAACGGCCCCTGAAATTTCCACTATTTCAATGGATACCCCTACATTTTCGAAGAATTGCTTAGTTAAAAAGGGATAGGAGGTGGCTATTTTTTTTCCGTCAAAATGAGCGGGATCTATGAGTTCAGTATCTTTTGGGGAGGCAACTGCTAGACGGCAATTACCGTAGTTTAGCCCTCTTAAAACGTTCACCTTAGAATCCTTTTCAAATATTTCATTAGCTCCAACAAAGCCCAAATCGCAAATTCCATCTTGAACGTATTCGGGAATATCATCGTCGCGAAGCAGAAGTAGTTCAACATCAAAATTTCGAGTTTTAACCATAAGATTTCGCTTGTAGTTATCGAATTCTATTCCAATTCCGTGAAGTAAATCTATGGTCTTATCGGTTAGACGGCCACTTTTTTGAATGGCAATACGTAATGAGGTCGTGTGGTCAAGTGATCGGTTCATAAGAGTAATAAAAAAATTGGGTGGAAATGAGTGGTCTTGCGCAGGTGAGTCAGAGAAGGGGATTTGCGCGTAAAATCAGTCGAATGGGAAACCATCGGGTGATTAGCAGGGATGAACGTGCACAAATCCCCTAAAATGAACATGATGGGCATGTAAGGAGGTGTGCAAAAGGGTCGTATAGAGTGCTAAGTATTTCATTTAATAGCACCAAATATAGACATTAAATTTCAAAGGGGGAATGGGAATTTTATTCCTGCGAAAAGCAGTTAATGCAACAGAATTTTTACTGCTTTAATGCTATATTATTTCAATAAACGTAATTCTACACTATGCATACAATCGCTCAGATTACCTACATTCCTTTAGCTACACACAACCCGACCGAGTTGGTTCAAGATTTGTTGGAACATTTAGCACAGTATGACGTGAAAATTGAGGTAGGATATCTTTCTTCTACGGTGATTGGAGAGCCTAACGAAGTATTTAAGTTGATCAAAGAGACCTACGAAATGATGTCTCTAGAGCAAGAACGTTTTAGGTTTCACATAGAGTTGCTTAGTCCAGAGAAGTAGCGTTGTTCATCAAGAATACTCCAAAAGCTGGGGGTTTCGGTTAATGTATACCTTTTAATATATGTCTGATATCAGGAATTTTTGCATCATCGCTCATATTGATCACGGAAAGAGCACCTTAGCAGATCGGCTACTACAGATTACCGGTACCATTACCGAACGTCAAATGCAGGAGCAGATGCTCGATGATATGGACCTTGAACGCGAGCGTGGCATTACGATAAAAAGCCATGCTATAAAACTGAACTACGAGCGTCCAAACGGAGATAAGTATTTCTATAATCTAATTGATACTCCTGGACATGTTGACTTTGCCTATGAGGTTTCAAGAGCACTGAAGGCCTGTGAAGGCGCTATTTTAGTTGTGGATGCCACCCAGGGTATTGAAGCACAAACTATTTCAAATTTATACCAAGCCATTGAACAGGGACTTGAGATAATACCTGTGCTCAATAAAATAGATTTACCCTCATCCGATCCCGAAGGGGTTGGCCAACAAGTGGTCGACTTACTTGGATGTTCAATAGACGAAATACTTCATGTTTCTGGGAAAACAGGAGAAGGAGTTCCGGAACTTTTAGAAGCCATCGCTGAGCGAGTACCCGAGCCCAAACAAGAAGTTGAAAAACCCTTACGTGCTTTAATTTTTGATTCTATTTTCAATACGTATCGTGGCTCAGTTGCCTACGTCCGTGTGATGGAAGGAGTGTTGAAAAAAGGGGAGCGGTTCCGGTTCATGGCCAATGATATGGAGTATAATGCCGAAGATGTAGGCTATTTGCGCATGAGTTATGAGCCTACTCAGGAGCTTCGGGCTGGTGATGTAGGCTATGTGATTGGAAGCGTTAAATCACTTCAAGATGTGCGTGTGGGGGATACCATCACCCATGTAAAGAATGGGGCTACGGTGCCAATTCCTGGCTATCAAGAAGCCAAACCGATGGTATTTAGTGGAATTTTTCCGACTCAATCGGAAGATTTCGAGGACTTACGGTCGGCCTTAGAAAAACTTCAACTAAATGATGCATCTTTGACTTATGAGCCTGAGACCTCTCAAGCCTTAGGTTTTGGTTTTAGGGCTGGTTTCCTTGGCTTATTGCATATGGAAATAGTTCAAGAGCGTTTGGATCGGGAATTCGACATTGATATAATCACCACTGTACCTAACGTTCAGTATGAGGTTGAACTTGAAGACAAATCAAAGATTAGGGTAGATAACCCAAGTCAGATGCCTGAAGCAGGAGAAATAAATACTATATATGAACCCTACATCAAGGCGAATATCATCACTCCTGCGGAATATATCGGTCCCATAATGAAACTGTGTCAGGAGCGACGAGGTATTTATGTAAACCAAATGTTTATGCAGAATAATAGGGTAGAAATTTCGTATGAATTACCCATGGCTGAAGTAGTGTTCGATTTTTATGATCGATTAAAGTCCGGTACCCGCGGCTATGCATCCTTGGATTATGAGTTTATTGAGTACCGCCCTGGTCAATTAGTGCGTCTGGATATCTTATTAAATGGAGATCAAGTTGATGCATTGTCGTCTATCTCTCACCGAGATAAGGCCTACTACCAAGGACGAAAAGTATGCGCCAAGTTAAAAGAGCTTATTCCTAGGCAACAATTCGAAGTGGCAGTACAGGCAGCTATTGGTTCTCGTATTATTGCTCGTGATTCGGTCCGTGCCGTTCGCAAAGATGTTACGGCGAAATGTTACGGTGGAGATATTACTCGTAAGAGGAAGTTATTAGAGAAACAAAAAGAGGGTAAGAAGCGTATGAAACAAGTAGGTGCCGTGGAAATTCCACAAGAAGCCTTCTTGGCAGTTCTATCCATGGACGACGATGACCGATAAGTATAAACCAGAATTAAAGCTAACGAAGCTCCTATGTCTACATTGTTGAATACAGAACAACTAGCCCGTAAAGAGAGTTCGTCCTTATTTACATTTAAAGTTGCGGTAGCGGTTTTTTTCCTCATTATGGTGGTAAGTACATCCAATATATATGCCCAATTTGAAGAGCCTGTGATCAAAAAAGTCTCCACAGAGGATGCTGCAGAGTTTGAAGCAAACTTTAAGGATATAAAGTGGACCGGGCAGGGATTTAATTATAACGAATTAGATCGTGTGCCGGCTATTGAATTACGAGCTCGATTGGAATCGGTATTTGGATCACCCACAAAAACTATAGAGGATATCGTGCAGGGTGGCAAGCTGCGAGCGGGCAAGGCTATACAGTTTGAGTATTGGTTTGTTGTAGACGGGGAAATACCCATGATGATATTAGACTTGGATGGGCCGTTCGCGGACGGTTTGGTGTATGTGGGTGCTAGTCGCTTCATCGATTTAATGCCCGCTGTTAAACGGAGTTTGACCAAGCATTTATTGGAGGCCGAGCCCAAAGCCTATTTAGATTATTTCTATTCCCCAGAACGTGAGCAGTGGTACGAAGTTCGTTATCAGGATGGTGAGTATACAAAAATTGAAGTGGATAAACCCTCTCACATACGATTGTATTAATGTTTCGAACCGAGTATAATAAGCACATATATTCGTCGGATTGACTGGCCAGCTGGTCTTATAAAAAATACCGTAACATCCACTAACAACTACTTAGCATTGAAAACTTCTCATTCTTCCAAGGAACCCGCCTCCTCATCTTCGAAAGAAGCGGATAAAACCAGGCAAGAGCTAACTCCCAAGTCAGTACTGCGTGAATGGTTGGATGCCTTTCTTTTTGCCTTTATCGTAGCAGCAATACTTAGGGCCTTCTTGTTTGGATCTTATAAGATTCCGACTGGTTCTATGGAGAAAGATCTATTAATTGGCGATTTTTTGATTGTATCCAACGCAGCATACGGTGCGCGAACTCCTATGTCGGTTTGTGTGCCCTTCACCCAGTGGTGTTTACCAGGTGTCAGGCTACCATTCACTCGTTTTCCGGGTTACCGTTCTATTGCTAGAAATGACGTATTTGTGTTTAATGTGCCCTGGGAAGTAAAGCCTATATCTCAAAAAACAAATTATATTAAGCGAGCGGTTGGAATTCCTGGTGATACTCTAGAATTCAAAGACAAAGTATTGTTTGTCAATGGAGAGGGTGAACCTATTCACAATGGGGTTCAGAAATTCCACACCTTAGTCTTAAAGGAAGGGCTTAGGCTCACCAATGCCAAAATGGAGGAGATTGATGCGGGCACCATAGGTGCTAGCAGTCGCTATTTTCAGCAGGTATCTAATGTTGAGTACCGGGTAAATTTAACCGACGAAGCGGCCAAAAAAGTAGCTTCTTGGGCACAGACCGACACCCTCTATCCGACCGTTATCCCAGCTAATCAGATTGTTTCTGCCTATACTCAAAGTGCGGGTTATTTTTCTCGTGCGTTTAATAATCCGGATCACTTCGGCCCCATAGTTGTTCCTTTCGAAGGACAAGAAGTTCTGTTGAATGCAACCAATTGGCCTGTATATAAAGACCTAATTGAGCGTTACGAAGGAAATCAGGTGCAAACTCAGGGTGGGGTATTTACTATTAATGGGGTGCAAACGAATCGCTATGTGGTTCAGCAGGATTATTATTTTGCCATGGGAGATAATCGCGATTCAAGTGAAGACTCAAGGTTTTGGGGCTTTGTGCCCAAAGATCATATAATAGGAAGAGCGGGTATTGTCTGGATGTCATTGAATAATGGCTTGCCAAGAATGAATCGCTTTTTTCATATTATTGACTAACCGCAACTATTTGAGCCAATATGTACGCTCAAACAAGGTGCTACTAAGTAGGTAAAGCCTCCAGTTATTTGGCTGTTTAAGCGATGCCTTCAGATATCAGGCAGCTTTAATGTCAAGCAGCTCTATGCGATGCTTTTACCTCGAGGTGCTCCTTCGCGAATAGCTAATTGTCCACAGCCTGCGTCAATATCATCACCCCGTGAACGGCGTACAGTTGCTCGGATTTTATGCTTTAATAATCGGTTCATAAAACGATCAAGTCTATCCTCACGAGCTCGATGAAGGGCTACTCCGGCCACATTATTGTACATAATGATGTTCACCTTACTAGGGGCCCAGCCTACTATGGTGGCAAGTGCGTCGGCGTCCTCTTTTGAATCATTGAACTCGTCAAAAAGAAGATACTCATAGGTGATGGCTCTTTCAGTGGCTTTGTAGTAATACAGTACCGCTTGTTTGAGCTCTACTAAATTCATTGAGCTGTTAATGGGCATAATTTTATCACGCTTATCGTCAATAGCGGCATGCAGCGAGATAGCTAGATTAAAAGGCTGCTGCTGGTCGGCTAATTTTTTTATTTGTTTGGTGAGCCCGACTGTAGATACGGTAATCCTTTTCGGAGATAATTCTATACTGAGGGGATCGGATATAATAGCGGCAGACTGGGTGATGGCTTGGTAGTTGTGAAGAGGCTCACCCATTCCCATGTATACGATGTTAGTAATTTTTTTTCCGTACTGCTCTAAGGCAACTTCATTGATATATTGTACCTGATCGACTATTTCACCATGACTTAAATTGCGGAAAAAACCCATTTTACCGGTTGCGCAAAATCGGCAGCCAAATACGCAGCCAACTTGAGAGCTCACGCAGACGGTTAGGCGATTCGCAGCCCCATCGGGATAAAAATCCGGAATGAGCACCGCCTCGATTTTATTGTTCTCTCCCCTGTCGTTGAGTTGAAACAAGAACTTAATGGTTCCATCTTTGGATTGTTGCTGTACAGAGGGTGTTATGCGGTTGATGTAGGCGTGCTTTTGGAGATATTCGCGCATTTTTTTTGGAAGATTGGTCATCTCATCAAACTCATTCACTCCTTTTTGATAGAGCCACTGAAAAAGTTGATCCGCCCGAAATCGTGGCCAGCCACGTTCGGCGCAATAGGCTAAGAGTTCATCTTTGGTGAGTGATTTGACATCCAATCTATTGGTTTCATCCTTCGAGTTGGAAGAGGATGTCTTTAGTGAAGCCTCTGTTGTTGATGAGGCCTCTTCACTGAATAATTTGCGCATGTAATAGTGGGCTGTAAGTTGTGCTTTAGAAGCGGGTGTTTACCACACTATCATAAATAGATCCAAAACTAATTTCAAACCCGGCCCTTACACTATACGAATAGGAAGTAGCTTGCTGACGAGTATTAGCGATGGCTTCTTTATCAGTGACGCCTCCTGCAGAAAGTGACAATTGGTTGTTAATAATTGAGTATTCGCTATTAACAAATACTGATAAACCTCTGATTATTCTCATACTTAATTCAAACTCAACATTAAATCTATTTTTACTCAAATCGTGTAAATAAGTAGTTCCCTCCATAGACGCCATTAAACTCCCCCAGGGCTTGGTATAGTCCATGTTAAAGTTTAACTCTTGTTCTAACAATGTTTCTTCTGACTTACCATAGATAGTCTTTTCAGTGTAAAAAACTTTCTGTGGATTTATGCCATACCTAAGAGTAACTTCTCTTCGTGCAAATTCACTGTAAGGATAAAATGAGTATTCAACAGTAGGGGCAATACCATATGATAAATCAATATTCTCTCTGGTAGATGAACGTCCGCCGAAATAAGTACCTACTGACCAGTGTTCACTCAAAGAGTAGACCAATTGTCCATATACATATTGTCTCTCTGTTATGAATTCGTCATAAGTTTTGTTGTTTAGAGAGTCTCTAGTAGTAAATGTCCTTCGTCTGTAATTATTGTTAAACCACAGCCTAAACTTCCAAGTTTCAGTTGTATGCCTAACATTAATTCGGTTTTCAATAACCAGAGTTTTTTGATTCTCTTCGCCATTTATTGAGCCGTTACTACCTATCTCAAAAATCCAATTATTCCATTTATCTTCGTTATCGGCGGGGATACCTCTAAGGTCACCGGTATAGTTTAGCTCAAAGTCATTGAGGGCATCTTTCTCGCTTAAAAAAGGAATCAAGCCCAGTTTCACATATTTGAGGAGTCCATTACGCTCTTCATCATAGGTATCTGAATCGAAGGAAGTATAGGTTAAGTTTTGATTTATGTCTGCATAGCTTTTGTATCCCAAAAATGAGAGTTGGTATTGGGTTCCACCGGAGGCAGTTCTTCTATTGGTTATGATTAGATGTACTTCGGCGTCTGCCATGTCTCTCACGAAATTCACAAACCCAATTTCACTTTTAATAAAACCCTCACGGCATCCCCTACAATCCAAAAACACATTAATTAATGTCTCAGGATCTGGTACTTGTTCGATTTGTGATTCGGATTTATTAGTTCCAGGACTTAGTAGTTGTGCTGAAACTTGGGTGGATAATGATAGGCTGATCGCGGTTAGGATGAACAGGAAAAGCGCATTGTGAGCAAATGCTTGCCATTGAGAGTAAATAAATACGTTTTGGTTCATCAGGTATAGTCTAGCAATAAGGTTATGGGATGGTTTTGATAAGAATGTGAACTCATCATGCCATCTTATTTCGTCGTTTGATGATATTTTTGCTGGCGGTGCCTTTAGTTGCTAATAATTACGTTAACATCTAATTAATACGTAGAGCGGCGCTCGTCAACTAGTGGGAATAAAATTACAGCTATTTGATCTATGTGATTGCAAAAAAACATTAACAATAAAACTTTCTTTATAAAGTATAGCAGGCATATTTCGTTCCAATAATTACATGATTTTACCCATAGTTATGCTTCACTAGGCCATGCATAGATAGTCATTGCATAAGCTTTTGCAGCTAAGGTCATATTCTAGTGGGATTTGTGGAGGTAATAGTATTATTAATAAGCAGTATAACTCTATTTCTAAGCTACTTTATTGGTAAGAAAGAAGGGTTATCAAATGGTTATACCAAAGGTATCTATGAAGGTGCAATAGAAATTAATTCTGAATTTT
>JAYPBC010000016.1:0-45019 GCA_038124025.1 Balneola sp. | reverse complement strand
TCTAGCTCGCACAAACAATCTGTTTTATGCTCAATATGTTAAAGAACATGTCGTCTTAAGACAAAAAAAGCTGATCAAACCACAAAGATTTAAACAGCAAATTGTTTTGTCGAAAGGATTGCAAATTTACGACGAAGAAGAACACTATACCAAATTTATTTTCTGTTTTTTTCTAAAAAACATTGGGCGACTTGGAAATAGTCAGCCTAGGCTAGACTCGTCTATCTTATCTTCATCATAGTTTCTGAGCAAACGAACTCCTAGATACATAATCGGGGTATCAAATAAGGCAAAAAAGAACTTAAATAGATAAGAATTAAGAATAAGTATGATAACTGCGCCCACATTATCAATAGCATCACCCAGATTACCCGCAAGATATAGTATGGTAATTATAGCGGTTGAATCTACAAGCTGACTAACCGTGGTTGAAGCATTGTTTCTTAGCCAAAGATGCTTGCCCTTTGTTAGACGCTTCCAAAAATGATACATACGAACATCCACACTTTGTGCAATTAAATAAGCAATCATTGACGCAATGGTGTTACCAACCATGAATTGATATACTCCTTCAAATAAATCTAGCCCGCCACTGACTCCTGCAGAATTGGGCAGCCAGTGGTTAACACTCATGAGTATGAGCATAAAAACGTTCATTCCGAAGCCAACCCAAACCAACATCTGGGCTCGTTTACGCCCAAAAAGTTCACTGATTAAATCCGTCGCAAGAAAAGTAAATGGATACGCAATCACACCTGCTGGCACGCTCATGGTGTAGGTACTACCGCTTCTTACAAGTTCAGGCGTTAAAGCTTCTAACCAGGCAGGTAGTTCTAGGCTAAATATTGTCACAAATTTGGTAGTACCAATGACATTACCCAATACAAGAGAGGTTAAAAAGATCCCTGATAGAGTCAAAAATAGCGCGTCACGCCGGTGATTTTTTTCCATGGATTAATGGTATAACAGTAAGATTAGGTTTTTCCTAAAATATACTCGAAGACTTGAACGAAGCGAAGATTGCAACTGTTTGTTGAATTATTGTGTCTCGTACGTGTTATATGTGAATATCTCATACTGATATTTTAACTAAAGCACTCGCGTAATCATTCAAACTATTTATTAGATATCTATTCATTAAGATTTATTCCCTGAGCGTACATGAAGGAAAATAATACGGACTATATAACATCCAAAATCGAGTTGAGTTTATTGGGAGCTGAGTTGTACCAGAAAAAAGGTCGTCTGAGTATGCGAGATCTCATTAATACCAGCGAAATGAGCGCCGCAAAGATTTATGAACTATTTCCAAGCAAAGATGCTGTACTTGCTTATGCCTACCCAGCAATGGTATTTCAATATTGGGTAATGATCGATGAAATAGAGGACTTTCATCGATTAGTAATTAGTGAAAAACTCGGTAATTTCATCTATACAATGCTAGAAATGTTTGCTGATCATGAACATTTTGTAAAAGAAACATTTACTCGATTAGTAGCCTGTAAAGGCGTCAAGAGTGATTTTGCTGACGAAGTTTCCGCTGTGTATAAAGATTTTCTAACTCGTGATGGTAATCTATCCATTACTGCTGGTCTCGTCACTCGCCCACTTTTTTATCGCTGGATGACCAGCCAATATATTGCACTGGTAGAATTTTGGATTCGGGACACATCAACCAGTAAGGAACGTACCACTGGGCTGGTTGATAGGGCTTGCAGCCTGTTTGAAGACGTTTTGTATAGTGAGCTAATCGATAAGAGCTTCGATTTTAGTAAATATTTATATACCACCCTAAACACCACTTTCCGATCTAAATCATGAGCGATTTTCCATCATCCAAATTTGAGCGTGGCAGAATAATTGCCAAGACTGGCCTGAAAGTTGGAACTAATTATGCCCAGCGTTATCTCAAGAAAAAAATTACAGGGAAGGAGGATAGTGCCAAGGATTTTCACTCTGAAAATGCTCGAGAAGTGTTTAAGGAATTCACCAAATTACGAGGGACGGCACTCAAGATTGCTCAAGGCATGAGTATGGATCAAGGATTTTTGCCTGAAGAGTTTGCAGAGGTTATGACTCAAGCGCAATATAGTGTACCCCCTATTAGTAAATCCTTAGTACGAGCTATCATAAAAAGG
The DNA here is from genome assembly GCA_038124025.1 of Balneola sp. Lineage (GTDB taxonomy): Bacteria > Bacteroidota > Rhodothermia > Balneolales > Balneolaceae > UBA1275. The sequence goes on along the minus strand of JAYPBC010000016.1, from coordinate 42,881 downwards.
GAGCTGGGAGGTTACCCAGAGCAGATTTTTGCACAGTTTGAAGCCGACGCCTTTGCCGCTGCCTCCATAGGCCAAGTTCATAAAGCGGAGCTTAAAGATGGGAGAAAAGTCGCAATAAAAATTCAATATCCTAATGTGCGAGAAACTATTGATTCGGATATGGCCGTTGCCAAATCATTGGCTCGCAGAATCACTAAAAATGGTCATGAGATAGATCCCTATTTTGAGGAAATACGCTCTACCCTTCTCATCGAAACGGATTATACCCATGAAGGAAGTCAAATAAAGGCCTTCAAAGAACGTTTTGGCAGTGAACGTTTTGAAATCCCGGATTGGATTGAAGAGTATTCAACAGAACGTGTTTTATGCATGAGCTATGTTGAAGGGCGACATTTAGGTGATTTTTTAAAGGAGCAACCCTCACAAGAGGAGCGTAATCACTTCGGGCAACTTATTTGGGAGTTTTTTCACGAGGAATTACGTATCGGAGGGTATGTGCATGCCGATACACATCCAGGAAATTTTTTGTTCACCAACGATGGAAAATTAGGAATTATTGATTTTGGTTGTGTTAAGCTGTTTCCGGAAGAATTCTTCACAAATTATTTGAAATTATTACCCTGCCACTTAGCCAATGATCAGCAGGCCATACGCGAGCTTTATACAAAGCTGGAAGTGATTAATCCAATTGCCAAAATACAGTCCAAAGAGGATGAGTACTATAATTTTGCTCGGAATTACGGCATAATGTTTTCTAAACCATACCGTTACGATTACTTCGATTTCAGCAATCCTGATTTTGACAATGAAATAAGGCATTTCACTAAAGAAGCACCCCTTTCCAACGAAGTAAGAGGTTCAAAGCACTTCTTGTATACTAGCCGGGTGCATACGGGTTTATATAGTATTCTTATTAAGCTTGGGGCCATCATCTCTACAGAAAATGCCAAAGGTATTCTGAGTGAACTATTGGATATGTCATTTGACCCTTATCGCGAACCCGTTGAAATAGGATAATATTTAACCACCAAACATTCGATGACCTCGACATTTTGGTAAATAAAAAGGCACTATTCTAAGGGATGTGTGCCTTTTTTGTAAGATATTTTGAGCAAGCTTACGAATAGAACCTGAGTTCGTTCTATGGAGTGCTGGCTATTTAATTACTGATCAATGGTATTCAGGAACTTATAAAACTCACTATCGGTAGAAATTATTAGAGAGGTTTCCTTATCAATAGTGCTGATATATGCTTCCATACTCTTGGTAAAGTCATACAATTCTCTAGCAGATCGTGACCGGTTATAAGACTGGTTATAAATTGCTGCTGCTTCTGCATCTGCTTTACCCCGTATGGTCTCTGCCTCACGGAAAGCTTCCGATTGTATACGTAACAATTCACGTTCTTTTTCACCGTTTATTCTAGAAGACTCACCCTGACCTTCTGATCTAAATTTATCGGCTATTCTATTTCGTTCCGAAATCATACGATCATAGACGGTTCGGCGAACCTCTTCCACATAATTGATTCGTTTAAACCTAAAATCCAATACAGCAATTCCTAGATCTGAAGCACGTTGATTCGCTAATTCTTGAATTTGTTCTTGAATTTCATCTCGGCCTGTCTCAATAACCTCGAGTGAATCATTTACTATGTCAGCTATTATTCCTTCTGATATGGGCTCACGATTTGTGGATCTAATCAATTCAACGAGATCATGAGCAGCAATAGCATTTCGAGTTTCACCATCTAAAATATCATCCAGACGTGACTGTGCCCCACGCTCATCACCTAACCGCTGGAAATATTGCAACGGATCGGTAATTTGCCAACGAGCATAGGTATCTACAAATATGAATTTTTTATCTTTTGTTGGTACCTGATTTCGGTCACCATCCCACTCCAGATATCTCTTTTCAAAATAATTCGCCGTTTGAATAAAGGGTATTTTAAAATTGAGACCTGGCTCGGTTACCGCCTCACCAACTGGATTACCAAATTGTGTTATCACAGCTTGTTCCGTTTCATCTACCACATAAAAACCATCCATTACAACAATCACCGCTAAGAATGTGAGGATAGTCGTACCTATTTTTGAGAAATTTTTCATATCGGTCCTCTTAGTTATTATTGTTGTTATTTGAATTAGTTTTACGAGCTCCATCCATCTGCAACTGAAGCAATGGAATGACGGAATTACCTTCATCGTCAGTAATTATTTTCTGCCCCATGTTGGGTATAACATTCTGCATGGTTTCTAAGAAAATTCGCCGTTTAGTTACCTCTGGTGCTTTCACATATTCCTCGTATAAATCATTGAATCGGGATACTTCCCCTTGGGCTCTGTTTACTCTATCTAGAGCATACCCTTCTGCTTTCTGAATGGTCTCCTGGGCCTCACCTGCTGCACGTGGAATGACCCGGTTGTAGTCGGCACGAGCTTGGTTAATTAACGTTTCGCGTTGCTGCTGAGCCTCGTTTACGCCGTTGAATGAGGGCTTAACGGGATCTGGTGGATTAATATCCTGAAGTACCACTTGTTCAATGGTCAGTCCAATTTCGTATTCATTACAAAGCTCCTGGATAATAGCTTCTGCTTGTGAGGCTACATCGGCACGTCCTACCGTTAATACTTCATTCACCGTTCGATCACCAACGATTTGACGCATAGCAGCCTCAGATATATCTCTTAGGGTCTCATCAGCATTGCGAACTTTAAACAAATAACTGAATGGGTCATTTATTCGGTACTGCACTACCCATTCTACATCGGCTAAATTCAAGTCGCCTGTAAGCATCAATGATTCCCCTTCATAGCCTGCTTTTCTGTAGGTAGAATTAACCCCTGCAGATGCCGTTCGATAGCCAAATTCTTGCTTTAATTGTCGCTGTACTGGAACTAATAATAGTTGTTCCATAATAGGGATTTTAAAGTTTAAGCCTGGAGCTGCTTCTCTTTGATACTCCCCAAAACGAGTGATTACTCCAACTTCTTCCGGTTCGACCGTAAAGAATGAAGAGAATACTAGCACTAGGCCCACAAAGCCTATGAGTATCCACTTGATATTTTTTGTTATGGATTCAAACTGTGGGGGCAGATTGAGTTCCAGGTTGTTTTTTTCTGCCATAATTATTCTATCATATTTTTAAACAGATTAAGGTTGTGTCGTCCACTAATTGGTAGTTACTGTACTTTTGTACAAATCTCTTGAAATGCAGTGCAATTTCCTTAGCACAAAGCTGCTGGGTATCGAGTTTCTCCAACATTTTTGGAATAGTATCAAACCCTAGTCGCTCTCCCTTGTCGTTCACTGCTTCTGGTAGACCATCTGAATATAACAAAAAGACATCTCCTTTTTTTACTTTTACCATGGAAGATTGGTATGCCACTTGATCCATTACTCCAAGTGGATATCGTGGAGCAGGGGTATCTAAAAACTTAGCTTTACCATCCTGTAGCAGAATAGGTTTACAGTGTCCTGCATTTGCTAACATTAGCTCATTCTTCGTCAGGTTATAACGCGTAATGGCACAGGTGATGAAGGTTCTTTTGTCGGTACGTTCAAAAATTGGGCGCGCCACATCGCTTAATATCTTGTGCGGATCATCTTCACGTATGCGCGATAACAATAATCCACTTGTAAATATAGCTGGCATCGCAGCGCGCATTGCTTTCCCAGAAACATCCACGATGGCCATCATCAACCATTCATCCGAGGATGCTTCATTGGGATCTGTGGTTAATAAATAGTCATAAAAATCACCACCCACTTCAAAAGAGGGAAGAAAAAAGCCAAAGACATCAAGGCCTTCCCGTTGCGGTGGTTGTAATGGCATGAGTTGATATTGACTCTCACGAGCAATCTCAATTTCTTTTTCTACCCTAAGTTGTTGAGCTATACGCTCTTGGTACTCAGGTACATATTCTTCGACTTCCTGGAGTGAATCTCCATTTCGGCACATGATAAAGCCAGCAAGCGGTATACAAGCTATTAGTAGTACCTGAGCCCAAAAAGTTAATTGGAAGGTTATGTTTGCCGAACCTGTATAGGGCATTAGCATAAGTACAGCTGAAAATATCCACCAAGAGGTGTTCGTAGTAACCAAACCGAACCGTGTGTACATCAATACGACAAGTACTCCTACACCACTATATAACAGCAAATCAGAAACCAAATCACCAGGACTTCCAATAAGCCGACCTAATACGGTTATTAAAACTGTTACAAGAATAGTTGAAATTATGGCAGCTGCCCATTTATTCTTAAAAAAGTAATGCACCATAGAGACTATAAACCCTATCTGAGCAAAACCAACCAACCAGGTAGTCGTCCACAATGATATATTCATGGTCAGCCATTGAGGACGGTTTGCTGCTTCTGTAAAGCCAAAAGCACTATCATACTGATACAAATATTGTCCCGTTGCATAAGCAGAAGTCATAAAAACGCCCAAAAGTAAGAAGCCCAGTGAAAACCCATGCAACAAGGCCTGACCCGACTCTTTTAGCCAAATATTCAAACGCCAAATATTGTCAACTAGCTGGATTTCACCACTTTTTTGAGCCCTCGCGAATACTTCCCAATTAATGTACGCTAATGCGCCGAATAAACTTAACACCAAGGATAGAAGTAAGGTATTTATGGACACCACAAAATAGCCTGTAGTGCTTAGTACCTGAGAAAAATTGGATATGTAATAGAGCATCCTCCATCCATAAATACCCAGATTTAAAGCGATAAATATTACAAAGGCTCGCCTCCATTCAATATTTCCTTTAATGACATTCCGGACACCAAAAATAAATACAATAAGAGCCAAAATGACCGCACTTGCATATAGCGCATAATCAAAATCGGTAAGTATTTCTTGAGCTGGATCGGCTAACTCTCTAGGTTCAAAGGGACGAGTGGCTTCAAAAGAAGACAGTTTATATCCAAAGGTGGTCGTGGCACCTGTTTCATCCACAAATTCTTGTACTTCTGGAACCATCTTCATTTCCAAGCGGTAAGGTCCATCTTCGGAGGTAGTCGTCTTTTGCCAGCGTAAAACAATTTCGTTTGCCCCTGGAGTACTTAGTGAAGGATTACCGATATTCAATGACTTATAACTCTCTATTATATCCTCCGGAATATCCGGCCAATCTCCAAATACTGGCTCAAAATCTTCAAGGTTATATCCCATCATATCTATCAATATTCGCTCAGCAATATCTCCAATATCACTACCTGGAATAAATGTTGGGTTTGGACGACTTGGGTGCTCGGTAATACGAATAACATCACCATTATCATCGACTCGAAACCGAATAGAGCCCAAAGGGGTAAAGAACTCATTAGCATTGATGGGGATCGAATTATATGCCTGGATGGGTGCGTATACCACATCCCAACTACTCAGTACCTGATCTTTTTGATTAAGAGCTTTTGGGTTTGGATATAATGAACTATCCATTTGTGCTTCTGCATATTTTGTGTGCTGCTGCAGAGTAGTAATGGTACTTAGGGTATCTAATTGAACTCCTAAGTTAGTCGAAAGGGTATTTATTTTGGTTTCAACATCCTTTCTATTGAAATCTAAGGGTGCTTCGGAATAGTAATCGACGGATGGTCTAAAAATAAAAAATAGTACTGCCCCTAGTAGACCTAATAAATAAACTATATGTGAGATACTGAATTTCAAATATGCTAGTATATTATCTAACTATACGATTATAGTACCAGATTGTTGCTTACTACAGACAATTAAATTTGAGGTGGTTAGTTCCTCAATAGGGTTAGTTTATCCTTACTGGATAATTAGATACAGGATTAGTTCAATTACAAGATACACAAACCACGTATTTAAGCTAATAGAATTATTGCCCTAAGAGCGAAGTGATTTCGCATAATCTTCCTAGTATGAGTCTTTACAATTCCACCTATAAGTCTATTGGTAGAACTCAAGGCTAATTTCTATATTATAATCCGTACAAAAGCCCTTTAATTCGCCGCTAAAGTTTACAATCATGCCATCTTTATTGTTGTTAGCTTATCTAAATAAGAATTCAAATGATATCCTCAAAAAAGCCCCTTGGATTAGAAAGAAAAAAAATACAGTATGGGGATATCGAGAATTATTCATTGCCCTATTGAGCCTTTTAAGCTTGTTTGTTGAAAATGACTACAGCTTCGCACAATCAAGCCCATCAGATTCTGCCAGCCAGCTAAATAGCTTTGTTTCGAGCCCACAAAAGAGCATCCATTCCTTTATTCATTGGCAACAAAAAGGGCATGTATTATCAGAGCGGTTTATTCAACCTTTTGCTCTTTTTGAGGGTGAAGATGAAGACAAAGAACGACTAGCCCAGCAACTGCTTAAGGTGTTGGATGCCAGGGGGCTTCTTGTGGTGTATTCCGAGATACCCGACAACCCCAATTACGTCGACTCCCTATCAGGCTTACCGCAGTATATTCTGTTCGCTGATCTACCTGAGGTATACCTACGTAAAGTCGATTCCCAGTGGCTCTTCTCTGAATCTACTATCGAACAAATCCCCCTACTATACCGTGCTACATTTTCGAGCACTTTAGAAGCTTTTATTGATCGCTTGCCACCAATCACCAAACAAGAATGGTTGGGGCTATATCTGTGGCAAATAATAGGGTTATTTGTATGGATCTTGTTAGCTCTTGTGATACGAAGCCTTTTCGAGCGTATACTCACCCAGTATGTGTCTAAATGGGCGAAAAAAACTAGAATAGAATGGGATGATTTACTTCTAGAATCCGTCCAAAAACCTCTTGGTTTATTCGTGTTGATTGGCTTCCTACTCCTTAGTTACACCAACCTCCAATTTGATGTTAGTATTAATCTTTACCTTAACAAAGTCCTAAGTGTTTCACTTTCAATTGCTGTTTTTTGGGTTATTTACAATTTAATTGATGTATTTGCAGAATATTTAACACATATAACTGGGAAGACCGAGAACTCTCTGGATGACCAACTGGTTCCGCTTATTCGTAAAACCTTACGTGTATTTGTTGTAGTGTTAGGGGTTATTGTCATTCTTCAAAACAACGGATACAACGTAGCTTCGCTGATTGCTGGACTGGGTATTGGTGGATTAGCTGTTGCTCTAGCAGCGAAAGATACCCTTGCAAATTTATTTGGGTCCATCACCATTTTTGTAGATCGACCATTTCGTATGGGAGATTGGATAAAAACGAGCGCTGCAGAGGGTACCGTAGAGGAAGTGGGGTTTCGTTCAACAAGAATTAGAACATTTTATAACTCTGTAGTGTCTGTACCTAATTCTAGCCTAGCAAATTCTGAAATAGATAATCTAGGTATGCGTGAATACAGGAGACTAAAAACCATTCTAAATCTAACATATGATACCTCGCCTGAACAGATGGAAGCATTTGTCGAAGGTATAAAGGCCATCGTTAAAGCAAACTCAAACTTCCGACAAGATTACTATGAGATACACTTCCACTCATTTGGTGCTCACTCCTTAGACGTATTAGTATACGTTTTCTTCTCTGTTCCCGATTGGAGCACTGAATTGCAACAACGACACAATTTTCTTTTAGAGATTCTTCGCTTAGCTAAAGCGCTGAAAGTTGAATTTGCCTTCCCTACCCAGACCCTTCATATAGACTCACATAAGCAAGGTGAATTAGCGGATAAACCATCTTACCCGGCAGAGTCACTTGTACATCATGTAAAGTCCTTTGGACCTAACGGGGAGCAAGCAAAACCGGAAGGGTTTAAACTTTATGACCAGGGAACTGAAATTAATTATGGACCCAAAAAAACCTAATCTAACATAGAAGAGTGAAAAATACTTCCAAGTTAGTTTAAAGCTTCATTTACCCGCTCCGTCTTAATGCATAAACGCTCTAAATCTAGATACTCTATAAAATTTCTAGTGAAAACCTAGGCCTAACTAGGCTACCCTACTTCTGCTCAGTAGGTTTTGCAAAAGCTTCAAACACCATTTTTAAATCTTCTGCTACATCTTGACTTGTTCGACCCTCAATACGGTGCCTAGGAATCATTGCCTTAATTTCCCCATCAACAAAATAAGCAAAAGATGGTGATGATGGTGGAAACTCACTAAAATAGGCTCTAGCATGGGCAGTAGCTTCTTTGTCCTGACCAGCAAATACGGTCACTAAATGATCCGGCTTAGCTTCTGACTGCTCTAAGGCAATTCCCAAGCCTGGTCGTGCATTTCCTGCCGCACATCCACAAACCGAATTAATGGCTAGAAGCATAGTCCCTTTATATTCTTTCATTGCCCGATCAACATCGGAAGTAGTGACCAATTCTTCTACACCAAGCTGAGTTAACTCTTCTCTCATCCATGAGGTATCAGGCCCCATCCCAAATCCAAATTGCATTATAACATTACTTAATATTAAAGGAAAAACCTTGCCTAGTGATAGGCAAGGTGAATTAAAAATGAACTATTATTTTTTCGCAGCGTCGTAATTGACTTGTACCTGCTCCCAATTAACTACACTCCAAAATGCGGCAATGTAATCTGGTCTACGATTCTGATAGTGTAAATAATATGCATGTTCCCATACATCTAAACCTAAAATTGGGATATGTCCTTCCATTATTGGACTGTCCTGATTAGCGGTTGAATGTACCACTAAGTTACCAGAACCGTTTACGGATAACCAAGCCCATCCAGATCCAAACCGAGTAGCTGCTGCACTAGCGAATGCCTCCTTGAACGCATCAAAACCGCCCAGTTCATCTTCAATAGCCTGAGCTAAACTACCAGAAGGAGTACCACCGCCATTTGGCGAAAGTACAGACCAGAATAAGCTGTGATTGGCAAAACCACCACCATTATTAATGACGGCTTGTTGCTTATCTGCAGGGAGACTAGAAATATTAGCTAATACGTCTTCAATAGACGAAGACTCGTGCGCAGTTCCTTCCAGGGCTGCATTCACTTTTGTGGTATATCCTTGATGATGTTTTGTGTGATGTATTTCCATTGTACGGGCATCGAAATGAGGTTCAAGTGCATCGTAGGCATAAGGAAGTTCGGGTAATGTATACGCCATTTTCCTGAATATTTTGAGTTGTTTGGTTGTAGTAAGCGGTTCTATAAAGTAGACAAATGTGTAGAACCACTTTATTTCTTGTTTTATTCTACTTTAAAAATAAGCAATGAACATGAAAAAAACGTTCCGTTAAGCTCAGCTATTTGGGATTACACAAAATGAATCGCCATAGGTAAACCCGTTCCATCTCGGGGGGGTGTTTCAGGGATTGTCCTTAACCCAATTTCAGTAGATTTTTTGGCAGAGAGTGCCAATACCATCGCATCAACAATATCATCTTCCCCTACCTCTGAGCGTCTATACTCTTCCTTAATGATGCGAAAAAATTCTTCCGCACATTCACTTTCCTCGCTTAACAACTCTAAACGGTGTCTGATCCCTTTTTTAAGGTTTTTTTTCTGAAAAATCATACCCTCATTCAACCTGTTGAACAGCCATTCTGGGTGACTCTCTAAAATACGTTCCCCCCACCCATCATGCCGAGCTAGTAACTCATCTAACATTCTTATTTTGGGCGTTATGTTCCATGATTGAAGCGTGAGTTTTTTTTCCGTGTACTCAAAGCTAGTCAAATTAGCTTCTGCATAGGTAGGAGCATATAAGGCTGGTCGTATGGGTGGGCTAAATACACTAGAGGCGTAACCTGAACCTAGTGCTTTACGTAATTCAAGATCGCATTGCCTGGTATAGGATTCGTCCTCAAGACCGATGGGCATATCAATAAATACTCGGTCATAATCACCAAGAACACTTTCTAATTCATCTTCATCCTTAAGTATTTCGTAATGCTCTTCTCCCTCATCAAAACTAATGAGTATCCAACCATATTTACAGCCATCAATACCTGCGGTTTTCATGTGAGCCCTTTTTTGCTAAGATTGAATACGTTTTAATTTAATATGCAACTCATCCAGTTGTTCAGGTTCCACGACAGAAGGAGCATCATCCATCATACTTTGAGCTCGTTGGTTTTTAGGAAAAGCAATGACATCCCTCAGACTTCTCGCCTTGGTCAGTATCATAACCAGTCGATCCAAGCCTAGAGCAATACCTCCATGTGGTGGAGCGCCGTACCGAAATGCCTGTAATAAAAATCCAAATTTCTCTTCCGCCTCTTCCTCACCAATACCGAGCAGATCAAACATTCGTTGCTGCATTTTAGGATGGTGTATCCGTATAGATCCACCCCCAATTTCGCTCCCATTCAACACCAAATCATACGCGCGAGCCCGCACCGCTCCAGGTTCGGTATCCATCAACTCACTGTCCTCCTCTTTGGGTGATGTAAATGGATGATGCATAGCATGGTAGCGCTGCGACTCAGCGTCCCATTCTAATAAGGGAAAGTCCGTAACCCAAAGAGGTTTGTAAGAACCTTCATCGATGAACCCAAATTCCTCGCCGATCATTAACCTGAGTTGGCCCAACTGTTCGAGTACTTGAGGCTTTGGGCCAGCCAACAAGAAAACCAAATCACCTTTTTCAGCTTTAGAAGCAGTTATCATTTCATCGAGAATAGTGTCCGTTAAAAATTTAGCCACGCTACACAATGGACCATCATCCTGTATTTTAATGTAAATGAGTCCTCCTGCGCCTGTTTCTTTCTTAACACGCTCGGTCCAACGGTCAATCGCTCCTCGACCCATCTCTCCTTGTCCAGGAATGGTAAAGCCTACAACCCCACCACCCTTGGCAACCGTATCTGAAAATACTTTAAATTCTGCTTTGGCAACGATCTCTGAAAAGTCGACGAACTCACACCCAAAGCGTAGATCAGGTTTGTCGGATCCATAGCTACTCATTGCTTGATCATAGCTCATCCGTGAAAAAGGAGTCGCCAAATCTATCCCGATCGTTTCCTTAAATATCCTCGAAATAAGCTCCTCATGAATACTATATATATAGTCTTCATCCACAAAGGACATTTCAACATCTATCTGTGTGAACTCTGGCTGGCGGTCCGCCCGTAAATCCTCATCTCTAAAACACTTGGTGATTTGGAAGTATCGATCAAAACCCGAAGTCATGAGAAGCTGTTTATAGGTTTGCGGGCTTTGAGGCAGGGCAAAAAATTTACCTGGATTCACTCTACTAGGGACCAAGTAATCTCTAGCTCCTTCCGGAGTGCTCTTCATTAAAACCGGAGTTTCTACCTCTACGAATTTTTTGTCATGGTAAAAATTACGAATGATATGATAGGCTTTTGAACGCATAAACAGTTTGTGCTGTACCTCTGGTCTGCGCAGATCCAAGTACCGGTGCTTCAGCCTAACTTCTTCATTCGTTGTTATTCCATCCTTAATCTCAAATGGAGGGGTTTGTGCTTCGGAATATATCACCAAATCACTTACCTCAATTTCAACTTCACCAGTTATCAGTTTTGGATTAATATTCTCTTCGCCTCTAGCGATGACCTTACCTTTAATCCCAATCACGTATTCTGCACGTAGCTGTTCCGCTCGCTCATGCAACTGAGCGTCGGTTTCCGTGAACACGATTTGGGTAACTCCATAACGATCTCTTAAATCAATAAATATTAGACCCCCAAGATCTCTACGAGGCCCAACCCATCCGTTAAGAACTACCTGATTACCAATATTCAGCGCTGTAAGTTCACCACAGGTATGACTGCGTTGTAATGTTTTCATAAAATGTTCTAACTAAGCATAAATTGAGTGAGACTTTGGAAGCTTTGTTTTTCATCATGACAAAACCAAAGTTTAAATGAGCAAAACAAATTACACATTATGTAGACGAATATCCCACAAGAAGTTTACATCTAAGGGCGACTCTAAATTGATAAGTAAGCGCCTACTAAGCTAAATAAAGGCCGGCTATTCAATACTTTTTTGAGATTGTTCTTTTTTAGTTATTTTTAGATTCAATTATATCCTGAACGTCCATCAGCTACATCGACCCGATTGGATTGGTTGGCTGAGCTTACATCCATTTAGCCTGGGGAGGTCTACATGGAAAAGATAACCACCATCATTGCCGATGGTAACGAAATATTTCGTCATGGCCTCCGGTCTATTCTTTCTGAGCATCACTTCGATGTGGTCTCGGAAACCGACAATGGAGCCTTGGTATTGAGCGCATTTGAAAATGTGAGGCCTCAACTATGTGTACTCTCATTTAATCTTCCGGAAATATCTGGCATACGTCTGGCCAACAAACTAATCAAAAATTTTCCAGAGGCTTGCATTCTTATTTTGGCTGATGACAGTACAGAGGACACATTAAGCGATTTTTTAGCTTCTGGCGCCCAAGGGCTACTTATGAAAAGTGCCCACCGCATCGAATTGATAGATGCGGCCAACAAAGTAGCAGATTCGGAGACCTACCTAGGAAAAATCTATTCAAAAATGATGACTCGGGAATATCGGAAACTTACCGCTTACCGAAAGACAAAAAAGACCATCACTCGTCGGGAACGCGAGGTGCTTCACTTGCTCATTCAGGGACATACCAGTACAGAAATTGCTTCTAAGCTGTTTATTTCGCCACGTACTGTTGATAAGCATAGAACCAACTTGCTCAAAAAATTAAACCTCAAGAACACCGCTAGCTTGGTTCGATTTGCACTAGAAAACAAAAACAATCTAGAACACATGTAATTTCCTCTCTGGTTGATGCATATGCTTCATGACTCGAGAGTTGAGCTATCTACATGGTTTTGATATTTGAACGTAATTAGACAAGTATTGTATGTGGTTTACTAATAGCTACGTAATTATACGTAGATAAATTACGTATTTAACGTTATTGAGCAATCTCTTTGCAAGTACTATGTTTAAAATGCAAATGGGGTAATAGCCGTCTGTAGATGATATTAGCCGTCTGCCATTGACTTGGCGACGGCTTTTTTGTTGGGTTAAGTCGCTTACTCGCCCATTTCCCTTAGGCTATATCTTATTCCTAAAGCGATTAGCGTTCCAATTAGCAAACCCATTCCCAATTTGACAACCAAAAACCAGTTGGTTGATAATACATCGCTTAAATAGTCCATAGCTGACATCTACAAACAAATTCGTAGATCAATTTCCACTGTATATAAATTGCTGTTTATTTTTTTCTACTATTCCCAAACCTGCTAAAATTACCCATCCCATCATAGTCGTTTGTATCAAGATGTGAGTTATAATGAAATTTTTCGGAATCTAGCTTTTCATCCTTCCCAAGCATAAAGAGCCCTACTAAAAATATTATAAATACAATTACTCCCAGTATAAAGACAAGATTAGTTATCACCTCTTTGGCCCATTATCTTTTTCATTTAGATTGCGGAACTCTCTTATGGTGATTCCAAAACCAATTATAAATAGGAAAGTCACAAATATTCCAATTACTAGTACGTTACTCATTCTCTTTCCTTTCTATTTTATATTGTATCACTAGGTTTTTTAAATAATTACCAAACCCTAACAAAGATGGGACCCACAATCCAATGAACACCCCTTCTTCTTTGTACCCGTTAAACCAAAAGTAAATCGAAACCGCCATTGACACAGCAGCTGAAAGTAGAATAAAAATGTCGGAAGTTTTAATAAGCTTGTTCATTACAGTAATTAGTTTAAGTCTATTTACAAGAACAAGTCATATCATTAGTTTACCGTTCCTAAGAATCCTAAGTATTCTGCGAATTCAGATTCATCAAATAGCCTACGCCAAATAAGAGTAAGCTTTGAATAAAAAAAGGCGACCACACCTAAAGTGTAATCGCCTTCTTATGTAGCGTGGGACGGAATTGAACCGTCGACCTCACGATTATGAGTCGTGCGCTCTAACCATCTGAGCTACCACGCCAATAATTCCAAATATAAGGCTTTCCTAACATTTACATAAAGTTTTTTCTAAAGCCTTTTCACATTCAAGGCCTTAGTTTGTTACCTTTCAGAAATACAGTAAACAATTACGATTATGGCCAAAAGAATTACAAAAAGAAGCGACGATTATTCTCAATGGTATTTAGATGTTGTGAAGGAAGCCCAACTTGCCGAACACTCCCCCGTACGAGGCAGTATGGTAATTCGTCCAACTGGAATGGCCTTGTGGGAAAACATGAAAAATACTCTTGACCAAATGTTCAAAGATACAGGCCATGAAAACGCTTATTTCCCGTTGTTCATCCCAAAATCATTTCTTTCCAAGGAAGCCCAGCACGTAGAAGGATTCGCTAAAGAATGTGCTGTGGTGACTCACAGCCGTTTAAAAAGTGTGGATGGGGGTGTGGAGGTCGATCCTGATTCCCGATTAGAAGAAGAATTAATTGTCCGACCTACTTCTGAAACAATTATTTGGGACACGTACAGAAATTGGATTCAATCGTACCGAGATCTTCCCATTTTAGTGAATCAATGGGCGAATGTAGTGCGCTGGGAAATGCGAACCCGCCTATTTTTACGCACCATGGAGTTTTTATGGCAAGAAGGTCATACGGCACACGCCACAAAAGAAGAAGCTGTTGAGGAAACGCAGCAAATGCTGGAAGTTTATCGCACATTTGCAGAAGATTTTATGGCGATGCCGGTGGTAACTGGGGTCAAAACCGCTTCTGAGCGCTTTGCAGGCGCCGAAGATACCTATTGTATAGAAGCACTAATGCAAGATGGAAAGGCCTTACAAGCGGGCACCTCGCATTTCTTAGGCCAAAATTTTGCAAAGGCATTTGATGTAAGCTTTCAAGACAAAAATGGTGAGCACAAACTAGTTTGGGCTACAAGCTGGGGTGTATCAACCCGATTGATCGGAGGACTCATCATGACTCATTCGGATGATAATGGCTTGGTTCTTCCCCCAAAACTGGCTCCAAAGCAAGTCGTAATAGTTCCTATTTACCGCTCTGACGAAGAACGAGAAATGGTGTTAGCGTATGGCGAAAGCCTGTTAAACGAACTCAAAAACCATGGCATCCGAGCTCATATGGATACACGTGACACCTACAAACCAGGGTACAAATTCGCGGAACATGAAGCTCGTGGAATTCCTCTGCGAATAGCCATTGGCCCAAGAGATGTCCAAAACAACAAAGTAGAATGGGCTCGTAGAGATACCCTTAACAAAGAAATTACCGAGCGAGAGGGTTTAGGTGTTCGTGCTGCTGAGCTCTTGGATACGATCCAAAAGGACCTATTTAATAAGGCCCTAGCTAGGCGGGAAGAGATGACCAGCGAGGTAGAAACTTATGAAGAGTTTAAAGAGACCTTGGAACAAAAGGGTGGTTTTATTTATGCGCATTGGGATGGTACAGCAAAGACTGAGGAGCGTATTAAAAATGAAACCAAAGCCACTATTCGTTGTATTCCATTAACCAAAGCAGCCCCTGGTAAATGCATGGTTACTGCAAACAATTCTCCACAAAAAGTTCTTTTTGCTCGAGCCTACTAGTAGCTTGAGTCTGTTTTTGAGTGTTTAAGAGGACAAAGCTCAGAAAACAAGACTCTTAAGGCGACGCAAAATACATATTGAGTATCAAATAATGATGGTATGAAAATAGACTTTATTGAATTAATTCAACGCTTCAGACTATTTATTGGGATTGTTTACTTGCTGACCACCTTGCTTATTCTCTTGGGCACACTCGTGCCCGGCTCTAATCTTCCAGAGTATCAGGTTTTTAGCTATGACAAACTGGTGCATGCTGGTACTTTTATGGTCTGGACCTTAGCCACAGGAATTACATGGCGAGCCTTTCACCCGCAGCGGCTATCCTTAACTGTACTCATTGCAGTTCCATTACTTTTTGGTGTTGCGATTGAGGTACTTCAGGGAATACTTCCAACCAACCGGAGTCCTGAATGGATGGATGTTGTTTTTGATGCTTTAGGTACTTTTTTAGGGCTATTAATTTATCTATTACTCCTACGGATTAAAGACCAGAATAAGCACACAAAAAGTGAATATTAGTGTTGCAGCGCTCCAAAAAATTTGGTTTATTATAAGTCTATACAAATTCTAATTGGGCATTCATCATGATAACTGACAGAAAACAAGCCAAAGCTGATTTAAGACGTAGTTACAATGTGTATTTGCAACTAGGCCTTATCGTGGCTTTACTATCATTTATTGGATTAGTTCGCATTAATCTTTACAGCGAACCACCTGCACCCCCTCCGGTAGAAGAGCAAGAAGAGGTAGTAATGGAAGAGGTGATCCAAACAAAGCAAATTGAAACTCCTCCACCCCCTCCTAGACCGCCGGTCCCAGTAGAAGTTCCAAACGATGAAATTATCGAGGATGAAATCATCGACTTGGATACCGAATTAGATTTGGACGGGCCATTGGATTTACCACCCCCACCTCCACCAAAGGAAGATGAACCCGAAGATGATTTCTTTGTTGTAGTTGAGCAGATGCCCCAGCTCCGTGGTGGCTTGGCCGCCTTGCAACGAAAGGTATCTTATCCTGAAATGGCACGAAGAGCCGGTATTGAAGGGCGAGTTACCGTACAGTTCATCGTGAACGAGCAGGGTAGAGTTGAAAATCCACGAGTAATTCGGGGAATTGGTGGTGGATGTGATGAAGAGGCACTAAAAGCTGTTCAAAGCGCCCGATTTACTCCAGGTATGCAGCGAGGAAGACCTGTACGCGTCCAATACTCTTTACCGATAGTTTTTCGCTTACAAAACTAATTTTTGTCTTTCAAATGATTCGCATTTGAATCATCATCAATTTCAAAAGCCCGCCATTTGGTGGGCTTTTTTCATTGGTCTAGAGAATATTTGTCTAGAGAGTATAGATTAGCAATTTTATGTCAATTATGCCGGTTGAACTTAGGTCTACCTGCTTATTGGTCGATTAATCTGATCAGTAAATCGTCTTAAAACCTCTCTGAGATTCTCAAATGCCACCATCTCATGAGCTTGAGTCACACTAACCCATCGTACATCGGTAATACCTTCTTCTATTTGTGGCGAAAAATGCTGTTTATTAGAAGCGAATCGTTCAACCTTATTGCTCTTAAGGAATGGAAGCCTGTGCTCTTGGGCATCTATCATTCCATACCAGTAGGTTGTCTTATGATAGCTCTTATTTTTTTGCTCGTATTCGTGAGTGGTACTTCCAATATAATGGGTAATAATAGGTTCCTGAATGCCTACCTCCTCTTGAACCTCACGGCGAGCGGCATTAGCAATGGTCTCTTTTTTTTCAACCTTTCCCTTGGGTATGTCCCAAAGCCCATTACGATATATTAACAGAACCTGTAAATATTGCTGATTGGCTTGATGCTTATCAAACCAATCCTTTGAGTTCAAAACACTATCAGAAAACTTTTGGCCCGCTCTATCAACTTTTGGATTGATGTATTGAAAAATGACCCCACCTGAGGCATTAATCTTCTTTCGCTTCACTAGATTGTCCGTCCCCCTCTGCAGTTTTCGAGCTAGATTCCCCTTTCTTAACTTCGTCCGCATAATTTAGACGAAGAGTTGTTAGACTTTGATCCAAGTAAGATTTTAATTCTCTGGGAAGATTTCCTTCAGTATACTCAGCCAATGCATTTAGAGTATCTATTGCGTATTTCGCAGAACCTAAGTCTCGTTCTATTTTATCGGTGGCAGGATTCTTAATTTTTCCTAAACCCATCATCCCGATTTGCTGATGTTGCTGAATTAACATCATAAACAGGAGTTGTTTTTGTTGATCTTCGTTTAAATTCTTTAATTCGTCCATAGCTTGGTAGCAAAAATTCAATGAATGTTAATTTGATTTAAAAATACGTATTTCATTGCTCAAAAAAACATGCAACCCTCTATGCAAACTATGCCCAACTTTCTTTACAAATTAGATTCAATATAAGCTAGAACTTCCCTATTTTTGTTTTAAATCATGTATCTAAAAGTGAATTACCTACGTAATCCTTTAGAAATTACATTACTCAACCCTCTCATCACTCAACCATTTGCATCATGAATCGCGTACATAATTTTAGTGCTGGTCCAGCCATATTACCCTTAGAAGTACTCCAAAAAGCCCAGGCTGACTTAGTAGATTACCAGGGTACTGGCACATCTATTATGGAGAAAAGCCATCGAGGGGTTGACTATACTCAAGTTCATGAAGAGGCAAGCGCCCTTTTGACCTCTATATTAGGATTGGGTGATGATTTTAAGGTACTATTTTTACAAGGCGGAGCCAGTACTCAGTTTTTAATGGCCCCGATGAATGTACTCGCGTCAGGACAAACGGCTGACTACATCAATACAGGTGCTTGGTCCACAAAAGCCATTAAAGAAGCGAAGGCATTTGGAGAGGTGAACGAAGCGTATAGCGGAAAGGAACTAAACTTTACTCACATCCCAACTCAGGAAGAATTAAAGCTAAGTGATTGTGCCCAATATGTGCATTTCACCTCCAATAACACCATCTTCGGAACACAATTCGCGACCGAACCCGAAACAAATGGAGTACCGCTTGTATGTGATGCCTCCTCAGATTTTTTATCTAAACCCATTGATATCGCTAGGTATGGTATACTCTATGCGGGTGCTCAAAAAAACCTAGGTCCTGCTGGAGTAACCGTAGTAATCGTTCGTAATGACATACTAGACTGTATAAACAAAACCGATATTCCAACCATCATGGATTATCGTACACATGCTGAGAAGCTATTTAATACCCCACCGGTTTTTCCTGTATACATGGTAAAACTAGTGCTGGAATGGCTTCAAAATAAAGGTGGCACCGCTTATTTTGAACAATTTAATTCAAAAAAAGCAACCCTACTTTACACGACCATTGATCAGGACGACTTCTATACAGGTACAGCCGATATTGCTTCCCGATCGTTGATGAACGTCACCTTCCGATTACCATCTGAAGAACTGGAAAAAAAGTTCATTCAAGAAGCTGCTGCGGCCGACTTAGATGCGCTTAAAGGTCATCGAAGTGTAGGCGGTATTCGCGCCAGTATTTATAACGCATGTCCCATGGAAAGTGTGCAAGCTTTGGTTTCTTTTATGGCCGATTTTAAAGTCAATAACGGATAGTCTCACATTCCCTTCTATACCTAAAACCATATAGTTTTTATATGGTCAAGAGTATTTGGTACAAAAACTAACATATAAAGTATTCCCCATACAGCTCCTGCGAGGTGAGCCTCGTGGTTAATTCTGCCCTCTCGCTTGCCGGCCCAAATACTGTACACCACAAATAGACCGCCAAAAATAAAAGCTGGAATACCAATCGGGATAAACATGAGATATAAAGGGGTGAAAGGGAATAAAACAATAAAGGCAAACAACACACTCTCAATCGCGCCTGAAGCTCCTATGGTAGCATAATTTGGGTTATCCTTATACTTAATAAGTGATGGTATTGAAGAAGCGATAAGCCCGCTCATATAAAGAATGAAAAAGTGTTCTGTTCCAATACTTCGCTCCAATACAGGCCCAAAAAATAGCAAGGTGATCATATTAAAAAGAAGGTGTGACCAGCCCCCATGCAAAAATCCAGAACTCACTAACTCATACCAGGCACCCTTGCGGACTGTCCGATACGGCATATGCATACCTTTCTCCAAAATAAACGGGTGGGTCTGTGACCACAGAAAAACACCCACATTAATTGCAATTAATACATAACTAAGCATCATTCAGCTAATCTTTGGATTTATGGTATATACAGCACCATGCAGACGACTTAAATATACGTAGCTTAGAGCTGATTGTATTGCAGATTTTAGTAAAACAATGGTACATTCTTAATTGGACAGACTATTTATATAGTCAAAGATTCTATAATGTTTGGTAGAGTGCTCTTACAGTATGCGTCGAGGGTGCACATTCAAACATTGACATATAAACTAAGTAACACAAAAGATTTTTCACGTATACCTATGCCCACTGTATCCATCATTTATCGAAATATTACACTTCGAAGCACCGTTTTATTGGTTCTATTTCTTGCCAACTGTGGCATTGTCAGGGAAGGTTCTCAGGTTGCAAAAGCCCCTACAGAAAGGACTCCAAGCCGAGCACAAATAACTCAGGTCGAGCAAGAGGATCTTGGTGCTCGTGTATTTGAAATAGAAGAAAAAACCACCTCTGAGCAGTCAACAAAAGCCTCTAATTCACCATCCCCTCAAACAGATATTCCATCAGAGTATAAAACGAATGACTACACAAATCCGCAATTAATTAATCAAAACTTACCTGCCGGTGTAGCCTTCATCCAAACGGGCATAGCAAGTTGGTACGGCCCTGATTTCCAAGGCCGAAATACAGCAAATGGGGAGGTATATGATATGAATGAAATGACAGCGGCCCATAAATCTCTACCTTTTGACACCCAAGTTATCGTTGAAAATCAAACCAATGGTAAACGAATACAGTTACGCATAAACGATCGGGGACCCTATGCTAAAGATAGAGTAATCGATTTATCAAGAGCCGGAGCGGAAGCCATTGATATGATAGGCCCAGGCACAGCTCCTGTGAAAATATTTGTACTGGATGATGGAACCGGCAACATATACCCGACCAAACCCCATTATACTGTTCAATTGGGGTCATACGATAATAGGGCAGCTGCAGAACAAAAATCGTCTAAAATTCGTAGCAGCTATGTTGCAGAGGTTCAGGTCAACGGCGTGACCTATTATCGAGTATACTTTGGTGATTTTGAAAACCCAGTGATTGCAATTGAAGCGATGAACCGCCTCAAGAGTCAAGGACATGATGGATTTATTAAGCAGATTAATAAACAATATTAGTGGGATTGATTTCTTAAGACTATGGGTTACATAGGTATTAACAGAAAAACACCATAATGAAAAAGAATATCATTGTTATCGGTAGTGGCTTTGGAGGATTAGGGGCAGCATCGCGATTACTCTCAGCCGGTCATGACGTAACCATCCTCGAAAAGAGAGATAAATTAGGGGGTAGAGCTTATGTTTATGAACAAAATGGCTTTAAATTTGACGGAGGCCCTACTGTTATAACCGCTCCTTTTCTGTTTGATGACATTTGGACAGCGGCAGGGAAAAAACGTGAAGAATATGTCGAATTTGTCCCCTGCGATCCTTTTTACCGAATATTTGATCATACTGGCAAAAGCTTTGACTATAACAACGATCATGAATTCACCCTTAAAGAAATTGACAAATGGAGTCCTGAGGATAAACAAGGATATGAAGATTTCTTAGCAACCACTAAACCCATATTCGATAAAGGATTCACTGAATTAGCAGATAAACCATTTTTGAAAGTAAGCGATATGCTAAAAGTAGCGCCTGATCTTATCCGTTTACAATCGCATAAGAATGTGTACAAATATGTCGCTCAGTTCATCAAAAACGATTTCCTACGGCAATGCTTTTCTTTTCACCCCCTGTTGGTAGGAGGCAACCCATTTGACACTACCTCGATTTATGCTATGATTCACTATCTCGAACGAGAATGGGGAGTTCATTATGCATTGGGAGGTACTGGAGCGATTGTTAATGCATTTGAAAGGTTAATTACCGAACAGGGTGGTAACATCCACTTAGAAACCGAGGTTGATGAGATTCTCGTTACAAATGGCAAAGCAACAGGCGTGCGACTTGGGAATGGAGAGGTTATAGAAGCCGATACGGTAGTCTCTAATGCCGATGTAGCTTTTACCTATAAGAACATGATTAAGCCTACGTATCGTAGAAAGTACACGGACCGCAAAATTGCACGCACTAAATATAGTATGTCACTTTTTGTAATCTACTTTGGTACGGACAGGCAGTATAGAGATCAAGGGCTTGCACATCATAACATTATATTAGGCCCTAGGTACAAAGCATTACTGGACGATATTTTCGATAATAAAATCGTGGCAGAAGATTTTTCTCTCTATTTGCATATGCCAACTATAACCGATCCGAGTATTGCCCCTGAAGGTCACGAAGGATTTTATGTACTCTCACCTGTGCCACATTTAGACAGCGGCACAGACTGGGAAACCTTTGCTCCTACCTACAAAAAAGCCATCATGGATTTCTTGGAAGAACATTACTTGCCCGATTTATCCAAACATTTGGTAGCAGAGCACTATATCGATCCACTCCACTTCCAGGATGTTCTCAATAGCTATAAAGGCTCTGCTTTTTCGGTTCAACCTATACTAACACAGTCGGCATGGTTCCGTCCTCACAATAAATCAGAGGACGTGGATGAACTTTACTTTGTGGGAGCAGGTACACATCCAGGAGCAGGTCTCCCTGGTGTTCTATCGTCAAGTATAATTGCTCAAGATTTAATTGGGCCTGCCTAACTGTATAATTGATAACTAAATATTTTAGCTATTTAGGCTCTTTTGAAGATTATCCCAATCTTGTAAAAATCGTTCTAATCCAGAATCAGTTAATGGATGTTTGAGTAAACCTGTAATTACTTTCAACGGCATAGTTGCAACATCCGCCCCAGCTTTAGCACACTCCAATACATGCATTGGGTGACGAATACTGGCCGCAAGAACCTCCGTTGGATACCCATAGTTCAAATAAATCTGTACGATATCTTCTATTAATGTCATCCCATTGGTACTTATATCGTCAAGTCGGCCTAAAAAAGGAGATATATAGGTAGCCCCTGCTTTAGCCGCGATAAGCGCCTGAGTTGCTGAAAAACACAACGTGCAATTGGTCTTAATACCTTCCTCGCTAAATGTTTTTATCGCCTTAATTCCGTCCTTAATCAAAGGAATTTTTACTACTACATTGTCGGCTATTTCTGCTATAGCTCTTCCCTCGGCTACCATTTCGTCATAGTCAGTGGAAACCACCTCAGCAGACACATCACCCTCAACGATGTCACAAATTTTCTTGATATGCCCCTCAAAGTCTTTTACTCCAATTTTTGCACATAAACTAGGATTGGTAGTTACCCCGTCAAGTACACCCAGATCATGAGCTTCTTGTATTTCTTCTAAATTTGCGGTGTCAATAAAAAATTTCATTGGATTGGATTGATTTTTGAGTGAGTATATTCGACAAATTAGGGCCATTCAGTCCATATAGGTCCAGTAATAGTGACCTAACGACTAGAATATAATAGGAAAACTTTTTACTCAAATCTATCTTACTCAACATTTTACGTTACTTTTTTTAACAAGTTTATTGTAGAAGAAAATGAACTTTATGGCGAGCTTTGTTCGTTCTTTCACTACAATTTATCTGTTGTATATATAACAGACTTTCCATGTACTAAACATCTTTATCGTGAAAAATTTACTGTTTCTCTTACTCATTCCATCATTACTTGTTCTTAACTGCGGAGGTGATGACGATGCATCCAGTGGCAGACCGGACTTTAGCCGTTTTAGTGGCTTTTCAGCAAACCGAAGTACCAGCGTCGAGACCTTCACCCTAGAATTAAGTACCATAGCAGATCAAATACGCTCCTATGGCACAGTTAAAGCTCAAGATCTTGTGAGCGTTTCACCTCAAGTATCCAATCGACTTACGAAGATATACGTGGATTTAGGGGATAAGGTTAAACGGGGTGAGTTGATGGCAAAAATCTATGATAAAACATTTAGGGATCAGCTTAATCAGGCTGAGGCACAGTTAGCTCAAAGTCTTATTGCATTACGTAGAGATAGTGCCCAGTTCGAACGTCAGCGCCAATTACTAGATAGAGAGTTAGTGAGTGAAAGTGATTATGAAATTGCCATGGCCACCTACCGAAACAGCATGGCTCAGGTTGAATCGGCCCGAGCATCATTAACACAAGCCCAAGAAAATTTTAATTTTACAGAGGTACGAGCTCCTGTAAGTGGGGTCGTTGTGAGCCGTAGTTTAGAAGAAGGAGATCTCGCACCCTCAGGCCAAACACTCTTTGAGTTGGCAAGCGATAGTGGGTATGAAACAAGGATTTTCTTACCTGTTCAAGACTGGCAATCCGTACGAATTGGTCAGAATGTTGAGCTTAGAGTCTCAAATGAAGCCAGCGTATCTGCGAGTGGAGTGGTTTCCAGAAAAAGCCCCCAACTTGACCCAACCACTGGGCTTGGTGAAGTTGTTATTACCTTAACGCAAATCGGAAGTAGTATCTATTCTGGAGTATTGGCTGAAAATCTAATTAATATCCAAACTAAGGATAATGCCATTGTCATTCCGAGAAGTGCACTTGTAGAGGTGGTAGAAACGGTCGTTAATCCAGAATCGAACACCATAGAACTTGAGCGAAGTTATTCTGTGTTTGTATCAAAAGGAGACAGTGTTGCCGAACGCCGGACGCTGGAATTAGGCATAGAGCAGGGTGACCGTATTGAAGTTCTATCAGGATTACAGCCAGGGGATCATATAATTATAACTGGGCAACAAGGCCTTGAGGATAATGGTAGAATATCTGTAGCCAGTGGCACTTTATTCCAAACGGCTGAACAAAATACCATAAAGTCAGGGAACTCCGGATCCGAGGATGAATCCAGCCAGAGTTCTCAATCAATTATGCGCGATCGCAGAAGTGGCAGCGGTAATCCATTTGCTAATCTGAGTGAGGAAGATCGAGAAAAAATTCGCAATATGAGTCCTGAGGAACGCAGGGCTTACTTCCAGGAGCTCAGATCAGCCAGAAATGACTCTACCGCTAGCTCATCTAACCGCTAATACCTATGGGAGCACTATCAAAAATAGCCGTTGAACGTCCCATAACTCTTTTGATGACTACCCTCATTTTTGTGGGTTTTGGGATTTATGGCCTTCAAAATTTGCGCTTGAATCTGTATCCAGATGTATCTTTTCCCACCATAACGGTATACACGAGTTACGAAGGGGTTGCCCCTGAGGACATCGAAACATTAGTTACTCGACCTATTGAAGAGTCTGTTGGCAGCATTAGTGGAGTACGTAGAATCCGTTCTTTGTCGAGCCAAGGTGCTTCAGTGGTAAAACTTAATTTCAACTGGGGTACTGACTTATATGAGGCAGAAAACGATGTCCGTAAACAATTGGGATTTGTAGAAAGATCCATTCCGAACGATGCGGAATCTCCACTCGTTTTTTCCTATGACCCCAATCAAGAGCCCATTGTTGTTCTCACTCTAACGAGTAATGCCCGCAGTTCTCGAGATCTTCGAACGTATGCAAATCAAATCCTTGAACAACGTATTGAACGAGTAAATGGCATCGCTTCCGTTGAAACATCCGGTGGTTTAGAGCGGCAAATTAACGTGACCATTGATAATGAAAAAATGCGGCTATATGATGTTACCATTGCTGAAATTGCCGCAAAGTTAGCCCAAGAAAATATTCAGGTACCCGCTGGTCAATTATCTGAAGGAAATACTATTTATAGCCTCCGAACCATTGGTGAATTCAAAAATATCGATCAGATTAAAAATACCATCGTCACCGTTCGAGATGGACAGGCGCTTTTACTTAAAGATGTAGCACTGGTTGATGATGGAATCGCACAACCTATAGGAAATGTCCACATAGATGGGGAAGATGGGGTTATTCTAAATGTATACCGACAGAGTGATGCAAATGTTGTCTCTGCAGCCACCGATGTGGTAGAAAGTTTAGAGGATATAAAGAAAAGCCTCCCCAAAGACGTACAGATAAAAGTACTTACAAACAAAGCAGAGTTCATTCAACAAAGTATCCAAAATCTACTCCTAACCGGTATTCAGGCAGTTATTTTGGTAGTATTGATACTTCTTGCCTTCTTACGTAGCGGACGCTCTGCACTCATCATTGCTATCTCAATACCTGTTTCGATCATTACCACCTTCATGGTGATGGATTTTGCCGATTTAAGCCTTAATATCATCTCATTATCAGGCTTAACTCTTGCTGTGGGAATGGTGGTAGATGATGCGGTCGTCGTCCTAGAAAATATATTCCGGTTTCGAGAGGATGGAGCGGATAGAAAAACAGCTTCAATATTAGGTGCGAGAGAAGTTGCCGTTCCAGTTGTGGTGTCCACTTTAACTACACTTGTGGTGTTTTTACCTATTCTATTTGTTCCTGGTATTGCAGGATTCTTGTTTAGAGATTTAGCACTGACCATCTCTTTTTCACTTTCTGTATCCTCATTAGTTGCTTTGACCCTAATACCCATGATGAGCTCATTATTTTTTAATGAGGAAAAAATCAACTTTGAGGCAACCAATAAATTAGCTGTTCTATTATCTCGTTTTCTTGAAAAAATCGAAGAAAAATACCGCTCACTACTTACAAAGCTTATCCAAAATAGCGTATCTGTGGTTATTGGCGCACTAGTACTTTTTGCTGCTACCCTTCCAATTTTCTACCAATTAGGGGGAGAATTCTTTCCAAGAGTTGACGAAAATGCCTTCACATTAGAAATCCAAAGAGAACCTGGTGTGAACCTTTTTGAACTAGAGAGGTCCATTACCCAAGTGGAAACGATCATTCAACAAGAGGTGCCGGAAGCACGATTAGTTGTAGCTGATTATGGTGATAAAGAGGGTGTAGAGGGGGCGGATAATCCTGGTGGGTATAGAGGGACCATCCGAGTCGAATTAGTTGGTCAAAAAGAGCGTAAGCGTGGGCAATTTGAAATAACCCAATCTCTTCTAGCGTCATTGGAACAAGTTCCGGGGGTTCAAATTAAAGAATTAATCATCAATCCTCTGAGCCCTGACGGCGAAAATGGATTAATCGTGCAAATTTTTGGCTATGATCCAGAACTCAAAAAAGAACTAACCAATGGGGTAAAGGAACGCTTAGGTAGCATAGAAGGAGTAGCTAATCTATTTTCGAGCTCTGACCAAGGAAGGCCTGAACTTCGTTTAATCATGGATAGAGAAAGAATTTCTCGGGTCGGGATGAATACCAATCAGGTCGCTTCTGCCGTCAGCGACGCCGTAAAAGGTAATATTGCAACGAGCTTTGTGGATCAGGGGGTAGAATTTGAGGTCTTAGTTGAATTAGATCCAAAGGATAAATCCGAAACACTTGATTTATCTAATATTCAAATTCAAACACCTGCTTCAGGCTGGATGCCTTTGAAAAACCTTGCCCGTTTGGAGCGATATACCGGCCCGACTAATGTAATGCGTATTAACCAGGAACGGGTCACCGAAATTACAGCTGAACTCGCAGGTACCGACTTGAAAGCAGCCTCAGATCAAGCAAGAATACTATTAGGTCAGGTAGATTGGCCCGATGGGTATCGATATGAATTAGCCGGTACAGCAGAAGAGCAAGCCGAATCATTCGGGTTCCTTTTAATTGCCTTTGCGATTGCTGGCATTCTAACTTATATGGTTATGGCTTCTCAGTTTGAAAGCTTACTGGAGCCGTTCATCATAATCTTTACCATCCCATTAGCACTTACTGGGGTACTCCTCATGCTTTGGGTGACCAACACCTCTATTAGCGTTACTTCAATGGTGGGTCTTATTCTACTCACAGGTATTGTAGTAAATAACGGTATAGTAATGATCGATTACATAAAGATACTGCAGGCGCGAGGAATAGAGCGTAGTCAAGCTATAGTAACAGGAGCGGTTCGTAGATTACGACCAATTCTAATGACCGCTTTTACCACCATTTTATCTATGGTGCCACTGGCTCTGGAAATCGGATCTGGTTCCGAAACATGGAGTCCAATGGCTCGAACTGTTATTGGTGGTTTGACCATGTCAACACTACTAATGTTATTTGTAGTACCATGCCTATACTTCATAATCAATGACGGTGTGGAACGACTTGGATTTGATGCGGTACACAAACAAGACCCATTAGCTGAAGAGCAAGAACCTCTAGAAACTGAGGCGACCACATAAACCCGAGAAGGATAGATACATAATATGAAACAATTCAGTGTAGCTGGCTCTATTTTACGACGCCCGATAACGGTCATTATGATTACTATTATCATGACCGCTTTCGGTATCTTTTCTCTGCAAAATTTGCGGGTAACCCTATTTCCCTCTATTAATATACCCGTGTTAGCTATTTCAACTGGGTATCAAAATGTGTCCCCAGAGGATATAAATCGAATCCTTGTGAACCCAATTGAGGGGGCTGTTTCAGCTATTGAAGGAATAGAGAGCCTCGAGGCACGTGTGAGTCGAGGTAGTGCATTTATTATTATGCGTTTAAAGGATGGTACTGACATTAGAAAAACAGAATTGAAAGTGCGCGAAGCCTTAGATAATGTCCGTAATGAATTACCGAATCAGGCTAGAGAACCCGTTATTTTTCAGTTCGATCCGGAAAACAGACCTATAATGAAGCTTAGTATCGATGCTAGTAATCGAGGTTTAGACGAGCTTCGTAACCTAGGTGTCGAACTTGTCGAACCTCGATTAGAGCGAATTGATGGACTCGCATCTGCAGAAACACAGGGTGGGTTAGAGCGTAGAATCTATGTAGATGTTTCTCCTATGTCCCTAGCCCAATACAATCTGTCGCCGTCTGATATCGAAAATGCCCTAAGGCAAAATAACTCACAGTTACCTATTGGGAATGTTATTTCTGATCGTATAAGCTATTCTGTGAGGGTACAGTCCACCTATGATAGTGTCGAAGAAATAGCAAATACGATCGTCCAAGTAGCCGACAACGGAGTCCCTATACGGGTTAAGGATGTTGCAGAGGTTTCAGATGGCTTCACTGATGTTACCTCATTGGTCACGGTAAATGATCGAAATAGTGTATCTGTAGACATTCAAAAAAGCTCGGACGCAAACACATTGGATGTTGTTAATGCAGTAAAAGCTAATTTAGATGAGCTAAATGATATTATGCCACCAGGGGTTAACATCCAGGTTCTCTCAGACGAAGGACGTAATATCGATGATTCAATCAACAATTTATCGCAGTCGGCAACCAGCGCCTTAATTGTAGTTATCGCTGTGATACTTATTTTTATGGGTGGTTGGAGAATTTCATTAGTGGTAGCTACCTCCATACCAGTGTCCATTGCTGCTAGTTTTGCTGCCATGTATTTTGCCGACCTCACACTAAATATTCTTACCATATCCGCATTAGCCCTTGCCATTGGCTTACTTGTAGACAATTCCATTGTGGTAACCGAAAGCATCGCGCGTAAGTTAGAAGAAGGCATGAGTAAATATGAAGCCGCTTTAAAGGGAACGAATGAGGTTATTGGTGCACTACTCGGCTCTACCCTAACCACCTTGGGTGTTTTTATCCCCATTATCATGCTCAGTGGGGTTCAAGCTAGTTTTTTCAGAGAATTTGCCTTTACGATATGCTTCGCAATTGGATTCTCCTTTTTATCATCCATTATATTGGTTCCCGTAATATCGCTTCTCGCTCTTGATGCTACACAGTTCAACAGAAATAATTGGGCATTTAGAGGGATTAGCTCTCTTGAAAAAAAATATACCGGGGTGCTTCGTTGGATTCTACATCACAAATGGGTTGCAGTGGTCTCCATGATTACCATCATTAGTGCAACTGGATACCTTTATAGCACCATAAATAAAGAGGGGTTCCCAGAAACAGACACTGGTGAAATCGATATTGACATCACCCTACCAGAAGGATCCAAGCTAGTTAAAACCATGGAAGTGCTTGAATCTTTCAATGCCAAACTGGCTGATATGCCCGAGGTAGAAACTCGGATTGCATCTATTGGTCGTTCACGTTGGACCGAACAAACCAATAGAGGTGAAATAAGTGTTGTATTAGTACCCGAAAGCGAACGTGAAATAAGTAGTAATGATTTTTCTTTACGACTTCGACGTGAATTAGTGGCAGCAGGAACAACAGTTAGAGTACGAGTTGAGGGAGGGGGTTTGAGTTTTGGTCGTGGATTTAGCTTTGGTGGTGGCGCAATACGCCTAAGTTTGATTGGACCTGAAATAGACGAATTGGTTGCTATTTCTGGGGAAATTGAGAAAAATCTCTTAGCTGACCCAAATATCATATCTGTAGATAATGGGCGCACCGATCCCACACCCGAATTACATTTTTACGCCGATAGGGAACGTTTGGGAAGGTTGGGTACAAGCTTAAATACTGTAGCTTCAAATCTACGAACCCAAACACTCGGTAACCAGGCTGGGTTTTATATCGACGAAGGACGTGAGATACCCATCGAGGTTCGTTCGAGACGTGAAGCTTT
Source organism: Balneola sp. (assembly GCA_038124025.1). Taxonomy (GTDB): domain Bacteria; phylum Bacteroidota; class Rhodothermia; order Balneolales; family Balneolaceae; genus UBA1275. Next base: position 12,765 of record JAYPBC010000016.1, on the reverse strand, counting down.
AAAGAACAGAGAAGATCTTTTTGATGTGGAAATATTTCAAGTTGGAGATCAACGCGTACCAATTGTTGCTGTGGGAGAATTTGTAGCTACCGAAGGGGTTGATTCCTTTTCTCGAAGAGATAGAGAAACGGTATTAGACGTAAATATTCGGGTCGATGGAGACGCCAATGAATATCGCGAAAAAATAATCTCCTTCATTCAATCAGAAATCGTATTACCCGAAGGCTACCGTTATGAATTTACCGGCGGCACTGCCGAATCAGCAGAAGGGTTTCAACAATTCTTCTTTGCCTTAATCGCCGCCGTGTTATTGATGTACATGATAATGGCATCCTTATTCGAAAACTTCCGAGACCCCTTTGTTATTTGGTTGTGTATATTTATGGCTGCATTTGGTGCATTAGCTTTCTTGGTACTTTTAGGAGATCCGTTATCTACTACTGCCCAAATTGGAATGTTCATGTTAGTGGGTATTATCGTAAACAACGGTATTGTACTGGTGGATTATATTCACTTAAATACCAGAGGAATTGCATTTGACCCAACCAGAGGCTCAGAGTACATGACACAAGTAATTGAAGCATGTAGACGTCGTATGCGACCGATTCTCTTGACTGCGATAACCACCATTTGTTCAATGATTCCATTATCCTTAGAACTGGGCTCAGGCGCTGAAATTTGGTCTCCACTAGCCAAAGCGGTTATAGGAGGTTTGTTATTTGGCGCTGTTCTAACCCTTTTTATAACCCCTGCTATATCGGTTGGATTCAATCAAAGTATTAACTGGGTTAAGCAACTTCGCAAGAAATAAATCGTATAACTGAGTACAAGTAGACATTAGACAATAGTCCTCAGATTTTATATACTAAAAGAAAAGGAGTAATTATGAGTAAAACAGAAAGTTTCCTAGCAGGATTAATAACAGGGGCCCTTGCAGGTTCAATAATTGCATTATTATATGCCCCAGACACGGGTACTAATACGCGAAAAAAGTTAAGCTATCAGCTAAGTCATTACAGAGACGAGCTAATTGATCTCATTGGTGAATTACAGATAGAAAAAGACAAGCTTATGTCGGAAGCAAAAGAAAAGGGACAGCAAGTGGTCTCTGAAGCAAAGAAAAAAGCCGATGACCTCATTAAAGAAGCAGAGCATTTGCTTGAATCAATTGACCAAGCGCCTAAAGCGTAAGACTTCAGCCCATAAATAACAGATGTAAATTGTAGAGCCTATAACTAAGAATGCTTGGCAATCCAACTTAATTTTAATAAAAAAGCCCCTCTTGATTTCTCAATAGGGGCTTTAATTTTTTAAGGGCTATTAAAGATAATAAGTCGGTACTTACTCTTCTCCAGCAATAGCTTCGGTATCCTCACCACCAAGGGCTTCAAATACTTTGGCCACTTCTTCCTCACCTTCTTCCATGTCTTTACGAGAACCAACAATAAGTTCGTTGTACTCTCGTAGACCGGTACCAGCAGGCACTTTGTGACCAACAACCACATTTTCTTTGAGGCCACGTAAGAAATCACGTTTTGCTTCAATAGATGCTTGTGTCAGAACCTTAGTAGTTTCCTGGAAGGACGCTGCGGATAGCCAACTCTCTGTTGACAATGCCGCACGTGTAATACCAAGTAGTATAGGTTTGGATATCGCTGGTTTAGCCTCTAGTACTTCTAGTTCGGCTTTATCTTCTTTGATTAATTGGTTATTAATCTCACGAACCTCACGACGATCCAAAATCGTACCCTTTTTAACTTCGCTCCCACCTGGGTTGCGAACAACAAACTTACCGATTAGTTCGTCATTTTGAGTATTAACTTCAAAGCGGTCTACCTTATCGCCTTCAAGATACATCGTATCACCTGGATCGGTAATCTCAACTTTTTGCATCATGGTACTTACGATAACTTCGATATGCTTATCATTTATTTTCACCCCTTGTAGACGGTAAACTTCCTGTATTTCATTTACCAAATACGATTGAACCGCATAAGGGCCTAAGATATTTAGAATATCTTGCGCAGGAATAGTCCCATCAGAAAGTGGTTGACCAGCTTTGACAAAATCATTGGATTGAACCAAAATATGCTTACTTAATGAAATAAGGTATTTCTTCTCATCCGTGCCATCTTTAGACCGAACGATAACTTCTTGAGACCCTCGTTTACGAGACCCCATTTCTACAATACCATCAATTTCACTGACTGCAGCTGGATCACTAGGTGAACGCGCCTCAAATAGCTCAGTCACTCGAGGTAGCCCAGCGGTAATATCCTTGGATTTACCGGTAGCTCTTGGAATTTTAGCTAAGATTTGACCCGCTGCCACTTTCTCACCGTCTTCAACAACAATATGAGTTTCCACAGGTAGAGTACTTTCTCTCAAGCGCTCACTTCCTCCTTTGATGACCAATGTTGGCACAAGGCTTCTGTCCTTAGAGTCGGTAATTACCTTCTCACGGTGCCCAGTTTGGGCATCGGTATCTTCGGTGAATGTTACACCTTGAATGATATCTTTATAGGCAACTTCTCCATCAATCTCAGAGAATATCAAGGCATTGTATGGATCCCATTTACAAAGCTGTGCTCCTTTGGGTACCATGTCACCTTCTTCAACCATCATTTCACAACCGTAAGGTACATTATAACTGATGAGCATTTTACCTTCTTCATCAACAATTTTTAACTCTCCAGCACGACTAAGGACCACATTGTGCTCCTCTTCGCCATCGTTGTATTCAACTACACGAATGTTTTCGAATTCAACTTTTCCATCAAACTTAGCTTTATGCTGAGATTCGGCCTCTAAACGAGACGCAGTACCCCCAACGTGAAATGTACGTAAGGTTAGCTGGGTGCCAGGCTCACCAATGGACTGTGCAGCGATAACACCAACCGCTTCACCTTTTTCAACAACAGTACCTCTGGCTAAATCTCGTCCATAGCATTTGGCACAAACTCCACGCCCTGTTTCGCATGTAAGCACCGAACGGATTTCAACCTCTTCGATAGAAGTCTCGGCAATTTTCTTGGCAACGGTTTCGTCGATCATCTGATTCGCTCCACAAAGTAACTCATCAGAGATTGGATCGTATACATCATGCAGCGAAAAACGACCAATAATTCGGTCTTCCAAACGCTCTATGATGTCTTCATTATCTTTTAATGCCTGCATTTTGATACCACGCAAGGTACCGCAGTCATCCTCAGTAATGATTACATCTTGTGATACATCTACCAGTCTACGTGTTAGATACCCTGCATCAGCTGTTTTCAGAGCTGTATCGGCAAGACCTTTACGTGCACCGTGCGTTGAGATGAAGTATTCAAGTACCGTCAACCCCTCTTTGAATGAAGAAAGGATCGGGTTTTCAATAACTTCATTCCCTTGTTGCATGGAACTTTTTTGAGGCTTGGCCATAAGACCCCGCATACCACCTAACTGACGAATCTGTTCTTTCGAACCACGAGCTCCAGAATCGGCCATCATGAATACCGGATTAAAACCTTCCCGGTCATCAGCTAACGCTTGGAATAGAGTTTCAGATACACGGTTAGTGGTGCTTGTCCACTTATCTATTACCTGATTGTATCGTTCATTGTCTGTAATGAAGCCCATTTCGTAACGACCTTGAATATCAGTTACTTCATCTTTGGCACCATTGATCAAATTGGCTTTTGCATCTGGAATAATGATATCCTCTAAACTGAATGAAAGTCCACCTAGGGTAGCATTTTCATACCCAATTCGCTTCATATCATCCAAGAATGCCGAGGCTTTAGCGGTTCCCACGCGTGCATGTATCTCACCGATAAGTACACGTAATTCTTTTTTACCAAGGGTTTTATTGATAAAGCCCATCTCGGTAGGTACTATCTCATTAAAAAGAACACGTCCGGTAGATGTTTTCACTACCTCAGTTACTTCCTCCCCTTGCTCATTTAGAGAATTGACACGAACATTAATCTTAGAGTGTACTTTTATCTGACCTTGATCAAATGCAATAATGACTTCTTGAGGTGATGAGAACGTTTTACCCTCACCTAGCTGACCGCTTCTTGGTTTCGTTAAATAATATAACCCTAAGATCATATCCTGTGAAGGCACCGCAATGGGTCCGCCACTTGCAGGGCTTAGGATATTGTGAGAGCCAAGCATCAGTACAGATGCCTCTAATACGGCATCGTGGCTTAGCGGTAAGTGAACAGCCATCTGATCACCATCGAAGTCAGCATTGAATGCGGTACATGCCAATGGATGTAGTCGTATTGCTTTTTCTTCAATTAAGACGGGCTGAAATGCCTGAATTCCTAAACGGTGAAGAGTTGGGGCACGATTCAACATAACGGGGTGTCCGTCAATCACATTTTCTAGCACTTCCCATACCACCGCATCGCGTCGGTCAACTACTTTCTTTGCGCTTTTGACCGTCTTTACGAATCCACGTTCGATAAGTCGCCGAATGATAAATGGCTTGTATAGCTCAACCGCCATTTCTTTTGGCAGACCACACTCGTGCATTTTCAATTCAGGACCAACAACAATTACCGATCGACCAGAATAATCTACCCGCTTACCTAAAAGGTTTTGGCGGAATCGACCACTCTTACCTTTAAGCATATCGCTTAAAGACTTTAGAGGGCGGTTATTGTTTCGGACAGCATTTGATTTTCTAGAGTTATCATACAAAGAATCAACGGCTTCTTGAAGCATTCGCTTCTCATTCCGTAGAATTACATCAGGTGCCTTAATATCAATTAATCGCTTAAGTCGATTATTTCTGATGATAACGCGGCGATACAAATCATTTAGATCAGAGGTTGCAAAGCGACCACCTTCTAAAGGCACAAGAGGTCGTAACTCAGGGGGAATTACCGGGATTACTCGTTGTACCATCCATTCTGGGCGGTTTTCAGTGTGTTTAGCCGCCGCACGGAATGACTCTATTACTTGAAGTTGCTTTAATTTTTTCTTCTTACGCATCTGGGAAGTTTCTTCTTTTACTTCCTCACGCAAGTTAAATGCCATCTCATCTAGATCAAGATCAGCTAACATTGCTTCGAGAGCCTCAGCACCCTCTTTTACTACAAAACGATCTTCATCATCTTCATCGAGCTCGAAATGTTCCTCTGGCAATTGATCGAGGATGTCATATTTTTCTTCCTCCGTTATAAAGTCGCCTTTGTTGTAGCCTAAATCCTTTGCCATACCAGCATTGATGATTACGAATGTTTCGTAATACACAATCTTATCTAAATTCTTAGAAGACAGACCTAGTAAGTAGGCAATTTTGTTTGGAAGAGACTTAAAATACCAGATGTGAACGGTAGGAACAGTGAGGGAAATATGTCCCATTCGCTCTCTTCGTACAGCTTTTCTAGTTACCTCCACACCACAGCGGTCACAGATGATACCCTTGTATCTGATTCTCTTATACTTTCCACAGTGGCATTCATAATCTTTAACAGGGCCAAAGATTTTTTCACAAAACAGCCCGTCCATTTCAGGCTTAAAGGTTCTGTAGTTAATGGTCTCTGGTGTCAATACTTCCCCATGCGAACGTGACAGAATCGCTTCTGCCGAAGCTAAGGATACTCCGATACTGTTGAAGTCGTTGGTTACTGCTAATGTCTTTGTAATTGGCAAAATATTCTCCGTTTAATAATTAACAGTGTTTAGTCTAAATGTATTTCAAGGCCTAGCCCCATGAGCTCACGGAGTAATACCTTAAAAGATTCTGGCACATCGCCATCAGGCAGGTTCTCACCTTTCACGATAGCTTCGTATACTTTTGAGCGACCTTTTACATCATCACTCTTTACGGTTAGCATCTCTTTAAGGATACTAGAGGCACCATAAGCATATAATGCCCAAACCTCCATTTCACCCAGTCTCTGTCCACCAAACTGTGCCTTACCACCAAGTGGCTGCTGCGTAATTAGTGAGTATGGACCAATAGATCTCGAGTGCATCTTATCTTGAACCAAGTGATTCAATTTGATCATATAGATATAGCCAACGGTTGTTTGCTGAGAGAACGGCTCTCCACTTCTGCCGTCAAACAAGGTAACACGACCGTCGTTTGGCAAACCTGCTTCTGTGAGTTTTGCTTTTACGTCGTCCATCGAAGCACCATCAAAAATAGGAGATGCAAAGGTAGTACCTAGCTTTTTTGCGGCCCATCCTAAAATGGTTTCATAGATTTGACCAAGGTTCATACGAGAAGGTACCCCAAGAGGATTTAAACAGATATCTACTGGTGTACCATCTTCCATGAATGGCATATCCTCTACAGGAACAATTTTCGCAACAACCCCTTTGTTACCGTGGCGACCCGCCATCTTATCACCCACCTGTAATTTTCGTTTTTTAGCAACATATACTTTGGCTTTTTGGATAATTCCTGGTGGTAGTTCATCTCCAACTTGAATAGCAAATGTACGTCGTTTCGCTTCACTGTCAATTTCTCTTCGAAGTTCGCGATAGTTGTGGAAAAGTAATTTTACATGCTTAACCAACTCTTTATCTGTGGCCCAATCAATGTTTTCATTGATATTGACTGGATCAATCTCTTCGAAAACTGATTTTTTATATTTTTCTCCTTTGGGTATTAATTCTACCCTTGAGTAATCATAAACACCTGGAGATGTTTTGTCTCTTAACAACGAGTACATTTTGTCAGCCCAATGCTGGTTAAGTTCTGATAACTTTTCGGCATAACGCTCGTTTTCAGCCTCAACTCTCTTTTTCTCCTCTTTACGAGAAATGAGCTCATCGCGTTTACGACTGAACAAGCGCGTATCGATAACCGTCCCAGATACACCTGGCGGTGTCTTTAACGAGGCATCTTTTACATCACCCGCTTTATCACCAAAGATAGCACGCAATAATTTTTCTTCAGGAGTTGGATCTGTTTCACCCTTTGGAGTGATTTTACCCACTAAGATATCGCCTGGAGCTATTTTAGCCCCAATACGAATCATTCCTTTTTCATCTAAGTTGCGTGTGGCTTCTTCCGAAACGTTAGGAATTTCACGGGTTAATTCTTCTTCACCCCGTTTGGTATCTCGTACCTGTTGTTCAAATTCGGTGATGTGTATAGAGGTGTAAATATCCTCTTGTACAATTCGCTCACTGATAACAATGGCATCCTCAAAGTTGTATCCACGCCAAGGCATGAATGCAACCAATAGATTTCTACCTAGTGCAAGCTCCCCACCATCGGTTGAACAACCATCCACGATAGCCTGATCTTTTTTGACTCGGTCACCTATTTTAACAATAGGACGCTGATTCGTTGCGGTATCTTGATTGGTACGAGTAAATTTTTCTAGATGATAACTTTTTATACCGTTATCAAAATAGCAGTTCTGTTCTAATTCACTTCGGTCATATTTCACTCGAACTTCGGTAGCACTTACATATACCACCTCACCATCGGCCTCGGCCGTAATGATGGCTCGAGAGTCGCGAGCAGCACGATGTTCCAGACCAGTACCTACCACAGGCGCTTCTGGGCGAAGCAAAGGAACGGCTTGACGTTGCATATTCGAACCCATCAAGGCACGGTTGGCATCATCATGTTCAATAAATGGTATAAGTGCCGCTGCCAGTGAGGTAATCTGGTTGGTCGCAACATCCATATATTCGATTTCATCGACTCTAGCTTGGGTATAGTTCCCTTCTCTCATGCGAGAAAACACCGTTTCATTAACAAATGAGCTTTTGTCATCTAATTCAGCATTAGCCTGAGCAATTACCGTCTCATCCTCCTGCTCAGCAGCTAAATACTCAACCTCTTTGCTAACTTTACCATCTTTGACTTTTCTGTACGGGGTTTCTATAAACCCAAAGTCGTTAACTTTCGCGTGTACACAAAGGGAAGATATAAGCCCAATGTTCGGTCCCTCTGGTGTTTCAATCGGGCAAAGACGCCCATAATGAGTGTAGTGAACATCACGAACCTCAAATCCAGCACGTTCTCGTGTTAGTCCACCAGGCCCTAGCGCTGACATTCTTCTCTTATGAGTTAACTCTGCTAATGGATTGGTTTGATCCATAAACTGAGAGAGCTGATTGGTCCCAAAGAAGGTATTTATAACGCTAGAAATCGTTCGAGCATTTACTAAATCCTGAGGGGTGAGTTGCTCTGCATCTCGGGAATTCATTCGCTCTTTAATGGTTCTGGCCATACGAGCTAAACCGATAGCAAACTGTTGACCCAACTGCTCTCCAACGGTTCGGATACGTCGGTTACTTAAGTGGTCAATATCATCAACCTGAGATTTTAAATCTTTGAGTCGAATTACCTCTTTTATAATAGCAACAATATCTTCTTTGGTCAGATACTGAACATCCGTACGATCTTGATGTAATCGCTTGTTTAGGCGGTACCGTCCTACTTCCCCTAAATCATATTTTTTATCGCTAAAGAATAAACGTTCAAGTATGGCTCGTGAAGTTTCTGGATCTGGCATTTCACCTGAACGAATCTGCTGATATACTTCTCCTAAAGCCGTATGCTCATCATGTGTAGGATCTTTTCTCAGCGTATTCATCATTACCGATCGCTCAGATTCTTCACTCGAGATCATCTGAACCAATACGGACTTTAACCCAGATTCTTTTATGAGTCCATAATCATCTTCGGTGAGTTCATGGTCACGCTCCAACAGATTAACACGCTTAGTGGCTTCGGTAACTTCACCTGTCTCATCGTCCACCACTTCTTCGGTCACTTCCGTCGTGATGTTCTCAGCCAAACGCTTGCCAACAAGATTTTTCTTGTAGTCAGCTTTTGAACCAAACTTTAATGTTTCGGACAACTCAAATAGGCTCAATAATTCCTCATCGGAAGAATAGCCAAGGGCTCTCATAAGTGTAGTTGCCGGGATTTTCTTCTTTCTATCGATGTATGCCCACAATACATCACGAATATCTGTGGTGAATTCAATCCACGAGCCTTTGAAAGGTATGACTCGGGCAGAATATAACTGAGTTCCATTAGGGTGTATGGACTGTCCAAAAAATACACCGGGTGAACGATGTAGCTGACTTACGATAACTCTTTCTGCCCCATTTATGATGAAGGTACCGCGATGAGTCATCCAAGGTAAATCACCTAGAAATACCTCCTGCTCTATCGTTTCGGAAGCTTCGTCTGAATCGTCAACAGAGGATAGTCGGAGTTTTGCCTTTAATGGTACTGAATAGGTTAAGCCTCGTTCCTGACATTCATTTATGGTATACCTAGGTACATCAACGTTGTAATACAAAAACTCAAGAATGTGTGTTTCACGAGTATCTTGTATTGGAAAATTTTCGTTGAATATTCGTTGAAGACCTTGATTTTCTCGTTCATTAGGTGCAATGTCTAATTGAACGAACTTCTCGAACGATTCTAATTGAATGTCTAGAAAATCGGGATAGTCTAGCACATGTTTTGTGCGTCCGAATGATTCTCTGTTTGTATTGGGGATGGTTTGCATCTTCTTACTCAAAAGGAACCTCTCCTTAAAGATTGAAGGGTGATAATCGAATTTGGCCTTTTTGTGGCCGTGTAATGTAGACGCCAATAGCCAATACCGTTTTCACGATATTGGCTACCAACGAATTGTAATTTGAAATTACTTGAGCTCTACAGTAGCTCCAGCCTCTTCTAATTTGGCTTTGATTTCTTCGGCTTCCTCTTTTGAAACGCCTTCTTTAACGTTTCCAGGAGCACCATCAACTAAGTCTTTGGCTTCTTTCAGGCCTAGACCAGTAATTCCACGTACTTCTTTAATTACAGCAATTTTCTTTGCTCCAGCGCTCTCAAGCACTACAGTAAACTCAGTTTGCTCATCTGCTCCACCAGCGTCTCCACCAGCGGCAGGTCCAGCAACTGCTACAGCTGCGGCTGCAGGTTTAATGCCGTACTCTTCTTCAAGTACTGTAGCAAGTTCGTTTGCTTCTTTAATTGTTAGGTTGACTAGCTGTTCAGCTAATTCTTTAACGTCAGCCATTTTTTTCTCCAGTTGTTTTTAAGTAAAAATCGTTTGTTGATTGATAAGGGTTAATTTTCGCCTTTTTCAGCGATAGTTTTTACAGCTCCTACAAGGTTAGATCCCTGGGCTTGTAAACCACCAACAACATTGGTAATTGGTGCCATTAGCAAGCCTAGTATATCTCCAATGATCTCGTCCTTTGACTTCATTGCAGCAAGAACCTCTAGCTGATCGGGACCATAGAAGTCTCCATCAATAAAAGCTGCTTTGAATTCGGGCTTATCATTGTTTTCCTTGATAAAGTCTTTAAGAACCTTTGCAGGTGCGGATAGCTCATCTTCTACAAAAGCAAATGCATTTTGATCGGTAAGTAGGGGCAACATATCGTCGTATCCTCCTACCTCTTGCATCGCTAGTTTCATAAGTTTATTCTTATAAACTTTGTAATGAACATTTCCCTTACGGAATGCACCACGTAGCTTATTAGCTTGATCGACAGACATACCCTGATATTTGGTCACATAAAGTGCGCCAGAATTCTGTAGGGTTTCTGAAATTTCATCTAATATGGCTCGTTTTTCAGCAGTAGGCATGATTTATTTCCTCCTTAATTAAGAGATGTAACTGCGGTTCTACTTATAGGTATGCTAGGCCCCATGGTACTGCTCATAAACACACTTTTTACGTATATACCTTTGGATGATGACGGTTTTAAACGCATTACCGTTGATAGAAATGCTTCTGCATTTTCTCGGATTTGCTCTGCGTTAAAACTCACTTTACCAATAGTGGTATGTAGTATACCAGCTTTGTCTACACGAAAATCGATTTGTCCAGCTTTGACTGTTTTGACAGCATTTGCTACGTCCATCGTAACAGTACCACTTTTAGGATTTGGCATTAAGCCTCTAGGACCTAGGAATCGGCCTAATTTACCGAGCTTGCCCATTACATCGGGGGTTGCAATGATCACGTCGATCTCTGACCACCCCTCTTCAATTTTTGCGATGTAATCATCTAATCCAACATGATCAGCACCCGCTTCTCTAGCCGCATCTTGCTTTGACTCATTTACTAGTGCAAGAACACGTATGTCCTTACCTGTTCCATGAGGTAAACTCACTGTTCCACGTACCATCTGATCGGCGTGCCGGGGATCGACTCCTAATCGGATATCAATGTCAACGGAAGCATCGAATGATGTGGTAGTTGTTTTCTTAACAAGATCACAAGCTTCCTGGAGGGTATATTCACCCTCAGGATTAACCAGCGATGCTGCTTGTTGGTATTTTTTTCCTCTTTTTGCCATGATTACAACTCCTTTACTTGTCGCGATTAACTCTAAGACCCATACTACGGGCAGTTCCTGCAATCATTTCTGCGGCGGCTTCAACATCGAAGGCATTTAAGTCTTCCATCTTTTCCTCCGCAATTTGTTTGCATTGGGACCATGTGACCGTACCTACTTTATTTCGGTTCGGTTCACCAGAACCAGACTTTAGTTTGGCAGCCTGTTTAAGAAGTACAGGTGCTGGCGGAGTTTTCGTTTTAAATGTAAACGACTTATCTGCAAACACTGTGATCTCAACGGGTATTACCGTACCAGTCTTGTCCTGAGTCTTAGCATTAAAGGCTTTACAAAACTCCATGATATTAATACCAGCCTGGCCAAGAGCCGGTCCCACTGGGGGTGCCGGATTAGCCTGACCACCAACAATCTGGAGCTTCAGGATTCGTTCAACTTTTTTAGCCATGGATTCTCAGGATCCTTTTCTAAGTGTTATAACTTCTGTTTTTTCGCGTAATAGCTAGTGTGCATCAACTAGGTTCTTTATGCAGTGGATTCAACTTGATTGATATCCACCTCTACTGGCGTCTTTCTTCCAAAAATACTCACCAAGACACGCAGCTTTAATTTGTCGGTATTTACTTCTTGTACGGTTCCATCAAAGTCTTTAAAAGGACCCGCAATGACTTTCACTAAATCGCCTTCACGATAAGGAATCTCAATATTACCAGATTCCATGCCCGCTTCTTGCACTCGTCCAATGATACGCTGAACTTCGTGCTTTTTTAATGGGGTAGGTACCTTTGTTTGACCTCCTACTACTAGGAAACCCATGCATGAAGGGGCACTTTGTACCAAATTGTTTACTTCTTCGTCAAAATGGGTATTGAGCAAAATGTATCCTGGGAAGAAATTCTTTTCTCTTGTTCTTTTTTTCCCATTACGGATTTCAACTATAGTTTCCGTAGGAACAAGGACATCCTTGATCTTATGCTCAAGTTTTTGATCTTCAATTTCACGATCTAAAAACTCTTTTACCTTTTTTTCATGACTAGAAAAGCAGCGGACTACGTACCAGCCAAAATCTAATTCTTTACTCATTAGTTATATATCGCCTCTAGGACCGTGCTGTACATCTGATCGATACCAAATATTAACACAGCTAGTATGATTGAAAACACAACAACTATGATGGTATTATCAACCAGCTCTGATTGTGTTGGCCAAGATACTTTTTTGAATTCTTTAGTAACGCCGTCGAAGAAATTATTAATCTTTTCCATAATTCAATTTTGTTAGCACGGGTGGAGAGACTCGAACTCCCGACACCTGGTTTTGGAGACCAGTGCTCTACCAACTGAGCTACACCCGTATACACTAAGGAGCGGATTTTCACTCCTTAGCTATACATCGTGTCGGACTTTTAGTCCAGGATTTTAGTTACAACGCCAGCACCTACCGTACGGCCACCTTCACGAATCGCGAATC
>JAYPBC010000015.1:0-47798 GCA_038124025.1 Balneola sp. | reverse complement strand
GGATAGTTCAACACCTCTTCACCCTGGTCATTTAATAAGTAGACTACTCCAGTATTTTGAGCAATTATGGTTTTTGGAATAACCATAATCAAAAATAAAAGAGTTTTTATATAAAATGGCATATCAAATACCGTTGGAGATACAAGTGTTTATTCTTATTTAATCAATAGCATTCTTTTTATTTGTGAGAACTCTCCAGCAGTTAGTCTATACAAATAAATACCTGTTGTTAAATCAAAAGCTTCGAACGTCACACTATAATTTCCAGCTGGCATATGAGCATCCTTTAGTGTACGAACTTTCTGACCTAATGTATTAAACACTTCCAGTTTGACAAAAGAAGCCTCAGGTATCGCAAATTCTATCTGAGTACTAGGATTAAAAGGATTTGGATAATTTTGCAATAATTGAAATTCAGTAGGTAATGATTCAAGGCTTTCACTTGAAGTTGAGACACTCATATCTACGTTTCCACTTCTACGATAATTTCCTTGGTAAGTCGCCCATTGAGCCTGTTTTTTATCCCATTCTGGACCAAATTTTTCTTCAAGTGAACCATCGTATCGCCAACCATCTCTAATACTAACTAGCTTTCCGCCTTGAGTAGCAACAAATACGCTACCATTAACATAATTAATAGTATTCATAACTGATAAACTACTGGTTTCATCACTAGATTGAATTTGATAATCCCAAATTAAATTCCCAGCTTCATCTACAGCATACACTCTACCAGAGGCATCACCAAAATAAACAACCCCATATTCATTAATTGAAGCTGTAGATGTTATCGATCCAAAGGCTCGAAAAGTCCATTCAACTTGACCATTTGCACCATTAATTCCATAAAAAGTTGAATCCGCTCCACCAACTAGAATCAACCCATTTTCAGCAATTACAGGTGTTGTTTTAAAAGTAGTGGCTAAATCGGTTTCCCATAAAATTTGATCTGTACTTTCACTAGATAAATTTGGATTCCACTTTCTAATTGTGCCAGATGAAAAAGCAGCCACTAATTCACTATTGTTGGTAACCGATAATGCACCCATTAAACCTTCACCAAAAACAGTTTTACCTAATGGTGACATCTCTTTAAATGAGATAGAAGCATCCAAATCAAAATAAGTGATGTCTCCCAATTTATTGGGTTGCGCTAAGTATTTTTCAGACAAAATTACACCAGGGTGTATCCCTGGAGCTCCTATATTAGAACGCCATTGCTGAATTCCTTCTCTTACATCAATTCCAAAAATTTGATTATCCTCTGATACTAAATAAAGGCGTTTTCTTTTTTCATCAATAACAGGACTTGAAGAATGAAATCCACCTGTTGAAGTAGACCAATAGGGTAGCGTTATTTTATGTTTCCACCAATTGAATAAACTATATTTATTCAGTTTTTGAGTTCCTGAAATCAAATAAAACGTCGAATCAGTCGCTATAGCAACAGGTGCTTGTAGAGGAGCAACTAAACGAAATTCATTTGATTCCCCAGGTGTCATTAAGCTTAAATTACCTCTGCCATCAGGTTGGAAACTAAAATTATTACCAAACAAAGATAAACCAGTAGTAGGCAGTAAATTAGCACCTAGATCAATAAAACCTGCATCCATATAAACGGAAAAACTAGAACTATCACGGCCCCCATCATTATCTATTGCCACCAAAGTAATATGAGTGGAACCTTGTTTAATATCTATGCTGGGCACTCTATCTATCGAGTAAAGTTCATTGTCGACAATCCAAAGTGTTGAATCTATTTCACCATCATTATCAAATCCTTGGAAAGTAAAAGATAGGCCAAATTGATCGCTCTCTTGATTATGAATATATATGTCATCATAGGCAGCTACAGACGGCGGAACATTAAATGGTGTTCCTATAACAAGATCTGATAATTCCCCTTCATTTGATGATGTATCCACACCACTTATAAAATAATAGTAGAGTATTCCATTTTTTACTGTCGAATCACTATAAAATGAATCCAAAGCAGATGTATTATCAATAATTTCAACAGTATCAGGATGTGAACCCCTGTAAATATTATAATATTCTAAATCAGGATCTAAAACTGTAGCCCAATCAATTTGGACTATAGAATTAGCACTATATACCGATTCAATAATTGGTTTAGAAGGACCCGTTAAATCAATATTGTAACCAAGTGTAGATTTTGAAAGCTCTCCTTCGAGGGCTGGGTCATAAGAATATATCGGGTTTGATATTGCTGAATCCACAGCGCTAATCCGATAGAATACTTGAATACTAAAGTCATCTATTGTATCCATATACGTTCTTGTATCCACATTGATACTATCATATAAAGATACTGATGTAGAATCTAATCCTTTGTAAATCTTATACCATTCTACATCTTGTGCAAGACTAGGATCCCACTCTAAAATCAATTGATCATCTTGTATTCTTTGAATAATATTTGCTGGTGGGTTAGGTGGAGTATCATCTCCTGTCTGTAACTCTATGAATCGCGCATCACCTTCATTACCTGACATATCAACTGATGTTACCCAATAGGTATAAACTGTTTGATTTAACAAATCTTTATTATCAACCCAATTAAATATTAAATCACTTGAATCATTTTGCGCCTGCTCAAATAATCCTTGGGGAACTATTAGTGAATCGAATAGCTCAATAGAATTGGCATATAATGCATCTAATGGAAATTCACCCCCGGTCCACAACCAAGTAGTGTCTAAAGTATCTTCAAAAGCTTCTACCAAACCTTTGATCGAAAGAACTTTATAAATGTTAAAGTGGGATAATTCATCAAAAGCATCTACCTCCCATTCAAGCTCAAAAGTTCTAGCATTTAATCGTTTCGCCGTTAAATAATTAGCAGGGATAGGTGGAATAATATCAATAGGCGGAGATAACTCTTCAATAAATATAGTCTCTCTTTCTGAAGTTTTTCCTAAGTATAGATCATGTAATTTCGCTTGTGCAGAATACTTGTATGTATTTCCTATAAACGTGTCAAAGTCAATAAAACTTCCTCTATTTAATGTATCTATTCGAATTAATTCATTTTCGGCAGACCATTTTGACAAATATATCGCATCTAAGTTGAGGCTTAGTGAATCAGGATATTTGATTTCAATCTCCACTGCAGATTTTAGATCATCAGAGAAAGTAGTATCAATCCTTGTTACACTAATTTCAGGAGAGGGAAAAAGTACTGGAGTGTCGTTAGGGTGTTCAATGGCGCCCAAATCTACTTTATCTGAGATTCTTTTTTGACCTAGAAAATCATCTGTTAGATTCCCAACGGGATTTCCACTCCCTATAGCTTTAGATTCTGCCTGTAATCTATAGTTAGATAAATCTTCATTATGTGTTTGTGATTGAAATAGAACCTGATCGATATTGTTGAAATGAATTACCCCAGATTGGTCTATATTTGGCAGATCACTACTAAATTTTTCAATAATATCATGGTTAGACCGAATTTTATTTGTATCTAGTGCAACATTAATAAAGCTAACTCCTAGTCCAATAAATTTATCTTCACTATTTTTCAATTCTAACTTGTCAACTAGAATACTGTTCACGAAGCTTAATGAAATTCCACCTTCTAAATCCGTGATAGCCTCTCTTGTGTTTAATACATTTACATGCACAAATCGAACTGTATCTTCTTGGGATGTACCTGCATATAAGTGACTTCTGTGATAGGAAATTGTCCTATTATTAGATAGAATTGAGTTGGATATAGAGAAAGAACTATGATTGGCATTTATGACATTATCAAAATGCGCAAAATGAGATTTATTTATCTTAACTGAAGTTCCATAGTCTAATTTAATTCCGGTTCCAAGTTCATTGGGCTCTTCTGAACCTAAAAATTTAATATTTTGGATTGATAAACTTTGCTTATTAGGCCACTTTAAATCGTTATATATTTTAGCATTTACATCTAATATCACATCAGAAGTCTCCGGCTTTATAAACTTTACATCGCCTTGCCCATGAATACTAACTGGGTGAGTTAGTTCTAAAGATTCACGATATATCCCATCCCGTATAACAATATGATCAAATGGTCTAGAATTATAAATAGTCTCTTGTACTGTCTCAAAATCACCCTCACCATTTGAATCAACCGTCCAGGTCACAGGTGGAGTCTCGATTATAGCTATTTCTGAGAATTCGCTTCTATTGGCTGGATCAAAATTCTCAAAAATATCACCTTTTGAGGAATCAATTGCAGCAATTTTATATGAATACCTTATAAGACTTAGGCTATCTATATCAGAATCTATAAAACTTAACTGATCAGCAGATAATACATCTAAAAGCTTAAAAAATGGCTCTGAGTCGTGAGCTTGATTAAATTCTAAAGCTGCACTTATAACATACAGATCGTTGCTACTTCTAAAAGCTTGTGTGTACTGCGATGATTGGATAGATAGGCCATTAATTTCAGAATAAATGTAATATGTAGCCCATGTATTATCTTCCGATTCGAAAGACATATAATCATCATACAGATCATACAACTGAAGTCGATTTATTTCATTTGGAGATATCCCATCTGGTAGTATAGATTTATTAATGAGTATTTTATGCCTCTGTTTATCAGGCTCCCATGCGAATAAAACCATAAACTCAATTTCACCTAACTTGGTAGAAATTTTGGTATTTGGAGTATTAGGAATAGTTGTTAATTCCTCAAATAAATCTACCCTATTTCTAAATATTGCATAGCTTTCGACATCTAAACTTGGTGAAGCATTCCAGTTTAATGTTATTTTTAGATCTTCTAATTCCGATGTGAAATTTGGTGGTTTTTCAGGCGAGACTAGATCTCCTGTCCGTTGTCGGATATTTTCAGCATAGCTTTCAACTTCGTTTTGGTCTAATCCAGTAACCCAAAATGTGTAATATTCTAAACTTTCTAGTCCAGATATATCAAATTTTACCGTTGAATTGTTAGGAATATCAATACTCCTCAATAATGTATCTAATCGTTCTACTCCTTCAATTTGCCATGGTCTCTGTAGTTGCTCCTGAGTTATATCATTTGGCAAAGGTCCTGCCAGTTGATAGATTTGGTATCCAATAAACCCTATACTTGCAAAATTATTCCATTCTAAATTAATTGTCTCTGCATTGATTAGCTTACCCTTAAGTTGCAGAGGAACTGTTGGTCGAATAATATCAGGATCTTCTTCTATTATAATAGTACCGCCTAACACGCTCGCCCTAGGCTTTCCTTCGTTTAATAATAACTCTTCGATGTTGAGTTTAGTGGTCCCTATACTATTTGGCATTAATTTGATATCCACAACTATCTCATCACCTAAAGAAGATTCCGCAGAAGCAGCCGCAAAATATATATGTCCTGGTATTGAATCATTGACAAAGTAAGTGAAATTTTGTGTCACTTCTTGACTAGGAATAAATGATATAAGACTCAGTTTTGTTGTGTCATAGCGAAAACCAAATTGAATGCTATTTATAGACTCAACAAAAGAACCCTGTAGCTTGATGCCAAATGATAATTCGTCACCTAAAAAAATGGCCGTATCAGGAAGTGATATAATTACGCTATCAGATTGCTGAAATACGACTCCTTGGTAAGCATGAGTATAGTTTTGCACCATCATCAGTAAAACAGATGCACATATTATCTTATACCATTTTGACCATTTTTTCACGGAGAAACTACCTCTACAGAATTATTCAGTTACCCTAGTAGTTATCGGGCTTTGTAATTGAATTATAACTAATAACTATTGTTTATTCCTATAAGAATAAGAGTATTTACAAGTACGTTTAATAATACTCTAAGTTTCACAATTTTAGAAATCTTTCTTTATTCCGTGATATATATTTATTGGTTAATGTAAAGTCTTAGTTATTTGTTACTACTAACTCATTTAAATGGAATTTTTCATTTGTAAATTGAATGAAAATAAATGAGTTCACTTTTACCATATTCCAATAAAAGGGAACCATGTAGATATGGGTTGACGATAACTATAGAAAAGAAATCAATGAGGCAGCTTCTCCCGAATCATTCCGTAGGTCATAGTTCCAAGAAAGGCGAAGAACATAGGTACAAGAATGATCCAATAACCATTACCAACCAAAGCGTACATGGGCCCTGGGCAAGCGCCAACTAAAGCCCAGCCTAGACCAAAAATGGAGCCACCAATAATGTATCGTTTGGGGGTCATTTCTTTATTACCCACTGAAATTTGCTCTCCTTTCATGTCTTTCATCTGGAAACGCTTGATAATCTGAATGGAAATAATGCCGATTACCACTGCGCTTCCAATAATTCCATACATATGAAAGGAATCGAAGTGAAACATTTCTAATATACGGAACCAGGAAACGACTTCTGACTTTACCGCTACAAAACCAAAGAATAAACCTGCTAATATATATTTCATAATAGTATCTCCTTAGGATAAAATGAGTGGTAAGATGAAATAGGTCATTAGTAGACCCCCTGCGAAAAATCCAATTACGGCGATCAGTGAGGGTAGCTGTAAATTGGATAAACCCGATATGGCATGACCCGATGTACAACCGCCGCCGTAACGTGCGCCAAAACCCACCAAAAAGCCGCCTAAAACCATTACAATGAATCCACCTGGTGTAGTAAGGAAGCTAAAATTAAAAATTTCAGTGGGAATTAATCCGCTAAAATCAGTTAGTCCCCATTCCCCTAGGGCTAGTTTGGTTTGCTCTGAGATGACTACTGAGTACCCTTCAACCGTAGTCAAAGAGGCGAGATATCCTCCTAAAACAATGCCTACGACGAATAACAGGTTCCATTTTTGGGCTTTCCAGTCATAACTGAAAAAAGAAAATTTACCTTTGGGTAAAACCGCTGCACACATATGGCGGTAAGCTGAAGATATACCGAATTGTCGGTTATCCAATACTAGTAGTAATGGTACCATTAGACCTATTAGGGGGCCGGCTATGTACCAAGGCATGGGTTGGAGTAAAAACTCTGGCATGATGAATCTTCTTGTGTTTATTGGTTGAATACAGATTCTGCAGAATGCTCAATTGACTGCTTATGATAAATTCCGCGGTACTTTGTGCTCAAAAGAGCTACTTGTCTAAACATAAATTTATTAAAAATACGAAGCTTTTCACACATTATATCCGTGCCTCCTGATATAATAACTACCCATTCTATCAAAACGCTTTTCTTTTTGGGAAAAGCTATTACATTCTAGAGATTACTTAATAGATTAATCGATGTTTAATTTTTATTGGGACTTATTGGCACTTAGTAGTATGCACACAAAGAACACTTAAACTAAAACAAATAAACTATAGCTATGTTTCAACCATCATTTTATACCCCGAAAGTATCTTTTTTTCTCTCGAGAAATAGCTCTTTTATAGCCTCTTTACTACTCTTCATAGGGCTTTATAATACCCCTGTAAATGCCCAACAGCAAACAAGTGAATCTATATGGATAGGCGAAGACAGCTTTGCAGGAACCCATCAACTACAGGTTACTCCAACTCGAATTCTTCCCGCCGAATCGGCCTCGGTATCCGAGCATACGGTTACTATCAATGGGAAAAAGGTGCCTTACCGCGCTACTGCCGGAACCCAGCCAGTATGGGACGATCATGGCGTGGTTCAGGCCGCCCTATTCTATACCTTTTACGAGCGTACCGACGTAGAATCCACCGAGCGCAGACCCTTGGTCATCTCGTTCAATGGAGGCCCTGGGTCGGCTTCGGTGTGGATGCATTTAGCGTACACTGGGCCAAGTGTTTTGAATATTGACCAAGAAGGCTACCCCATTCAGCCCTATGGATTTCAAGATAATCCCTACTCCATTTTAGATGTAGCGGACATCGTATTTGTTAATCCTGTGAATACGGGTTATTCTCGAATTCTACACCCAGAGGCAGATCGCAAGCAATTTTTCGGAGTTAATCAGGATATTGCTTATTTGGCCGAATGGATCAACACCTTCGTGAGTCGGGTTAATCGGTGGGCTTCTCCCAAATACCTTATTGGCGAAAGTTATGGGACTACTCGAGTATCTGGCTTAGCCAACGCACTTCAAAATCGTCATTGGATGTACATTAATGGGGTCATCTTGGTGTCCCCAACCGGTTTAGGTATCGACCGCTCCGGCCCGGTAAATCAGGCCAATCGCTTGCCCTACTACACCGCCGCGGCGTGGTATCACAAGCAGCTTCCGGAGGATCTTCAGTCTTTGGACTTACTCGACGCACTGGCCGCATCGGAAGAATTTACCCAAAACGAACTTATCCCCATCCTTGCGAAAGGAGCTTGGATGAACGCCGAAGAAAAGGATCACGCCATCACCCAGTTTGCCCGATATTCTGGTCTGTCTGAAGAGGTTATTCGCCAGCATAACCTAGATGTACCCACCTCCTTTTTCTGGAAAGACTTGCTGCGACACGAAGGCCACACGGTTGGGCGATTGGACTCCCGATACAAAGGCCTTGATCGCTCCGATGCCGGAACTCGTCCAGACTTTAATTCTGAGTTAACCTCATGGCTACATTCCTTTACCCCGGCTATTAATATGTACTTCAAACAAAAGCTCAACTACGATACCGATGTAAAATACAACATGTTTGGCCCGGTAAGTCCATGGGACCGAAGTGGAGACCGAACCGGTGAACAACTACGAGGAGCCATGGCACAAAATCCTTACTTACATGTACTCATCCAAGGAGGCTACTACGATGGGGCTACCACCTATTATGATGCAAAATACACTATGTGGCACCTTGATCCTTCAGGCAAAATGAAAGACCGCCTCGAATTCAAAGGTTATCGAAGCGGACACATGATGTACCTGCGCCGAGAGGATCTTAAAAACGCCAATGATGACATTCGAAGCTTTATCCAAAAAAGTCTCGCACCCGCGGGAACCCCTGCTAAATACTAGAGCCTAAAACATGCGATTCCTTTCCTCTATTTCCCTTCTTTTTGTTCTTTTTCGGGTTGAAGCAAGCGCTCAAAACCCCTCCACTGCCCAGCTCTACTATCCGGGTAATTGGGGGGAATGGGACATACTGAGCCCAGAAGCCGCTGGCTTTGATCCCATAAAATTACAAGAAGCCATCGATTATGCCATTTCGATGGAAAGTGAGAATCCTCGAAATATGGAAATCAATCACTATGGCACCTTTGGAAGAGAACCGTTTGGCCTTGGCATTGGGCCGTTTAAAAGCCGGGGAGAAATGACTGGAATCGTGGTGAAAAACGGGTACATCGTAGCCGAATGGGGTGAACCCTTTCGGGTTGATATGACCCACAGTGTAACCAAAAGTTTCTTGAGCACCACCGTTGGCTTGGCCTGGGATGCCGGTCTCTTTAGAGATGTGCAGGATCCCGTGGCTCCCTATATGGCACCCATATTAGTCATAGATGATGTATACAACAGAGATAAAGGAGCCGAAGTAGGGGAAGCTCATTTTCTAGAGCCCTTCCAGTCGGATCATAACGCCCAGATTACGTGGGAGCACCTTCTACAACAGACTTCGGATTGGGAGGGTACCTTATTTGGGAAACCCGATTGGGCCGATCGCCCCACCGGAGAGCGTAGCCAGTGGATTACTCGTGAGCGTTATACGCCGGGTAGCGTTTGGGAATACAACGATGTGCGGGTTAACCTATTGGCTCTTGCCGCCTTAAATGTGTGGAGGCAACCGCTTCCTCAAGTACTCAAAGAACAAGTGATGGACAAAATTGGAGCCTCTCCCACTTGGCGTTGGCATGGATATGAAAACTCTTGGGTACTAATCGACGGCAAACAAATGCAGAGTGTGAGTGGTGGTGGCCATTGGGGCGGCGGGATGTTTATTAGTGCCCGAGATCAGGCTCGCTTTGGGCTGCTGACATTGCGCGAAGGTAAGTGGAAGGGCGAGCAAATTATCTCCGAGGATTGGATCAGCATGTCAAAAAATCCAACCCAGGCTCGGCCTAATTACGGGTATATGAATTACTTCTTAAATCCTGCACAAGAAGCCATGCCTGCTGCACCAGAGACAGCTTTTTGGCATTTAGGCGCAGGAAATAATATGGTATACGTAGATCCAGAAAACGATTTGGTCATTGTTGCTCGATGGATTCAAGGCGCCGGGATGAACGGGTTAATTGAGCGGGTGATAGCTTCTTTAGATTAAAACTTTTTCATAAAGAGCCTGATCCAAGTCTAATACCGGTTCTTATATAAGAAATACATACTACCTATTCATTATTGTGAACTATCTATGTATAGCATATTTATCTATTCGACTATTTTTTTAATTTGAGTATGCATGTTCTTTTTTAATCAATTTTATTCCATCCACCTATATGTACCTTAAACTGCCCATCCTTTTTATAGGCTTGATCGCACTCCTAAATGTGCACTGTTCTTTGAATAAAACAAGCTCATCTGCTAATTCAGTGGCTAAAAACAATTCTATCAACAAGGCAGAATGGGCCATCATTGATTCCATCGATTACAAATCCTTCAACGCCGATCTTGAACCTGGTAAACCAACGATGGATGTGGGGGTCTACCTTCCTTCTAATTTAGACCCTGAATTTAAAAAAGTTACACTGGACCGCATCGTAACGGGTTTGCAAGGCGCAAAGGAAATTTATGCACCTACGGGTGTACAAATAAATGTGCTTTGGATAAAAACTGGCCAGATTAATCCATCGTATCTTTCTATTCAGGCCAACAAAGTACCTGGTGTGCCGAACACCGGATACATCAACCTGTATAAACACAGCCAACGACACCCGGCTGAGCTTACCAAACATGCCGCCGAGGCCCTTGAACATATTATTGAAGTGGAGGAAAACAGTCATCGAACGCTTTATTTTGTGGTATTCCAGGATGTGTTTTTTCCCTTCTTAACCGTCTCGGAAGGCCGTAATTGGACCATGAAGACCGTTCGTACCGGCGGGTTATCCTTCCCTTCCTATTCCTATCCTGGAACCATTCCCAAACCTTATCGAGGGGTTATAAGTCTTTCGAATCTCGAACGACCCGATCGGCTACGCCGTACCATCGCCCATGAAATTGGGCACAAAGTGATGAATGTTAGTCATGAATACATGGATATTAGCCCAGAGCATGAAGTATATGCAGATGGAGGGCTCATGGTGTATGGTAATGGGGAAGAGATTCCGTCGGGTAAAGAAGGCCGTTGGCACCTTGAACGATTGTTGTTATCACCTTATCTGTACATATTAGAATCGGATGGGAGCAAAAAATGGAATCCGGACTATGAAGAAAATGGGCACTATTACGATCCTATCTATGGAAGTTATAGTGTTGATTTCCCTGGAACACCCGCCATAGAAGAGGATTGGTGATGAATAAGTTTATCCTACTAGGATTGGTGTTTTTTTTGAGCTGCGGGACGCCATCAACCCGAAAAATTTTAGACCTTGCCTTGCCTAAACACTATGTGATTAACAAAGCAAAGGAAGCCTTAATTGTAGATGGGTTAGCGAATGAAGAGGCTTGGGAGGATGCAGAATGGACCGACTTATTTATGGATATTCAGGGTACTGAAGAAAGCGCACCGTACTATAACACACGGGTAAAAATGCTGTGGGATGACAGCTATTTTTATGTGTATGCCGAAATGGAGGACGAGCATGTTTGGGGTGATATTGAAGAGCGGGATGCCGTGATTTTCTACAATAATGACTTTGAAGTGTTCATTAAGCCCAATGAGTTTCAGCCTTATTATGCAGAGTTTGAGGTCAATACTTTGGGAACATTGTGGGATTTATTTTTGGCTCGACCCTACAGGAGAAATGGTCCTGTGTTGGACGAGTGGGATGTGAATGGGACTAAAGTGGGGATCGACATACAAGGTTCACTAAATGATCCAAAGGATATCGATAATGGGTGGTCGATTGAACTAGCCATCCCAATTGCGCCCCTTAACGCAATTGACCGAGGACATTCGTTTGGCGAAGGCAGCATGTGGCGAGTTAATTTTTCGCGTGTACAGTGGGAATATCAAATTACCGGCAACGGGTATGAAAAGAAGACCGATAAAGATGGTCGCCGATTACCCGAAAATAATTGGGTATGGAGTCCTCAAATGGCCATCGATATGCATAGACCTGAACATTGGGGGTATGTATTCTTTGTCGATAATTCAGTAGATATCAACGACCGCGCCTTTATGGATGAATCGACGGCCAGTGCCTATCAATTGCTTTTTCACCTTTATAGAAAACAACTAGCTTTACACAACAATAGCTCTGATAAAGGTCAATCATTTCTGGTTGATGAAGGCTCTTATTTTGAGGTCAACGGATATGTGTATAACGCTGCATTTTCTCCCACTAACCTCGGGTTTGAAATCATACTAAAGGACCAAGCGGGTAATAAATTGAGCATAAACCAAGATGGATACATAAGGAGTTCGCATGAAAAATAACCTACTATTGATAAGTCTTAGCATAAGCCTACTAAGCTGTTCTATTCCGCAAGAAGAAAAACAGCTAGAGGTAGGCTCATTTATGGTTGCGGCTTGGACGGGTGGCGGTATTGCTGAAACTGAAGCGGAATGGAGAGAAAAATTGGCCAGCTTTTCGGAACATGGGCTTAGCGATTTATTTTTATCTACCGGAATTGAAGAAACGGCCCAAGTAGTTAAGTGGGCTCAAGATTATTCCATTAATATACATGCTTGGGTATGGACCTTAAACCGTCCTGGTGATACTACGGCTGCCAAACATTCTGAATGGTATGCTGTTAATCGAAACGGTGATAATTCGTACGACTACCGAGCATATGTAGATTACTACCAATGGTTATCTCCTTTTTCACCAGGCGCCAGAGAATATATTACTTCCACCATGATATCCTACGCTAATATTCCAGGTCTTAGTTCGGTGCATTTAGACTATGTGCGTTATGTAGATGTAATTTTAGGTGCTGATCTTCAACCCAAATATGATTTGGTGCAAGACCGTCAGTTTCCTGAATACGACTACGGATACCACCCTATTGCCAGAGAGGGATTCAAGGAGCTGTTTGGGATAGATCCTATGGATATGAAACATCCGGAACTCAGTACCGAGTGGCTTCAGTATCGACTAAATGCGGTGACTAGCTTGGTGAACGAAATTGCCCAAGAAGTACATGCGCGCGGCAAACAACTTAGCGCCGCCGTATTTCCTTTTCCAGTGATGTCGCGGCAAATGGTTCGTCAAGATTGGGCCAGCTGGAATGTAGATATTGCACTACCCATGCTGTACCATAATTTTTACCGACAAAATCTGGAGTGGATTAAATTTTCAGCCGAACAAGGTGTCCGTGAATCACACGGGCGTTTCGATGTTATAGCGGGTCTATTTATTCCTGCATTAAGCCCCGAGGAGCTAGAAACCGCTGTAGAAAAAGCCCGAAGTGGTGGAGCTAAAGGTATCTCGGTCTTTGACATAGGAGCCATGACACCCGATCATTGGGAGGTGTTAAAGGAGCTATCCAACAGGTAGTCTCCCCCAACCTTATTCGTTTGCAAATTACCTTAACTGCCGGCCCGGAGTGTACGGCGCCCCTGCCTGCTGTACCTGGGTTTCGTACTCCTCTAATTCAGACCAAAAGTCTTGCAGCGATACTTTGAACTGATCAAATCCTTGCCTTGCTAAAGTCACATTTGTGTGATGCGTTTGGGTCGGGGGTAAACTGGTTTCAGAAAGTCCATAGAGTACCTGATTCAAACGGCCTGCTATAGCCGGTTCAACCGAAATATCCTTTGACCGGCGTATCCGATCACCATAAAGTTGGGTACTTAACTCACTCTGTTTCTGCTCAAGATCAGCTAATTGTTCGAAAAGCTCCGGTGCCAGCGTGGACGTTTGCACCAATGCTGCCTCTATGTGGCGAAGACGGTTAGAAGCATCCCCAAGTGACCTTCCGGCGCTACTCATTTCACGCGAGAGGTCATTTAATTCCTTATGAAAGGCAAAGGTTTGCTCAAAATCTCGACCTTCTATGGCTGGTATCGGCTTCACCACAAATTCCTGTTCACTTCCTTGGGCTTCTAATTTTCCATTGTGAAGCACATATAATTCTACACTATACCTTCCTGGTGCGACTAGTGGACCTTGTGGAGTTCCTGCCCAAGGTGGGCGAAATCCAGGCACAGCAAAACTAATGGGATCAGGTGCTGGCAACCGTAGATCCCAGGTTGTCCGATGAAAACCACGGCTACGTCCCCCTTCTAACCAACGAACGGGTCGCCCAGAGTTGTCTTTAATGAGCAACAACGTTGTTGGGGCATCCTCGAGTGCATCGGCCCGGAGGGCTTCCCATCCCGGAAAGGGAATGTCTTTTCCATCTGCTTCCAATGCTTTTATCTCCGCTTGGCGCTGCTGCGCCGCTGTTTCAGGTACGTCGGCTAAGTAATAACTTATGGTAGCTCCATAAGGTGGATTGGGCGCACGGTAGGCTGCAGAGCCCTGAGACGGCATACCGCTCGCTTGCAGCGGTGTTTGTTCGATGTACCACCATGCATCACGAACCGGAAAAACGGTGTGGTCTTGTTTCTCGGCTAAATCGGCTATATGCCGAAGCGGAGAATAATCGTCAAGTATGTATATGCCTCGGCCAAAGGTTCCCCCGATTAGATCATGATCGCGCTCATGTAATTCAATATCACGATACGATATGGTGGGGGCAGAAGCAGCAAGCTTAATCCAATTTTCCCCAGCATTGTATGAAAAATACATTCCATTTTCGGCGCCAATGAACAGCAGGTATGACCGCACTGGATCTTGCTTAATGGACCATACAATTACACCGTCAGGAAGATCGCCTGAGATATTTTCCCAGGATTTACCCCTATTGGTGCTCCTATATATATAAGGTGTATAATCTCCTTCTTTGTGAGCGTCCGCGGCCACAAATACAGTTTGGGCGTCATGCGAGGAGGCTTCAATATCGTTAATAAACGACAAGGGGGGCATACCCGGAAGCTCTGCCGCTTGAATCCAGCTTTGCCCATCATCCTCACTAGCATGTATTAAACCATCATCCGACCCGGTATAAAGCATCCCAGCCTGTACCGGTGACTCTGCTATGGCCGTTAGCGTGGCAAATTTTGACATAGCCCCATTGTCATACAATGCGTCAATTCCTGGAACCCGATCCTGCATAGGTAGTTCAAACGGATTGGTGTTGGTGGTTAAATCTCCACTAATAGGTGTCCAAGAGTCTCCACGATTCACACTTTTCCACACCCGTTGAGAACCAAAATAGAGTGTTTTGTTATCATGCGGGCTAATAATGATAGGTGCATCCCAATTGAACCGTTCGGCTGGATCTCCCGGCGAAGGCTGAGGCTGAATATCCATTAATTCCTCGGTTCTTCGATCCAAACGATACAACACTCCTTGCTGGATTTCCATATACACAATATTGGGATCCGTTGGATCGAACGCAGCATCATACCCATCGGCTCCTAGGGGAACATACCAGTCCTGATTCCGAATGCCCTCTCCGTTCAAAGTGCGCGAAGGCCCAATGAGGGTTCCTAAATCCTGCGCCCCTGCCACCACATTGTAGAATGGCTCGGCATTATCGACCCCAATTTTATAAAACTGAGCTATGGGTAAATTAGACAAAAATCTCCAAGTCTTCCCCTCATCAAAAGACTCATACAAACCACCGTCCGAGCCCGCTAACATGTGCTTTGTGTTCGAAGGGTCTATCCATAAAGCATGATTATCGCTATGCTTTGATCGACCTGTTTCTAAGTAGTTGAAGGAAGCTCCCCCATCTCGAGTGACCTGATAAAACACATCCATTTGAACCACCACATCTGCATTAGTTGGGGAAGCTTCAATCTCCTGATAATAATGAGGCCCCGTACCACCGGAGGTATAACTGTTACGCTTTTCCCAACTCTCTCCCTTATCCGTTGAACGGTAAAAACCCTTATTCGCCGGATTCGATTCTATGGTAGCATACACCAAATTAGGATCGGCTGGAGTTACTGCTAAGCCAATTTTACCCATATCCGCCTTTGGTAACCCACTCCTAAGCTCCGTCCATGTGCGCCCATTATCCGTTGACTTATGAATCCCGGAACCCGGTCCGCCTGCCAAAAAAGCCCATGTTTTACGGCGACGCTCATAAGTAGCTGCGTAAATCACCTCCGGATTCGAAGGGTCAAATTCTAAATCAGTCGCACCGGTTTTCTCATCAATATCGAGCACCTGAGACCAGCTTTCACCGCCGTCTGTAGTTCTAAAGACCCCTCTAAGGGCACCAGATGACCACAAAGGACCCTCCGCTGCTACCAAAACCACATCACTATCTCGGGGATCAATCAAAATTCGCCCAATATGATCCGACCCGTCCAGCCCCATTTTCTTCCAGCTCTTCCCAGCATCCTCACTTTTATACACCCCGTCGCCCCAGGCAACATGCCGGCCACTCACATTCTCACCGGTACCCACCCAAATCACCTTCGAGTTATTCGGGTCAATCTCAATAGTTCCAATCGAATAAGACGCATGATCATCAAAAATAGCTTCCCATGTCGTTCCACTGTTAACCGTCTTCCAAATGCCCCCCGAACCGACCGCCACATACCAGGTCGACGGATGATTCGGATCCACCTTAATATCCGAAATCCGCCCGCCCATCGCTGCCGGCCCAATACCCCTAAGCGCCATACTACGCGCCGCCGATTCATAGAGCTCTTGCATACTCCAATCCTCACTGGTTGATGGATTTTGCGCCATGGTTGAAAAGGAAATAGAAACAACGAATAAAAAGCCCAGACTAAAAAGGAGCTGTTTTTTTAGAATCGCGATATGGTTTGACATGAAATTAGCTATTCGGTTAGTGGGTTCGGTTAGAGTTTGGTGAGTGCTCGGTATGGATTTGATGAGGGTTTAGGGACTATTTGATATGAATTAGGGTTGATTCATACTATCATTAATGCGGCTTTTCGTCAAGAGCATAAAAAAATTAGTGCGTTAACTATTTACCCTTTAATTGCTTGAACAAAGGGTACGTCTTGAAGAGGAAATAGCCGTAAAAAAGTAAGGGGTATATTGATATAAGAAGCGCTGCCACCCGGTCCCCAAACCAAAATACAGTTGCTGCACCCAGAAGGAAGGTGCTAATCGCTAATGTTATGTGAGCCTGCTTAAACATTTTAAGATACGCCTCGATATCGACTTGCTCTCTTTGTTCTTTAGGCATCGTATTATATCCAGCCAAATAATATTGAGCGTTATCTTTCGTCAGTATGAACCCTAAGGATCCAAAAATTAGACTAACACCGATAATAACATATATCATAGTTTGACCTCTTTTAAGTAAAGATATAGATTGCTAAATGGTAAATTATTTTCTCATTTAATACAATGAACCCTGTGATTCAACCACCTACTAAAATATTTCTACTTACCAGCATAATAGTATTATATGGGTGTATAACCCCCAATTATATTCCGTATGACGATAGTTCGCGAGAATCTAAAGACGAAAACTTTGAGGTGAAGGTGTACACCCAAGAACAATTAAATGTAAATGACTATGAAATCATTGGCGAAATTTCTGTGGAAGGATGTAGCTGTGAAATAGAGAAGATGCTCAAAGAAATTAAAGTTAAAGTAAGACAAGAAGGGGGCGATGCGTTAATAGATCTGAGTTTAGGTGACGGAGTAGGCGGCAGGATAAGTACGGACACCTATCTTATTTCAGGAAAAGTGATCGTTTTTATCAAAAATTAAGGTGCTGCAATGAGAGAATTTTTTATCCAATCTCAAAAAATACGATGGATCGGTTTTACCATACTACTTTCTATCTGCGTACTGTTTACACAGGATGATGAAGTTTATGTACTTTTAAGGGTCTTTTTCATGTGCTTAGTTGGTTATTATCTGGAAAGAATGATAACTGCTAGTTATGCTGAGAAGTGATTTTGGGGCAACAGACCATGGATATATTTCACGGCATTTTCAGATGCAATCCCACGGTTTTTCATTTTTCTCCGTTCACCCACGGTTGTCCCAATTTTTCCCATTTCCCCCAAATAAAAAAACCCTGAAAATCAATAAATTGTTGACTAACAGGGTTTTATAATGGTGGGACCGGGCGGAATTGAACCGCCGACACACGGATTTTCAGTCCGTTGCTCTACCAACTGAGCTACAGTCCCAACCGAAAGGATGGCAAATATACACCCTTTAGCATGGAGAAACAATACACAAGCCTAAGTTTCCTTAATATCACGCAGATGAATCTGTATGGACCTATTGCCATTATAGATGTTTTCTTCTAGTTCATAGGCAATGTCAAAGAGTTTTCCATCCCTTACTACAGGCATTAATTCATGCATATTAAAGCCAATCGCATCAAAAATGGGCGATCCCTCCTGCTTTAGTCGAAGTTTCAAGTGCCCATTGCCAACTATGGTTGGTACTCCGACGGTGCTTAACCCCGTACTGCAAAACAGGGGTTTTGTATTGGCCGGCCCAAATGGTTGAAACTGATGCAACAACTTCCAAAATTTACCGTCTATTTCAGATAGGTTTATTTCCGTATCAAGCAGTAATTCAGCTTCAAAGGAGCTTCCCGAGAGTTCTTCAACGGCCTTGCTATTCATTCTTTTTCGGAATTCTTTTAACGCACCATCCTTTAAGGTCAAACCAGCCGCATATTCATGCCCACCAAATTGCTCCAATAAATCTTCGCATTCCCGAATAGCTTCATAAATGTTAAATCCACGAATACTTCTGGCCGAGCCTTTGATCTTTCCATCGACCTCACTCAGCATAATGGCTGGCCTATGGTATTGATCCACCAAGCGAGAAGCAACAATGCCTATGACCCCTAAATGCCAATCTGGATTAAAAAGCACCAGCGCCGAGATCCGATCCATATTCAGCTGCTCTTCAATCTGTTCGACCGCCTCATTCATTGTGGTCGTGTCGGTGTTGCGCCGCTTCACATTAATGCCTTCCAATTCTCGGGCCATTAACTTAGCTTCGGGCTCATCCTTGGCAATCAATAATTTCACTGCCGTAGACGCATCTCCCATCCGGCCTGCTGCATTGATTCTTGGGCCAATGGAAAACACAATTTTTTTAGTATCCAATTCTGCCTGAGGCACTCGAATTAAATCCATCAAAGCCTGAATTCCGACTCTTGGGTTCGTTCGGAGCCGTTCTAAGCCAGCCCACATCAAAATTCGATTTTCATCGATAATGGGCACAATATCCGATGCAATGGATACGGCTAGTAAATCCAAATACTCATAAGCGACTTTTGCTGGTAGCCCCAAACGAGCTAAGGTAGCTTGCACCAATTTAAAACCTACACCTGCCCCGGACAGCCCATCGAAAGGATAGGTACAATCTTCGCGTTTAGGGTCTAAGACGGCATAAGCATTCGGCAACACAGCCCCTACGGTGTGGTGGTCACATATAATGAGATCCATACCCAAGGCTTTGATTTCCTCGGCCTCTTCGATAGCAGTAATCCCACAATCTACCGATACAATAACCTTGGCCCCCATCTCGTGGGCATATTGCACCCCTTCGGGGTTAATCCCATATCCTTCTTTAAATCGATGGGGAATGTAATAATCCACTTCAACCCCAAATTCATGTAAAAAAGAGTAGACAATAGCCGTTGCAGTAGTACCATCTACATCGTAATCCCCATACACCAGTACTTTATCGTTAGAACGAATAGCTAAGGAAAGACGCTCGGATGCTCGGTCCATGTCTTTCATTAGAAAAGCATCATAAAGTTCGTTTAATGATGGTCTAAAAAATTGTTTTGCATCTTCAAAGCTTGAGATACCGCGTATTGCCAATAGTCGAGCTATGGACTCCGGAACATTGAGCATGTCCATCAAAGTGGATACAGCTTCCTCCTGTTTCGGCTGTGTAATTACCCAGCGGAATGACATAGTTATGGTTTCCTTTATTTTTATTTTTATACATAAGAGGCACATTGGCTGTCACACCAATTGACCAGTTCAAACTATATTGTATGAATTATACTTTATTCCACACTCAGATACTAAGTAAACCTCAAGGCTTTTTGGTATATTTATAAAAATAACATGATCCAAGTTTTTCATCCATGAGCGACGCTTTTACATTGTTCGGAAAGGCTACAGAAATATCTTCTGGTCTTTATTATACCCCAGTGCACACACCTGATACAGCGGGACATGAACAAGTTGTTTATTTCAAAGATGAAAAAACAAGGCTGCACGCCATTATTGCCATTCACGACACTACCTTTGGTCCATCCTTAGGGGGTACCAGAATGTGGCCATACCCTAATCTTGAAGATGCTCTAGATGATGTACTCCGGCTTTCAAAAGGCATGACCTACAAAGCAGCTATTTCCAAACTTGAACAAGGAGGAGGAAAAGCGGTCATCATCGGTGATTCAAGAACGGATAAGTCTGAGGAACTCTTTCGAGCTTTCGGGCGCTGTGTAGA
Source organism: Balneola sp. (assembly GCA_038124025.1). GTDB lineage: Bacteria > Bacteroidota > Rhodothermia > Balneolales > Balneolaceae > UBA1275. The sequence goes on along the minus strand of JAYPBC010000015.1, from coordinate 27,304 downwards.
TTTCTTGGGTGGGCAATATATCACCGCAGAAGATGTGGGTATGGATGAAGAAAATATGGCGTGGGTGCACCAAGAAACCCCTCATGTTACCGGCTTACCGAAAAATTTAGGCGGTAGTGGAGATCCCTCTCCCTTTACTGCGCTTGGAGTTTACGTTAGCATGAAGGCCTCCATGAAATATGCAACCGGCCAAGATAGTTTGGAAGGAAAGAAGGTCGCCATACAAGGAGCCGGACATGTGGCATCCTATTTAGCCAAACACCTACAAAAAGAGGGCGCAAAACTCTATATTTCTGACATTTACTCCGAAAAAGCCAAACTACTAGCCACTGAAGTAGGTGCGGAAATGGTTGCCCCAGAGCATATTCTTTCCCTCCCGGTAGACATTTTAAGTCCTTGCGCACTGGGTGGAGTAATCAATGACGATACCTTGGATTATTTAGCCTGTGACTTTATTGTGGGCGGAGCTAATAATATTCTTCGCAAGGAAGTACACGGGCAACGATTGAAAGAAAAATCCATCCTTTATGCGCCTGACTATGTGGTCAATGCAGGGGGTATCATTAATATTTCCAACGAGATTGGTGGATATAATCCCGAAAGAGCCGCCGAACAAACCCGCGAAATTTATCACACTCTATTAGAGGTCTATGAATACGCAAAAACAAATAATCTAACCCCTAATTTAGCGAGTAACCAACTTGTAGAACAGCGTTTAGCCAACGCTCAAAAATAATGATGAGTATTACTAAAGAAGATTTTTTATTTAAAGACCGATTGGTCAAAGGAATGACCAAAGATGGACACTTCAAACTCTCCGTGGTTAAAACAACAGCGCTGGTAAATGAAGCAAGAGACCGGCACGGTTTGTCCCTTTTAGCCACCGTTATTTTAGGTAAAACACTTACGGCCGCCACTTTATTAGCTTCTGAATTAAAGAAAGAAGAGCGGATTCAAGTGCGACTCGATGGCAATGGCCCGCTTCAATATGTAGTTGCAGAAGCCAACAGTTTAGGTGAGGTTCGAGGGTATGTAGGGAATCCTAGCGCCGAATTAGCCTACGATGACCCAAACATATCCTTGGCCGATGGTATAGGCTTAGGCGTACTCAGCCTAACTAAGGTACTCTATAACGAAGCCGAACCCCGAACCAGTTCGATCGAGCTCATTGAAGGAGATGTAACCCGCGATATTGCTCACTATCTAGCCCAATCCGAGCAGGTTCCTTCTGCGGTCATGCTGGATATTGGAATTACCGAAGACGGCGCCATATCCGAAGCCGGAGGCCTTCTATTACAGCGACTTCCCGACGCACCTGACGGGCAAATTGATATGCTACAAGAGCGATTGGCTTCTTTTCAACCTATCGACCAGTTGCTTACAGAAAAAATCTATATCGATGACATTATGCACCGTTCTGTCTCACCTATTCAGGTAAAAGAACTTGGACGAAATCCGGTCGATTTCTTTTGCCGATGTAGTCGTAAACGATTCCTAGGCGCATTGACCATGCTAAGTCTGAAAGATTTAGAAGACTTAAAGGATGATGTGCAAGAAATCGTTTGTCACTTTTGTAATAACAAAGAATACATCTCTGCTGAAGAAATCCGAGGATTAATCACTAAGGCAAAAGCACAGCGAAATTAAACAGCAAAGCTTTCGCCGCATCCACAGTTATCGGTAGCATTGGGATTATCAAACACAAAACCGCGTGCATCCAAGCCATCCGGATAGTCAATGCTAATTCCTTCCAAATACATCAGGTGTTCTTCTTTTACAATAATCTCAACCCCGTAACTGGCGTATACCCGATCCTCATCGCTTCGATGATCCAAACCAAGTTTGTAACTAAGACCTGAGCAACCACCCCCCTCAACCGCAACACGCAAGTATAGCCCCGATTCGAGCCCCTCTTGCTCTACTATTTTCTGTACCTGCCGAGCAGCTCGTTCGGTAAGCACAATAGGTCGAGCGGTTTCAGGATCAAAATCCTCGGCATTTTGTAAACCAGTATCCATTAGATTTTTACTAGCTGACGATTCCTCCGAAGCATCATCTTCATCCAAATCAATCAGGGAGGCAATTACATCATCCAGTGAATCTTTTAAGGATTCCTCTTCCCTCGATCTCTGCTCACTATTAGGCCTAGGCGAATTGGTATTGTTGTTCTCTTGGTTCATATTCTCAAAATTACGCAGATTTTACCGAAAATGTGTAATGGGCCTTTCCATCTTTATCATAGAGATCTAATACTCCGGCACTTACTAAATTCACCAATATTTTAGTTGCTCGGTAACTATTAATGTGGGCAATATTGGAAAAATCTGACACCGTGATAACCGTGTACTCTTTCAAATAGCGAAATAAAATTTGCTCTTTTTCTCCATATTCAAAAGTAACTCCTTGACTGGCCCTATCTTGCTTTAATACCTGGATGTATTCATCACTTGCTTCTACACTAGCATCGTCTACCCGGACAAATACCTTCCGTATTTTACTGGATTTACCCGCCTTTACCTGCACAGGTTTATCTGGAGCTTCAGGTACACGCACAATAAGTATATCCTTTTGGCCCATTTGAAATAGCTCAAGCTTAATTTTCACCGGCGGAAGACATTCTTGTTCGGCTGCTTGTTTAAGCCAAAATTCTTCTTCCAAATAAGTCTCTAAACCTATTAACTCTCCCTTATCCCCAACTCCAACCAAAATTATTCCTCCTTCGGAATTAGCAAAAGCGGCAATTTCGCGGGCTAATTTTTCGGGGGATGCTACTTTCTGCTTAAACTCTAAGAAAGAAGATTCTCCACGCTCGACAAGATTGATTAAATCGGCCTTCGACATTGAACTAAGCGTGGTAGTACCTGTATACTTCAGATACTGTTCGTATTCTTTCATGGATAGATATCCTGTAATCCTTCTTGCTTTGGATCTCGGTTCATCAGCTGTGTCATTGCATCAATGGGGTTTACTCCTTCGAATAGCACCCTATATACTGCCGAAGTAATGGGCATTTCGATGGAGTTTTTTTGTGCCCAAAAGTACACTGCTTGAGTGGTTTTAACGCCTTCGGCTACCATTTCCATTCCATCAATAATCTCTTCTAAGCGCTTACCTTCTCCAATGAGTTGGCCTAGCCGGCGATTACGACTATGGGTAGAGGTACAAGTTACTATTAAATCTCCCATCCCTGTAAGACCCGAAAAAGTGTCCGTATGCGCGCCAAAGTGCGCACCCATGCGTTTCATTTCATGTAAACCACGTGTTATGAGCGCTGCTTTAGCATTATCCCCCCAGCCCGCACCGTCAATAACACCCGCAGCAATGGCCATAATATTTTTAACCGATCCCCCTATTTCAACCCCTGCCACATCATTATTCACATAAATCCGAAACATGGGGGTCATACAGGTATCTTGAATATAGGTGGCCGTTCGAGTAGAATAGGAGCTTGCTACAACGGTTGTTGGTTTCTGATGAGCAACCTCTTCGGCATGACTAGGCCCTGATATTACTCCAATTCGGTCAGAACTGATTACCCCCTCAAGTACATGAACCAGTACTTGTGACATTGTCCTGAAGCTATCTTTTTCAATGCCTTTTGATACTGTTACAATGACTTCACTACCGCTAAGCATTGGTTTTATCTGACTAACCATATCACCTAACGTGTGTGATGGGGTAGCCAATATCAGTAAATCTTTTTCTTGTATAATCTCGGAAAGCTCAGACACAGCAAGAACCGCATCGGGGAGGGTTAAATCCGATAAATACTTAGGATTAGTATGATGAGCGTTAATGTGTGTAACGATTTCTGCTTCTCTGGCCCAAACTTGAACTTGATTCCCCGCCTGATAAAACACTTTTGCTAAAGCCGTTCCAAAACTACCTGCACCAATAATTCCAATACGTTGTTTGCTCATAATTAGCAGTTAATTCACCCTCGCTGTGCTCGCTTCAGTCTTTGCCAGGGTCGATGCCTTAGCACCAACTTTATTTTCGGTACCGGCAACTAAACGGCCTATATTTGCTTTGTGCTTGTAAATTATTCCAAATGCTATCATACCAGCGATAATTATAATGCTACCGTCCACATACCTATCCAACCCATAACGCATAATGAGTAGGGTGATCGGATAAATGGCGGTGGCAACGATGGAGGCCAATGAAACATACCGAGTGGTCCACACAATAAGACCAAAAAGTGCAAACGAAATACCAATGGAAATTGGCTCAATGCCGAAAAGCATACCACAGGCCGTGGCAGCACCCTTTCCCCCTTTAAATCCTGCAAAAACAGGAAACATATGACCAAACACTGCGGCCATCCCGCAAGAAATTCCAAGAAAAGCCTCCACGTCCCAGTTAGGAGGAGCCAGAGGTCCACTAAACCAAAGAAAAGCTAAGCCACTAATCCAAAATGAGCTGACAAAACCTTTCATGAAATCCAATACAAATACGCTCACCCCAAAAGGTACGCCTAATACTCGAAACGTATTGGTTGTGCCTGCATTCCCGCTCCCATGTTCTCGTACATCGATTCCCTTAAAGCCTTTACCCACCCAAATCGCAGAGGGTATAGAGCCTAATAAATAGCTTATAAAAAGTACGGTTACGGTTGCCGCCATTCTAATTCCGACTAGTTAATTAACTAAGGTGCTTGTCAAACTAAACGTGACGCTCGGCATGGTACGAAGAACGAACCAAAGGGCCACTCTCAACATGCTCAATCCCTAAATGCTCGCCTATTTCTTTATATTCCGCGAACTGATCTGGATGAATCCAATCCCTCACTGGATGATGCATTTTAGTTGGCTGCATATACTGCCCAATCGTAAGCACATCTACTTGATGGTTCGCGCAATCTTGCATGAGCTCAATAACCTGTTCTCTGGTTTCGCCTAACCCAACCATAATCCCTGTTTTGGAGCGTATTCCCGCTTCTTTGGTGCGCAATAACAGATCCAGTGATCGTTGATATTTCGCTTGTGGACGAACCCTACGATAGAGAGCAGGTACCGTTTCTAAATTATGACTCAATACGTCGGGTGGAGTATCCAGTACGATTTGTAAGGTATCCCAGTCGCCCTTAAAATCAGGAATAAGTGACTCAATAGTGACTCCTGGAATTACGCGCCGTAATTCGGTATGGGTAGCGGCAAAAATAGGGGCCCCTCCATCCTTTCGGTCGTCCCGGTTTATAGATGTAAGAACCACATGTTTGAGGGCCATTTTACGTGCTGCATCCGCTACACGCATGGGTTCTTCCCAATCTAGTTCGGCAGGTGGTCGACCTGTTTTAATAGCACAAAAAGCGCAGGATCTCGTGCACACGTCACCAAGTAGCATAAAAGTAGCCGTTCCAGCTCCCCAGCACTCTCCCATGTTTGGGCAACGAGCCTCGGAACAAACGGTGTTCAATTTATGCTCGTTTATGGTGTCGAGTACTTCTTTAAATTTTTCGCCGGAAGGAAGCTTAACGCGTAACCAATCTGGTCGTCTTTTGGTAGTAGCACGATCTACTACATTTAATTCTTTAATCATAATCTTGCTCCTTTCTGCAATACCTTTTAGGCGATTATTAAACCATATTTACCGGTTTATCAACCTTTATGTACCGTTCTTAAAATACGAAATTTTATCTTCTAGTTCTCTACCCCCACCAGCCCAATGAGCCTGTACCTCAAAAACTTCCTCAAAGGATTGAACGATCTGTTTTTTAACCAAATCCAAAGAGACTTCCGTTCCTACCTCCCTCTGCAAGCTTGTAACCTGCTTATCTTGAATGCCACATGGGACAATATGAGAAAAATAGTCCATATCAGTAGTTACATTCAGAGCAAAGCCATGCATGGTCACCCATCTAGAAGAGCGAATACCCATCGCCGCTATCTTTCGATCGTTAAGCCAAACCCCCGTTTGACCTTCTTCCCTACCAGCTTGTAAGTTATACTTGCCCAAGGTGCGAATGAGTACTTCTTCTAAAAAACGAAGATACTTATGTATATCGGTAAAATGACGATCTAAATCCAAAATCGGATATCCCACAACTTGCCCGGGCCCATGATAGGTAATGTCCCCTCCACGGTCTACCGGCACAAATTCCGCCTGTATATCGTTGAGTTCAGTCGTAGAGCGTAGTAGATGTTCCGAATTTCCACTTTTTCCCAAAGTATACACATGGGGATGTTCCACAAAAAGTAGCATATCGGCCAGATCGTCTTCCGAATAATGGGTATGATTCGGATTTCTCTTTTGTTGGATGAGTGCGCCCTGGAGTTGTTTTTGAAGATCCCAAACACCACGGTACTCAGCTCGTCCGAGGTCATAAACCTCTAGGCTTGAACGAGCTTCCGTAGCATCATCCTTCATATCATCACTGCCTAATGTACAGATTATTTTTTAACGGGGGTGCCTAAATGAACCCCTTCGTTATACGCTTCAGCTACCGCCTCCATGACCGCTTCTGAAAGAGTCGGGTGTGGATGCACAGCACTGATTATCTCGTGGCCAGTGGTTTCTAAGTCTCTGGCTACCACTGCCTCTGCGATCATTTCAGTAACACCAAAACCAATCATATGGCATCCTAGCCACTCTCCGTATTTGGCGTCAAATACTACCTTAACAAATCCTTCCTCATGTCCTAGGGCCGTTGCTTTCCCGCTTGCAGACAGTGGGAACTTACCTACCTTAACCTCATAACCTGCTTCTTTAGCTGCCGCTTCGCTTAGACCAACGGACGCTACTTGAGGCTCACAGTAGGTACAACCTGGAATATTTTCGTAATTAATCGGTTTTGGATTTTTACCCGCTAATTGTTCGATAAGTACAATAGCTTCATGAGAGGCTTTATGAGCCAACCAAGGAGCGCCAATAATATCACCCACTGCATAAATACCTTCCACTCCAGTCGAATACGTAGAGCGGTCCACTACAATGGCTCCGCGTTCTACTTTAACGCCTATTTCTTCTAAGCCTAATCCTTCCACATTACCCGTCACACCAACAGCCGAGAGCACCACATCCGCATCAATCTTTTGCTCTCCTTTTTTAGTCTTAACCGTCACTTCTACCCCTTTACCTTTTTTGGTAACCGATTCAACCGTACTCTCGGTGAGGATATTCATCCCTTTTTTCTTGTAAATTTTACCTAACTCTCTACCCACATCGGAATCTTCTACGGGCACTAAAGTCTTCTGTAATTCTACTAGAGTAACTTCCGTACCTATGGTGTTATAGAAATACGCAAACTCCACTCCAATCGCCCCAGCACCTACAATAACCATCTTCTTTGGTTGCTTTTCCATCGTCATTGCAGCCTCAGAATCGATAATCATCTTACCGTCAATAGGAAGATTTGGTAAAACGCGTGGACGAGCACCCGTGGCAATAATGAAGTGCTTTGCTTTAATACTCTCGTTCTGCTTACCGGACTCATCCTGTACGTGTAACTCTGTTTTAGAGCCAAACACCCCTGTACCCATGAATACCTCAATTTTATTGGCCTTCATTAGGAACTGAACTCCCTTACTCATTTTATTCGCCACACCACGGCTTCGCTTTACCATCCCACCGAAATCAGCCTTAGACCCCGTTACTTCAATTCCGTAATCAGAGGCATGTTGAATAGATTCTAACACCTCGGCAGACCGTAGTAATGCTTTGGTTGGTATACACCCAATATTCAAACAAACCCCGCCAAGATGTCGTTTTTCTACAATTGCGGTAGAAAAGCCAAGTTGAGAAGCTCTAATTGCAGCTACATAACCACCAGGGCCTGAGCCGATTACACATACATCAAATTCTTTAGCCATAATTCTTTTTCTTCGATTGGATTTGTATTTACCTCAATTAGTTGGGTTTTTGCTGTCGAAATCGCCTAAGACGAATACCTATACGACCCGATTTTCCCAAGCAGACAACCAAATAAATAAGGTGTTTAGAGAAACATAATTTAGATACTAAATATAAGGCATTTCTAGCTGATAGTCATATAGGATTCCCACCAAAATCCCGCAAAAATGGGTTGATGTATTTGCCAAATCTTTGGTATAATGATAACAAAGTTTTAACGTAGCAATTACTTATCATATGATATTCCGCGTCTATAAAGCTAATCATATAGCGAAATTAACCCGTCCTAGCATGGCCAAACGAGCATACATAGAAGCTCGAAATCGAACGTTATTTGAGCGAATCTTTCGAAAAGTACACTATACATTTAGACATGGACTCGCTTTAGGTCTTTTCATAATGTTTCTGGTAGCAGAGCAAACACGTGCACAATCGGTGGAAACCGCTACGCCATCAGCTGAAGTAGAGGTACAGGTCATACCCGAACAAATACAACGACGAATAGCCTTAATTGAGAGTCAATTTAAGGATATGGATTGGGATTTAAGCGATTATCTCGCCGACAATCGGTTCCAATATATCGAGGGTATTACTCAGAAATTTACCCATTCTGCTGAACGTCGAATCGAAAGCTTTGAGGATTACAAAGAAGTATTAGCCTATGAAATAAAGAAAAATAAACTTGCTCAATTTTATACCACCTACTCCGCTGAACTATTAGCCGCGGAAGAAGAATTTGGCATCCCTAAAGAAATTATCATGGGTATATTAGGGGTGGAATCTGAATTTGGCCGCTACAAAGGGAGTTACAACCCACTTAACGCGTATATCTCTATGATGGCGGAGGACTACAGGTACAGTTTTGCTGAGGCTCAACTAATCGAATTACTTCGTTTTTGTGAGCGAACCAACTTAGATGTCATGAGCTTGCAATCCAGCTATGCCGGGGCGTTGTCCTATGCTCAGTTCATACCCTACTCGTTGAACAGGTGGTGGAAAAACAGTGAGGGTAAAGGACTTTATCATATGCCCGATAACATCCGCTCGGTAGCCAATTATCTAGCACATTTTACAGAAATCGAAGGAAATGTAGAGGATGCAATCCTACGATACAACACGAGTTCACTCTATCAACAAGCTGTACTTTCCTTAGCCGAAGATGCTAAGCAGGTAATTCCTTAGTCATATACCAACAGCGAGGCTCACCAAACTCAAAACCCTCGCGCTCCTAAAGTTTTTTAGCTGGATTGGTAAGCTCTATAGAAAGCGGGCCAACTTCTGGATCTTTGATTGAAGACATGTGTCTTTATTGTTTTTGGGTTATCCTTGCTTAAACTTAAATAAGTGCTCGGCTCCGACCTTTTCCTCTGCTTGTTGGAGGGCGTACATGGAGTCAAAAAGTACAATCGGATTTTCCTCCATATCCTTAGTGACATGGGTGGAATAAGCCGACTCTAAATTCGAAACAATATCGGCTCGATCGTTAGGTAGCCACCTTGCACAATGATAGGCTACCGGGGTCTTAACTAACTCAACGTTGTATTCTTCGCGCATTCTGTGCTCTACTACTTCAAACTGTAACACCCCCACCGTTCCTAGTAATAGTTCATTTCCAACTCCATTGGGGACTTCAAAAACATGAACCACTCCTTCTTCGGAGAGTTGCTGCAAACCTTCTCTTAGTTGTTTGCGCTTGAAAGGATCTTTGGTTGCCACTTTCTGAAAATGTTCCGGTGTAAATAGAGGTATAATATCAAACTGAACAGGCTTTTTTGCATATACCGTTGTCCCAATACGAAAATCTCCAGGGTTAAAAATGGACACAATATCACCGGGATATGCCTCTTCAAGCAATTGCCGATCATCCCCCATAAGGGTATGCGGAGTTGCCAACTTTAATTTTTTACCCGTATGAGCAACTACTACCTCCTGCCCTCTCTTAAATTTACCGGAAGCAATTCGGATGAAAGCCGCACAATCTCTGTGGCCTGGATTCATATTGGCTTGCATTTTAAAAATGAAGCCCGAAAATTCATCATCCAGCTCTCTTTGTACTCCTTCGGAATACTCATACCCTTGTGGTGGCGGAGCTAATTGGTGGAAATATTGTAAGAAAACATCCAAGCCAAAATTATTCAGTGCACTCCCGAAAAAAACAGGGGTAACTTTTCCTGCATTGTATAATTCAGGATTCATCCCGGCATACATGTCATCTATCAGCATTAATTCTTCTAAAAATGACTCTTTTTCTAGATCGGATAGATTACTTCTCTCTAGGGCTTCTTCTGGACTAACTAGGTCCGTAATGGCTTTTTTGGCACCATGATCCGCTTTTTCATAGACATGGACTTTCTTTGCCTGAACATCATAAATACCCTGAAACTTTTGCCCATACCCCATTGGCCAACTTGCGGGAACGGCCTCAATGCCTAGCTTATTCTCAACATTACTAAGTACTTCCAATGGTTCCATACCAGGACGGTCGCACTTATTTACAAAGGTGATAACCGGAACTTCTCGTAACTTACACACTTCAAAGAGCTTTTCGGTTTGTTCCTCCACTCCTTTTGCCACATCAATCACCATTAAACCCGAATCGGCCGCAACCAAGGTCCGCAAGGTGTCTTCAGAAAAATCTTTGTGACCAGGGGTGTCCAACAAATTATACTTTATTCCATCTTTTTCGAAACGCATGACTGAGGAAGTCACCGAAATTCCCCGCTCCTTTTCGATGGCCATCCAATCCGAGGCCGCATGGTGCGAAGCTTTACGGGCACGTACAGAACCCGCCTCGTGGATTGCACCACCATAAAGAAGCAGCTTTTCGGTGAGCGTTGTCTTCCCCGCATCTGGGTGGGAAATAATTGCAAACGTACGCCGCTTTAAGGCCTCGATAGAAATATGTGCGTCGGCTGTAACCGTTTTGCTCATGTAGCTATATTTAGTTTAAGAAGGTAAAATACGACCTTTTTCTGCCTATTTCAGCATTAACCCGTATAATTTAGATACCCAGCCTAGAAGAATCGCTAAACCGCTTCTCTTTCAACTAACTCCAAAAGACTTTTAAGTTCTTGCACCCTTTCCTGCTCTTCGTTTCGTTCGTAGCTATGCATTAAATTTCGTATGCATCGAGCCAAAATATCTATGTCAGAGGCCATCTTAAAATGCTCTGGTTTGGGTGTCACATTGTTTTTTTTAAGAAAGAAATAACACTGGTCATAACTAACCTCCGCACCTTGATCATAAGGATCTATGAGCTGTTCTTCTTTTTCACCCACAAATGCCAACATAAAGTGAATAGGCATATTAACTCCAAAAACTGGTAGCTCAAGGCGTCGTGCAATAAACATGGCCACCAAACTAAGAGAAATTGGCAATCCTTTTCTACGCTCGATTACTTGATCGATAAATCCATTGGCTGGATTATGATAATCCTTGTTATCGCCTCGAAAATTTAAATCCTCAAAAATAAATTTCATCAGAGTTTGCATTTTTTCACGTTCATTGTCTCTATACCGCAAGCTTGGTCGAATCATATCGGCAAAGTGATCCAATGTTTTTACATACTCGGATTCTCGTAGGGTAGGATGACCAAATCTCGCAAGAGTTATGACCGCTTTTTCTAACTGTGCTCGGTTGCCAATACCCTCGAGTAAAAGTTCAGCAAAATCTTCTTTTAGGGTAGCGAACGTGAGTTGATGTAACACCTCCTTCGCTCGTTTTTTTTCCTCTTTATCCTTGGTTTGCACACGTATCTGATCGAGTAAAGGAACCGCTCGATCCCCTAACTCCATAAATCGTAATTGGACTTGTTCCTGCACGAATGGGTCAGGATCTTCCAACAAAAACATAAGTGATTCTATTTCTGCGCGAATGGACATGAGTTAAAATACTAAATGAAGCCGTTCAATTCCGCTTAATAATAGCATTACTAAATCGTATATTTCTACCGAGTAATAATGTTGTAATTAAACCTGCGTATGGCTCTCAACGTTTCTTCTGAAATCTCTCATTTAAATGGGGTTATAGTTCACACTCCTGGACCTGAAATGTCTTGGATACATCCCAGGATGAAACATGAGTTGCTTTTCGATGATATAATATTTGAAGAACAGGCCCGAGAAGAGCATTTGGATATGCTCGAAGTGTTTAAAACCATTATTCATGATCCAACCCAAGTTTATGAAATTCGCACATTATTTAGCCAGTGTTTTGAACAACAACAGGCAAGAGAATATTTTATTGAAGAACTCATTAAAGCCTTTCCAAATCTGCCATTGAACCTAGTTAAAAGAGAACTAGAAGCCTTAGACCCCTCTGACTTACTGCTTTGGGCTATAGAGGGTGCAGACAGCTTTTCTAAGAAATTATCCGGTTTAATGGCCCAACAAAATCTCCTTCAGAATACTTCTGTTAATACATTAAACGCACTAGCCAACATACCCATTCATCCCATACCAAACCTACTTTTTACGCGCGATTTAGCCGCTGTGGTAGGAAATCAAATAATATTATCAAGAGCAGCAACTCCAGCCCGACTCAGAGAGTCCATTCTCATGGATACACTAGTGCACTATCACCCCTTATTCAACTCGGTTCGTAATTCAATCATACAGTTACCAGCGGAACAATCTATTGAAGGGGGAGATATTTTAGTAGCATCTGAAACCTTAATTATAATTGGAATTAGCGAACGAAGCTCCTTTGCAGGCGTGTTAAAAGCAGCTGAATCGTTGATGGTAGGAGGAGTTGAAACCATTTTGGCAATCGATATTCCTAAACAACGATCCTCCATGCACTTGGACACCATTTTCACCTTTGCCAGTGAACATGAATGCGTAATTTACCCGCCTGTCTTTCACAAAAAAGCTAATAATGTGGTAGCATTAAGAAAGAAGGATGATCAGATTGTGGTGGAATCCCGCTATCATATTAAAGATGCGCTAGAAGAATTTACGGGTAAAAAATACACCTTTGTATCCTGTGGCGGGTCGGAGGAAGTTCAGCAAGAGCGGGAGCAATGGACTGATGGAGCTAACGTTTTTGCATTAGCACCAGGGGTGATAATGGGGTATGATAGAAATACCTATACCTTCAAGTCCCTAGAAGAGCACGGATATACCTATTTAAAAACCCATGAATTTCTAGAAGAGTATGGTGGCAAAGAATATGATTGGTCTAGACATGATAGTGCAAACAAAAAAATTGCCATTGGTTTTGAGGGGCACGAACTCTGCAGAGGTCGAGGTGGTGCGCGATGCATGACATTGCCTATACAAAGAAGCCTTTAACATACACCTTAAGCATGCCTGAGTGTACATGATTTACCAAGCAAAAGAATCATAACAAATGTCTGATACTCCTCCCTCAGAACACTCAGATAATCCATTCCTGGTTGATCAGTCTAGGCATGAGTATAGGGATGATCGTGCGTCTGAACGCAAGAATGATCGACCTACCCTTAAAGATTTTTTCATTCACAGTATACTCTTCATACTTACCTTTTTTTCTGTAAGTATAGTTAGCACCTTACTAGTAGGTAAGGGATTGCAAATTCGAACAATAGCCGGATTTAGCCTTCCATTTCCCACAAATGAAGATCTTATAGCGGGGGCTTTATTTGCTTCGCTTCTGCTAAGCTTTCTTACGGTGCATGAATTTGGTCATTACTTTGCGGCCTTGTATCATCGGGTTCGAGTAAGCTTACCATACTTCATCCCTCTACCCGTGGGTATTGGGACATTAGGTGCGGTGATAAAGATACGCCAAAGAATTCAACGTACTCGATCTCTATTCGATATTGGCGCAGCTGGACCAGTTGCTGGGTTTGTTGTGTCTTTAATCATCCTTATCATCGGTTTCACCACACTGCCTGGGCCCAGTTTTTTAAATGAATTTGGGGATCACCAAATGCTCATTGATCACTTTAATGAATTTGGATATTACCCTCCAATACCTTCTCTAATGGAGGGGCAAATGATCTTTTTATTTGGAGAAACTCCGCTGTACAGCTTTATCGCCTCCTTTTTTCCCTCAGCTCCACCTATGTATGAGATTATGCATTATCCCTTTTTGCTGGCAGGTTGGTTTGGCTTATTTTTTACCGCCCTTAATCTAATGCCCGTTGGACAGCTCGATGGGGGACATATATTATATAGTTTAGTGGGCTATGAAAAACATCGAATTATCGCTCGTTTATTTTTTGGAGGCTTAACCGTGTTAGCCGGAATTGAGGCCATCCCCCTTTTTCAAAACTATTTGACCAATTACGGCTTCGGTTCTGTAGGATATGCTTGGGGAATTTGGATCATCATGCTAAGCCTACTCATGAAAAAAGCCTACAAAGAGCATTTATATTGGATGGGAACCATGATTCCAATCTCCCTCTTTCTAAGTGGTTTTTTTCTGTATGTCTGGAACCCTCTATTCGCCCAGGAAGGATCTGTTCTATGGATTTTCTGGTCTTTTTTCACGGCATACGTAGTAAAAATAGAACATCCACCCGTGCGCTTTGAAGAGCCCTTAAGTCCTGCACGCACCATATTGGGATGGCTAAGTATGGTAATTTTTATTTTATGTATTAGCCTTAATCCTTTAACCTTAGTCAGCTAAACCCTTTTGGCTTCATCCTTGATCATCAAGGATGGTAAAAATAAGAATGGCCATACCTTTGCCTTCATTGAATAGGTAGGTCTCATGATGTTTTGTTAGTACTATTTCATGTAAGATGTAACCACAATTTGGTGCTGTATTGGCATATATTTGAATCCATGTTATGTAAATAAGCCCCATAAAAAAGTAATAAACTCTTCTTTGGAACCAATAAATTTCATCCAAGCTTCTTATTATAAACACGCTCTATTTATTTAAACGGCAAACCCTACTTTTATATGAAAACACCAAAACAATTACTTCACTTTTTAAGCTTATTTGTACTTAGTCTAAGCTTTATGTTTTGCTCGTCCAATGGTGAAGCAGATGTAGACTCTGCGGCACCTAGTAATGTTGATATCGCTTTACAAATAAATGAGCTAATTGCTGAAGATAAATACACACAAGCCTTAGAACTGCTAGAGGGACAACCCGATAGTCCTGAAATTCTAACGCTAAAAGAAATGACCCATTTAAATTATGGATTATTCTTAGAATACAGAGATTCGAATGTAACCAACATGAGAGATAAAATGAATAATGCGTTGCGTGAATACGTTAAAGTTCTTCGAATTAATCCAGATAACGAAAAAGCTATTTCTGAGATAGAACAAATACTCGGCATTTATGCTACCTTTGGAAACCGTGCACCGGCCGATGATGTTGTCGCAGATCTTAAAGAATTTGGCTTTACGCTGTAACCAACTTTGATTTACTCCCTTTGAGCGATAAAAAAAATAATACTCCTACCATAAGCAATCGGAAAGCTTTCCATGAATACAGTATTGTGGAAACTTTTGAGGCAGGGATATCGCTACAAGGTACCGAAGTTAAATCACTGCGTGCTGGTAAAGCAAACTTTACCGATGCTTTTGCCTTTGTTCAAGGAGAAGAAGTTTGGCTAAAAGAGTTCCATATTTCACCATATGATCACGGCTCTTATATGAATCATGAGCCGAAACGAGATCGTAAGCTCCTTTTACACAAAAAAGAAATACGTACTCTTGATAAAGGGGTACAACAAAAAGGGCACACGATTGTTCCTTTAAAATTATACTTTGTTCGAGGTAAGGCAAAATTACAGATTGGACTAGTAAAAGGTAAAAAGCTCTACGACAAACGTGATAGTATAAAGGAAAAAGATGTTAAACGGCAAATGAAACGGAACCTTAAAGAAGGGGCTCGTTTTAGAGCCTAAAATCTTTTTCCTTTAGGAGAATAAGCTCAGATAATACTCTAGGATAAAGAAAGAGCTCTCGACCTTTCGGACGAGAGCTCCATGTTTGGCTGAATACATCTATAAGCCGGATTCTGTATTTCGAATTAGCACTTCAGCATTCGAAATGACAATCATTTATCTAATGCGTTCCACCCGGCAACGTTATGACAAGTGGCACATATTGCCTGCGTGAACTTGCACCCCGTGAGGTTTACCATGCCCTCTGTCTCACGACAAGAGGCGGTGAGCTCTTACCTCACCTTTTCACCCTTACTCCCGAAGAAGCGGTTTATTTTCTGTTGCACTTTCTGTATTTGCCGAAGCAAATCCTCAGCTACGCCTATTGGATCGCTGAGCACGGTACTTGTTGGTGTCCGGACTTTCCTCCCTAGGTGCCGTAGCGTCCCAAGGCGATTGTCCAATGCATTCCATTAAAGATACAAGTATTTTAAGTGAATCAGAAACTTAGCTGTTCTTTGGCTTTGTCGAAGAAAGCTTTATCAACAACTATACGTCCACTGTTTTCATCAAAAATGATTTTATTCATCCGGCGTACTTCCACCTGAGTTTGCGGTGGTAGACTCATTCCGAAAGCGGCTCCTCTATCCATTGCAACTACGGCTATACCGTTATTAAGCCCGTCGCGTAATCGGTTATAATTACGTAGATATCGTTGATCGATATTTTTAACAATTTCTTCTCTCTTAACAATGAGCTGGTCTTCTTCCTCTTGCGTACTGCTCATGACCGAATCTAGGTTAGCTTTCATTTCCTCAAGGCTAGCGCGTACATCATCCAGCTTCTCGTCAACAATTGCTTTTTCTGGAGCCACAAGCTCTTTACGCTTTTGAGCTTCCTCAATTCGAAGATGGGCTTTCTCAACAACTTGTTTCTGAACCTCTATCTCTTTAGTGAGGGCATCGTATTCCCTATTGTTTCTAACGGAGAGTTGCTGCTCTTCGTATTTTGTTGCCTTTTCAGTGGAACTTGTTATATCCAATTCAAGCTGATTCAATTCAACAGATAAGTCTTTGTCTTCTTGCTCTAGTTTAGCTTGTTTTGCCTCTAGTCGAGCAATATCCGTTTCGGTATCCAGAATATCCTCTGGAAGATCACCTCTTAGCTGTTTTAATTCATCAATTCTACTATCGATATACTGGAGATTAGCGAGTTGCTGCAGAACTTCTTTCATGTATGTTATTCGGGTATTTGATGGGTTTTTAATTCTTGGTCGGGCAGATATACGTTCATGGGATTGGTAACGCGCTGGGTAATAAGCACATCAACCTGCTCAAATGCTTCACTGAGTTCATTTTTTAATGCCTCTACAATAGGATACTCACTTTCATAATGCCCCACATCCAACAGCATAAAATTATCTTTTTCAAGGAAATAGTCATGATATTTAATGTCAGACGTAACAAATGCTTGTGCTCCGGCTGCTATGGCTTCTTTTTTCAGCATACTACCTGAGCCTCCACAAACGGCCACCTTCTTTATGCGGTCTACGGATCCAGAGTATCGAATCGCCTTTAGATTAAGCGCCTTTAATACTAGATGTAGAAATTCGTTCTTCCCTACCCCTTCTTCTGGGTACTGACCTATGACTCCATAGCCATAATTTTTTGAGGGGGATGCTAACTGGGTTACTTGAAATTTACCTTCTTTTAATAGTCCTTCTTTTTTTAGCCCAGCTTTTAATTCCTTTAGTAGATGCTGATCAATAGTGGCTTCAAAACATATGACCCCATCGGATCTATTTTTCACATTGAAGAAGTGCGCATTTTCAGCTGAATAATAATTTAGGAGCTTGAGAACAGCCTTTGGCTCTTCATGTGTAGTAACCAAACGTATTTTCCTTGAGATAGGCTCAGTGGCCTTTAAAAAACGAAGTCCATCTAATCCAAGTGTATTTGCCAGCGCAAACGAAACTCCATCTAGCGCGGCATCTAAGTTAGTATGCGCCACTAATAGGGCCACATCGTTTTTAATAAGTGAGTAGATTATCCGGCCTTGTGAGTGCGTAGGATTTATACGCCCAATTTTAGTAAATATGAGAGGATGGTGTGCAACGATGAGGTTACAACCCTTTTGAATGGCCTCCTCAACAATTTCTTCGGTTACGTCTAAGCAGGTCAGTATTCTTGAGACTAGGCTATCTGGATTTCCTACCAGCAAACCAACATTATCATAATCCATTTTGACGCTTGGTGGAGCCCACTGATTCAAAAAGGTAGATATTTGTCGGATGCGTAGACTCACTTAATCACCTAATCCATGAGAGTAAGTAACCGTATTGTGACTCGTACAACAAGTGCTCAGGCCTAATGAACACGATAAGAAAGGTATGTACATCTTAAATTTCAGTACCAAAAATTGGTTAACTTCAATTAATAGTGAGTTTAAAAAATAAGGTTAATAACACTAAGTTAAAAGTAATAACATTTATTTATCCTTCTCTATGTCTGCAATAACAGAACAACTAGCTAAAATAGAAGAATTAATTACGCAACAATGCATTGCGAGTGGGAGATTAAGAGAGGAAATAACCTTGATAGCGGTTAGTAAGACCAAGCCATTATATATGATCCAAGAAGCCTATACCGCAGGTCAGCGTCATTTTGGAGAAAACAGAATGCAAGAACTCCAAAAAAAAGCTGAATCTTTAGAATACAATGATATTCAGTGGCATATGATTGGGACCCTTCAAACCAACAAAATAAAGTTTATTGCCGCTCATGTGCATTGGATTCATTCGGTTTTTAAGCTAAAACAGCTTAATGAAATTAATAAACGGGCTGCTCAGCATAACCGGGTTATAAATGTACTTATTCAAGTAAATATCAGCGGTGAACCTCAAAAGGGGGGGTGTGAAGTTAGTGAAATAAGTTCATTACTTAAGCATACGAGAACCCTTGAGCATGTTCTTGTACGTGGTTTTATGGGTATGGCAAAATTTACGGATGATCATTCCGAGATATCAAACTCCTTTGAGCAACTCCGAGGTCTTCAACAGCAGCATCTCACACATCATCCAGAATTAACCGAGTTGTCAATGGGTATGAGTAATGACTACACGCTAGCCTTGGGCAAGGGAAGCACCATGTTACGAATTGGAAGCTCAATATTTGGAAGTAGAACCTAGAATAATTACGGGTTCACATTCAACCTTTTCTTTCTTTTTTCGTATTGTATTAAGTACTATAAATATATAATTAATTCGCACAATTATGTTGTTTGGTTTGCCTTGGTTTGCTGTTATTGCTATTGTTGCCGTTGGTGGCGGTATGATTTTTTCGTATAAAGAAAAAGAATTGGCACTCGAAGAAAAGAGACTCTTTAATGCTAGAGAGGCTAATGAGCTACGTAGGCATATTGAACATTTACAACACCGTATAGAACTGCTCGAAAACACGATCAATGGGAACAGAGCCAATGATAAGTCTACTTTCGGACAAAAAGACGATCAACTCTTAAAAAGAACGAAGGAATAAGTACTATGAAATTAACGCCGCTTGAAATTAAACAGCACCAGTTCGATAAATCTCTTCGTGGATATGATGTTGTAGAGGTTCAGTCATTTTTAGCCTTAGTAGCTAGCGAGGTAGAGCAGCTGCAACAAAAAAACAGTGAGTTACAAGAACAAGTGCAGGGACTCAATAAAAGAATTACTCATTATGAGAAGGTGGAAGAAGCCATTCATGAAACCCTGCAAACAACAAAAGAATCGGTAGCTCAGAAAATGGAGCAGGCTAGAAATGAGGCTAAGACCGTTATGGATCGGGCACATATAGAAGCCGAACGGAAGATTCAAGAAGCACAACAGCAGCGCTCGACCATACGGCAAGACATAATGCGCTTACTCGAGCGTCGCGATGAGATGATTCAGGGCTTTCAACAATTTTTAGAAAATAACATGGGTATGGTTGAAAAGTTTGCCACTAATGAATTCCATATTTTTGATCCTATTGAAGAGTCTGGGACACCCCAAGCAGCTTCAAAAAAGCCTGGGCTAGAGGAGACCGTCAGCTCTTTGGAGACAAACCCAAGCGCTGAACTTGAAGATTTGCCCATAGAAGCTGAACCATCTGAACCCGTAAGCAACGACTTAGACATAGAATCCGACACCAAAACACCCAATAAGAAAAAAGAGTCTACTAGCTCAAGTCTAGATGACGATGATTTTATGAATACCTTTCTTGACGAATTAGATTAACTTGACAAGCTAGATTAACACGCATACCATATGTCCCGCAACATAATTGAACAAGCAAGAAACCAGCGCGCTGAAGCGGCATCTTTCATTAAGGAACGCCTGCCTATTGAGCCAGAATATTTGCTCATTTTAGGAACGGGACTGGGTCAATTGGCAGAAGAAATGACGGTTGAACTAGAATTACCCTATGAGGAAATCCCACATTTTCCGGTTTCCACGGTAGAAAGTCATGCGGGAAAATTATTAATGGGAAACTTAGGTGGGAAATCTGTAATGGCGATGCAAGGACGATTTCACTACTACGAAGGTTATTCCATGAATCAAATTGTCTTCCCAGTTCGAGTAGCCAAAATGTTGGGTATACAAACGCTTTTGGTAAGTAATGCATGTGGGGGATTAAATCCTAATTATGAGCGTGGTGACATCATGCTTATCAATGACCATATCAATTTCTTAGGTGATAACCCGTTAATTGGCCCAAATGATCCAAATTTGGGGCCACGGTTTCCTGACATGTCCCAACCTTACACTGAGCGTTTATTGTCTACAGCCGAACAAGTTGCTCTTGATGCAGGTATAAAAATACATCAAGGAGTATATTTAGCCGTTTCCGGACCCATGTTAGAAACAAAGGCCGAGTATCGGTATATGCGACAATTAGGTGCTGATGTAGTGGGTATGTCCACCGTACCCGAGGTAATTGCGGCTATCCACATGAGCATGGAGGTACTCGGGATTTCAGTCATCACCGATGAATGTTTCCCCGACTCTCTCGAGCCTGTAAGCCTGGATGATGTGTTAGAAGCCGCCGCAATGGCAGAGCCACATTTAACACGTATTGTAGTTGGAGTATTGGAGCGACTCTAGGCTTTTTCGGTCGCTTTAATGATCAAATTTTTTTCTGGCTATAGACTTATTTATCCACAAAAACCCGTACTTTTCCACTCGCTCTTGACTTAGGGTATTAAATTCTTCTTTTTTTAATAAACAATAACCATTATTGCTCCATACATATGCAATACAGCCATTCCGATGATGAACTTTGGGACGAGCACCAGTGGGATGCACACATTTCGGAAGTAGAGAAAAAGAGTGATCAGTTGAGAAAATTCATTACCACAGATCCTAGAGGTGGGTCTACTCCTCGCTGGATAACATTGCTAGAGGAAAGCATTAGTGAAGATGATGCTTTCGAAGCCTATGTGGAAGAAGAATTACTTTTAGATGAAGCCTACTTCCCAGATGAAGAAGATTGGGAAGACGAGGATGAATTTGATGAAGATGAATTTCCTTTTAACGCACTTGAGGAATATGACGACGAAGCGGAAATGGGTTATGACGAAGGTGAAGAATGGAAAGCCTTAAGCGAAGACTTTGCCTACTCTAATTATGGAAGTTTAGATAACTTGCGAATTTACTCCCGATCAAAAAATCTTGCCATCGAAATATTAAGGTGGGCTTTGTTGATTGATGGAAAGCATCAAATCGCTGAAATAGATGACTTTGTGGAAGAAACCCTTAAGATTGGAGCTAAATTAGCTGGAGGTTACTCGTTTGGATTTGATCATGAATACATGGGGGCAAATATTGCATATACCAAGCGGTCACTTTACTATGCAAACTGCGGGTTAAATCGCTTGGGACAGCTAAAAGGAAAAGATCTATTTAAAAAGTCCCAGTATCTAGCATTCCACGAGCGTTTTCACGAATTACGGAATGACATTGGTGTTTATGTTCAAGAACTTCGTGATCGCTTTCATCACGGTTAAAGAACTATTTCCAAATAGCTACCGTCTTTTCTCCCCCCTCGCTTTGTGAGGCTCGAAACATTGAACCCGTATTGGTTTCCATTGAAATATTTCCATCCCGATCTACTGCGATAAAACCTGCTTCCCCCTCGTTTAGTAATTCATATACTAAGTAATCCATAGACTCATCTAAATTAGCCCCTGTATATCGCATATGACTTGCTAAACGATGCGCCGAAACATTGAGCATAATACGTTCTCCCCAACCCGTTGCAGACACCGCTACTTGTTCATCTGCATAGGTTCCAGATCCTATAATCGGCACATCGCCAACTCTACCATACCTCTTGTTGGTCATTCCTCCTGTTGAAGTACCAGCTACTAAGCGGCCCGTTTTATCTACTGCTACACAGCCCACTGTTCCCATTTTCCATCCATTATCGGGCTGTGATTCCAAATAGCCCTGAGATTCATTGGCACGCTTCCAAGCTTCATAACGGGCAGGCACTTTAAAATATTCGGAATCTACTCGTTCTACGGTAGTTTGATCAGCGTATTGCTCAGCACCATCCCCTGCAAATAAAATGTGTCTTGACTCTTCCATAATAATTCGTGCAAGCGATATCGGATGTTTTACCGTTTTTAAGCCCGTTGCTGCACCTGCATTCATTTGCGAACCATCCATAATAGCTGCGTCTAATTCATTTTTCCCCTCGCTGGTAAAAACAGCACCACGACCGGCATTAAACAGTGGGTTATCCTCTAAAAATCGTACCGTCTGCTCTACAGCATCCAATGATGAACCACCCGTTTCTAATATATCGACCCCTATTGTTAAGGCAGAATCTAAAGCCGCCATGTAGCGTTTCTTTCTTTCTTCAGGCATATCTGGAGAGACATATCCAGCACCACCATGAAGTGCAATGGCCCATTTTTGATCATTGGTCTCTAATATAGCCTCTTGTCCGGACATCTGAGCAGACACTGATGGCATCGCAAAAATTAAAAAACCAACTAAGATGCATAAAAATAAAGTAGAAGCAGAATGTATTCGGTTTAACATATAGCAGCATATTCGTTTAAAGCCTTTTGATGATGGATTATACAAGAAAAGTCTACCCCTCGAAACTTTTTATTTAAAAAAGATTTAAATATTACAAAAGTAGCGACGATAAATTAATCACTAACGCATTTAAAGTTATACAAAAACCCTAGATAATTGATCTTGACCGGCAAATATCTTTTTAAAGGCATAAACACCACCAGCAGCGGCTAAAAGGCCTAACCCACGATCAATGGGCGCTGGATCTGGTATATGATTGATTAACACATTGTTCACTCACTCCATGTATTTACTTAGGTAATGGCGTGGAGTGAGTGGCATTTTAAATCATACTATAATGTGAAGCTATCTATCAGGTTATAAAATTTGTAAGTAATTACTCACTTTTATAAATTATAGCTATGAATGATCGTAAAGAAAGAATCGTGCAAGCTTCCATGCAGTTATTTGTTGAGCGTGGCTTTCATAACACCTCAACCCGAATAATTGCTGAACAAGCAGGAGTTTCGGAGGGGTTAATATTTCGGCATTTTCGCTCTAAGGATACCTTGCTTGATTTCTTGTTGCAGCAAGGTGCTGATGAAATGTATCAGGCGGTAGCTGAAGTTATATCAGAGCATGAACCCAAGATATTTCTTTCAAAATTAGTGGATAGCTTTTTTGATATTCCATCAGATAGATTAGACTATTGGCGGTTAAGGAGTCAGATTCAGTCAATTCGAACCGAACAGGAACCCGAAGAATGGGAGCGATACTTACGTAAAGGAGTGCTTCGAATGTTTAAAGAAATGGGTTATTCTAAATTCGAACATGAAGCAGAGCTGTTATATCAATCCTTGTCTGGAATACGGGAGAGGATTGTTCGAGGTCAGATTCATGAACCAGAAGCTCTGCGTGAATTGGTAAAAAAGAAATATCGGTTATAAGTGGCGCTGATGTGAGGGTAGATAATGATGTAATTTTAAATTAAGTGAGTACTTACTTATAAAGGTAGTAATTGAAATTCCTTCAATTTTTCAATTAAAAAGTCAGCATACCTTTGGAATCCTAAATCAGTAAAATGGATGGCATCAACGGTACCCTCATGATTGGATTCGTTTAGCTTTGGTGTTTCTATAAAAAAGATGTTTTTAACATCACTCTCAATCATCTTCTCAAGTTCGGCTTTCAAGGCATTATCCATAGACTCATTTTCACTTTTAATTTTAGTATTTAATAGAGTGATGGGGGATTTAAATAGATCAACAAAAATAATGGGTGTATCTGGATTGTTTTTACGTATGGTTTCAACTAATGGAATAGTTCTTTCAGTAATAAGTTCTGGTTTAATCATATTTGGCATACACTCAATAACATAGAGAGCAGGCTTTACTGTAGAGATTAATTCAGCAATCGGCTGTTCCATGCGGCAATTTCCACTGAAACCAAAATTATATACATCGATATCCAATTGTCGTGAAATGATATTTGTGTGTGCCATTCCTGGTCGTGATGCACACCCTCCTTGCGTAATACTCGTCCCATAAAATATGATGGGGGGTTTTGAATTTTTTGTTGGTTTTTTAATACTACTTTTTGAGTCTATGCCAATTTCAATATTTTTAACACCATCATATAGAGGAAGGAATATTTTAAATTCTCGCATTACTTCACTCATATTTTCTACAAGAGTGAATTCATTGAAAAATCCCTGAGGTCTTCCAGTGTTTATGTATTGCCATTTTTCACCATTTTTAAAATACAAATCGACTCCTTTGATCCCAGTATCAGGCATATGATCCATTGAAAGATCATTCATTATCTCCCATTTAACTTTAAGATTAGAGGTGTTGGTCAAAAATCGAATAGATAAACCAGCAGAAGACTTGGATAAATTCCACACAGGTTCTCTAACTAGCTCTTTATATGAAGCAGGAAGCCTGTCGTAAGGACTTTCTTTTAGATGTTCTTCAACAATAGTTCCTTCAATCAAAAAATATTCTTTTCCGTAATATTTAGTTTGATCTATTTCTTGCGCACTAATAGAACTGCAAATAAGAAGCAATAAATACAGGGGATATTTCATATTGATATATAAAAAATAAAGACTATTACAGCATGGTAGCTCTATCATTGTAAAAATATAGTCACTCTATTAGGATTAAACCAATGATCAATAGAAGTACAGCATCAAAACAATTCTACAGGTACTAACCAGCGCTATTGTATATATAAAAGGTTAATATATAAACACGGAGTGAGTGGATTTATTCCGTGTACTTCACGTTCTTTTTAAGCAGTGCAATAGCGAGATATAACATAAGACTCACCCACCTTCATTTTGGCCTGTAGGGGCCAAATTTAATTAGCTTAGATTAAAAGTTCCGCAGGCTCAAGAATTATGTTTCATCTTCCAGCTTGTAGGTTTTATTTAATTTAAATACGTCTTCAGCTTGATAGTTAGGCATTTGTAAAGCGGCTAACTGATCATTTAGCAACTCTTTTTTGACTTGTAAATCAGTCTTAAAGTGTAGGACCTTAGCCTGTTCGTAGGTTGGTGAAATTGATTGAATACATGAATTCATTGCAGAAATAACTGCTTTTATTTGATTTGGTATCCATGAAATAATAGGAGTTCCTCCTGTTGCCTTAGCGTATTTTGTATTACTCATGATGTATTTCTGAACAAATTGCCAATGCCCATTACGAAATAGATAAATTTCCTCTAGTATTCCCAATAATGACACTAAACTACGATTGAAATTATATTTTCTTAAAATTCCCACTAAGCCTTCAGGGTGAAGATTGGTAACATCACTTCTAAGATCTTCGAAGAATCGTTGAACACAAACTGGTCTATAACTCCTTAAATCCATGAGATAATGAGTCAGTTCATTGTTTGGATAGTGATTAATGACCCCAGAAAATATATCCATAGTGGGTATAAGATTATCTTGAGCACCTGTTTGGCCGCGATATTGTCTTGGGCGATTATCTACGCCTTCATAAATAAGTCCATCATCGAATATTTCTTCATTACCTTTAATCCCCATTATAAAAACACGGAAATCATTATAGTGTTTCCATCGAGAAGCTTTCCACATTAGTTTTCTTCTTTCATTCACCTTTTTCATTGCTTGATGACACCTGTCAAGGTATTGGTATATATCATCATCACCCAGTGTTGAATGATTTTCAGTAGTTTGCAATAGTTCAAGTGTTGAGAAGATCCCCGATAATAACTCAGGTGAATGCTCATTAATATCTACATGTAACATGATAAATCCTCTCTCATCTGGCAGTCCAGAAAATTTTACTGCCATTTCGAGGTTTTCCCATGTTAAGCCAAGAAACTCATCTTTTTTCACATAATTCCCTAAAGAGTACGCATAGTGATAATCGAGCCAAGGATATACGTTTAAAGCATCAGCGATAATGCAGAAAGGTCTTGCTAATTGTTTAGGCAAAATTCTATTGGCCTTCCCATAATTACCGCTTCGTTTAAACTCGAAATGAGCAGGTGCAAGTGTATATGCTGAACTTAAAAATGCATATGCTCTAAATAATGCTTGAATAATAAATACATCGGATTCCTTGCTAACTAGATCACTGAAGTCACTCAAGTGTCCTATTGTTTTTTCTAATTGTCCTTCCTCAGACAATAAACCATTAGAACCGTCAATCTTTTGAATAGGTAAATTATCTAGGATAGTTTGAAGCTCTTTGTACTTATCGGGTAAAGTAGCCAAAGGAGAACGAATAGGTAAGAAACCATGTGTTCCGTCAATGGAAAAAAATCCATCAGTATACCGACTCAAATCCATAATTTTATGAGTATAGATGTTTTATGAATATCGTTTTCAAATTAGTTATTGAATAAAAATTTCAAAGTCAAGCTAGGAAATATTTACTGGCATATAAGGTGTATTAAATAATAGTTTAATTTTTTTTATTCAGAGTTATGGAATTGAGCCCTGCTAGCTGAAAGTTAGTGGGGTTTTTTGTTTACTAACTCCACTCCATTCACTATATATAAACACGGTGTGAGTTGATTTATTCCGTGTACTTTACGTTCTTTTTAAGCAGTGCAATAGCGGGATATAACACAACCCTTACCCACCTTCACTTTGGCCTGTAGGGGCCAAATTTAGTTGAAATAAATGGATCAAATATGGAAGTATCAATAGTATTATTAATAAGCAGTATAACTCTATTTGTAGGCTACGTTATTGGTAAGAAAGAAGGGTTATCTAATGGCTATACCAAAGGTATCTATGAAGGTGCAGAGGAAACCTTGAAGCTAGTAGAAAAGTACAGTAACAATGGTGGACTCAAATCCACCTTAGATTGGGAGACAACTCAAAGATTATTAAAGGAGAAGATGAGTAGGAATTAACTGATCTGCTAATCTCTTGATTTATTGCTTAAACACTCTTAACTATAGATAAGTTGTACAAAACTTGTACAGTTCCTACAAAATAAAAAAGCTAAATAACTGTAATTATGTTACTTAGCTTAAATTAGTTGTACGCCCGGGAGGGTTCGAACCCCCAACCCCCAGGGCCGAAACCTGGTAC
>JAYPBC010000014.1:11996-53569 GCA_038124025.1 Balneola sp. | reverse complement strand
AAGGAATAGTACTATCATAGGTTTAATTTTGTGCAAACATAATACTTACAAAAATTAAACTAATAGTTACAAGATAATTACAACTAATTATGTAATTATTACAAAAAGTAATTAATTCATTTGATTTAATAAGAAGATTTTTTGTTTGAGTAAACGATAGAGCTGACAGCTTATACAGATACACTCCACTTGACAACCCTAAGGTTATCACATCAAAGTGTTCAATAGCTTTCTGTTCTGGGCCATGCGATTCAAGCTCTGAGTTAGAAAATCAAACACTACAATTTTTTGAAATTCTTGCATTATTCTTAAAAGGGAAATCAGCAGACCAATTCATTATTGATCTTAGAAGTGATTCAGTGCTCATAGGTGAGTAAAAAGTCGTTTATTTATTGGGTGAATGCTAACATTACTCACGATTAGCAAAGCTAACTCATCATAGCGTAATATTACCTTAATAAGGAATAATTAGATTGTCGTAAAACTAGTTTTCATAATATTCCAAACTTTAATTTTTTCCATGCGATTACCACTACTGACCCTACTAATATTGTCGCTTTTGATAGCCTGCACAAATTCATCCCAAACCGAAGCTCCTATTCTACCAAGTACTATGGATGCTAAACCTAATGAGCAAGTAGCAAAAGGGTTTGTTTATAATGATTTGAATGAAAATGGTACTAAAGATAGTGATGAATCTGGTATCCCTGGAGTTTTCGTATCCAACGGCGTAGATATTGTGCAAACAGATGATGCAGGAGCGTACAGTATTTCTGTTTCTGATGATGCGATTATTTTTGTGATAAAACCCCGTAATTGGATGACACCGGTTAACGAGCATAACTTACCTCGATTCTTTTACTTACATAAACCAAATGGTTATCCCGATAACTATCGATTTGCGGGAGTCGAACCCACTGGCCCCCTACCAGAAAGCATAGATTTTCCGCTATATAAAGAAAATGGCTCCAATGAATTCAAGATGGTCGTATTTGGTGACCCACAGCCATACAATATAGAACAAATAGATTTTTTAGCTGACGATATAATCAAGGAACTTATCGACACAGACGACCTAGAGTTTGGAATTACCATGGGAGACATTGTAGGGGATGACTTAGACCTATTTTCACCTTTAAATGATGCTGTTTCAAAAATTGGTATACCCTGGTATAACGTGTTAGGTAACCATGATGTAAACTTTCAGGCAGCTAGCGATATCTATTCCGATGAAACATTCGAACGTGTTTTTGGCCCCACGAACTATGCATTTGTCTACGGAGATGTCCACTTTATTATCGTAGACGATGTTATCATGAATGAAGCAGTCGGAGATCGGGGATATGTAGGTGGACTTCGGCCAGACCAATTAGAGTTTGTTCGAAATTATCTTCAAGTAGTTTCAAAAGAAGATCTCATCGTACTGAACATGCACATTCCGCTTGCACAACACGAAAGCTTTAGACAAAGTGACCAAAAAGTGTTGTTCGATTTATTAAAGGATTTCCCAAATACCTTATCCATTTCTGCACATACTCATACTCAAAATAATACGTTTTTCCATAAGGACTCCAGCGATTGGCAACAAGAAATCCCACATCATCATTTTAATGTGGGTACCACTTCTGGTAATTGGTGGAATGGCCTGCATGACGAGGATGATATTCCTCATACGATGATGCGTGATGGCACTCCTAATGGGTATTCCTTTATTAATTTTAAAGGCAATGAGTACATCATTGATTGGAAAGTAGCAGGAAGCCCCAAGGACCATCAAATGAATATTCATGTACCAAGAGGGATCGTTGCAAATTCGATGGACACCACTCTGTTGACCGTTAATTTTTTTAACGGAAGTGAGCAATCTGAACTACGATATCGCGTTCTAGGCGCTACTGATTGGCTACCTATGAAAAAAGTAAATAAACCAGATCCTTATTATACAAAGATTTATGAGCGATATAGAGGTTTTATGACCTTAAATACCCTTGATTTATGGAGCGCAAACGAAACTCTTAGCTCACAACCCTACCCGCTTTCGACAAGAATGTCTCGACCTCAACGTTCTACGCATCTATGGGAAGCTAATATTGGTACGAACTGGCCAGAAGGTCGACATATAATTGAAGTTCAGGCTAAAGATAGATACAATAGAATTTTTACCGATTATCATACTATGAGAGTCACTACTAGGTAATTCACACGCAAATGGTATTTGAGCTGACACAACTATAACAGATAAATGGTAATGGATTAAAGTAAGTGCATCCCTAATAAATCTGTTAGTTAACCGGTTCTTTTTAATATAGTCTCGACTAAAAACCAGCATTTTTAAACCCTGGAAAAGACTCGTCAATGACATCTATGGCCAACTTCATTTGTTCGTCTGAAACTTCCCATAAATTAATATCATAAATGCCATTAAGTGAACTATCGGTGGCAGACCAACCTAAAGTTGTCAAGGCAGTATGAGATTCTTCAGGTCTGAACCTACCTTCAGAGTTGAAAGACATGGCATAAAGAAATCCTAGTGCTTCTGATAAATGGTGGAGTTTCTCGGCTTCGGAAACATCCGCTATTGCTTCATTGAGATAGTGGATGGCAGAGGCTGCCATCCCCGTCTCAACATATAACTTGATATCTGCTCTTGCCGCATTAAATAATTCTTCATTTATGTCTTCCTGAGCAAAATCATCGCCTTGACCTGCCTTTAAGACTGAACGTCCGACAATAAAGGCTTTCATAGCCGCTTTTGCAAGATTAACCCCATACATAGCCTCTGTTTCATCGCTAAAATCAAAGGTATAATTCGCTATAAACACCCCATCCCCGTTGGACGTATTTGCCAGATTAGGATACGTGGCAGCCATTGCACCAAAGTATCCGAACGCCTCATCGAATTTATGCTGTCTCTCTGTTCCATATAACTCATAGTTCTCTGCAGATTGAACATTGTTACCCTCTTCATTATCTATGCCAGATTGAGAGTCACTCAAATAATCATCCACCATTTGATCATAAAGTAATGCGCCATAAAGACTTTTCTCTAGAACTTCCGCGTATTCCAACCCATTGGCACTAACATGTCTTTTCTTGTCCCCTGTAGTGATCATACCAGCCGTTCCATTAACCGCAACCTTCAGATAATTAGCCTGACTTGATTGAACAAGTGAATCTGCCAACGATGCAATATCATCTGCAACACTCGTATTACCGTTATCAAAGTTTAATTCATCTATCTTGGTACGAATATTTTCACTTCCTTGTGCTTCATCACTTTTGAACATATTCTGGTTCTCGTTGGCCAGAGCTGCTCTAAGATCCCATTTTATGGGCTCATTTCTCGAAGAATCTTTTATTTCTTGGAGTTGAGCAAGCCTACGTTTTTGTCCATAAAACGTACCCGGAGCCAGTGAGTTCTCAATATCATAGGATACAGGAATAGTAAAATTAACTAGCTCTATACTATCAATATCACCCAGGTTACTCGTTAAAAATGAAGATGATGGTGCAATTTCCTGCATTTCAATTTTGTCGCAATAGATAAAAGCCACAAGTGAGATAAATAATAGAATAAAGGGTAGTTTATTGTACATGTTACAATACGATGTAATAGATTGATAGATCTTTATTTAGATAGATTCTAAATAATATACTAATTTTTTACAATCGATAGAAATCGCAAGTATTTTACTATCACATGAGTTTCAAAACCCTATCAATTGTTTCCATAGACAGGTATACCATGGTCATTTATTGTATTAACAGCAGTGTTTATTTCTTTTTAATTCTAAATAACTGAAAAGATGTTTTTAAGCATTTCATCTCGATGTATATTCCTTATACCACAATTTATTTTCTTTATTAAAAATGGTTTACTTAAATACCGTCTGTAATTTTAACCACTCAATAAATAACTTCATTTCTTATGAATAAGGTATAATCTCAGTGTCTATGATTGATGGTGAAAGTGATCTTAATAAATTAATAAAAGGCTTGTCCCCTAAACTAAATGATGGTGAATATGTTTTTACCTCTATTAAAGACATTAAGCTAATAGATATCAGCGAAGCAATATGTACTTTCAAAGAAAATGAAGGATTAACCCTTGTATTGGAAAGAGACCGAGCAGACCAATTGGGCTTAAAATATAATTTTATTGCTAGATGGATAACTTTAGAAATACATTCATCACTAAACGCAGTAGGCCTAACTTCATTATTTACAACTGAACTAGCAAACAATGCAATCAGTTGTAACGTGATTGCAGGGTACTATCATGACCATATTTTTGTATCAACCAAAGATTCACTTAAAACGTTAGAAATCCTTAAACATCTATCTCTCAAAATTCAATAACTATACCTAAATCGAACGTAATTTGTAGGTATATGTCTGATTATCAACGATTCATATTTGTTGAACCAAGTAAATTAAATTAGAATTAGATTGATTTCAATTATCTCGCTCTTCAAAGTTTTCTTGTTGTGATTTATTCACGCGATTAATTATTGCTACAACTAATAAAACGATAAAAATACCGAGAATTATCATCCGCCACATATTAGACTTATTTATTTAATCTTTACTGCCGTACCATATGCAAGAACTTCGGCTGCTCCTTGAGCTATTACAGATGTCATAAATCTAACATTTACAATTGCATCAGCATCATGATTATTTGCATCTTCAATCATTCTTGACAAAGCCTGTTCTCTAGATGTTGCTTGAAGTTTAGTATACTCTTCAATTTCACCACCTACTAGGTTTTTGATACTTGCAAAAATATCACGACCAACATTTCTAGCCCTTACCGTGGAACCTCTAGCTATTCCACGGACTTCAATTATTTCTTTTCCTGGAATGGTTTCCGTTGTGCTTATTATCATAATATATTAGTGGGATTATTTAATTTAGAATGATGTATTACTAACAATATAATACATTGAAATAAATAGATGTGGGTTGATAATAATCGTAAGTTGCTAACTTGATTGAGTAGCTAAAATAGTATTCAAGGTTTAATTAGCGCCTACTTCATCCTTAAATTTTCCTGTCTTATTCAATGAAAATGAAGTAGTAAAATTTTGGAAATCTAATCTTCTTGAGAACCACATTCTCCTTGTGAAAAACTATTTACTCCGTTCGCTTTAGCTAAACAAGCATTAGGATAATTTTTTCCATCACAACCACAAACGGGTACATACTGCTTAGTACATACTTTATTCAAATCTGGTTCTGAAAGACAACTACCATTTGATCCTGATTTTTCATTGCATGTAGCAAAAATTAAAACCATAATCAGATATACTATGATCAATTTTATTTTAAACATGACTGACAACTAATTCGTGAGCTTATGTTATATCTCACTGTTTACATGATACCTATATGTAAATAAATAAAAACATATTATATCAAAATCACAAATATAATTAGTTGGAGCTCAATTATTCGGACAGGTTCCCCATAAGGGCTTGTTTACCTCCCTCAACGCTGAGTCAAATGAAAAGAAACT
Source organism: Balneola sp. (assembly GCA_038124025.1). Taxonomy (GTDB): domain Bacteria; phylum Bacteroidota; class Rhodothermia; order Balneolales; family Balneolaceae; genus UBA1275. Next base: position 48,051 of record JAYPBC010000014.1, on the reverse strand, counting down.
AGGTTCAACAATTATTGTTGGTACACACCAGTCTATTAATTCTTGGTCAAAAGATTTTGCACCATTAAACATTCCTGACATATCAAGGACTGACCCTACATTCCAATTTCCAATATCTTGATTAAATAATTTTGAACCACTGAACATAAATTTCATGTCAAGAACCTCGGAAACTTGCCAGTTGCCTATATTTTGATTGAATATCGCGGCATTAAAAAATATACTATCCATCTTTTCGACTTTAGAAACATCCCAAGAAGATAGATCTTGGTCAAAAGCAATTGCATCGTTGAACATTGATGACATACTTGTCACCTTAGAGACATCCCAAGTATCAATTGGTTTATTAAAATTAGTAGCACCAGAAAAAACCCGACTCAAATCTGTAACCTTTGATACATCCCAATTATTGATATCTTGGTTAAATGCTATTGCATCTTCAAATAGACCTGATATTTGTGTCACATTACCCGTATTCCAACCACCTATATTTTGATTAAATAGAGTGGATTTAAACATGTTTTTAATGTTTGTTACATTGCTAATATTCCAGTTATTAATTGGCTGATTGAATGATGAATTTTCAAACATACCCTCCATGTCAATAACATTTGAAACATCCCAGGTACTAATTGACTGATTAAACTCTGAATTCTTAAACATGTCTTTCATGCTAGTAACATTTGATACCCGCCACGAACTAATTGTTTTGTTAAAAACAGAATTAGCAAACATACTGACCATATTCTTGACATTGATTACTTGCCATGTACTTAAATCCTGATTGAACAATGATGAATCAAACATACTTTCCATATTAGTAACTGATTGCACGTTCCAGCTTTTAATATGTTGATTAAAAGCTGCTCCTTTAAACATATTACTCATATCAATTACATTAGATACATCCCAATTGGAAATATCTTTATTGAAATCTGAATTCGCGAACATGTTTTCCATCAGTACTACATTGGATACATCCCAATTAGATATATCTTGGTTGAATTGTGAATTTTCAAAAGCACCTGACATATTTATCACACTTGTTAATACCCATTCACTCAAATCCAAATTAAATTTAGTATTCGCAAAAATACCCGCCATATTTGTCACATTGGATACATCCCAAATACTTATATCAGTATTAAATTCTACAGCACCAAAAAACATATTTCCCATAGAAGAAACAGATGAAACATCCCAATGTGAAATATCACCATTGAATGAAACTTCATTTTGAAATAACTCCGACATATCTGTAATTCCACTAGTGCATGATAAAGAAGCATTTTCTGAAGTAATCTGAGACGCTGTTCTTTTTGTATATTGTACATCTTTGATAAAACCTTTATCTCCTACAGAAGCATTTGCACAGTCAATGGTTATACCATTTTCCATTAACCAGAATTGCTGAAAAGTTGCTATAACTTCTACAGGCTCACTAACTGTAATTACAATAGATGATGTGGTATCTGAAATATCCCCTGACCATTCTAAAAATATCCAATTTTCATTAGCCTTAGCAGATAATGATACTTTTGTACCGTGTTCAAAGTCTTTAGCCTTCTCGACCACAATTGAATCAGTAACTTCTCCACCACCAATTATCGTAACAGTTAATGGGTAAGATTTTAATTCAAATACAGCAGTTATATTAATTTCTTTGGTGATTTCTAAAATCAATACAGAATCTGTACTAGCTATATCTCCTTTCCACTCTTTGAACTCCCATCCTGTCTTAGCATCAGGCCTTAATTCAATATGTGTACTGTGTTCATATTCCGTTGATTTTTTGGGTATTACCCGTTCAAAAACATCCCCCTGACCTTCTACTGTGACTGTCAACGGATATGACTTTAATCGAAATTCAGCTACTAAATTAATATCATCAGTTACTCTAATATTTAAGGGATTTTTACTTAGAGTAGAATCGTTAGTCCAATCATGAAAAATGTACCCTGTATCAGGAACTGCAGTTATTGAAATTTCATCACCTGCTTGAAAAGCATTTTTTTCTGGAAATATTGTAATAGTACCTCCTTCAGTTGGTACTATCAATGTATTAACAGTGAACGATTGGTTAGTCTCAGTACCACACTGGACAAACAAAATAGCTATAATTGATATGAAGATGAGTTTATTCACCATAAATGCCTTTAATTAATACTATTTTATCGGCATAAAATTGCCAGACATAAGTCAAAATCTAAATTTTGAATTCAGACATCTACTTTATCAAAAGCATTCTCTTAGTATCAGTAAAAGATGGTGTCGTAAGTTTATAAAAATATACGCCACTTGATAACCTAGTAGCATCAAAAATTTCTGTGTGATATCCAGCAGACTTTTGACTGTTCACAAGCTCCATAACCTTTTGACCAAGACTGTTAAAAACTTCAAGGGTTACTTGAGCTGAAACTGCTAGAGTATATTGTATCTGAGTAGTCGGGTTAAAAGGATTCGGATAATTTTGATGTAATTGGTAATCCACGAAATCACTAACGGGCCATGTACTAACCTCATACTTACCTTTTTCCACAATACGAATAAAATCGAACCACAACTCAGCGCTACCCATTGCTCCGATTTCAGAGACTATTTGGAATACATCTACAGCAGTCCAATCAAAATCGTCTTGAGGATTAAACCATTGATTGTCGTCCCAACTACCCATTTCTGTGAAACTACTCAATGGAATGCGTACCTCTTCCCATTCACCGTTCCATGATAAATCATTAGGATTAACCCTCACGTTCATTCTCCATGGTCGGTCTTCGATATCTGTCCTTTTTGTGTCAATAAACCTAAGATCAAAGGATGTCGGTTCAGTTCCCTTTACATAGAATAGGAGCTCGTATGCATTGATCAGTTCGCTCATATCTTTATTTGGGACTAAGTTAAATCCAATGGATTCGTATTGAGTAGATCCAGCCCAGTATATACTAAACTCGCCTTCCCATTTCGTCTCAGAATGATAGAATTCTAGCGAGCCATTATTTATAGAGTGTGAACCTTGAATTCCTTGCCCTATGTAGTCCGTATAAAATTCAAAGCCACTGCTATCAGGGCTAATTATATAATCGGTCTGTGGGGGGACATTAAAACTCAGTGACTCTAGCAAGGGTACATTTAGATCGTGATCAAATAAGCCTTCTCCACCTTCTTCAAAAACTCCAAAGCCACCATGATAGTCCCACATAGTCCATGCAATTCCCGATTCATTTAAATAGTCTACCACAACCTTGTACCAATTTACCCTGCTTTCGTTAACACTATTTGGTATATATACTCCAAATTCTCCGCAGAATACCGGTACTCCTCTTTGTTGCGAAAATGCAACCGCAATATCAATTTTCTGCTTTATGAAGTTGGCATTCCCTTCATTACTGTAGTTATTAAATGCCCCCTGAACCCAGGTCCCTTGTAAGGATGTTGGAAACCTAGGCATAGCACCCTCCTCATAAGGAAAAGGTATTCCACTTAAATCAGTCATCGAAGGGGTTGTCCAACTTGCCCCCTGATGTGTCAATACAAAAGGATCGTAAAAATGAAAAGTATAAATAAGATTATCATCTTCATAAGCGGGTATCTTAGACAAACTATTGTAACTATTATAATCTGCTCCACCCACTATAATAGTATGGGTTGTATCGACAGAACGAATGGTTTGGATCACATCACCCTGTATAGAATTCCAAAGATCATGAGAAATCCCATGAGGCTCGTTAAGAATTTCATACAATATTTTATCTGATCGACTATTGAAATGTTGAGCCATTTGCAGCCAGACCGGATTTAAAATATCACCAATTTGTGGATTTGTTGCATCACTCGGATCAAAGGTATGATTGTCCAAAATGAGATAAAAATCCAACTCCTCTGCCCAATCAACCACCTTATCCAGGAAGAACAAAAACAAGGGGTCTAATGAGTAATCAGGGGCACCTTGAGTCATTGAATGTAAATTTATAGGTAAGCGAATAACATCTACACCTAAGGTTTTTATATCAGAAAAATCTTCATAAGTATATTTAGAAAAATCTATGCTGCCAGGGGAGTTAGCTTGAAACCAGTTTGTTAGGTTGACACCCTTAGAAAATGGGAGTGCTGTAGCGCTGCTGTCTTGGCCGTGAAGCTGAGTAGAAATAAGTAATATGCTAAGTATTAAACATTTCATTCCCTAGTTAATTATTCTCGAATTACAGCGTAATATTTTCCCATTAATCAACAATCGCTTGATATACAAATTGAGGCATTTTACTGCCATAAAAACCATTATACGGTTCGATTTGTGTCATAAGCACCGCTGCTAAGTTTTCTGCGGGATCAATAAAAAAGAAGGTCTGAAATGCACCGCTCCAAGAAATCTGCCCAACAGACCCTAATGCTTTGGTATCTGCTAAATTAGTAATAACGGCGAACCCTAAACCAAAACCATAGCCAGGCGATTGGTATAAATTACTAACATGATTCTGACCCATTAAATCAATTGTTTTTGGGCTTAATAGCTGTGTACCATCCATAGCTTTCCCGTTTTCCAGAAACAACCTACAAAACTTTAGGTAATCACCTGCTGTCGAAAATAACCCATTACCTCCTCCAAACACGGTATTACCTGTTTTTGAAGTTTGCCGCGGACTTAACACCATACGACCCTTATTATTAGTATGCAAAGCCACTACTCGATCATGCTTTGCCTCGTCCACGTTATAACCCGTATCCTCCATACCAAGAGGATCAAATAATCTTTCCTGTAAAAATTCAGCGGTGGTCATTCCTGAAAAAAGCTCAACTAATCGGCTTAATACTCCTGGAGATGCGCTATAGTACCATTGTTCGCCGGGATGCCCAATTAAAGGAAGAGAGGCCATGGCCTGAACTCGCTCGGCAATTGTAACTGGCTGTTGCATATACATTGCTTTCATGTAGTCTTGATCCAATTGAGAGGCACCTAGCCCATGTGATAACCCAGACGTATGGTTCAACAAGTGAATAATTCGAATTGGTCCCTTGGCTGGCTCGGTATCTCCTCGCTTACCTCCGGATGGGTCTAACGTCACCCTGGAGTTTTGGAATTCGGGTAAATACCAGTATACCGGATCGTTAAGCTGAAAATACCCTTCTTCGTAGAGCATCATAAAAGCCGTTGATACAACCGCCTTAGTCATAGACTGGATAAAAAATATATTGTCAGTGATCATAGCCTTTTGATCGTCAACATTGCTATAGCCTAACGCCTCATAATGAGCCAAATGACCATTTCGATACACCATACTCACAAAACCAGGCGCTTTTCCAGCGTCAATTTCTTGCTGTAAGTAATTGGTATAACGGTCCAACCGTTCTGCAGACATACCTGCCAAGGCAGGATCTACCACCTGAGCTGTTAACGGCTGTATACCTAGAATCAAGCTGAGAGCAAATAGAATAGAAGTGACGTTTAAACGCATAATTAATTTATACTCTGTTAAGGTTCAGTTTACCATACTAGTATAGAACAATTGTAAAACATTGGCCAATTAATAATAGGTAAGCCTATTAACCGAGTTGCTATGAGCCTTTAATGCAATGTAAACACATTATACAAATCATTTATATCTCATAAAGTCATCTTATGGTATATAAAAAGCACTTTCCTAATTCACACTTGCAACGTCTTTTTTAACATCTTTATCTACGTGTCTTCGAACTTGCTCTAAATATTTTACACGTTTTTTATTTGAAATAAAGGGTACACTCCAAAATTGTGTAGTTTTTGTTTTGAACCACCCGAAAACAAAAGAATAAACACCCATCTCTAAGCGTAGTCTGACAGAATTAACATATAAGGTGAGTACAGGTAACCTCGGGGAGCCGTGGGTTAAATAAGTACGAACTTTTTTATCCCCTAAAAGAGGCATAGGGATGCCATAGGTCTGAGTTAATGGCATAAATTTATAAGCAAAACCTGGTGAGAAAACCTGATCAAAAAAACCTTCTAGTAATGGAGTACACCGAAACCACCAAACGGGCGAAATGAAGTAGATACGAGTCGATTTCTTGACTAAATCTTGATATCTTTTAACATCTTCTTGATTTTTATACCATCTCGACGGTGAAAATTTATCTTCATATAAATCAATAACCTTATATTCTTGTGACCAGTAATCGAAGCGTTTTGTTATCGTTTTAAGGATACCATTGTAGCAAAAGGATGCTTTATCAGGATGGCCTATAATTATAAGATTCATATAAAAGCTATGATTGAATATTAAAAAATCTAGAGATTTTTATCTTAGCCAAAGACTATCACATAAACTTTAGAAGCAATTATTAGTTCCATCAATAATCAGTAATATCATTAAACAATATTAATAAGTCTGTTATATGCAACTGCAGTTTGATGAGAAATTATTCATCCTACTTTACAAGAGTCATTGTCTTACTTAATTGGAGCCCGTCTACTCTTAACCAATAAGTATAAATTCCACTTGATAATCCTGAAGCATCAAAATTGATAGTATAATTTCCAGATTGTTGTACTCTATTTACTAATGTTGATACAGCTTGTCCAATACTGTTTGTTACTACAAGTTCAATATGTGAAGGTTTATCGACTGTATATGAGATGGTTGTTGATGGGTTAAATGGATTTGGATAGTTCTGGTGCAATCTAAATGATTGTGATTTTTTGCTACCTACTTCAGAATTTGTTACTTCTTTGTTTCTGAAATCTGCAACAATAGGTAGATGATCAGATGCTTCATAGGTATCATTTCTTTGTAAAAAAGTAGTGTCAAGAAATTCTTGGGGTAATGTTTTACTATGCAATGAAAAATTAGTTCCTAACTCTAAAACTGAACCCGAATACACTATATAATCTAATCTTCCTGCTCCAAAAGAAGAATTTTCATTATACCAAGTAAATGTTGTAGGCATTCCAGGATTAAAGGGTTTTACATCTTCTAATGCTGTTCCATCCCAGTCAGGTAAAAAATCTTGGCCATATTCAATTTCATTTATGATATCCCCTGTAAGCATTGTCTTGACCTGCTGATTTAGACCTACAAGGTTCATATCGCCAATAATTACTATGGGAGTATTTTCAGCTATATCAAATTCTCCACCATCTTTAGATTCTCTCAAAAATGCCATAAATGCATCTATTTCATCTTGACGACCTTCATCGTTTGAACAACAAGGTGGATGTGCAACAATCACCAAAACATTTTGGAAAGATATATTATCAATTTTGACTAAATAAGCTGCATTACCTTTTACCTCTTTTTGCTTAAGAATAGGATAGCGACTTACTAATAAATTATCATTTCCCACATCACCGCTGTACCATTGACCCCCTAAAAATTCTTTTATAAGGATTGCCGCATCTGTGCCAGAATTATCATATACCTCTTGAAGTCCAATTATATCTGGTTCGATAAATTGGAATATGCGCCTAAAATTATCTCTAGCTTCAAGATTAAATAAGTAATCTCGGTATACATTATAGGATAAGAATCGTAAATCAAATTCAGTCTCTCTATCTAAATGTATAGATGAATTAAAGGCTGATTTACCATTCTTAAAAGTGTATGAAAAACTCGAAGGGTCATCAGGTGCTAAATCACCACCAGACACTTGAGTTCTAAAAAAAAATGCAAGAGTATCAGAATTAAATAGTTTTATCCCATTTATTTCTGTTTTCTTATCCATTTTTATTTCAAAGAAATCAGATGTGACTGTGGGTGCAGAAACTAAGCCTACATCATAGGAGCTAATCGAAGTCACTCCATCCAAATAGGCATAACCTTCTCGATCTCCAAAACTAAATTCGAATTCATAACCAATATCCTCTAGTTCCACACCTGTATTACTATTATTATCCGTATCGATGAAAAGACTCAAATCATTGAATTGTTGGAGTAGAATTTCTGAATTCAATCGTAGAAGAAAATAAATGAATCTATCATCATCATAAATTTTTACACTTTTGATGTCTAACTCTCCACTTCTAAAATCTCCCGTGCTCTCTTGGGTATATTCCTCAATATCATCCCAATCTGACATATTTTCATCAACTAATATAGTCTGAGCAACTACCTGTTGCGCATAAAACAGTATTAGGAACATGTACATACAACTACTAATATCATAACTTTTAAAAAATCTCATCTCTACCCTTTTTTATTCTCCATCTAAGGAAAATAACACAATTAATGGTTATCCTTTAATCCTTAATTACTTAACAATTGTTAAATCATACATCGAATGTATATAATAAGTCATAATTTTCTCGTTTATTCGGTTTTAATATTGATAATGGGCAGTTGCTCCAATGCGCCACAGGACCCTTGGACTATCTTAGAACCATTACCCTTAGACCCCGCCATTGAGGCGCAAATCGATGAGATACTACCCAAACTCACTCTAGAACAAAAGGTCGGGCAAATTATTCAAGCCGACAATTCATCGGTTACTCCCGAAGAGGTGAAAAAATATAGGTTAGGCTCAGTGTTAAGTGGTGGGAATTCCGCACCAGGTCCGCTTCCCTACGCTAATACCAACACTTGGGTTGAAATGGCAGATGCCTACTTCGAGGCCTCCATCGACACCCAAGGTGTTGAAATAGCTATACCTATTATATTAGGTATAGACGCGGTTCATGGGCATGCAAACCTAGAAGGCGCAATTGTATTTCCTCATAACATCGGTTTAGGCGCGGCTCGCAATCCTGATTTAATCCAAGAAATCGCTCGAATCACCGCTCACGAACTAACCGTTTCGGGTCATGATTGGACTTTTGCTCCTACCCTAGCCGTCCCGCAAGATCTTCGTTGGGGTCGCAGCTATGAAGGATTTTCCGAAGACCCAGCCATTGTACATTCGTATGGCGACCGAATTGTAATTGGCCTACAAGGTGCAGTCGGAACCGATGAATTTATGGGTCAAGGCACCGTTATCTCGAGTGCCAAACACTTCCTGGCGGATGGGGCTACCGAAAATGGGGTAGATCAAGGTGATGCTAAAATATCCGTAAAAGAACTCAGCGATGTCCATGCAGCTGGGTACTACAGTGCTATTCCCGCAGGTGTGCAAACGGTAATGGCCTCCTTCAACAGCTGGAACGGCCGAAAATTACATGGCGACAAAGAACTACTCACCGACGTACTAAAAGGTAAAATGGGATTCAATGGGTTTGTCGTGGGCGATTGGAATGGACATGGTCAGGTGCCTGGATGCACCAACACCGACTGCGCACAATCCTTCAATGCCGGCGTGGATATGTTTATGGCACCCGACAGCTGGAGGGGCTTATACGAAAATACCTTGGCTCAGGTACAAGATGGCACCATAAGCATCGAAAGACTCGACGATGCGGTTCATAGAATCCTTCGCGTTAAATTAGCTTCTGGTATTTTTGAAAAAGGACTACCCAGTCAAAGAATGAATGCTGGCGATGAGTCACAACTTGGCTTAGCCGAACACCGCGCCGTTGCTCGACAAGCAGTCAGAGAATCAATGGTGTTACTAAAAAATAACAGCCAAACCTTACCATTAGACCCCAGTTCTACCATATTGGTGGTTGGAGATGGAGCCAACAGTATTTCCAAATCCAGTGGTGGGTGGACGCTATCTTGGCAAGGAACCGGCCATACCAACGACGAATTCCCCAATGGTGAATCCATCCTAGAAGGCATCCGCCAGCTAGTTAATGAATCCGGCGGCCAGATCTTCTACTCAGAGTCGGGCGAGGTACCTTCAACCGTAGATGCCGTAATCGCGGTCTATGGAGAAGATCCCTATGCAGAGTTTCAAGGAGATCGGGAACATCTCGATTTTGAGCCCAACGGATTTGATGTTAGCCTACTAGCAGACTACCAGTCACAAGAAATCCCAGTGGTATCGGTCTTCCTTTCGGGCCGCCCAATGTGGACCAATCCAGAAATTAACCAATCCGACGCTTTTGTGGCAGCTTGGTTACCAGGAAGCGAAGGTGGTGGTGTAGCTGATCTACTCTTTCAGGCAGATTCGTCCTATGACTTCACTGGCTCTTTATCTTTCAGTTGGCCAGCTTCTGCTGTGGTATCTGAAAATTCAGAAACCTTATTTGAGTTGGGCTATGGTCTAGGTTACACCAGTCAAGAACAAGTTTCAATCCTACCCGAAGTTTCGGGTCTAGAAAATACTGCCGTTGCTTCCACTGGGGAATTCTTTACCAAAGGGGCCGCAATTGCACCATGGAGCTTATGGCTAGATTCGGGTGAACTCGATAAACAAATTGCCAGCTATCCGACCTCAGTTGGGGGACTTATCGTAAGCAAAACCGACTATCAAGCCCAGGAGGATGCCCTCCGAATCAACTGGACCAAAACCAACGGAGATTACGTAAGAATATCGACGGCTTCTCCAACAAGCTTAGCAAGAGAATCAAATGGAGCCATGGAACTAAGCTTTAGTGCGAAATCCTTCAGTGGTATGGCTACCATTCAAGTTGGTCAATGCGACAAGAATGCCAACTGTGATGCCATCTTGCCCGTTGAGCTAGATTCAGATTGGTATGAATTCAACGTAAGCCTTAGTTGTTTTGATGACCTAGGAGTTGACATGTCGGCTATAAGCTCAGCTTTTGTGATCAAATCCGAGTCAATGGCAGATATTGGGATAGCTAATATACGTTTGACATCAGATATTGATGCTCGGGCGAGTTGCGATGGACGTTAATCATTTAAAAATAAAAAATTAACCCCCAAAGTCTTAGGGATATCCCAATAGAAATGTTAATTTTTATACATTCATTATTAATAACCAAATAAAAATACAATGAAACACTTGCTTTTACTATCCACTCTTTTATTCATAGGTTGCGTATCTAATTCCGAACCGATGCTGGTTGATGGGCTAGAAGATGAAGCTATTCTAAGTCAAACATTAATCGAACAATCCCAAAATTTTCAACTTTCCTATATTAATAATGATTTTGAGGGTGCTAATGCTTTCATGAGTACAGATTTTGAAACAACAGTTTTCAATTCAAATGGGGCTGATCTTATTATCCAAACACAAGATAATATTGAAAACTCTGGTGATGGCTGGGACTTTGATGAATTTATCATGTCAAATCATTCTGTCACATTCGACGCTGATCAATCTACAGCTGTAGTTGTATTCAATACTGACGGTAGTATTAGTTTTGAAGGTGGGGAACAAAATGTACCCTATGCAACAAGAGCTTCACAAACCTGGGTAAGGACAAGTATGGGGTGGAAAATTATGCATTCACATTGGTCACCTAGAATTGGCGCTTTAGGAGTACCTGTTGAAGAATAATCCGTTTGAATTTGATCATTAAGTTACAAACCTAGCGGTCAATAGACTGTTAGGTTTTTTATGTTTAAGTCAAAAAATACCGTTCACCTACATATTTCGGCGGTACTGTCCACCCACTTCATATAAAGCTCGAGAAATCTGCCCTAAGCTAGCCACCTTGACCGTCTCCATCAACTCGGAATAAATATTACCGTTTGTGCGGGCCACCTTCTTTAGTTGGTCTAGTGCTTCGTCCGAACGTTGCTTATTTCGCTCAAAAAACAAAGCCAATTGTGCTATTTGTTGCTGTTTTTCTTCTTCTGTGGACCGAATGAGTTTGGCAGTACCAGCTTCCTGTGCCTCATTATCACTCATGAACATGTTTACCCCAACAATTGGCAGTTCTCCTGAATGCTTCTTGGCTTCATAGTGCAAGCTCTCATCCTGAATTTTACCCCGTTGATACATGCTTTCCATGGCACCAAGTACTCCTCCTCTATCGGTTAATCGGTCAAATTCATGTAAAATAGCTTCCTCCACTAAATCGGTAAGCTCCTCAATAAAGTAAGACCCTTGATTTGGATTTTCGTTTTTTACTGTACCCAACTCTTTATTGATGATCAACTGTATTGCAAGGGCCCTTCGTACAGATTCCTCAGTAGGTGTTGTGATGGCCTCGTCATAGGCGTTAGTGTGGAGTGAATTGCAATTGTCATAAACCGCTAACAAAGCCTGTAAGGTCGTCCGAATATCATTAAACTGAATTTCTTTGGCATGTAGTGACCTTCCACTTGTCTGAATGTGATATTTGAGCTTTTGGGAGCGATCGTTAGCACCATATTTTTGTCTCATCGAAATAGCCCAAATTCGCCGAGCAACCCTACCAATCACCGCATATTCTGGATCTAATCCATTACTAAAGAAGAAGGATAGATTATGAGCGAAATCATCAATTTTGAGCCCCCGGGCTAAATAATACTCCACATAAGTAAAGCCATTGGCCAGAGTGAAGGCTGCTTGGGTAATAGGATTAGCACCAGCCTCTGCTATATGATAACCAGAAATTGAAACTGAATAGTAATTTCGAACCTTATACTCAGTAAAATATACTTGCATATCTCCCATCATTTTCAATGCGAATTCTGTTGAAAATATGCAGGTATTTTGGGCTTGATCCTCCTTCAAAATATCCGCTTGCACCGTCCCTCGCACCGCATGTAAGGTCTTACGCTTGATTTGTTCATAAACTTCGGATTCCACCAATGCATCTCCCGAAATACCAAGCGTACCCAGACCAAAACCATCATTACCTTCCGGCAAAGACCCTTTATATTCGGGAGCTTGCAATCCGGCTTGTTCGAACCTTTGCTTTATTTGCTGGGCAGCCTTCTCCCATTTACTATTAGCTTTCAAATAACGCTCCACCTGCTGATCAACTGCCGTGTTCATAAACATAGCTAAAATCACAGGTGCGGGTCCATTAATAGTCATAGAAACTGAGGTGGTCGGAGATGTCAAATCAAATCCAGCATATAGCTTTTTCATATCGTCAAGCGTACAGATATTCACGCCAGAATTCCCAATTTTACCATAAATATCTGGCCGAATTTCAGGGTCTTCACCATACAATGTAACCGAATCAAAAGCAGTAGAAAGCCTACTTGCAGGCATATTGGCGCTCAAATAATGGAATCGCTTATTGGTGCGCTCCGGTGTACCTTCCCCCGCAAACATCCGGGTTGGATCCTCCTCCTCTCTTTTCAAAGGAAAGACACCCGCCGTATAAGGGAAGTAGCCTGGAATGTTTTCCTTAAAGGCGAACCGAAGTCGTTCAGCTGGATCGGTAGTTTTAGGTAGGGCCACACGCGGGATCATGAGCCCACTCAATGTCTTCTTATACAATGCCTGCCCGCTTCTTTGATTATCACCTATATCCATACCAGCATCCCCAACTTTGGATTGATGCTGAATCGGAGTGTGCTGAGCAAACCAATTATCCCACTCTTCAAGAATATGTAATGACTCTGTATCTAGCTGCTGTCGGACCGTATTCAAAAGCGTTCGTAAACGTTTTAGTAGCTCTTCATCTGTACTCAATGTTTCTAATTGTTTTACTCCTTCTCGTTCCAACTGCTGAATGGTTCCCTTAAGTTGACCCCACTTGGTCGCCACCAATATTTGTTGCTGGACCCATTTATGATAACTACGCACTGTCTCCGCAATCTCAGATAAATATCTAACTCTCTTTGTTGGTATAATTTCTTGATTTTGAATTTCAGTAGCTGGCTCCGAGTGTATGTACACTATAGTACTCCAATTAAGCCCATATTGCGCTTTTATTTTTTTTATTAATGCGCTAAAAAGACGATTCACTCCTTCATCATTAAATTGCGATGCAATAGTGGGATAAACAGGCATCTCGGTCAAATCAGTCTGCCATTGCCCTGAATTTCGTTGCAGCTGCTTACGAATATCCCGCAAGGCATCTTTGGAACCTTTCTTCTCAAACTTATTCAGCACGATCAAATCCGCCAAGTCTAACATATTAATTTTCTCGAGCTGTGTAGCCGCTCCATATTCACTCGTCATCACATACAACTGAATATCCGTCAGCTCTACTATTTCTGCTCCACTCTGCCCAATTCCACTCGTTTCTACGATAATGAGATCGAAGCCTGCCTTCCGGTAAAGATGAATCACTTCCTTTAATGCAGCACTGATCGATCTATCCGAGGCTCGCGTGGCCATACTACGCATATAAACTCGAGGGGTATCGATACTATTCATCCGTATACGATCGCCCAATAAGGCTCCACCGGTTTTTATCCGTGATGGGTCTACCGATACGACTGCAATTGTTTTCTGTGGAAACTCAGACAAAAAACGACGAATCAACTCATCGGTCAACGAACTTTTTCCAGCCCCACCTGTTCCCGTAATCCCAACAACAGGGATGGTGGTCTCAGACTTAGAAGTCATTGCCTCCATAATTTCTTTCACCTGTGCGCCCTTATTCTCCAAACTACTTATACACCGAGCTAAGGTAACAGGATCTCGATGTGATATTCCGTTAATATAAATACTCCCTAAATCTAAAGGATCAAAATCACAATGCTCTAAAATGTGGTTAATCATACCCTGGAGCCCCATCTCAGCACCATCATCCACAGAAAAAATCTTGGTCACTCCACGTGATTCTAATTTGCGTATTTCTTCATCTGTAATAACTCCTCCCCCTCCTCCAAATACCTTAATATGTTCAGCATTTTGTTGGGACAGTAAATCTATCATATAGCTAAAATACTCCATATGCCCACCTTGGTAGGAACTAACTGCAATTCCTTGCACGTCTTCTTGAATAGCACAATTAACGATTTCCTGAACGGTTCGATTATGTCCAAGATGAATAACCTCGGCACCGCTACTTTGTAAGATGCGCCGCATAATATTAATGCTAGAATCATGTCCATCAAATAAGCTTGCCGCGGTAATTATCCGGATTTTATTTTTGCTTTGATATGATTGGATAGTCTCTGACATTTGGGTAAAGAAGTGATATTAATTGATATAATTTTCAAGTATATAGTATAAATTATACTTCAGAATAGTAGTGTTATAAAATCACTAGTAAATGGCTTATAATATATAAAAAAGCGCTTACAATAGTACTTATAGGAATAAATGAACTGATTATTTAAAGGGTAATTGAATACTAAGATTATTCTAATATCTTACATTGATAGATACAGTGCTATTTAATAACACCACATGCGTATAGCCTTCCTATTTTTTTTAATATTCAGCTTTACTTTATTTTCATGCGACTTATTTAGAGCATATAATGAGATACAAAGTTCTGATAAAAGAGTAGCATCATTAGATGAGTATGAATATCTCGATTCTCACTCATCAGAATACATTTATGATCAGGACAAGCTACATAAGTTTGAAATATTTATTGACTCAGATAATCTTGAAGAAATAAATAGTGACCCAGCACTAGAAAAATATGTCAACGCTCATCTTGTATTTGAAAATAAAGTTGTTAAAAATGTTGGCATTAGATATAAGGGATCAATTGGCGCTTGGGTAGGTTGTTTATCTGATAATGACTGGACAAATCCAAGTGGATATAAGACGTGTCCAAAGTTGTCAATGAAAATAAAATTCAATTTCAATGAGGAAAAACAATTTTATGGGTTAAAAAAACTTCAATTACATTCACAAAACCTTGATCCTTCAAAGATGAGAGAAAGATTAGGTTATTACATGTACAGAAAATTTGGAGTTATTGCACCACGATCCAACCATGCTCTCGTTTATATAAATGACGTATTTAGTGGGGTTTATGCTAATACTGAAAACATTGACGGACCTTTTACTAATCAGCATTTTGATGATGCTGGTGGTAACCTATACAAAGAAGTTTGGCCAATCAAATCAAATGGCTCAAAACAAGAAGAAATTAATTTTAAAAATGCACTTAAAACAAACGAAGAAGTATCGGACGTCTCAAAGATATTAACTTTTTCTGAAGCATTATCTGAATCAAATAATTCTGCGATAAATGAGCTTGTTGAGAGCTGGATAGATAAAGATATTTTTTTAAAGACTTTGGTTGTAGATAGAAGGATAGCACATGACGATGGATTCTTACATTTTTATCACCAAGGAGGTGATATTTACGAAAGTCATAACTACTATTGGTATGAAAATCCTTCAAATAACAAAATCCAATTAATTCCATGGGATCTTGATAATAGCTTCGAAAATCTCAACAAAAACATAAATCCTGTAACACCAATCAAAGACAAATGGTACGAAATAACAAATGATTGCAATGGTTTCCCATTCGGCTCTTTTGGACTCCTTCAAAAATCAGCCGCATGTGATAAGATTATCGGAGCTTTCATTCAATATAAAGATCATTTTTACGCTCTAGATAATGATTTTCAAAATGAACTTTTCAATAACGACTATATCGTTTCATTATTAAATAAATGGACAGATCAAATAAAAGATGCTGTTATTGATGCAAATTCATTATATGGAAGTGCTGAGCCTAGTTATGAAGAATGGATGTTGAATTTAAATTTTCTTATTGATTCGATAAGATTATCACTCCAATAATATCTGCAGAACACACTTCAAATTAATTATCTACCAAAGTAAAATTGGAAATTTTATATCGAATTTCATCATCAGCAATATTTAAATTAAAATCAAAGAATATATCTATTGGATAGCCTAGAGAGTCATCAAATGCCAAAGAATAATTTTCAGGATTTTGATTCAAACCATCATTAGTAGTTTTGAAAAGTCTCTCTATTTTAAACTGTTCATACTCTTCCTCTGTATATGTTCTTCGATTAACTGTCCAGATATAACCACCATTTCCATCTGAGGCAAGTTTTCCTTGATGATAAGCTTTAACGATTCTACCATTTCTTACACTTAAATAAACGGGTAAAGTATACTCAGTAATACAATAACACTCTCTTTGAAAGATGTAATCAAAGTCATTAGGTTTGATTCTATTCCATTTATTGGCATTCAATTGAACTCTTTCATCAATAAATGTTTCAGTAGACTCTGATTCCTCATTACTATTTATTGTATTACACCCTACAAGTAGTAAAAAAATAGCCACACAATTGGAGATTATTTTCAAAAATAAATTCTTCACTAGATATGATTGATGCATTAATACCATTCAAAACATTGTTTTGTTCATTCAATTTGTTTTAAAACTCATAATTCTTATTTTTTACAACTAAACCAAAGTGTGTAGATTATGAAAAATTGTGAATGTATACAATGCAATTGCAAAAATGAGTGCAAGTGCAACAGTTGTGAGTGTTGCTAGTTTGTAAATCTAGTTACTTATAACCAAGTTTATCGAAAAGATTCTCATCCGCATGAATTAGGGTTCCAATATACCTTGCCCAATAATCTTGGGCACTCTGTACTGAGTTTTGGATCCTCGTATCTCCCCACGTTGTTGTTGAATTATCAGCTTCCCAATCAACATTTATATATGTGAATGCTTTCACAGCATCATTTTGATGAATGAATGTAAACACATTTGAAAACCATGTGTTAGTTGGAATAACCCAATTTGGATCTCTATTACTTCCAGTTTTAATGGCTGCTGATTCAGCTATCATGATAGGTTTATCATGATCATTTGCAAATTGCACAAAATAACCCATGGTTGAATTAGTATTTAAATTCCCCCATCCAGAGCCAAATATTGAAACGGCAAGCCAATCAACATAATCATCTCCGGGATACCATAATTCATGAGTCACATCTGTAGTTAGTTCTGGATAATATTCTGGATAATCTTCGGTTCCATAATATGGACTCACTCCCCATGAATGCCAAACATAGGCAACATTATCTACATTCTGACTTCTCATCATATCTACAAAATGTTTATATGCTGCTTTATATTTATCTGGTGGATAAGCATTATGCTGCCCATCAAATTCATATCCAAACCTTATAAATATTGGTCTGTCCAAACTTTTACACGCATTAGCTAGTGTGATTATATTTTCGTCATATTTACCTTCAATAATTTCATCAAGATAATAACCTGGATTGCCCCATCTCCTTTCACCAGTCCAAATAGCTAGTTGAAGCATTGTGTTAGGGTATCCTCTCATAAAAGTTATATATCTACTCATATCTTCTAATGGTTTACTTCCACTAAGGCTTGTGTAAAATGCAAAACCAGCAGGTAATGGTGTACTCCTGACCTCACTCAAGTAATCCCTCATATGCTGTTCATTAGCTTGACCCAATATGAATAAAGCTTCACCATCATCTGGTACAAATCCTGAATTAGTATTTTGAACTATATTTGTTGGCGTTTCTTTACACGAAATGAAAAGTAAAGTAAGCAGCATTGTTAAGTACAATGTAATTGAAGCTGACTTCATAATGACTGATTATATTCTTGTTTTAACAGAATCAATCTATTAAACTAAACCTAATAGAAGTTCTTAGTGATTGTGTCATAATAAAATAACGATTAATTCAATTTAAACTATGGTAAAAGGTATAGTTGTTCTCTTGATTGGAGTTTTAGTATGTATTACTGGCATACAAGATTATATGCAAGCAGTAGATGAGCCAGCAAGAATGTTAAGTTCAACTCTTTCATTATCTGGACTTATTCTATTTGCAGCTGGCATTTATCAAATTATTAAATCGAAAAAAAATGAAAAAGGGATATAGATATATCTTTACTGGGATTCTTTGTGCACTTATCTCAGTAATATCAACCAGCTCAACAATAAGTAACATGATGCCATTCTACCTTCAGATTCAAATTATTCTGAAGGGTATACTTTACGTTGGAGCTGCAGTTACAGGTTATGGGATCTACAGTTTGATAACTGAAAAGTAATTATCAGTTATCATTATTAATAATCATATAATGATTTAAATACCTTTTATCCAACCGCCATCAATTGGTAATGATACCCCTGTGATATAGCTTGCTTTTTCACTTGCTAGAAATGCGACTGCTGCTGCAAATTCATTTGGTAAACCAACTCTTTTCAATGGTACATCAACTGAGATATTCTCTAAGGACGTCCCTCTTTGTTTAATAAGATTCTTCAATCGATCTGTTAGTGTGTAACCCGGTAATACATTATTCACTGTAATGTTGTATTTACCCAATTCAATAGATAGCGTTTTAACCAATCCAAGTATCGCAGTTCGAATTGAATTTGATAAAATTAGTCCTTCAACCGGTTGCTTTACTGCCTGCGATGTTATGGTAATTATTCTGCCCCAGCTTCTTTCTTTCATGCCTGGCAAGACACCTCTAATCATACTAATGGTACTTTCAATTAATAAATTATAGGCATCACTCCAATCTACATTATCATGATCATCAAAATTACCAGGTTTCGGGCCACCTGAATTTGTTACTAAAATATCAATTGATTCAATTTTTGATTTAGAATAAGAAAGAATACGTTTTCTATCATTTTCTATAGTGATATCACCTTGAACATAGAAACATTCCCTACCGGATTTAGACGAAATTTCTTTTGATGAATTTTTTAAAGTATCAATATTCCTACCACATATTACCACATTACAACCCTCTTTAGCCAATTCTAAAGCAACAGCTTTACCTAATCCCTTACTAGATGCCATGACTAAAGCACCCTTATTTAGTAAGCCAAAATCCATGATTATTGTTTTAGGTAATCATCTGTCCCATCGAGCCAATCTTGTCTAGGCGGGGCCCAAGTGTCAGTTTCTTCAACTTCACCAATCATCAAAGCCTTGTGGGGCACACCTCCTGGTATAATTATAAACTCTCCTTCATTTACGTCCACCGGATCTGATTCCTCACTATCAAGCCAAAATCTAATTGTCCCCTTATTTACTTGAGTAATTTGTTCATTTATATGTGAGTGCATAGGAACTATAAATCCATCTTTGAACCTCATTTTCACAATCATAAGTTTTTCCCCATGAATAATTTTACGCTTCATTTGGGAATTAACTTCTTCTTCAATAACTGATCCCCAACTGTTTTTAATGACTTTATTCATGATTGTAAGGTTTGAAACTAAATTTAAGTCAATGGACGTCAATATCTTAGAATATCAATATTTTCTAATACTTCCTTCTCATGGCCGTTAATACCTACCTCGAATATTGTGTTTGCCAGTCTGGTTGACTTTATAGTCTTATTGGGTAAAATTTTACTCACAATAGGATAGATTAATCTAAAAAAAGAATAAGCTATGTTTGGCTCTTTCCTTTTATTAACAGGATAAATATATGCTGGTCTAAAACTGTGGAACGATTTGAATCCCAAAGCTGAAATTTTATTCTCAATCATGCCCTTATATTTAGCGAATAATACCTGGGAGTCTTCAGTTCTATCCGCTCCTTGACCACTAAGCAAACAGAATCGGCAATTTGGTGATTTAGTAATTAACACTTGTGCTAATTCCAATGGAAAGTCTAATGTCAGTTTAATGAACATTTCTTTGTTAACGGACCCAGTATATACACCAAGACAATAATATACTATATCAATATCACTAAGATATTCTTCGATTTCTTTATAGTCCCATTTACTGCCCATAAATAACTCAGTAAGCTTTTCGCTATCTCTTTCACTGCCTCTTCTAGTCAAAGAAATGATACTTGATATTTTTTCAGAAGCGATACAAAGATCTGTTATTGCGCCGCCAATCATCCCTGTAGAACCAGTAATTAATACTTTCATAAATATATTTGGCTTTTAAATCTTAGCATTTAAATATAATTATCAGTTAGATCATTCCAAATGGGAGTTCATGATGCTTATTCATATTACTTACACATTACTTACTTTATAAAAACCATTTTTTTTGTCAGAGTTGAGTATGAAGTCTCTAATCTATAATAATATATACCACTTGGATTATTTTGTGCATCATAATTTACAGAATGAAACCCAGCTCTTTGTTCGCCATTAACTAGCTCAGATATTTTATGTCCAATACCATTATATATAGACAAATTAACTTCAGTTGAAATAGGTAATTCATACTGTATTTTGGTAGTTGGATTAAATGGATTTGGGTAATTCTGATGCAGAGTTATACGGGATGGTGATGCATTTTCAGACTCTAAATTTGTTGACGATGATGATGGAAATGAAAGCTCATATATGCCTACTGACCCATTATTTATCCACCCCCCACTGTATTCCATTACGTAAATTTTATTTTCAACTATCACTGCATCTATAGGGTTTTTAAACCCACTAGCAATTCGCTTTACTGATACTTTAAATGTCTCATTTTCGTCAGGTATAAATGTAAGGTGAAACATGTCTTTACCTTGATTTGATAATCTTGACAACAATCCACTATGGTCAGAGCCTGTCCAACCTAAAACGAAGCCGTCATTGGTGTAATCACCACCAAGATCACCAGTTATATCAAAAACAAGGCCTAAAGGAGAACGATGAGACGTGAATGTTCGAATTTCTAAACCACTATCACTAGCATCATAAATATTACCATCAGACTCTCTCTTACGATCCGCGTCTGGACCTATATTTATCAACCCCTCTACAAAGTCAATAGAATCAGGGGGTGAAGGATAATTTGGATCATTGTAAAAAAACCCACCTCTATAAGCGGTAGAACTAGTACTTACATGAGGATCTTCATCAACATTATATCCCACAAATTGCATCGGAGTAAGATTTCCACCCATTAGCCATGGAAATCCATAATGCTTGCCCTCTTTTAGTAAGTTCAACTCTTCTGAATCATCTCTATCACCTGAATTTTCGGTTCCAAATAGATTACCGTCTTTGTCAAAAGCCAAATCAAAAGTATTGCGTAACCCTTCTGCATAAATGAAATTATTTGCTTTTAAAAATTCATAATCATTTGGCAATATTAAGTCTGTAGTATCGGCAGGCACTTGAAATACTTTGGCAGTCAAAGCTACTTCTCTTGTATTAGGGTAACGGCCATCAACAGAATGTACTTCACCGTGATCAGTTCTGGATCCGCTATTGACATAGAGAGTTTTTTGGTCTGGTGATAATTCTATACCATTAAAATTATGATCGAATGCAGTATTACTAAGGGGATACTCTTCTGTTGTTAGAACGTCTTGCCAAACTAGTTGATTATCGATATAACTACCTCTACTTACACGACCCTGATTTGTTGCTTTATCTCTGTCTTTATTTGTACCTGAAACAAAAAAATCACCAGATATAGATATTGCAAATCCTTGTGTCTCATTAATCCCAAAATCTCCTGAATTAGCAATTAAAAATTGGCGCCTAGAATTAAAGTCTACCCTGTAGATATTACCACCAGTAGTCATATAATAAAATTCTTCATTGGCTTTATTGTATGCAATTCTAACGGCATAATCTTGAACAGTTGCGACATTTCTAATACTTATATCGTCTACCAATAATTGAGGTACAATATTATTCACAAGTTTAAATTCCCGGTTATACTCCTTATTTGTGGGATTTTGAGCAACTAGTGAAAATGATGTAATTATAAAGATTGTAGCGTATGAAAAAAATATTCTCATGATTTCTAAATCCTATTTAATTAACATCATTTTCTTCGATTCTGAATAGTTTGGAGTTGATATTTTGTAAATATAAATACCACTTGGAAGTCCAGATGCATCAAAGCTTATCTTATGAAAACCTGCTTGCTGATCAAAATTGACCAATTCAGATATTCTTTGCCCAACTGTGTTATAAATTTCAATTTTGACATTAGTAGAATTTGATAAATTGTATGATATGGTAGTTGAAGGATTGAACGGATTTGGATAATTATCATACAATTGAAAATCTTGAACTGTCTTTGTTTGTATATCTTCAACACTTAATCCTGGTACACCGTTGTAATAGATATCATCCAAAGCAAACTCAATATTTGCTCCATTCACTTCTAAAATAACAAACTCATAAGAGAGCATCCTCATATCAATATATTGACCTCTCAAAACCCCAATTGGTATAGATGCTTGACCCCATTCTCCGTCTCTAGAGAGCCCAAATTTTGTTTGATTTGCTGGAAACTCCACGTAATTTTGATTACCCCACGCATCAATCACACCAATTTGAAAAGCAATGTTTGCTGGGATTTTAATTCGAAAATTTAAATGACCAGCCTCAGATAAGTTAATAGGCTGTTCTGACATAATTCCAGCTCCAAACCAGCCTTTTCCGTTACTTTTCCAAGAAAGTACTCCTTCACCTTCATAAGGCTGAATATCACTTTCAATTAAGGTTTCTTCCCAAACATAGATAAAAGCCTCTTCATCTAGTAAAATATGATCAAAAACTTTTGTTGAGTCAGTAAACAAACCATAATTTAAATTCACATTAGTTGGCGGGCCTATATGAACTGAACCTTGATTATTCCACTTATAAACTTTTATATAATCTACCAGCATTTCAGCCGGCATTGGCATACTGACATTTTCTCCAGAACCCCTGTCACCTAAATTGTATGAATCCGTTAATGTTCCTCCAATTGCCAAATTAATAATAAAATAAAATGGCTTTAAAAATTCATCCGACTCCTCGCTTAATTCGAATGCTGTTGTAAATAGATCTACCTCATTATTTACATCTTTATCTTCATCAATCACAGTAAACCTGATAGATGTACTGTCCCAGTACATTCTATATATCAAAAAACGATCGTTCAGAGGATCATCCATATTGAAGTAAGGTCTAGCATACGAGCCATCCCAAGCTAAACTAGCTGCACCACTTGGATTACCCGGCACTATTGCGCTTTCAGCGAAAAATATAGCATTTGCCCCAACCATATTATTCTCAGTGGAATTATTTTGATCATTACCGCCATTGTATGAATCTCTATCATCTCTTGAAGCCTGAGTATGCCCCATTTCCATTAAATCCAATTCACCTTTATGAGGCCATCCAAAGTTAGAAGTACCTAGTAACCAAAAAGCTGGCCAACCCCCTGTTTCTAAATTAGGAACTTTAATTCTAGTTTCTACCATCCCATAATGAATGGTTACTTTGGACTTAGAATTAATCTTACCCGATGTAAAATCTAAAGGATTACCCCACTTATCAACTATAGAGGATCCAGATTCATTTTTTGCAGTTATTTTTACTGCATTATTGCCGGTATCTCCTGGTATTTCAGTAATTGAAACATTCTGAGAAGAATAATACTGTAATTCCCCATTTCCCCAGCCCCAATCTCCATTACCCGTGTCTATAATCCAGTTTTCAAGACCATCAAAATTTTCTTCCCACAAGAGCTCACCAATTTGAGCAGTGACCGGACTAGAAATTAAAACAGAAATTATGGCCAGTGATAAAAATTTCATTTTGCAACCTTCAAAGTTATTTAAATTATAAATATCAAATTACCAATTTAATGACACAATCATGGTGCAAGAAAATAAAAATGTTGTAAACTTTAATGAGAAATTAGACCTTATCAAAACATACTGGTCACCAAAAATTATTGCTTCATTAAATGATTACCATTTCAAGCTAGTGAAAGTAAAGGGTGATTTCATTTGGCATAATCATCAAACCACTGACGAAGCCTTTATAGTCCTTTCTGGAGAGTTACGAATAGACTACAGAAACCATTCGATAATTCTAAAAGAAGGAGAAATGCATATAGTAAAAAAAGGAATTGAACATAAACCCTATGCTGATAATGAATGCTCAATTTTACTTATTGAACCCAATGATACAATAAACACCGGTGAAATCATTGATCTTAAAACTGCTAAAGCTGAATGGATTTAAATACTACTTAATTAATGCCATTGTTTTTGTTATAGAATGTTCAGGTGTTGCTAATTTGTATAAGTATAAACCACTCGAAAAATCATTTAAATTTAACATTACAGATTGGTTTCCTTTTAGAAATTTACGATCAACTACATTAATAATTTTTTGCCCTATGTGATTATAAACTGTCAATGATACCTGTGCCATCTCAGGTAAATAAAAATCTATGTTAGTACTTGGATTAAATGGGTTTGGATAATTCTGTTCTAACTTAATACCGTAGCTATTGCCGCTCTTTATTTCTTCTTCTAGATAAGTTGATTCATTACTAATTAGACCTTCAATATTAAATTTTGATACAAACTTCCAAATCTCAGACGTAGCTATTATGTCCATATTGCCATAACGACCTGGCCAAGAATGACCACCATTTATAACTTTAAAATGATGAACAGAAGTACCATTAGTACCGCCATCATATTTATAAAGTTCTACCTGACTACCATCATTCTTATCAGAATCAGGTACTTCAATAATTTCAGGTGATATATTTGTATTATTAAAATCAACCCAGTATCTAAGAGTTTCAACTTGTGACTTAGAATTGTAAGGTCTACCACCAGTATAATACACAATTGGATCTGAGGTCCCGTGAACAGTAATTACAGAAGTATTATGACTTGGTTCACAAGAATCATAGGATTCAGTACTCATAGTACCTCCAATTGACCCTATAGCTGCAATCTTATTTCCTAATTGACAAGCCAACTCAAAACTAAAATATCCACCGTTTGAATGTCCATAACTGTATACTCTTTTAAGATCTAAATTAAACTCATCAGACGTTCTATTAATAATTTTTTCGATGAAACCAATATCATCTACTGTACTCCCAATAGTCCATGAACCAACATTCCAATGTGGAGATCCTCTGTGATCCTTATAGCCTTGTGGTACAATCAAAATGAAACCTGCTGTATCGGCAACAGATCTCATATCTCCCCATCTCATTAAATCTCTAGCATTTCCTCCATAACCATGAAAAACAAATAAAAGTGGTACGCTTGTAGCACCATCATACGATACTGGAATATAAATATGATACTCTCGATCAAGACCGTCATGAACAATATTGTGAGATTCTGTTTGTTGAGCTTGTAAAAAGCTTAAACTAAAAAAACAGATAAATAAAATTGGGAAATACTTTTTCAAGATAATTTGGTTAGAAGTACTATGACCTTTATTTCGGATGCTAACAGCATTGTTACTTAACCAATGTCATTTTTTTTGTTTCACTAAATAACGGTGTTATTAGCCTATAAAAATAAATTCCGCTAGACATGTTTGATAAAGAAAACTCTATTGTATAGTAACCAGCTTGTAAAGCCTTCTCAATTGGTTTAGCTATTGTACGGCCCTTAATATCATATACTTCCAAGCTGACATATTGAGGATTTTCTAGAGAAAAACTAATTAGGGTACTTGGATTAAATGGATTAGGATAGTTTTGATATAATTTGAAATTATATTCTAATTGTTGGTATTCATTATTAATGACTCTTTCTTCACACTCTATTATTCCATACAAATCATATTGAGATACATAATTCCAAATTAACACATTGGTATCAATATCTCGATTAACATCATCACCTTTACCCCAACTTTCTGCATTAGGATTTGGCCATGAATGCCCACCATTAATGATCTTATAATGTTCTACAGATGAACAATTCTTGCCTTTTTCCCAAGAATATGATTCAACCGCACTTCCATCTTCTGTATTAGTATTAATTTCTGCTACTGTTGCAACCGCTTCTGTTTCATTTAAGTTAATCCAAAATGAGTTGATTTCTTGATACGATAAATTATAACCTTCAATACCTTGGTAAGGACTTACATCATCAGAAGTCCCATGAAATGATATAATCCCTGTAGGTTTTGTTGCATCGCATTCATCAAAAGATATCTGTGGCATTGTTCCACCAACGGGTGCAATAGCTGCAATTCGCTGACTCAGTCGACAAGCTAAATCGTATGTAAAAAAAGCTCCATTTGAAAAACCGGTTGCATAAATACGTAGAGTATCAACATTGTATGTCTGAATTAAATCATCAATCATTGCAGAAGTAAAACCAAGATCATCGACGTCACTTTTAGAGTTTTCATCAGCAATATTCCAATGTGAATATCCGTCCGATCCTGCTGCCCCCTGTGGATACACAAGCAAAAAATTAGCTGTATCAGCAAGACTAGTCATATCCGAAGTGTACTTGTAATGATCGTATGCTGTTCCTCCAAAACCATGAAAATTGAGTACCATAGGTATTCGAATACTATCATCATATTCATTGGGTACATAGACCAAATATTCACGATTCATGCCATCATGGACCAAATTAATTTGTTCAAACTCTTGAGAACTAATTGGTGTAGATAGCAACAAAACTAGAATTACAGTGAGTCTTAATTTTAATGCAGTCATTATTATAGGAACATTAGAAGTTTGTACCCTTAAGATTAATTCAGTTAGAGTGTCCAATTGTCGAAAATAATGGATTGAATCCAAATTGATTTTTTTTTACAAGATTACCTGTCTCTATATGATATTTAAACCCTTTACAAACAGTTCGAATATACTGTCGCATATAAGGAAGGAAGTATATATGTTTTATTATGGTTCTTAATAACAAACTGTATTTTTGTAATGCTATTTCAGGAAATACATTTATATCTATAGTAAGTTTAGTCTTAGTAGAATGAATTGGTTCCAAGTTCCACTCTACAATAGCTGTTGCGATTTTGTTATTACCTATGATTAAACTGTACCCTTTTTTTTCAGTCCATTCAGTGAATATTCTATTTAGCCTCATACCATTGTAATACAAAATTGTGTCTTTTGAATTTATTTTATCCCAAGTATGCACACTATTTATTTTACAATATGGATGAGTTTTTTCTAAAATTGATGGTGTAGAAATAACTTTCCATACACAATCAATATCACTATTTATTATTGTAACGCCAGAGATTTTATTCGATACTGTATTATTTGGTAATTCCATCGGATACAAAAATCAATTTTTTCTTCTCTCCAAGTCATACTCAATAAACATATCATCTAATTCTTTTGAATCTTTATACTTTACTCTTAGTGAAGCCAGGCGTTCATGCAAGTGTTCTCTTACTTCAATGTATTCCTTAGAGTTGTATACATTATTTAATTCTTGTGGATCTTTTTCTAAGTCGTACAATTCCCACTCATCTATATCATAATAAAAGTGAATTAATTTGTATTTCTCAGTTCTAATACCATAATGCCGTTTAACCATATGAATTCCTGGATATTCATAATAGTGGTAATATAATTCGTTCCTCCATTTAACTTCTTTATCCTCTAATAAAGGCATTAAACTCAAACCCTGCATATCTTTTGGAATTTCTAATCCAGCGAAATCTAAAATGGTAGGGGCCAAATCAATATTTTGTACCAAATCACTATTTATTGATCCTCTCTCTATGGTTGGTGGGTAACGAATTAATAACGGGGTTCTGAATGACTCTTCATACATAAAGCGTTTATCAAACCAGCCATGTTCACCTAAATAAAACCCTTGATCAGATGTATAAATAACTAGAGTATTCTCAGATAACCCTTGTTCATCTAAATAATCCAATACTCTTCCAATATTATCATCTACTGATTTTATTGACCCAAGATAATCTTCTAGATATCGTTGATATTTCCATAATGTTAATGCCTTTCCGATAGGCCTATTCTTTTCAAATTCTTTATTTATTGGGCCATACACTTCCTGCCATTTCGATTTTTCATCGTCAGTTAAACGATCAAAATTATTTCTGTATGCTGAGGTATACCATGATAAAAATTCCTCATAATTTAATTTATCTAGAAGTTCTGGTGTAATCTTATTGTCAGCTGTTAGAGCCATATGATCATAGATTCTCATTTCAGCTTCTTTAGCAGCAGAACCTCTATTTTTATAGTCGTCGAAAAGTGTAGTAGAAACTGCAAATTTCTTTTGATGAAAATGGTCTAAATCATCCATTGATGGCCACCAGTCTCTATGTGGAGCTTTATGATTGTACATTACCATAAACGGTCTACTTTTATCCCATAGATTTTCAAAAAAATTCAACACTTTATTGGTAATCACATCAGTTACATACCCATCTTCAACAACTAGGCCGCCTTTAGTCTTAAACTCTGGTTTATAATAATGTCCTTGCCCAGGCAAAACTTCCCAATTGGAAAAACCAACTGGTTCAGACTTTAGGTGCCATTTACCAAATACTGCCGTTTGATAACCTTCTTCTTTTAATATAGTAGCAATTGTAGGTTGTGAGGAATCAAATATATCCAAATTATCTCGGACACTATTTAAATGACTGAATTTACCAGTGAGAGCTACTGCCCTACTTGGTGAGCAGATAGAGTTTGTTACAAACGACTTATTAAATAACATCCCTTCATCTGCTATTCTATCTAGATGCGGTGTATTCATCAATTTGTCATCGTATGCACTTAGTGCTTGATAAGCATGATCATCTGTCATTATGAATAATATATTTTTTTGAGATGCTTCGTTATGGTCTACACCTTGGTTACAAGCCAGGATGCACAAAGAAATCATAAGAATAAAAAATCTACTCACTACAAGAATTATCTTATTCATAAGTGTTGAATTAAATTACTTTCATCTTAATTCAAGAAAGGGAATATTACTTGCAATAAAAATCAAAAATTTTGTATGAAATACCGTAATCATCTTTTATTGTTGTGTTTCCTTTTGGTAAGCTTTTCCACTTATTTTTTTTATATCAATAAGAATTCGTCATTGACTCCAGAAGTTATTAAAGACAATCTCCAAACTGGTGCAAAAAACTCTCTAGGATATATACAGTCAGTTAGAACCTACCCTTTTGATGATATTCCCAAAAAAGGCCTATCAGAATCTTTCTCTGAACTTCAAATACGTAAAAATAAAAGAAGTAAAATATTTCAATGGGAGTCGATCGGTCCTACAAATATTGGAGGTAGAACACTAGCCTTAGCGATTCATCCTGAAAATCCTGACATACTATTTGTTGGTTCTGCCAGTGGTGGTTTATGGAAAAGTACCACAGGTGGTAGTGGTCTAAATGCATGGGAATATGTTCCTACAGGACATCAAGTTTTAGGTGTTGCTGCTATTGATATTGATACTAATGACCCAAATACAATGTTCATAGGTACAGGCGAAGCGTATGGATCATCTGAAAATTATCCTGGTATTGGGCCTGTAAGGACAACTAGAGGTAGTTATGGCATTGGAATTTTAAAAACCACTGATGGTGGACTGAGTTGGACTAAAAGTTTAGACTGGTCACTAAATCAAAAAAGATCCATACAAAAAATACAAATCAACCCTTTGAGATCGGAATCGATTTGGGCTGCTACAACTGATGGTGTATATAAATCGACTGATGGTGGCAGTTCGTGGTCTAATATTCACTCAGTTACGATGGCTACCGATATAATAATTAATCCGCTTGATACTAATATGGTATTTGTAGCTCATGGTGGTATGGGATCGGAAGGACACGGTATTTACAGGACAACAGATGGTGGAGATACATTTTCTAAGGCTAATTTATTAATTGGTGGAGGACCGTCTGAATACAAAGGAAAAGCTGTTTTATCTATGTCCTCAGAAAAACCAAATATTTTATATGCAAGCATAGGTAACTCAGATGGTAGCCTGAATTATGAAGACGAAGATATTAAAACATGGGTAATGAAAACCGAGGATTTCGGCGAATCTTGGAATTTGGTCTTTAGCAGTAATGATATTTTTGCACGTGTTCAAGGTTGGTATGCACATGCCATTGCAGTTCATCCGAGTAACGAAAATATAGTTTGGGCTGCTGGTCAACCATTTTCTCTATACAAATCAACAAACGGTGGTATAGATTTCGTAGAAACTAGTATGGCGAATACTGCTGGTACCACAGATGACAGAGAAAATGATGTATTTCCATATTTGAGTGACTGGGCCGACCACCATGACATTATATTTCACCCAACCATGCATGATACTATCTATTTTATCAATGATGGTGGAATATTTAAAACAACTGATGGTGGTGTAACCATCGAAAATTGCAATTCTGGTTATCAAACGGTTCAATTTTACAATGGTGTTTCTAACTCAAACAGCAACAAGACTTTATTTTTAGGTGGACTGCAAGACAATTCAAGTATTATTTATGAAGGGAATATGGATTGGAGAAGAGAATGGGGAGGTGACGGAGCTTGGACTGCGTTAAATCAAGACGACAACAATATTGCGTATCTGTCAGCGCAATTTGGCCAAGCGGTTGTAAGTTATGATTTATTTAAAGGTGGACAGCTATATTGGGCAATGCCTAGAGGAACAGATAGTCAAGGGAATGAAATATTTCCCCGAAATGAAGCAAATTTTATTACTCCCTACATTTTGAGCCCAGCTGATAACCAAACTATGTATATGGGTGGCGAACGGATATACAAATATAATGCATTAAGTCAGAATTGGACCACTACCAATAATGGATATAGACTAGATGGAAATGCAATGTCAGCACTTGCTGGATCTGAACAAGACCCAAATGTAGTGTATGCTGCTTCTAGCCCTAAATTACAGCGTCCTCATATTTACAGAACAGCAAATGGTGGTGACACATGGCGTCAAATTACTCGGGATTTACCAGACAGATTCCCAACTGATTTGGCAGTAGACCCAAACAACGATTTAATTGCCTATGTTACATTTGGTGGATTTGAAACTTCCCATGTTTTCAGAACAGAAGATGGAGGTGACACATGGCAAGATATTGGTCAAAATTTACCTGACATACCAACATGGTCTATCACTGTCAATCCCAATAACAGTTCACATTTATTTGCTGGAAATGAAATTGGAGTATATCAATCTATAGACAGTGGGAAAAATTGGCAAAATATAAATGGTAACCTACCGGATGCAGTTTTTGCAATAGACCTAATTGTATCAAGATCTAACAGTAAATTACGATTGGCGACTCATGGTAATGGTGCTTATGAAATAGATATTAGGCAATTAACCAATATTGAAGATATTGATTATACAATAAAAGGATTTGAATTACTTCAAAACTATCCTAACCCTTTCAATCCCTCTACCAGTATAAGTTATATACTACCAAAAGATTCGTTTGTAACAATTGAAATTTTTAATAGTCTTGGCCAGAAAGTCGAACAGTTAGTTTCTACCCAGCAATCAGCAGGTAAATATGTTGTCAACTTTGATGGATCGAATATGTCAAGTGGCACATACTTTTATAAATTAACCACACCATCATTTAGTGAAACAAAGAAAATGACCTTAATAAAGTAATCTCTTATAGCCAGAACATGAATGGATAAATCTAAGATTATGAATCATTATACAAATAACTTTAGCGCTTTTTTTATCGCTTTAATCGTATTTAATTTCTCTTCAATTACTCATTTAAAAGCCCAGATCGATAGAGAGTCTGGACCTTCAATTTCTACTCGTTCAGAAATAATCGCACAAAGAGGAATGGTTGCTACAAGCCAACCTCTAGCAACCCAGATTGGGTTACAAATTCTAAAAAATGGGGGAAATGCAATCGATGCCGCTATTGCAGCAAATGCAGCAATAGGTCTCATGGAACCAACTGGAAATGGTATTGGTGGAGACTTATTTGCTATCATTTGGCATCAAGAGACAAACAAGTTATATGCCCTTAATGCAAGTGGTCGATCCCCATTAGGGCTGAGTTATGATGAGCTCATTAATATTCTAGATTCAAAAGAAGAAACTAGGATTCCGCCCTATGACTTATTGTCTATTTCTGTTC
This sequence comes from Balneola sp., assembly GCA_038124025.1. Taxonomy (GTDB): domain Bacteria; phylum Bacteroidota; class Rhodothermia; order Balneolales; family Balneolaceae; genus UBA1275. The sequence continues at coordinate 15,551 of JAYPBC010000014.1, read as the reverse complement.
CAGGTGCTGTGGATGGTTGGTTCAATATGCATGAAAAATTCGGCTCACTTCCTTTTAATGAAATATTAGAAGAACCCATATGGTATGCAGAAAATGGCTTTCCAGTAAGTGAGACGATATCCAAAAGTTGGCAATCAAGTGCTCGTTGGTTGAAAAACCAGCCAGGTTCTTTTTTCGAAACATTCACCATAAATGGTGAAGGGCCAAAAAAAGGACAGATATTTAAAAACAAAGATTTAGCTAATACATTTAGATTATTAGCTAGAGAGGGTAAAGACGCATTCTATAAAGGTGAAATAGCTACAAAAATTGACACATGGATGAAAGAAAATGGAGGTTATCTGCGATATGAGGATTTCGTTAATCATGAATCGGAATGGGTCACACCTCAAACAGTAAATTACAGAGGGTATGATGTCTTTCAAGTAGGTGGAAATGTACAAGGCACAGCTGTACTTCAAATGCTAAATATACTTGAAGGATTTAATCTAAAAGAGCTTGGTTTTTCCAGTGCTGAAACTCTTCACCTTTTAATCGAAACAAAGAAAATTGTATTCGAAGATAGAGCTAAACACTATGCTGATCCTGCTTTTCATGATATACCATATGAAACATTACTGTCTAAGGAATATGGAGAAATTCGCAGAGCATTGATCTCAGATACAGCAAGATTCGACATTTCTACAGGAGTTGATGTTCTTGAAGATGGCGATACTATTTACCTAACTACAGCGGATCAGTACGGTAACATGGTGTCACTGATTCAAAGTAATTTCAGAGGTATGGGTACTGGTTTTGTTGTGCCAGGAACAGGATTCAGCTTTCAAAACAGAGGTGAGTTGTTTTCACTCGACCCAATGCATCCGAATGTGTACGAAGCCGGAAAACGACCCTTCCATACCATTATTCCAGGGTTTATTATGAAAGATGGTAAGCCATTTATGACATTAGGTAATATGGGGGGAGCCTATCAACCTCTTGGTCATGTATCATTGATTACCAACATTATTGATTTTGGTATGAATCTTCAAGAATCCGGTGACGCTCTAAGGTGGAATCATTCAGGATCAACCGAGCCCACTGATAGTTTACAATCTAATCCAAAAAGTGTTGGGATTGTTGGTATTGAGACATCAATCGATCCTTTAGTAGTAAAAAAATTAGAAAAGATGGGGCATAAAATTATTGTTGGGAATGGCTTCTTCGGCAGATTCCAAGCTATTATGAAAGATCTAGATACGGGAGTCTATTATGGCGCTTCTGAGTCTAGAGTGGATGGGCAAGCAGCTGGCTATTAGATTCCTAATCTTGTGAATACATTCAAGTATCATTTGATGGCTAATTTAAAACATCATTAGATTATCGAATCTACATCTCTATAAATTTGAACCATCCACAATTTCAGATCAAATTTTTTATATGCTTTTATGACAAAAAGTTAATTTTATATCTACAAAAAAGGGCTTACATGTGTAAATTCATAACACATGAAATAAAGGCAAATCTATAAACTCTCAACTAACCATGTTACCTCTTACCCTACTAACCGAAGACGAGCAGATGCTCAAAGAAGCCACAGCTGATTTTGCCCAAAGCTCTATTGCGCCGCTTGTGCAAAAAATGGATGAACAGGCTAAACTTGAACAAAGCGTGATTGAAGAATGCTTTGAAATGGGATTAATGGGTGTTGAAATTCCTGAAAAATACGATGGTGCTGGCGGAACCTTCATGATGTCGATTGTTTCGATTGAACAGCTCTCCCGGGTAGATGCATCCGTGGGCGTCTTTATGGATGTGCAAAATACCTTGGTTAACAATGCCTTCTTAAATTTTGGTTCTGATCATATTCAGGCTAAATACTTAGCTCAACTCGCCACCAAAAAAGTAGGTGCATACTGCCTTTCAGAAGCCAGTTCGGGCAGTGATGCCTTTGCCCTCAAAGCCACGGCTAAGGAAGACGGCGACCACTATGTTCTCAATGGCGCAAAACTTTGGATCACCAACGCAAATGAAGCGGATATTTTTATTGTGTTTGCTACGGTCAATCCTGAGGCTGGATACAAAGGAATCACCGCCTTCGTGGTCGAGCGAAGTTTCGAAGGATTCTCTGTGGCTAAAAAGGAGGATAAATTAGGTATTCGAGCTAGTTCGACCTGTGAGATTTTACTTGAAGATTGCCGGGTACCAAAAGAAAATATTCTAGGTGAACTCGGTAAAGGGTACAAGGTAGCCATAGAAACCTTAAACGAAGGACGAATTGGTATTGGCGCGCAAATGATTGGCCTTGCGCAAGGTGCTTTCGAGGCTGCCTTAGCCTATGTAAAAGAACGAAAGCAATTTGGCCAAGCCGTGTCAGAGAATCAAGGAATTCAGTTTCAGTTGGCTCGAATGGCCACCGATATAGAGACGGCACGACTGCTTGTGTACAATTCGGCCCGATTGAAAATGGCTGGTAAAAACTTCCTCAAAGAAGCCGCAATGGCTAAATTCTATTCCTCAGAGGTAGCCGAGCGGGTTAGTTCAATGGCCATAGATTTATTCGGGGGTAATGGGTACGTGAAAGAATATCCTGTAGAAAAATATTACCGCGACGCAAAAATCGGTAAAATTTATGAAGGCACGACAAATATGCAGCTAAGCACTATAGCTAAACTATTGTTGCGATAAGCTTTTTGCAGAAAAATTATATACTACCTTAATTGGAATCGGTTATGCTAGACAGATATCCACTTTTTTAATTAACATACCCAATCATCGAATGATCAAACCAGCTTCTTTACTACTATTTTTATGCATTCATTTCTCAAATCTTTTTGCGCAAAGCCCTTCCTATCCTGCATCTTTTTCTGAACCATTCCCACTATTTGAAAAAGCTCTGGGAGATTTTAACCGACCTGTAACATCAACGGTTGAAGGGGTGCAAGAATATTTTAATCAAGGCTTTCAAATGATGTATGCCTTTACAAAAGTAGACGCTGCCCGCTCCTTCAAGCAAGCGCAACAACTAGACCCGGATTGTAGCATGTGCTTCTGGGGTGAAGCATGGGCTTGGGGCCCCTATTTAAATGGTAAAATGCAAAAGGCTGAAGCGCCAAGAGCCTTTGCATCCATACAAACTGCGCAAAAATTAGCTCAAGAAGGTACCGTTACCGAAAAAGAAGCAGATCTGATTACCGCTATGGCAGTTCGATATCACGAAACCTATGAACCCGAAACCCAGGCAATTCGTGATACTGCCTACGCCAAAGCGATGGAGCAACTTGCACAAAAATATCCCAATGATTTAGATATAGGCACCTTCCATGCCGAGGCCCTATTTTTACTAGAACCTAGGAGAGGGTATAGAGATATTAATGATCCGGATGTTCAGCGTATCCATGGTGAACTCGAACGAGTACTGTCACTGGATATTACCCATCCAGGTGCTTGCCACCTATACATTCATGCTACTGAATCTACAACAAGACCGGATAAGGCGCTAGAATGTGCTGAATATATAGGTAGTTCTATTCCCGGCGCAAGTCACATTAATCACATGCCGTCTCATACATGGAG
>JAYPBC010000014.1:8353-11896 GCA_038124025.1 Balneola sp. | reverse complement strand
TGGAATTTCTCAATGGGATATGCCTCACTCAAATCTGGAGACCCGGCTACTGCTAGCGCTATGGTTAGCGAAATAAAAGCTCTCTCAGAAACCTCTACTGCCCGCTTTCGCTTTCATCCAGCTAATCTATTGCTCGGTACTTTAGCCCATATACTTGAGGGAGAATTACATTGGACTCAAGGCAATCTTGATCAGGCTATTCAATCGTTCAAGATAGCTGTCTCATTTGAGGATCAACTAACCTACGACGAACCCGAACCCCTACCCTTTGCAGCAAGGCACTGGTTAGGTGCTGCTTACTTTACAACAGATAATTTTCCTGAGGCTGAACGAGTATATAGGGAAGCTCTTCAAGATCATCCCAACAATGGTTGGTCTTATTATGGCTTGCTACAAGCCTTAGAGGGACAGGGCAAACAAGATCGTCAACTTACTAAAGCATTCGAAGATAGCTGGGCGCGATCCGATACTTGGCTTAGAGGCTCAAAATTCTAGTCTTACTCATTATAAACTCATTATGTAAATTTTGTTTAAAGCCACTCTATATTATAACCACACACAAAGATGAATTATTTTAGAATAATCATAACTGGTTTCATGCTAACCTTCCTAAGTCTTAGCGCATGTTCCCAACAAAGCCAACCAAAGAAATTTGCAGTAATTAAATATCAACAAGAGACCTGTACATTTTGTCCTGGAGGGGATGCTGGAATAGAAGATTGGACGACCAACGGTCCTTATTTACCGGGCGATGAACTCATTGGTAAAGGCCGCACAAACCTAGGCGGATACGTTGGTGGGTTTGTACACAAAGCCAATGTTTTAGGAGATGTTGAAGTGGTAGGGATTAATTCTCCAGATTTTGTTTTTGGAGGATCATCTCGAAGTTGGAATACTCTTGAAAGCTTCGAGTATTTTATGGATATCATTTTAACTGACCTAGAATCTAAACTCCCAGTAGATGGGGTTTATCTTGCGCTTCACGGTGCTATGGCGGTTCGCGATATTCCAAAGCCCGAGGCCGAAATAGCTAAACGCATTCGTGAACTTGTTGGGCCAGATGTTCCAATTGCCGCTTCTTTTGATCTTCATGGAAACGAAGACCAAGAGTTTTTGGATTGGGCCGATGCGGCATTTGTAACCAAACGCTTCCCTCATTATGACGCGTTTTTACAGGGCGAGCGGTCGGCTGAGTTTTTGTATAAGACGTCAAAAGGGATGTATGCTCCTAGATCAGCCAGTAGGAAGCCGCCTGTTGTAACGGCAACCGTTCTTCAATGGACGGGTACGTCTCCAGCTATGGATATTATGGAACGAGCAAGGCGGTGGGAAGCTAGAAATAAGGATGTTTATGTGAGTGTTTTCTACGGATTTCCTTGGTCGGATGTACCTGATATTGGCACCACCGTACATGTGACCACCAATAATGACCAAGTACTGGCTGACTCTATTGCCGATGATATGGCCGAATATATTTGGCGTGTGCGAGAGGATTTTGTTGATCAACAATTTCCTATGCCTAAGGAGGCTGTCCAAATCACAAAAACAGCTATTGCTAATCAACAAACACCGGTTGCACTGGGCGATTATTCAGACCGGCCAGGAGATGCCACATGGATTTTAAGTGAATTAATCGATGAAGAGGTGGGGAAGATATTGTACGCGGCTCTTCGAGACGAATTTGCCTTAGAAGCATTAAAGGAACAAAATGCCCAGCCAGGGGATCGTTTTAACAGAAAAGTAGGTGGCATAACGGGTGAACAAGCCGGGCCCCCGGTCCAAATTGACGGTGAGGTGTTATTTTTTGGACCACAATGGGGCTATGAGCATGTAGCTGCCATTGGTTTTGGCAACGATAACGTGCTTATTATTACCCCAACTTACGAACAAATTATCCGGCCAGAATCATTACGATTTGGCCCTATCAATCCTGACGATTTTGAGGTATTTGTAGTTAAATCTAGAGTCCATTTTCGACGTGGTTTCGATGAAACAGGCTACGCCAAGACTATCCAAGTAGTAGATGCTCCGGGTGATTGGTTTGGTACTATTCGACTCAACGCCTTAGACTACGAAACCGGCCCAATTGACCAGTTATATCCCTTTAATACTAAAACCATAGACTACTAAGGCTAAAGCAGTTTTTACCGATACAAGGCAAATAGGTCATTGGCTAAGCTTCCAAAACTAGCACTTGATACATTCGTGGTCATAACTACCACAACCCCGCTATTGGGTTGCATAAATGCAAAAGTGGTACCCCCCACCGAACCACCTGTATGACCAATTAATCGATTAGCTTGAGCATCTTTGCGGTTAGACCAACCCAATCCATAGTTGGTGGATTCACCGCTAGTTGTTTGTTGTGGAGTTGTTAGTTTTGAGAGGGATTCAGCAGTTAAATACAATGCCTCAGCATGTTGCCATAAAAAACGAGCCACATCTTCCGTAGTTGATATAAATCCGCCTCCAGCCCATTTCCAACTGTTATCAACCTCAGGAGCAAGTATTAGACTACCCAAAGAATCACGCATATAGTAGCTTACTTTTTCGACTCCTTCCAAGTCTTTTAATTCGGCGTGGGTGCTGGTCATGCCTAGCGGATCAAATACGGACTGCTGCATATATTCCAGATAGGGCGTCTGTGCTGCTTGTTCGATCACCGCACTAAGAAGGGTCCAAGCATGCGTGGAATAAAGATACTTCGAACCGGGTTCATGAAGGAGTGTATCCTCTTCAAAGACAGAAAGCGCCTCATCTACCGTGGGATAAAAACGATTTATGTTCATTTCATCGCCTCTATAATGACGAATACCTGAGAGGTGACCGGCTACTTGTCTGGGTGTGATAGTCCATTTTTTTTCAGAAAAATTGGGTACATAGCTATAGACACTGCTATCTAAATGTACCTTATTGTCTTCTACCAGGGTCATGAGCGCAGAAGCGGCAAATGTTTTTGAGACGCTACCAATCCGAAACCGGGTGGTAGATGGATCGATCATTTTCTCGGCCTCTATGTCTGCGAAGCCAAAGCCTTTAGAATAGACCTGTTTACCTGCCTTTAGAATAGTAACCGAAATCCCCGGGAGTTCATTTTCATCAAGGGTTGTCGTGATTAGAGCATCTGCTTGTTCAGCCCTTTCCTGCAGGGTTGGGGGCGTTGAACAGGCCACCCATCCAATTAAAAAAATGGCTATAAAGAAAGAAAATCTGGTAGTTGAAATCATCTTATTCATCATTTAATTGTGTAATTGGATTAAGTAAAATAGATCGAAAGGAGAGAATACCATCAAAAAAATTACCTAGTCTAAGGTTCTCATTTGGGCTGTGCTGATTATTATCTGCATTGACTAAAGGTGCTAGAACGGCCGGTATACCAAGTTCATTTAGGAAGAAGGAAAGTGGTAAACTTCCACCTAAGATTCGTATTTGAACTACCTCCTTTCCATGTGCTTGCTCTAGAGCATCTTTTAACCAAGCTCCTAGTTCTGAGTCTAGAGGTGTTCGAAAGGGATACATAGATACAGTATGTTCAACAAAAAT
>JAYPBC010000014.1:5474-8253 GCA_038124025.1 Balneola sp. | reverse complement strand
TGAAGAGCCAATGAATCAAAACTAACACCATCATAGTATCCAGGAATGACTACGCGTCCTTGCTCATCCTTCATCGAAGCTAATAAATGCGCTGCTCTGAAAACTGGATTTGGAGCATAATTCCCAAAATGACCACTATGTTGAGGCTTAGAAGGACCATATATTTCAAGAGTCATTCGCGTAATCCCCCTCACTCCATAAGTGAGTGTAGGTAGCCCGGAATCGTGCATAGGGCCGTCTGAGACCACTAAATAATCAGAGGAAAGCAGATCCGAGTATCGTTGCACAGAAGATAATAAGTGAGGCGAGCCTCGCTCTTCCTCAGAATCCAAAATAATCTTGACATTGTAAGCCAGTTCCTGTTTCTCTTTTTGAAGTTCTTGGAGAGCTGCAAGTAACATAATAATTGGCCCCTTATCATCAGACGCGGAACGTGCAAAAATTCGCCACTCCTGATCATAAGGTGGCTCAGGCACCTCTTCGCTCATAATCTGCCAATCCCCCATTTCTGTTTTACTTTTATAAACAGGTTCATATGGACTTGGTTGATTCCATGCTGATGAATCAACAGATTGGCCATCTAAGTGCATATAAAAAAGAACAGTGGGTAGGTCTTCTCTGCGTATTTTTTGGGCGAAAAATAACGGCTGCCCATATGTTTCCAGTCGCTTTGCATCGAAGTCAAGTTGACTAAACGCTTCAATAAGCCACTCGATATTGGGTTCGATATGCTCATTAAATAACCCATTATTTGGGATAGATAAAAAATGATCTAATTGCTTCAAATAAGTGTATTTGTCTTCACTGCTTAAATCTTGAGCTGAGATTGGTATGCTAAAAAACCAAATTACACACATTAATCCTACAGCAGGATATAATCTCATATTTTCTCCATTCATTTAAATAAATTGTTTAATAATAATCTATTGATCGTAGTAAAATCTACTCATTACATAAGCTGCGACCAAATTTGAATTAACTACATGCTAGTACACAGTCCTTTTCTAGCTTCTTTGTTAGAGTAATTCTTGCATATAATGATTTGGATTGGTAAATAAGAGTACTAACTAACCCTTTGAATATGTCTTCACGAAAAGAATTTCTAAGTAAAATAGGCGGCGGTGCGGCGGCTTTAACGCTAGCGACCTTTTTTAATCCGCAAACCACCCGACACATCCTTGACGAACTGGGCACATTCAGCGGATCTGCTGAAGAGCTGGCAGTAAATGAATCCTTTTGGTACCGCGTTCAACAGGCCTTCACCGTAGATCGAAGCTTAATAAACTTGAACAATGGTGGCGTAAGTCCGTCTCCTGAATTTGTTCAAGAGGCCATGAAAAAGCATTTAGATTTTTCCAACCAGGCGCCTGTGTACAATATGTGGCGAATTTTAGAACCCCGACGTGAGGGAGTTCGGCAGCAGCTAGCCCGCATGTTGGGCGTTGATTCCGAAGAAATAGCCCTTACTAGAAATGCCTCCGAGAGTCTACAAATATGCCAATTAGGTATGGATCTGCAACCAGGTGACGAGGTTCTAACCACGACTCATGACTACCCACGAATGATCAATACCTTCAAACAAAGAGAGCGCAGAGAAGGAATTGTACTCAAACAATTTGACCTTCCAGTACCTGCCGAAAATGAAGACGAAATCGTAGAACTCTTTGAGCGTAACATTGGCCCAAAAACCAAAATGATACTCATGTGCCACATTGTAAATATTACCGGGCAAATACTTCCGGTTAAGAAAGTAGTTGCAATGGCACGAACAAAAGGAATACCTGTTCTGGTTGATGGAGCACATGCCTTTGCTCACTTTCAATTCACTCACGATGACCTAGATTGCGACTATTACACGACTAGTCTTCATAAATGGCTTTTTGCACCCCATGGTACTGGGCTTTTATATGTGAAAAAGGATAAAATTGGCGATCTGTGGCCGTTAATGGCAGCTCATGAAAATCAGGATGATGACATTCGAAAATTCGAAGAAATAGGAACACATCCTGCTGCAAATTACCTTGCTATTGGAGAGGCCATCACCTTTCATGAGGGAATAGGTAGTGAGAGGAAAGAAGCCCGACTAAAATATTTAAATGATATATGGATCGACGAATTAATTGATGATCCAAAAGTCACCTTACATACCTCACGCAATCCATCATTTGCCTGTGGTATAGCTACGGTTGAGGTTAAGGGGAAGGACCCATCGGAGCTAAGCAGTTCTCTTTGGAAAAAACACAACATCATAGTCACCCCCATTAAACATCATCAATTCAATGGTATTCGGGTCACCCCCAACGTGTACACTACCACCGAAGAAATTGCTAGATTTACCGAAGCTATGAAGCAGGAGGTTTTTGATGCATAATTTAATTCCTTTATCTCTGGTACTATTACTTGCAACAGCCTGCTCACCTGGCGCGTCCCAAACCAATTCAACTACGGAAAAAACGATTATTGTAACCGATCAAGCGCCTGCTGCTATTGGGGTGTATTCACAAGGAATTCGAGTAGGTAATACCATTTATGTATCTGGGCAATTAGGCCTGGATTCACAAACAGGTGAATTGGCTGGTGATGACCTGGAATCACAGGTACGTCAAGCAATAGATAATATTGAAACAATTTTATCCGCTGAAGATTACGGATTAGAAGATATAGTTAGCGTGGATGTTTTTCTGGACGATTTAGACAATTACTCGGAATTCAACAGCATATACATCGATTACTTTACCCAAGATTTCCCTGCTAGAATGGTAGTGGAAGCAGCTCGAAT
>JAYPBC010000014.1:0-5374 GCA_038124025.1 Balneola sp. | reverse complement strand
TACGTAAACAGCGAATTTCAGAATTACTACCAGCCGCTATGGAGGCAAGTGACTTAGATGCATGGCTGGTTATTTGCCGAGAAAATGATAATGATCCTATGGCAGATCACATTGGAGGCGAAAATGCTGGAGGGACCGCGGTCTTTTTGTTTTATTTGGATTCAGAGGGCTTTCACTCGATCGTTTTTTCACCTGTGGGTGAAGCGACCGCTTTAGATGAATTAGATATTCATGATCAGGTTATTCCAGTTGATCGGGGATCTTCAGCCATTGAAGATGCTGCCCAATTTATTAGAACCCTAACGCTCAGTTCAATTGCGATAAATACCTCCAGCCAAAATAAACTCGCAGACGGTCTATCACACTCTCAGTATCAAGCGTTGACTGCAGCATTAGACCCGAATAGTCGGGCGGCATTGGTATCGTCGGAAGACCTTATTTACGAATGGTTAAGTATAAAACTACCCCAAGAAGTTGAGATTATGCGTAAAGCAGCTGAACTAACCGCAACTTGGCAACTAGAGGCTTATGCGACCATCATGCCTGGAGAAACTACAGATGCCGAGGTGGCTGCTTTTTTAGACGCTAAAATGGAAGCCTATGGGGTTGGAGAAGCTTGGAGTCCTTCGCAAAATCCAAATGTAAACTCAGGACCGGATCGTGGTCATTCCCATGCCACCAACAAAGTAATTATGCCTGGAGATGTCATTCAAACTGACTTCGGAATTAAGCTCTACGACCGATGGGTCAGTGATATTCAACGTTTTGCTTACGTGCTTGGCCCTGGTCAAACCCAAGCTCCAGATTCTATTCAACGCTATTGGGAATCCGCTCGAGATGGTGGTTTTGCTGCTTTTCAAGCAATGAAACCTGGTGTACGCGGGGAAGATGTAGATGCGGCTCAACGTGCGCTCATGCAAGAAAACGAAAGTGAGTATGTCATGTGGAGTACTGGGCACCCAGTAGGGTATGTAGCTCATGATGCTGGACCTAATCTTGGTGGCTCACATACCCCTGGTCAACGTCCCGCTGCCCAACTTCGACTAAAAGCAGGAATGGTGTTTGCATTTGACGGCTTCCATGCTTGGACACTAGAGCAAGGTGGGACAAAAACGATTAGCGTAGAAGAAATGGCCGTAATTACCGAAACAGGGGCCGAATACTTAATACCACCCCAACAAGAACTCATCTTAGTTGGGAAATAAAGCTCTTTACTTTGTACGATCAAATACCAAAATCTATGTATGTAACCAAGTCAAGATTCAACCTATTTCCTGTGGTTACGCTGTTCATGATGGTAACCATTCAGCCTGTGTTACTGAATGCTCAACAAGCGATGAGTGAGTATGTATCAACCGGAGTTATTGCCGATTCGTTAGGTAGCATCCTAGAGCGCTACGACATGATGGGGGGAATTCTGAGCTTGGCATGTAAAGATGAGCCAGCTCAGTTTTTTCCTGTTGGTTTAGCCGATTTAGAGGCAACAGATCCCATCACAGCTGACACTCCTTTTCGTATTGCCAGCATCTCTAAGATGGTCACTGCTTTGGGCGTGCTAAAACTAGTAGAAAGCCAACAACTAGGCCTGGATACCCCTATTGAACAGTATCTAGGTGCTCCCATACGCAACCCTAACCATCCAGAACTTGCGATCACAGCACGGCATTTACTCAGCCATCAATCATCTCTGCTAGATGGAGCCGCATACAATCGTTTCCTAAACCAAAGTTATTCCTCCGAAGTCCCGCCCGCCCTTTCCGAGCTATTCTTACCAACTGGGGAATACTACTCCGATGAACTCTTCGCAGAGCAAGCTCCAGGTAGCTGGTTTCAATACTCCAACCTCGGATTTGGAATACTAGGTACTCTGATAGAAAAGGTGTCCGGAGAAGCCTTTGATGTGTTCATCAAGCGAGAAATTTTTGATCCTATTGAACTACAAGCCGGCTTCAGTAGCTATACCCGCGGTTACGAAGAACTCCCTGCTACCCTTTACCGAAAACCCAACAATCAGTGGACGCCCCAAGCCGACCGGCGGCCTAGCGAAGAAGAACTACAAACCCGCCCCGCAGACGGTCCACGATACCCACAACCCCGAGCAGAGGTGCTTATTGGCGTTAATGCCATCCCATACGGTCCCCAGGGTGGACTACGCATTTCCGCAAGAGATCTCATGAGCCTACTAGGACATATGCAAACGGCCCTAAGCCAAAATTACACACCTGAGGGGTGGTTACACCCCGAAACCATAGCACAAATGACGCAAATCCAATGGCATGCCGATTCCCAACCCGGTGATACTTACGGCGGGCTTTTTCGAGCTTGGGGACTCGGGGTTCATGTACTAACCGGCATGCCTGGAATGGATGTGATGATGGATAATTCAGCTGCGATGTTTGGGCATTCTGGATTGGCATACGGGCTGGTAAGTTCGGCTTATTTTGATCCAGAACGTGGTATTAGGCTTAGTTTTATCACCAATGGAATTGGCAGGGCTTTTTCGGAAGACGACCGATCTGCATTTTACTCCGTAGAAAAGGATATGTTTGAACTAGCGGAAAGTATCCTAAAAAAATTCGGGTGTTGATGAATAAAAATAATGGTCTTTTTTGTACAGAGAGTCATCAATAAAAAACGGAGTTAATCAATAAAGCCTACCCCTACTAACAGACATTTTTGCTCGTATCTTTTGTATCTTAGTCAAACTATTCATCAACTTTATTACACAAGTCACTAATAGTATTCAACTCACTAGAAGAACGAGCTTGTTCAAAGCCAATGAAAACAAAAGAGCAGTTACGTACAGATGCTAAGGCATTTTTGACCCAGTTTTATCAGGAAACAGCTAAGGAAGGGTTCGAAAAACGCTGGAACCAGGTCGATCAAGAAATTCAATTGGAAGGGAGTTATACCCACACCTACGAAGAACTTGATTACGGAGGTAAATTAGCGTGGCGCAATTCCAACCGGTGCGTGGGTAGATTATTTTGGAAAACCTTAAAAACATTAGATAGGCGGGACATCAATACCGAATCTGATTTCAAGGACGCACTTATCAAGCATATTCAAACCGCTGAAACTCGAACTAAAATTCGAAGTACCATTAGCGTATTTGCTCCATTGAACTCCAGCCAAGGCAGCAAATTTCGTATTAAAAACTATACCTTATTAATGTATGCGGGCTACGATGAGGGCGATAATGTTACAGGAGATCCTAAAAATATAGCCTTTACAAAGCACTGCGAATCACTCGGATGGAAGAGTGAAAGGACCCATTTCGATTTACTTCCTATAGTATACTCGTTGGACGATGGGCCAGAAAAATGGTTTGAAATTCCTCGCGATAACGTGTCCGAAGTTGACATTCATCACCCCGAGTATCCTTGGTTTGCCAGTTTAGGCTTAAAATGGTATAAGCTTCCCATCATCTCATTCATGAGTTTAAATATTGGGGGTATAGTGTACCCAGCGGCCCCATTCAACGGCTGGTACATGCTGGATGAAATAGCAACGCGAAATTTTGGTGATGAAAACCGATACAACATGCTACCTTCTATAGCTGAGCAACTCGATTTGGATTTGAGTAGCCCGTTTTGGAAAGAGAAAGCACTAACAGTGCTAAGTGAGGCCGTTTATTACTCATTTGAAGCAGCTCAAGCAACCATTGTAGATCGCCATAGTGCCGTAGAACAATTCATGAAATTCATGGAGCAGGAAGGCCAAGCTGGCAGACAGGTAACAGGCGATTGGAGCTGGCTTATCCCGCCAAATGCAAGCTCAACAACCGCTATTTTCCACACTGAAATGGTGGATGAGCTAAAATTTCCTAACTTTGTTTAACTAGGCTTTAGCACCTTAGCAAATAGGCATACCTTGACCCTAAATGAATGTTGGATAAGTATTGAATTATACGCACAAGACTAAGCCCATAGCTAAACTTGGACTAAAGCAAAACTGGCAGCAATTCTCACTGCTGGTTCTCGTCAACGCTTTTGTTGGTGGAATGGTTGGACTCGAGCGGAGTATCTTCCCCGAATTTGCAGAGCAGGAATTTGGTATACAATCCACCACCGCCATTCTAGGCTTTATTACCGCCTTTGGGTTTAGCAAAGCCTTAGCAAACTATTTCACCGGGCGGTTCATTAATCAATGGGGGCGACGACGACTTCTACTCATAGGCTGGTTTATTGCTCTACCTATCCCATTTCTACTCATCTATGCTCCCTCTTGGAATTGGGTTATCTTCAGCAATATTTTGCTAGGTATAAGCCAAGGCCTCACCTGGAGTGCAACTATTATTATGAAAATAGATCTGGTCGGCCAAAAGGATCGAGGCCTAGCTATGGGGCTCAATGAATTTGCCGGATATTTTTCTGTGGGATTATTGGCCTTTTTGACTGGATTCATAGCCAGTGAGTTCGGTGTTACGCCATATCCTTTTTATTTGGGGATTGCCCTAGGGCTGGCAGGGTTGTTAACTACGGCGATTTGGGTTAAAGACACCAGCCCATTTATCCAGCAAGAACAAAAGACTGACGGGAACAAAGCGCTAGAAAATGTATTCATGCATACCACCTTTCGCCATAAAACTCTAAGCTCTGTAACCCAAGCTGGCCTTATAAATAACCTAAACGATGGGATGATTTGGGGACTATTCCCTATGTTCCTTCTCAGGCTTGACTTCCCCACCCAAACTATCGGTTTATTAGCAGCGATTTACCCAAGTGTTTGGGGGTTTGGTCAACTATTTACCGGGAAAATGGCCGATCATTACTCCAAAAAAAAGATGCTTTTTTGGGGTATGTTTGTACAAGGTCTAGCAATCCTGGTCATTCCATTGGCCACCAGTTTTACCCAACTCGCGGTATTAACAGCCTTACTTGGTGCAGGAACTGCGCTGGTTTACCCCACCTTTCTCACCACCATAGCCAGTGCCACTACTCCCCTAGAGCGAGGCGAAAGTATTGGAACATTTCGACTTTGGCGTGATCTAGGCTATGTTTTTGGCGCTATACTCTCGGGCATTTTAGCCGATTTATTCGGCCTAATAGTAGCTATTCTCGCCATTGGCGCCCTTACTATAGCTTCCTCATTGGTTATCCAGTTCCGTATGCCAAGAGAATAGTGATAGCGCCATATCGAGGGGTATCAAATAATGAATAACCTCCAAAGAAGGATAATTGTTCCTCTTAAGCAGAAACATAATCAATCCCAAGCGTTTTATGCTTTTAATCGCAGACATAATTCAGATAAACACTTCTCTTTTTCTATTCGCATTTTAAACCATCACCCAACCATGATCTCTGAAATAACTAAGTCTTACATTCAATAGTTAGTTGAAGAGATGGCTCCCGGCCTAGAAGAATTGTTCTGT
>JAYPBC010000013.1:48858-60837 GCA_038124025.1 Balneola sp. | reverse complement strand
ATCTCCCCCAAGAGTTCATATCGACGGGGAGGTTTGGCACCTCGATGTCGGCTCATCGCATCCTGGGGCTGGAGCAGGTCCCAAGGGTTTGGCTGTTCGCCAATTAAAGCGGTACGCGAGCTGGGTTCAGAACGTCGTGAGACAGTTCGGTCTCTATCTGCTGTGGGCGTAGGAATATTGAGGAGGGCTGCTCCTAGTACGAGAGGACCGGAGTGGACGCACCGCTAGTGCACCTGTTGTGTGGTCGCATGCATCGCAGGGTAGCTATGTGCGGAAGTGATAAGCCGCTGAAGGCATCTAAGCGCGAAGCACGCTCCAAGATAAGTATTCCCTATGAGCCTCCTGGAAGACGACCAGGTTGATAGGCGGTAAGTGTACGCATGGTAACATGTTTAGCTGAGCCGTACTAATCAGGCCACTGGCTTTATTTATAGGGCTTGCACCTGTGGCGTTGCCTCGGGTGCGGCCAAGCCATTAATTAGACAACGACGCGGTTTACACCGCTACTACTTGCGCGCGCTGCGCGTCCCCTTCCCAGGGGCATTATGACAAAGGGTTCACCAACCCATTGATTTTGTGAGGTGGCTATGGCACAGGGGTTCCACCCGTTCCCATCCCGAACACGGCCGTTAAGCCCTGTAGCGCCGATGGTACTGCACTGCGGTAGAGTAGGTCGCCGCCTCCTCCTTTTACAAGCCTCCCGTTGCCCAGCAACCGGAGGCTTTTTTTATGACCTCCATCATGGGAAATACTATGGTAGAAGCCCAACTGAATCCGTACATTTAGCCATGGTTGTTCAACAGCATCACAATATATCTATACTACCTAGTACTGGACTTACTCGAAGAATTTTAAATTTTTCGTCATCACGTTCGATTTATCCTGTACGGTGTGTCATAATTTTTTCGCTTTTGTGGTTGAATTTCAATTCAGTACAAGCTCAAAATATTGATGAATGGCGAGTTTACTCATCTTTTTCTACCATAAATGATGTTGTTGTAACGGATCAAAATGTTAGAATTGTTGCAACACAGGGTGGTTTGTTTATTACGGATCCAGTAGGCAATAGTAGCACATTAACAACCTTGGATGGTTTACATCGTTTAGACATTCAAAAATTGGTATATCATTCCTCATCAAAGCAGCTATTCTTAGGATATATGGATGGTGCAATTGATGTGTATAACGTTGAGACTACCTCCTTACAAACCATAAATGACCTACTTCGTATAGACCAGTATCCATCCAAATCTATCCGAGATCTACTTATCTATGATGATGTGCTCTATGTGGCAACAGATTTTGGAATAGTCGAGTTTAATGTAGATGACTTATATGTTCAACAAAGCTATATAGGTCTTGGTAATCTTGATCGAGCCACACCAGTATTTGCTATTGATATCTATGATAACCAATTAATAGCTGCAACATCTGGTGGTATAGTATCGGCTAATTTAATGGACAATTTAATCATCAGTGATTCGTGGACGGTTTATACTAAGGCTGATGGACTACCATCTAATCTGATACAGGACATCAGTTTTTTCGATGGCACTGCATATGCCGTGGTAGAAGAATCGCTGTATCAACTAGATGGTGAAACCTGGCAAAAAGAGGATGGAATTAACTATCTCCAAGCATTAGACAATGTACATCAGTCACAAGGTCAAGATCTTTTGTTGGTATTTAATAACAGAATCATGCGCCGATCAACCTATAGATCGACTAAGATTTATCGGGTTGATAATGTCAGAGGTATACGTACAGGTACTATGCAATCGGATCATTTGATAATGGGTACGACTGACATCGGTTTATTGGTATTTAATAGTCCTACGGATTGGGACCAATTTGTTCCTCTTGGGCCTTACACTAATTTTTTTACCGATTTAGAGTGGTCTAATGACCGCTTATTTGCTGCAACATCTCAAAATGTTACAGGAGATAGAATCATTGACCGATCTAAGGGTTATTCTTTTTTTCAGGATAGTTCTTGGATTAGCTTTAATGCTCAAAATACGGAGTTGCTGGATCAAGAAAACTTCAAACAGGCCTTTACTACAACTCAAAATAGTACTCATTATTTTATTGGTTCCTGGGGAAGCGGACTTGTTAAGCACAACAAAACTACCAATGCAATACAGGTGTATAATGCATTTAACAGTACCTTAAGAGGTTGGGAAGCGGACAATCCAGAGTATACCGTAATATCTGGTTTATCTGCGGATAGCAAAGACCAAGTGTGGCTAGTTAGCCGGTATGGATCTGAACCTTTGTATGTATATGAACCAAATCAAGATACTTGGTTAGCTCATGCTAAAGACAATGCAGTGAGCACACTTGATGAATATGTTGGGTTATTTATAGACTCTAAAAATAATAAATGGATCTCCCTTCAAAGTTCAACCGGAGATGGAACAGGCTTGTTAGTTATGGATACTAATGATCCAATGAACCTTCAAGACAACCAAGGAGTCAAACTGACTACTTCTCCCAGTAATGGTAATTTGCCTGACAATAAAGTCACTGCTTTTTTAGAAGATAAAAATGGAGAAGTATGGATTGGTACGGCAAGAGGGATTGCTCGTTTTTTATTCCCTCAATTTATTGTCGACAGCCAACGTGCATCAGAGCGTCAATCTCAATGGTTGTTAAATGAGGACACAGCTGCTGTTTCAAGGTATTTACTTCGTGACATTAACGTTAGTTCTATGGCCGTTAATGGGGCTAATCAGAAATGGATTGGTAGTGTTAACCAAGGTTTATGGTTGTTAAATGAGGAAGGAAGTACCATTATCAAGCGTTATACAGAGGAAAATAGCCCACTCATTTCAAATAATATCTTGTCCATTACGGTGAATGAAGAATCAGGAGAAGTATTTGTAGCGACCGATAGAGGTCTAGTAAGTTTTATTGATATTGCACAATCTCCAAAGGCTAAAATGGGCTCTTTAAAGGTCTATCCAAACCCCTTTTTGTATGAACAATATGAGCGAATAATTATTGAAAATTTGAGTCAATCTACACGGATAAGGATTCTTAACTCAGGTGGTGAGGTGGTACACGAATTGCAAGCCAATGGTGGTCGTGTGCAATGGGACGGGTATAATTCGAATGGCCAAAAACTTAGTAGTGGGGTGTATTTTATAGTGGCGTGGGATGTGGATGAAGGTGAACGGGGGGTTGGTAAGCTTGTTATTATCCAATGATATGAACCAAGAAGTTTCTAAAAAACCATCGAGCTCAAAGGAATTAGCGAGTGCATCAACTCGAAAAGATGTTCTAAACAAATTAGACCTCAGTGCGGTTATTGTTCATTATCAGACCCCAGAATTACTTAAAAAGGCTGTTGAATCATTTAAGTTTTATTATCCGGAAATTCCCTTAGTTGTCTTGGATAATGGGTCGGATTCGAAGGTTGTAGATCAGGTTGAAGAGTGGATTGGTTCACAATCAAATACTCAATGGGTTCGTTTGCCGAATAATATGTATCACGGGCCAGCGATGGATTTTGCAGCACGACAAATAGTAAAATCGAAGTATGTTTTTTTCTTGGATAGTGATACGGAAACCAAAATGGGTGGTTTTTTAGAATGCATCTTGGAGCGCTTGGAATCAGATGAAAAAAATTACGCAGCAGGGATGTTCAACAGGGTGAATAAACGAGGCTTTAGTACCAATAAACCATCAGGTGAAACCATTTTGCAAACACCGTACATGGTGGTAAAAAGGGCGTTATATGTCCAGTTTCCTCCCTTTGTTCACCATGGTCAGCCCACACTGCAAAATTTTCGGGAGGCTTGGTTAAAGGGATTCCAGTTAGTGGAATATCCGATGAGTGACAGTATAGATCATTTGTGGCGTGGAACCGCTAGAAAGACGGGCTATGGTCTAGGTTGGCGTGCAAAGCTGGAGTATGTACTCAATAAGATTGGAGTTTAATGGCTAAAAAAGTCGATATAAGCATCGTAATTGTGAATTATAAAGTAAAGGAGTATGTCTCCAATTTGCTTAGTTCCATTCGCAAAGCAGCAAGTAATTATGCCGTTCAAGTATTTGTGGTCGACAATGATTCTGGTGATGACTCCGTATCGTATTTACGCAAGCGTCATCCGGATGTAAGCTATATCGCAAACAAAGATAATCTAGGTTTTGGTAAGGCTAATAATCAGGCGATTAAACAAGCTAAAGGGGATTTTACTCTGATTATCAATCCCGACACATTGGTAAGTGAGGATACCTTTTCTTCTCTGATTGCTCATATGAATGCACATCCGGATTGTGGGGCAGCCGGTTGCAAAATTCTAAATCCTGATGGTAGTTATGCCCCTGAATCTAAGCGTTCTGTTCCCACTATCTGGGCTGCATTAACTAAATTATTGGGCCTGCATTCGATCTTTCCCAAGTCACGTTTATTTGGCCAGTATTACCTTAGTTGGCTTTCGGAAGACCAACAGGCAAAGGTTCCTGTTTTATCGGGTTCATTTATGTTTTGGAGAACAGAACTTTTGCAGCAATTAGAAGGCTTTGATGAACGTTTTTTTATGTACGGTGAGGACATAGATCTGTGTTATCGTGTGCAGCAGACCAACTATCATATTGATTATGTTCCTACTACTTCCATCATTCATTATAAAGGAGAGAGTACAAAAAAAGGGGATTTACGCTACATTCGAATTTTCAATGAGGCGATGTATTTATTCTTTGATAAGCATCATTCCTCTAGATATAGCGTCCTATTCAAAGCAGTAATTTTTTCTGCACTATGGTTGAAAACTATTTTTTCTTTTATTGTAAGTCGCTTAAAAGCTATTTCATGGATTGCGGCTGATTTAGTGCTATTAAACATCTCCATTATTTTGGGCTTTTTAATTCGGTTTCAATTCAGTGTTGAGATATTCAGTGACCTACAATCGTTTCAGTTTCTATGGGTCAATCTCCTAGCCTCTGGAATTTACCTTTTGGTTGGGGCACTCTTAGGGTTGTATCAACACAAAATGGATTCGATTTCCACACCATTAAAGGCCCTATTATTTTCGTATGTCGGGGTAGCCGCCATCACATTTTTTGCACGAAATCTAGCCTTTTCCCGTTTATCGCTCTTGATTGGTTTTGGACTCTCGGTCGGGCTCATGATAGGATTGAAACTCGTTCAGATCAAGGCTAGAAGGAATCAAAACATTGCCAAAGGACAAATAAAGAAATCTAATATTCTGCTCGTTGGGACCCAATTAGATGCCAAGGAACTCATACCTAAAATACACGCTAGACCGGATTGGAATGTGGAAGTTTTAGGCTGGGTCCAAACAGGAGCGGATAGTGACCTAGAGAGTCAAGATATAGAACAGAACTCATCCAATCAAAAACTACTCCCTAACTCTCTTGGGTCATTAAGTCAGTTAGAAGATTTAGTTAAGGCCTATCATGCCGATCAGGTGCTATTCTCATTGCGGACTCTATCTTACAAAGAGATGCTTCGAGCTATTTCAACCTTGCAATGGTTATCGGTTCAGTGCAAGCTTATTCCTGATAGCATGGATTTTATTTTAGGAAAATCAAGAGTGGAGTACCTTGAAAGTTTACCACTGGTTGAAGTAGAACTTGCATTGAATAAGCCCATTAACCGGTTCGTAAAGCGATCTTTTGATATAGCCTTGGCCTTACCAGCTTTTGCATTTGTTTGGCCTATAGCACTTTTAGCAGGAATTAGGCGGCCAAAAGGCCATCTTTTTTTAGAGCCCTTAGCCAAGCATAAATGGTATAATCGAAGTTTGTTTTTGGTAGGGGTATTATTTGGAAGATACTCTTGGGTCGGCTCTACTCTTCCAATTCGGGAAATTAGTTCAACGCATGTAGTGGAAAAAAGGGGAGGACTAAAACCCGGTTTAACTGGACTTGTTCAGTTAAATAAAGGTAAGTTTCAGGAGGATCAAGATGCTGAGCATTATCAGCTGTATTATATGCAAAATTATTCGCTAGGTATGGACATGGACATATTATTGAAGTCTATATTTCAACCAGGGAATACCTGGGAATAAAGGATAAACATGCAATTTTTTAAATTTTTGACTCTAAACGGCGGACCATATCTGGGTACCAAGAGGCAAAGGTATCTTTTTGGATGTGTGCTCTGATTTCTTTCATGAGCCATAAGTAAAACTGTAGGTTATGTTCTGATGCTAAGGTCATTCCAAATAATTCATTAGTTTTAAGTAAGTGATGAACATAGGACATTTGATACTTTTGACATAGATCACTCGGGAAATCCTCGTCTAAGACGGCATAATGATTTTTCCATTTGGAATTTCTGAGATTCACCTTGCCATTTCGCGTAAAAATAGTTCCATTTCGAGCATTTCTGGTGGGCATCACACAATCAAACATATCAACGCCGCGCGCGATGGATTCTAGTAAATTAGCCGGTGTCCCTACCCCCATGAGATACCGTACCTTTTTTTTGGGTAATACATCGGTGTTGATATCCGTCATTTCATACAGTAAGGGAATAGGTTCACCAACACTGAGCCCGCCTATTGCAATACCTTCAAAATCCTGTTCAGCCATAAATTCTGCAGAGGCAATCCTAAGGTCTTTGTATGTACCACCTTGCACAATACCAAATTGAGCTTGTTGATGTCCGTATAGTGCTTGGGTTTCTAGAAACTGTTTTCGCCCTCTTTTAGCCCAACGATGGGTGAGTTCCATTGAGTTTTTTGCGTACGCATAATCACTAGGATAGGGTGGGCACTCATCCAATATCATCATAATGTCAGAGCCCAGAATTCGTTGGATATCCACCACATTCTCAGGGGTAAATAAGTGTTTCGAACCGTCTAAGTGACTTTTAAAATGTGCCCCCTCTTCATCTAAGGTTCGTATATCTGAAAGAGAAAAAATCTGATATCCCCCAGAGTCTGTTAAAATAGGCCGATCCCAATTCATAAAACCGTGTAAACCACCGCTGGCCCTCATAATTTCAGTGCCGGGTCTAAGATAAAGGTGATAGGTATTTCCCAAAATTATTTGGGCTTGGATAGGATCTTTTAGTCGATCTTGTGAAACACCCTTCACCGTTCCAAGTGTTCCTACCGGCATAAAAATGGGCGTTTCTATAGTCCCATGGTCAGTAGTTAGACGGCCAAGGCGGGCTTTACTTGTAGAACATGTTTTGTTTAATTCAAACAAAATAAAGGCATATAGTGGTTTCGGTTATACATACAGATTAAAAATCCGTACTTTTTGAAAATTTAAATTACGAATCTAACCATCCATTTGCTTTCCGTGCAACGATATCGCGAAGTCATATTAACGAGTGCCCTTGATTATCTACTTTTACTGGCAAGTTGGTTTGTTTTTCATTCACGTTATTCTAATTATTTAGATTCAAGAATGGCTGATTTTGGCTTAGATATGTTCACTGCAGGAGTGGTATTCAGTAGCTATTGGCTTGGAGTATTTGTGTTATCAGGATTATATAAGCGTATATATTTAATCTCTAGACTGGATGAATTTACGCGAGTCGTTAAGGCTGTGATGTTGGGAGGGTTGGTATTGTATGTGGTTTGGGATCATTGGTTGTTTATTGAGGGCGGAAACCACCACGGTATTATCTTTTTTTACTGGGGTATTATTTTGGCGGCTACCATAACCAACCGTTTTGTCATTAGAACTCTGCAGCGATTATACGCAAAAAGAGGCAGGGGGCTACATAAAACATTAATTGTTGGCACAGGCTCAAACGCTAAGATGGCCTTCGATGATCTAATGCGAAATAAAATTTTGGGCATGGAAGTTCTTGGATACATTCAAGTAAATGGCAAGGGCCCAGATATTGAATCAGGTATATATCCAGAGGATGTAATTGGGCAACTTTCTGACATGGATCAAATTATCTATAAGTACAAAATTCAGGATGTGTTGGTAGCCGTAGAAGCCAATGGCCGAGAGGATCTGGTTGCCATCATATCAAAACTGGATAACCCAGATATTCGCCTGAAACTCTTACCTGATTTCTACCAGATTGTGAGTGGTTTATCTAAAACAAACCAGATATTTGGTATGCCAATCATTGAAATTTCTCCAGAGCCTATGCCACTTTGGGAGAAAGCCGTAAAACGCCTGATGGATGTCATTATTTCGGTAATTGTGTTGATTGTACTATCACCTTTATTGTTGTTGGTGGCACTACTAATTCGCTTAGGATCTCCAGGTCCGGTTATTTTTCGTCAAGAACGTATAGGGCGTAATGGAAAGCCCTTCATCATGAATAAATTCCGGACTATGGTACAAGACGCAGAACATAAAACAGGACCGATGTGGGCTAAAAAGGACGATCCTCGAGTTACTAGCATAGGTTATTGGTTGCGTAAACTACGAGTCGATGAGTTACCTCAGCTCTACAATGTCATTCGAGGACAAATGAGTTTAGTAGGCCCCCGACCCGAGAGAGAACATTTTGTTGAGCAGTTTAAAGACCAAATTCCATTGTATATGAGACGCCTAAGAGTTCGCCCAGGGATTACCGGATGGGCACAGGTAAAATGGAAATATGATGCCTCACTGGATGATGTGAAAGAAAAAACCAAGTATGATTTGTATTATGTAGAAAACATTTCGTTACGAATGGATATAAAAATTATTATTAATACGTTAATCACAATGATTAAAGGCAAAGGTCAGTAATTTTACAAAGCTAATGCAACAGCACCCATTAATCATAATACCTACCTATAATGAGGCAACGAATGCTGTCCGCATGATTCATACACTCATGGCCTTGGAAACCGAGGTGGATATCTTATTTGTAGATGATGGCTCTCCAGATGGCACAGCAGAACGGATTAAAGAACAGCAAAATGCTTATCCAAACCGAATCCACTTAGTAGAACGTGAAGGTAAATTGGGTTTGGGTACTGCCTATGTTCGGGGATTTGAATATGCCTTAGAGCATGATTATGAATATGTGTGTGAGATGGATGCGGATTTTTCACACGCACCTGAAGATGTGCCTAGATTAATCGAAGCTGTTCAAAGTGGAGATACGGATATTGCAATAGGCTCCCGTTATGCTAATGGAATAAGTATTGTGAACTGGCCCCTGAGTCGATTAATACTTTCATATGGGGCAAATATTTATGCAAGACTCATAACGGGTTTACCGGTAAAAGATACCACTGCCGGCTTTAAATGTATCCATCGTAGAGTTATAGAGTCCATATCATTAGATAGGATGAGATCCAATGGTTATGCCTTTCAGATAGAACTCCATTTTAGAGCTTGGAAAGCAGGATTCAGCTTGAGAGAAGTATCCATCATTTTTAGGGAGCGTGAAGAAGGGGTATCTAAAATGTCTAAAGGTATTGTACGAGAAGCTATTTGGAGAGTTTGGGCCCTTAAAATACGCAGTATATTTGGTCAGCTATAAAGAGTATGTTCGTAGGGATCGCAGGCTACTCTTTAAATCAAGCGAGAAATACATCAACCAGAGAAAACCACTTTTAGACGTGGGGATTTGCTATATTTAAGTAAATTAAATTTGATTATACATGCAGTATCTAGAATTTGAACAACCCATTGCCGATTTGGAAAAAAAAATCCAAGAATTAGAGCAGCTTTCTTCAAGCACCGAAGGAGTCCTAAGTAAGGAGGTGGAGAGCTTGAAGTCTAAGGTGGAAAGTCTTCAAAAGAATATATTTGAGAATTTGACACGCTGGCAACGGGTTCAGTTGGCACGACATCCAGAACGGCCATATACCCTAGATTATATTGAGCGAATTTGTGATCGATTCATTGAATTACATGGGGATCGTTTCCATGCCGATGATAAAGCCATTGTAGGCGGACTTGGTGAAATAGACGGTCAAACGGTATGTATTATTGGGCATCAAAAAGGAAGAGATACCGCTAGTCGTACCTATCGTAACTTCGGTATGGCAAATCCTGAGGGATATCGAAAGGCCTACAGGCTCATGGAAATGGCAGAAAAATTTGGCATTCCTGTTCTAACACTGGTTGATACGCCCGGAGCCTTCCCCGGACTTGAAGCAGAAGAACGTGGTCAAGCGGAGGCTATTGCACGCAATCTTAAACGAATGGCTATGCTAAAAGTACCCATAGTAACCATTATTATTGGGGAAGGAGCAAGCGGTGGTGCTATTGGAATTGGCATGGGGAATGAAGTATTCATGATGGAAAACACTTGGTACTCCGTGATTTCGCCAGAGTCTTGTTCTTCCATTCTATGGAAAACATGGGATTATAAGGAGCAGGCCGCTTCTGCCCTCAAGTTAACCGCCCCTGATCTACTAGAGTTTGGTATTATTGATGGAGTTATAAAAGAGCCTTTAGCAGGTGCGCATCGAGATTACGATGAAGCAGCAGAAGCTGTAAAAAAGCAGTTGCTCAAAAGTCTATCATCACTTTCTAAAAAAAGTTCAAAAAAACTGATTGATCAAAGAATAGCCAAATATTCGGCCATGGGACAGTACAAGTAAACGAGTATGGTTCAATTTCCAGATGCTTCACCCATTCATAGCTTCGAGTATCGATTACGGAGTAGATATAGTGAGACCGATAAGATGGGATATGTGTATTATGGGCGCTATCTAGAATACTTTGAGGAAGCCCGAACGGAAATGATTAGAAGTCTAGGAATGTCTTATGACGCTATGGAGGATGAAGGGATTATGTTGCCAGTTGTTCATTCAGAAATAGATTATAAGCAGCCTCTTTTTTATGACGAGGAAATTCTAATTAAGGTCCACTTATATTCTAAACCTTCCGTAAAATTGGTAACCTATTATGAAGTGTTTGCTCAACAACGTGATAAACGGTGTGCTTTGGGAGAAGTTACTTTGGTGTTTATGAATGCGACTACCAGAAAACCATGCAGGGCCCCTAAGTATTTATTAGAGGTACTGTGAAATGGGAAAACTCCTAGCCCAATCTGCGATATCCGACCGGGTGTATTTTCTGCTTTTGATAGGGAGTTCACTGCTAGCATTACTTAGTTTAGGCCCCGGATGGTATGCACAGGAGGTTATAGCTCCTTTTCATTGGCATTACACCTTTTTTTCTTGGGTATGTCATCAGGATCCGTCCCGATCATTTGATTTTTTGGGAATTCAAATGGCCGTGTGTTCACGATGTATTGGAATATATGGTGCCTTTGCACTTGGTTTTTGGTTAAAAGTTATGACACCCAGCCTTGACATTTGGCCCAAGACTAAACTATCTATGCGCTTGTTCTTTTTCTTTCTTGGCTTAACAGGCTTTGATGTCTTATTTAATGCGTTGAATATTTGGACAAATACTCATTATTCCCGATTATTGTTAGGGGTATGTTTTGGACTAATGGCTTCCCTGTTCATGAGCTCAAAAGGTAGTACTTCATCAAACGTGCAACTATGAGGTAATTCTTACGTATACAACTAAGATAGTATTATTCAGTAGCAACTTATATGATGACCTTGTAAGCGTTAAGAGAATATAAAAGACCAAATAACTAAATAAACTAACCATTAATAAAAATTAAATGACTACAGAGACCACACATCATGGTATGCCAAGTTATTGGAATGCCGTTATTACTGCTGGTTTAATTACCGCTATAGTATATACGGTTATAGGATTGGCAAGTACCTATTTGACCATTGCAGGTTCTTCCGGAGCCGGACAGGGCTTAGGAATTGGCGCATGCTTAATATCATCTATTGCTGGGGTTATTGCCAACCGTATGTACGCAAAAGGATTTAATCTTACTTATCCAATTGGAAAAGGTGCTTTATTAGGATTCTTAGCGGGTTTAGTTACGCTAATTGTTGGAACAGTAATCTCTTTATTTTGGACAGAAATTATTGATACTGGCATGAACGAAGCACTCATGCAGTATACTATTGCTACTTTAGAGGCTCAAGGATTAACTCAAGATCAAATTGACCAAGCACTTTCATTTAGCCCCGAGCCAGGATCAATGAATGC
>JAYPBC010000013.1:0-48758 GCA_038124025.1 Balneola sp. | reverse complement strand
ATTTGTTAGTTTAAGTATAATCAATGTAATATCAGGCATGATCAGTGCCAAAATATTCGCCAAAGAAGAAGAATAACGCAGTCTTTTATCTGGTTTACTTAAAGGAGCTGGCTTACTGAGTCGGCTCTTTACTTTTAACTTTATCTCTTATTATGTCAGAGTACTCTACCGTCAACACAGATACCAATAATGTGTCTTGGTATGAGCGCCATGGATTTGATCTGGGTGTTATGGCCATTATTTGGGTTTTCCTAGCCCTTATTGCTTTTAATGTGGTGGGTGGCTTGGTTGGAGTAGTTGCAGCAGTATTTTTGGTGGATGATCCGACCAATATCGAGGCGCTTATGCAGGTGCTCAGTGAACAAACAACGGTCTTTTTTTGGATTAATACTACTGGGCAAATAACTGTTTTTGCATTGGGATCCTTATTGGTTACACGCTTGGCGGCAAAAGCGGGTACTAGGAGGTCATTTTTACGATTACAAATAAACCCAGATACCCATAAATATATTGCTTGGGCCATTGTACTAACCATTGTTGCCTATCCCACCGTTATCTTTCTAGGATGGATAAACGCTTTTTTACCGGTGCCAGAGTGGATGGCTGAAATGCAACAGAGCATGGATGAGATGATCGCCAAGCTGTTAGGCTCAGAAAATATTCTGTGGATGGGTCTGTTTCATATTGGACTGGTTCCCTCTATTTGTGAGGAGATAATGTATCGTGGCTATGTTCAGCGCTCACTTGAAAAGTCTTGGGGTATATGGGCCGCCATCATTATTTCGGGGTTCATTTTTGGAGCATATCATTTGCAAATTACCCGAATCTTGCCCCTTGCTGCCCTCGGAATCTTATTCGCTTACATAACCTATGTGTCCAATAGTCTAATTCCTGCTATGGTAGCTCATTTAGTGAACAATGGAGGTCAGGTTATTTTGAGTACCATATACCCTGAAATGCTTAATCAAGAACTTACAACGGATACCGATTTGCCATGGGCAGGGATTTTAATTGGAGTCGTGTTACTGATTACACTATTAAGTATCTTACATAAACGATTTTTGGCGAATGTATCATCACCAATAGTCAGTACCTCTGAATGATTAGCGGAGTATTTTTATGTTTAGCAGTCCCAACCCAAATGCTATAAAAGACTGGACCTGTATTTTAGAAAGCACACATGAATTTGAAGTAAACCTAGCCCATAATTTTCTAAAGGATCATACTATTCCTTCACAAATTCTGTCAAAGCGTGATACAGCGTATAGCTTAGTGGTGGGTGAAATGGCCCTTATGTATTTATATGTGCCTAATGAGTATGCCGAACAGGCAACAGATTTATTAGAAAGCATTCCACAAGCACCTTTGGATGATGCACTTTTGGAGGATTCATTGGATTCCGAGAATATCTCTACGCAAAAAGGAGACGATCAATCTAAGCAAACAGATCTAGAAAGCGAGTAGAATGAGCAATTCACTTCAGCGTATTCTAGTAGCCTTACCTGCTGCCATTGTTTTTGTATGGATGGCATGGATGGGAGGGTGGTATTTCAAAACAATGATTATAGGTATTACCCTGCTCATTCAATTCGAGTTGATTAGGCTGTTAGATGGAGCATTGACTCCCAGCGATTCAATATTCCCTTATTCATTTGGTTTGTGGGTTTTATTATCGCCAGAACTCCCATATGTCTTCGAAATAGGATTACTGCTGTTTTTACTGTTTACTTCTAAGCAAACCTTTAGTACCTCTTCTGCTAGCTTACCCAAACTTAGTTCAACTTTTTTTGCGGGACTCTATGCACCTATTGGTATGCTTAGTCTTATACTGATAGATAGCTTTGGGACAAAAGTAGACGGTTTTATACTGACCATTATGTTGGTATTTATGGTTTGGGGGGCAGACAGTTTGGCATATTTTGGAGGTAAAGCCTTTGGCAAACGTCCATTAGCCCCCACTATAAGTCCTAATAAAACGTGGGAGGGTTTAGCATTTGGTTATCTAGGTAGTGTGATAGGAATGCTTTTAGTTTTCTTCGCAATGCCATTTGATAAGCCTTTAACCTTACTAGAATTACTTCCAATGGCACTCTTGGCAGCTACTTTTGGCCCTATTGGAGATCTATTAGAAAGCAAGATTAAAAGAAAGGCTAATGCAAAAGATTCCTCGGGACTAATTCCAGGGCATGGAGGTTTTTTTGATCGGTTTGATGCCTTATTGCTCGCCGCTCCAGCAGCCTATGTTTACCTGCAATTTGTTTTTTAATCGACTGGTTGGACGTGTATTTTTTTGGTGTTTGCAAAGATGCTATAAATAATTAAAACAAGTAAAACCCCATTTTTTGCAAGGGTAGCATTAGGGCCAGAAAGTAAATCAAATGCACCAAAACAGCCACAAGCCGCTACCTGAGTTCCTTGGATTTTGAAAAATAGTAGAACGGAGGACAGGGAGGTAATTAGGAGTGCAGCTATCACATAAGAGAATAATGTGTAGCGATTAAGCACTAATAAAATACCAAGTATCAATTCTAAGACGGTGATAGTAAGAACAATGAAGGTTTTGTACTCAATGAGCCAGTAAATATTCATGCTAAGCAATTCAACTAAATATTGAGCGTCACTGCTGTCGATGAATTTTCCTATGCTCGATAATATGAATATGCCTCCCACAAAGATTCGCACAACTGTTTGTAATGAAAAAGGTACGTTCATTGCAGAATGGAATTGATATGTTTTTAGTTTATGAATTTAAAGATACTATGTTTGAGAAAATATGTTTGGTTTATCTGTGGTATTTCAGCAAGGTAGAATAATTATGGATAACTTTGCATGCTACTTACTTCCAGCATGTACACATAGCATAAAGGATTAGGATGAAAAAAATAGTATTAAGTGGTGGGACTGGATTTATAGGTTCGGAAATATGCGCACAACTCTTACAAAAGGATTATGAACTTGTACTCATCACCAGGTATCCCTCCAAATATGAAGCGGTCAAGGCAAACAATTTACGTTATATATCGTGGGATAATCCTCTAAATGAGGTTATTGACGAGGCTGACGCCGTTATTCATTTGGCCGGTGAACCAGTAATTGGTGGTCGCTGGACGGAAGAGGTAAAGAAAAAAATCCACGATTCCCGGATCCAATCAACCAGAAAGCTTGTCCAAGTAATGAGCTCATCAAATAATAAGCCAGAGGTCTTCATTTCAGCCTCCGCATCGGGTTATTATGGAGATACGGGGATAGAATGGAGAGGTGAAGATGATTCGCCAGGTGAGGATTTTTTGGCAAAGGTATGTATCGCTTGGGAAAAAGAGGCGCAAGCAGCTAAGGAACTAGGAATACGTGTGGTTAATCCACGTATTGGCATTGTTTTGGGTCAAGATGGGGGAGCATTAAAAAATATGCTTACACCATTTCGTCTGGGTTTAGGTGGGTCTATTGGTCCCGGAACCCAGTTCATGAGTTGGATTCATCTTCGGGATTTAACTCGGGCGATTATTCAATTCTTAGAGGACGATCGTATTCAAGGTCCCGTGAATATGTGTGCTCCTGAACCTGTAACTATGGATGTCTTCACGCAGGTGTTGGCTAAAACCATGCATCGTCCCAACCTATTTACCGTTCCTAGTTTTGCTTTAAAACTTCTTTTTGGAGAGGGTGCTCAACCAATTTTGGATAGTATTAGAATGAAGTCCGAGGTTTTAGAAGCCATAGGGTTTACTTATACGTATGAGGATTTAGAAGAGGCTCTTTTCGATTTGGTATTGGAGTAAACCCTAATACATTGAATTACCAAACTGGTGAATGTGAAATTAAGACCTATCTGGTAGGTTCATTGTATGATTTATTTTGTAAGAGTAGTCAAAGTGGAAGTACTTACAAGAAAACTTATTTTTTTCAAGTATATTTGAGCCATGAAAAACGTCCCATTTTATATAGATGGTGTACACGGCGGCTTTATGCGGGTTGAAGGGATTATGCGCCTGGAAAAAGACGGGTTGTATTTCGAGTTCCAAGTGAAAGATGCCTTGGTTGAAGCCTACAAATCGTCGGTAAAAACCCATTATTTGGCTTTAAAGGATATTGATGCTGTAGATACTAAGATGGGATGGTTTCGCACACGCCTATGGATTCATACTCAGAGTGGTAAAATTCTAGAGGCAATTCCAGGAAATGATTTGACACAGCGTGTTTTTTCGTTTAAACGCACGCATAGGCCAGCACTAGCCAATATGGTTTCACAGCTCAATCTGGAGCTCTCAGAATTAAAGCTGAAAGAACTCGACGAGAAGTTTCGAACATCTTAAAGACGTGCAGAACGAAACAGTCACAAATCTATTTGAGATAGCCTTTTTTATGCAGTAATTCTGCATTTAAAATAGCCCCACCGGCTGCACCCCGAATGGTATTATGGGCCATACAAACGAAGTTTATGTGAAAAAAATCACCTTCCCTTATTCGACCAATATGTAAACTCATTCCTTTGTCTCGATCGGCATGCAGACGTGGTTGAGGGTAGTTTTGCTGTTCATGCAAGTGATAAAGTTCTTGGGGAGAAGTTGGTAAATCAAAATCTGCAATTGGATTTGGGTATGCTTGGAGAGTCTGGATTACTTCTTCAACCGATGAAGGTTTTGTTGAAAACCTACAACTTACCGCAGCCATATGTCCATTGAGTGTATGAACCCTAGTGCAAGTGGCATCCACTGTAAATGATGGGCGTTCAATGTGTTCAGAAGTTATAGTTCCCAATATTTTTTGGGTTTCAGGAGCAATTTTTGGTTCTTCATCTGATATGTATGGAATAACATTGGCAAGAATATCTAAACTTGGTACTCCAGGGTAACCAGCACCTGATAGCGCCTGTAAGGTGGTCACGGAAAGGTTTTCGAGACCAAATTGGTCATGTAGTGGCTTGAGTGCGAGTGAAAGCGGTACAGCCACGCAGTTTGGATTGGTCACAATCCACCCCGAGCCATCTTGGCTAAAGTTTTGACTTGAAATCAAGGAGATATGATCCGGATTAACTTCGGGAATGAGAAGAGGAACCGTTGGATCCTGACGGTAGTTCTTAGCATTAGAAATTACAGGAATACCCGATTTAGCGAAGCTGCTTTCGATGTCCGTTGCCACACTTGAGTCCAGCCCTGAAAATACAAAATCCACCGAGCTAAATGCTTCGGGTTTACACTGTTTAACGGTCAGTTGAGCCACATGATCGGGAAGCGGGACATCCTCTATCCAGTTCACCGCTTTGGCGTATGTCTTGCCCGAAGAGCGTTCAGAAGCCCCTAGGGCAGTTATGGTGAACCATGGATGCTGTGCTAAAAGACGAATGAATTTTTGCCCAACGGCGCCTGTAGCACCTAGTATTCCTACCTTCATATATAATTAAAATGAGTAAAAAGTGAGAGTATTGAATATCTGAACACCCTACATTAGCCGAGCTGACCTCTAAGAGTAAACAGTACTAGCAAAATAGTACTTTTAAACAAAAAAGGGTTCGAAATTAGCCAAATAGAATTGGTATCTTTGTCGAAGCTCAATCATCAACAATTAATCTAGTACGATGTCGATTATAGATAGTTTAGATACCATTGTGTCCTTAGCCAAAGCACGAGGGTTTATTTTTCAGTCCTCCGAAATTTATGGGGGCTTAAGTGCGGTTTATGATTACGGACCTTTAGGTGTTGAACTTAAACGTAATATCCGTAATGCATGGTGGAAAGAAATGACGCAGCGTCATGAAAACATCGTTGGTGTAGATGCGGCCATATTTATGCATCCAAAAGTATGGGAAGCTAGTGGTCACGTAGCGGGTTTTAATGACCCAATGATTGATGATAAGCAATCTAAGCGTCGTTATAGAGCGGACATGCTCATAGAACAATATATTTTTAAGTTGGAAAAAGATGGGAAAAGCCAGCAAGCAGACAACATCCAGCAGCAGCTGGATACGGCCGGGACTCGGAAGAGTTTGACCGAAGATCTTTATGATATCATCATCGAAAACGAAATTAAATCACCTGATTCGGGTGCCTTTGATTGGACACAAGTTCGGCAGTTTAATCTGATGTTTAAAACGGCTTTTGGAGCCACAGCTTCTGAAGATGATGCGGTATATCTGAGACCCGAGACAGCCCAAGGTATTTTTGTGAACTACAAGAATGTGTTGGATTCCACCCGAGTAAAAGTACCTTTTGGAATTGCCCAGACGGGGAAAGCATTTAGAAACGAAGTAGTAGCTCGACAATTTGTATTTCGAATGCGGGAGTTTGAGCAAATGGAAATGCAATATTTTGTAGAGCCAGGCACCGACGAACAAGCGTATGAAGAGTGGCTTGAAAAGCGTCTAAATTGGCATAAAAGCATGGGAATTCGGGCAAAAAACCTTCGTTTTGCTCCACATCCACCTGATAAATTGGCTCATTATGCTCGTGCTGCGGCCGATGTGCAATATCAATTTCCCATAGGCTGGCAAGAAGTGGAGGGGATACATAACCGATCTAATTTCGATTTGACCCAACACCAAGAATATTCTGGCAAGAAAATGGAATATTTCGATCAGGCCCAAAACAAGCGGTACATTCCCTATGTTATTGAAACCTCTATTGGACTAGATCGTTGTACCCTTATGGTGTTGAGCGATGCCTATCGGAAAGAAGAAGTGGACGGGGATTCAAGGGTGGTCTTAAAAATGAATCCTACATTAGCTCCCATCCAAGTAGGAGTGTTCCCACTGGTAAAAAAACCTGAATTAAAGGAGCTTGCTTCTCGAATAAGTGGTGAACTAAAGGAAGATTATTCAGTACAGTATGACGAAGCAGGTTCCATTGGCAAACGCTACAGAAGATTAGATGAAGCAGGAACCCCATTCTGTGTGACGGTCGATTTTGATGGCTTAGAAAATGAGACGGTGACTGTACGTCATCGAGACACGATGACTCAAGAGCGAGTTTCTGTTAGCCAGTTAAACCGATACATTGTTGATCAAATGAATTCTTGGCAGACTCCAGAGGATTAGGGTGAAGTCCTACGATGTTCTAGGAAGGAGTAAACCAAGGGCCCTAGGGCCAAAATGGAAACAACAGCAGAGTAGAGTACCAGCCTAATTATAGAGTCTGGAACTAGTGAAGTAAGAATAATTATTGCGCCCCACTCCAACCCATAATCTACTAGACCATTTATGGGTGGCTATTTAAACCTCCTCACTTTCTAGGGTCCAAGGAGTGCGTACACCTCTAAAATAATTTGGCTTATTTTCAATCTTATTTTTAGGGTCAATGGATCGAACCGCCACTAACTGCAGGTACAGTCCAATCCCCAATAATGGCAAGGCAATGGCATTGACCCATTTGGGTCCCCAATCATCGGCTTCCCCTTTAAAATTGAAGTGAATAGGAACTTGATCAGGTAGTACATCCCGGACCGTCCATGATAGTACAAAGGGAATGGTTACGATTACAATGACATACCACTCACGTCGTAGAGTGGATAGTAATGAAGTGGGTGAATTATCCTGTTATCAAAAATCGAAATCGAACGGGATTATTCGGAACCGGAGGCGACTCCTATGACCCCGCAGGCCACTCTTGGCCCAGCAGCTCCAGATGGCTGTGATATTAGGTCGTCTTCACCGCCATGAACTATTATCCCTCGACCAATTATTTCATTTAGTACAATTACTTCATCTATGTAATCTCTTATGCCAACTCCATCTTCATTCACTTCCAAATTACCCATTGCTCCCATATGGCGATCTAAAGATTCTGGGGAACCATGCTCAAATCCATAAGGATTGAAATGTCCTCCTGTTGATGTTCCGTCTATTGCAGTACAATCTCCAAAGGTATGGATGTGAAAACCATGCTTTTGGCCGGTTAGTCCATACACTTCTGCTTTGACATGTACGCCATTTTCTTCTTGCTCAAAATAAGCAACCCCTGAAATATTACTATCATTTATAGGATGTATTATAGCAACTGCTTTGGTTAATGAAGGTGTATTTACCCTATTTTGAACATTTTCTTTTTGTGTACAACCACTTGCTATAAAAACAAGAGCAAGGGTAAAGCTACTAAGACAGAATAATCGGGTTGATGTGTTGAGAAAAGTCATGTATAAGAAGGTTAAGTTGATGTACTGTTAGAATGATAATCTACTATGATATTATGTTGACTGGTAAACGGAATTTAGTTGTACAGTTTTTGCTTGATTAATGATAACCGATTTAATTTCTCAATCATTTCAGCATGCAAATCGGGATATTTCGAAGCAAATTCACTCCATTTTCGATTATGAGCTTGTTGCTTACGGCTATTTACCCATTCCTTGAAACCAAATAAACTGAAAAAGCTAGCCATCCAGTAGATCAGTAGCATATTGAATGAAAATCCAGCAACCCATAATGCAACAGAAATCACACTTAGACTCAAAGGAAACAAAAATGCGGTGACTAAAAACTTAATCGATGCATCAAAAGCATGATCTTTGATGGTATTTCGAATTAACTTATCAACGGGGATATAGGCGAGCCGGAAATTCAGAAAGCCAAGTAGGATAAATGGGCTCAGGAGTAGTCTTTTCCAAAAAGGAGTTTGCTGACCTGTAGTGTACTCTTGTAACCGGCTTAAGTCAATGTGCTGTTTTTCAGCTATTTCGAGGAGCTCTTGTGCGGCCAAATAATCTTCCTCGGAAGCTAATTGATCTAATTTTTCATTGAGAGGGCGTACTTTCTTGGGGTCTACTAAGTGAGAGCGATCGTCGGCTAAATCATCCAGTAATACTTGGTGTAAGAAATAGTGTTGAGCATTTTGAACGTGCATGGTACACTGTTTCATTACTTTAGCTAAATCATTTTTTAGTACATTTGCAGCCTTTCGTTTATCCTGTTCAAATAACTCTTGATACTGTTTCATAGGAATAGGATCGCCATAGACCACCGTTACATCGTTTCGAGATTCTCTGTGCCTAGTATAATTAACTCCAACGGGTATGATCTGTAAGTTCAGATCCCAATTATTTTTTTGTTCGGCGTCGAAAGCAATCCGAGTAAAACCTTTACTGAGGGGTCTAATTCGGCGATTCAAATTGTGATTAGCTTCAGCGAAGACGAGTACGGCATAGTTTTTTTTAAGCATACGAATACATCGTTCAAAGATGGCGTTATTCTTTGTTACCGAACTCATACCATCTCGAACCCTATAGACGGGTAGCATATTTAAGTTTTCTAGGAACCAACGCATAAATGCGGTGTTAAAAGCCTGTGCTCGGGTCAAGAAAAAGGTGTATTTCCAGTTTGTACTTACCACCAATAGAGCATCCATAAAGGAGTTTTGATGATTTGGGATAAACATCACGGGTGTTCGTTTGGGGATTTTTTCTCGC
Source organism: Balneola sp. (assembly GCA_038124025.1). Taxonomy (GTDB): domain Bacteria; phylum Bacteroidota; class Rhodothermia; order Balneolales; family Balneolaceae; genus UBA1275. The sequence goes on along the minus strand of JAYPBC010000013.1, from coordinate 39,365 downwards.
CCTATTGAACGTATTTTTCGGTAATAAAAGATGAGCCCCCATTTGGTAATGATGACCCTGAAAAATTGATAAAAAAGATAATTTTTACGCATGATGATTAAACGGTTGAAAACCTATTCCTGATTTTGGTCCAATAGGCAGTAACGGTGAATCCTGCAATGATATGCCAAATTCCCCACCAAGCGGCAATTAATGCCATTCCGCCTAGAGAATCAAAAAAACTAAATATAAGTAAGAGCCCAAGCCCAGAATTCTGTATACCCGTTTCAATGGCAAGAGATTTGCAATCGGCTGTCGGAAGCTTAAACAGTTTACCCCAACTATAGCCACCTACCAATGCCAAGAGATTATGTAAAAAAACCAAACCAATAACCAGGTGAACATAGCCCAAGAAATGTTCAAAATTCATACTGAAGGCTACGATCACGAAACCCCCAAAAAAGACGATACCAAATCGCTTAATCCAACTTGTCCAGCGCAAGGCATAGTTCTCTGCGTAATGACTAACAAGCATTCCAAGAATCAATGGAATACCTAAAATTAATCCAACAATTTGAAACACCTGAATAAGATCCACCTGAATTTCTCTTAAAATTTCGGCAGTCGGTGGATATAAACTAGCCCAAAAGGTAAAATTCAATGGTGTGGCGATGACTGCTAGTAAGGTTGCGATAGCCGTGAGGCTTACGGAAAGGGCGGTATTTCCCCCGGCTAACTGAGAGAAAAAATTTGAAATATTTCCACCGGGACAAGCAGCAACCATCATCATACCCAAGGCAAAACTAGGATAGGGTTCTAGCAGCCAAATAAGTGCGAAGGTAACGGCAGGCAGAAACATAAATTGAGATATAAAGCCTGCTAGCACTCCTCTTGGTTGTTCTGCAATGGCTTTAAAATTCGAGATTTTCAGCTCCAAGGCTACCCCAAACATAATAACAGCCAAGGACACATTCATAATCATGAGTCCACCGCCACCAAGATTTAGTTGAAGAGCGTCAATTGTTTCGTTCATCCGGGAAAAGTACTGAATTACTAGCTAAGCCGCATAGATGCTTGTGTGTTATAATCGGTACGTACGGCCAACAAAATACGCTAATACTGCTTCGAGGCCTTAGACAGGTTGAGCGGCATACGGATGTATTCCAAGCCCATCCTTTAGCTTATTTGCTCTGTCAAAAAGTGGCTCATTCTCAAGTATAACCTTTGCGGTAGCAGCGATCATAGCTGCATTATCGGTGCAATAAGCCAATGCGGGCTTATGTATAGTGAAGTCGTTTTCCTCTGCCATAGCGGCAACCTTTATACGTAGCATTGAGTTGGCTGAAACGCCCCCAGCTAACACGGCTCGAGGAATGGAATGGAGCTGCATAGCACGCTCCAGTTTGGCCACAAGCACCTCGGTAATGGCATGGCTTACACTTGCACAAATATCATTGAGATGCTGGGTAATAAATGCTTCATCCTTATCTTGAAGGTAATAAAGTACACTGGTCTTTAGGCCTGAAAAACTAAAATCCAGCCCTTCTCTAATGAGCCCTTTAGGAAATACATGAAAATGAGGATTTCCTTCTCGAGATAAGCAATCCATTTTTGGTCCTGCTGGATAGTCTAGGCCTAGGAGTTTACCCACTTTATCGAAGGCTTCACCAGCGGCATCGTCTCTTGTTTGGCCAATAATTTCTCGGCTATGTGGACTTGAAAGTTTGGTTAATTGAGTGTGCCCACCTGACACAGTGAGGGCAATGAATGGATATTCAAGGCTATGCTCAATAGTACTGGCATAAATATGGGCATCCATATGATTGACGCCCACTAAGGGGATATGGTGTGCTAAAGATAATCCTTTGGCAAAACTTAGCCCTACCAATAACGAACCCATGAGGCCAGGCCCTTGAGTAACAGCGATTAAATCAATGTCCTGAATACTGAGCTGAGCTTCGGATAATGCTTGCTCAACCGTCTGGCTAATGGTACGATGATGGGCTCGGGAAGCAAGTTCAGGAACTACTCCACCAAATTGAATATGAACAGATTGGGAGGCAATGACATTGGACAACACTCCCGCCTCGGTTAATACCGAAGCGGCAGTATCATCACATGAAGATTCAATGCCAAGGATGTTCAAGATAGGATTACTTATCCTTGTCGTCTTCGTCGACTACTTCAAAGTCAGCGTCAACAGCGTCATTATCCTCAGTAGAGGCAGTTTCACCTCCATCCGCCGCATCACCTTCGGCTCCTGCGGCGCCAGCAGCGGCTTCCGCCTCAGCCTGCGATGCTGCATAAATCTCCTGGGAAGCCCCTGCCCAAGCGGTATTCACCGCTTCCATGGCAGAATCGATCTCGTCCAAATTCTCCGCCTTGTGCACCTCTTCAAGTTTGGCAACAGCCTCCTCTATAGCTTTTTTGTTGTCTTCTGAGATCTTGTCAGCATACTCTTCAAGCTGTTTCTTAGTCGAGAAGATTAATCCATCGGCTTGGTTCATCTTTTCAACTTTTTCACGAAGTTTTTTGTCCTCGTCTTCATGCTCCTTGGCAGCCTGTTTCATTTTTTCGATCTCCTCATCAGATAATCCAGAAGAAGATTCAATGCGGATGGTTTGCTCTTTACCCGTACCTTTATCTTTGGCTACGATGTTAAGTACTCCATTGGCATCTAAGTCAAAAGTTACTTCGATTTGAGGCATGCCTCTTGGCGCAGGTGGGATACCATCTAAATGGAACCGTCCAAGTGTACGGTTGGCTGCTGCTTGGGCGCGCTCACCTTGAAGTACATGGATCTCCACACTGCTTTGGTTGTCCGCTGCAGTAGAAAATACCTGAGACTTAGACGTTGGAATGGTACTATTTGACTCAATAAGGGGAGTCATTACGCCTCCAAGAGTTTCAATACCGAGGGTCAATGGAGTTACGTCAAGTAATACTACATCGTCTACTTCTCCAGTTAGCACCCCCCCTTGAATAGCAGCTCCAACAGCCACAACTTCATCCGGGTTAACTCCTTTACTTGGGTCTTTTCCAAAAAATTCTTTTACAGCCTCTTGTATACGAGGAATTCGGGTCGAGCCACCGACTAAAATTACCTGATCAATGTCGCTTTTGCTCAAGCCAGCATCCTTTAGTGCTTGTTCGCAAGGCTTGATGGATCGCTTCACTAAATCATCCACAAGCTGTTCAAATTTAGAACGGCTTAGGTCGATGTTGATGTGCTTCGGACCTTCTTGGGTGGCCGTGATAAACGGAAGGTTGATGGTTGTTTTCTGTGAGCTTGATAATTCAATCTTCGCTTTTTCAGCCGCATCCTTTAATCGTTGCATAGCCATCGCATCGTTTCTTAAATCGATACCATCGGTCTTTTTAAATTCATCGGCAAGGAAGTCAATAATGCGCTGGTCAAAGTCATCACCACCCAAATGAGTGTCACCATTGGTTGACTTCACTTCAAAGACTCCATCACCCAGATCAAGTATGGACACATCGAAAGTACCACCACCTAAATCATAAACAACAATAGTCTGATCAGAATCTTTTTTGTCTAAACCATAAGCCAATGCCGCAGCTGTGGGCTCATTGATAATTCTCTTTACTTCCAAGCCAGCTATTTTACCCGCTTCTTGGGTGGCTTTACGTTGAGCGTCGTTGAAATACGCTGGCACTGTAATGACCGCTTCGGATACTTTTGCGCCTAAATACTCTTCGGCTGTTTGTTTCATTTTCTGAAGCACCATAGCCGAGATCTCCTGAGGCGCATACTTGCGATCATCGATTTCCACGCGTGCCGTATTGTCATCTCCCTTGACCACTTTGTAAGCAACTTGCTTGGTTTCACCAGAAACCTCATTGAACATGCGTCCCATAAATCGCTTTACCGAAGCAATTGTTTTATCTGGATTGGTAATGGCTTGACGTTTAGCAGGGGCTCCTACCATACGTTCACCATCTTTTGCAAAAGCCACTACGGATGGAGTAGTACGTCCACCTTCTGAGTTTTGAATAACGACTGGTTCATTGCCTTCCATTACGGAAACGCAAGAGTTGGTTGTTCCTAAATCTATTCCAATTATTTTTCCCATTGCTGTATCTATTTACTCGTATGTTGTCATTAAATTTGTTATTAAGGCATGTCTAACACGATATACCTGTATCTATTGAACCGGTATATGAGTGGTGTCCTCGTTGGTACTATCCATTGGAAGCTGTATCGTTAGCACCCCGTTTCGAAAGCTAGCGGTAATATTGCTAGCATCCGCTTCTTCCGGGATAGCAAAGGATCTCATGAAAGCACCTGACTTTCGTTCATTTCGTTTGTATTGTTCTCCATCTGCTAACATTACCTCTCTTTCTCCGCGCACGGTGAGTACGTTTTGTTTGCGGGTAATCGCAATTTCCTTTTTGGTTAGCCCTGGTAAATCCATTACAATACTTAAGCTCTTCTCGGAAACGATCAGGTCAGCTTCCGGACGAAAATCTTTGGCCTTGGAGGATGAAGGAACGACTCGCTCTACAAAATCCTGAAGCTCTTGCCCAAATTTGTGCACTTGCTTTTCGATTTCTTCTCCTATTTCGTGAAGATCAGATGTTGCTTTCATAATAGTTTATTTAGTTTGATTGAGTTGAGAGCAATGACCGTACCAAATGCACAGCAGTTGTATGAGTCTGCCTAATTGACCGACTAAATGTCAGATGTTACATGAAAGGTGTAGCGATTGCCCTGCTTAAGCCGCAATGATTGCTCTAATTAGTCAGGGTTCATGCTGTAAACGAGCAATTGACACCAATTGCCGCCGAAAGTTTAATTATGTAGTCAGGGCGCAAGTCGCAACCCGTACAATCATTCATGAACCCGAATGGAGCAAGACTCGCCATGAACACGAATGGTCATACATATGCCACAGAGGCAATATCAACTAGAATCATTACCCTCTGAGATGGTCTAAATGATCCCAAAACTCTGGGTAGGAAACGGCCGCGGCCTCGGCATCTTTAATGCTTGAAGACTTATTTCCACGCAGGGCCGCTACCGCCGATGCCATAGCAATACGATGGTCATGAAAACTTTCAAAATGTGCGGCATTAAAGGTTAAACTGGGATTCCCGTGAATGCTAAGCCCATCATCGTATTCCTTATAAGAGGCTCCGATAGCGTCTAATAATTTAGTAATAGCCATAATCCGGTCGGTTTCTTTGTGACGAAGCTCGGCGGCGCCTCGTATGTGTGAATCTCCGTCTGCAAAAGCCATAGCGACCGCTAGAATAGGTAGCTCATCGATGGTATTAGGTATCCACTCTGGTGGGATTTCTATTCCACTTAGCTCGGCAGTCCGTACGGTAAGCTTTGCCACAGGTTCGGTAAACTCGGACTCATCCTCAAGTATATCTACCTGGGCTCCCATTTCTTTTAGAATGTGTAACGATGCGATACGAGTTGGATTTAATCCAACATCGGGAAGTGTTATGACTGAATTGGGCACAATGGAGCCTGCAACCAGCCAAAATGCTGCGGCAGAGTAATCACCCGGAATCCGATAATTTTGTGAGGGTATGTCATGTGCTTTACTGGCGTAAATACGACGTAAACCTTGGTCGTCTGTTTCTACGTTGAGTTGCAGTAAGCGCTCGGTGTGGTCTCGACTTGGGATAGGCTCGATAACGCAGGTTTCCTCCTCCCCAAAAAGGCCGGCCAACAAAATACAAGATTTTAATTGGGCACTTGGAATAGGTAGAGTAAATTTCAAGGCTTTCAAGGGGTCTTCTCGACTAATGAATAGGGGGGCAAATGCTCCATTTCTAGCCAAAATGTGAGCTCCCATCTCTTCTAATGGGTTAATAATTCTCGTCATTGTTCGCCCGCTTAGGCTCGGGTCTCCAATGAGTTTTACAGATATACCCGCTCCGGTTAATACGCCCGATAAAAGACGCATAGCAGTGCCTGAGTTTCCGCAATCTAACTCATCGGTTTGTGCGGAAATCCCGTCACGTCCTACTCCAGTAATAATTAATTTATCGTTCTCTTTTTCTACTTCTACCATTGCACCTAAATATTCTACACAGTGTAAGGTAGTTTGTGGGTCTTGCGCCTGAGAGTAATTATAGATCGTGGATGGTCCATCATGCAGTAGTGAAAAGATGGCAGCACGTTGAGCAATTGATTTGTCAGGAGCTAGCGTAATGATCCCATTCAAGGAGTTGGCGGGATCTACCGAATGTATAGACATAAATGAGGAAGGGGCTAAAGATTTAGTTGTTCAATAAGTGTGCGAGCAGCCGGACTGACCGGAGTGTCAGGATACCGTTCGATGATTTCGTTAAGCATTCCAGAGGCTTCGCCTGTATTACTCAAACTGAGATGAATTTGGGCTGACTCTAATAACGATGCAGATACCCATTCGTCAAAGGCTTCAAATAATACCTTAACCTTTGCAAATTCTTCTAAAGCTAGTGTACTGTTTCCTTCATTTTTACTAATTATTCCGATTAAATATTGCGATTCTGCGCCTAATTCGGTGGTATTGCGGTCGGCAATGGGTAATAGTAAGTCACGAGCTTCAGTAAGCTTGGATTGTCCGAGTGCGACTTTTGCGAGTCCTAATTGGGCATTGGCGTTGGTGGGATTTATCTGTAGGGCTGCTGCAAATTGGTCTCTAGCTTCATCATAATTGGCTTGTCCCAACCGAGCATTTCCCATACCAATATAGGCTTCTTGCTGGAACCGGTTGCTTATATTTAAAAGGCGAGCATAGTATTCATGAGATTCCTCATAATCAGCTTTTTCGAAGTATAATAAACCTAGTGAAGTTAGCGCACTGGGCGCTTGGTTAGATTGAGGGAAATCAGTTAAAATCTGCTTATAGGCTTGAATAGCCCTGTTTTCATCGCCTAATTGTTTGTATGATTCACCCAAATTAGCATAGGCTTGAGGGGCTAATTGATCGGAATTTGTCACTCGAAGATACTGCCTAAATTCTCTAATGGCCGTAGGGTAGTCGCCGCTTTGGAAGGTATTTTCAGCTTGACGGAAACGTAGGCGATCGGCCGTACTACTCTGGGGATTGTCGCCAAGGAATTCTTCTAAGATGACCGACGAACTATCCATTTTACCTGATGATAGTTGAGCGTACTGTATACCATTGATTGCCTGTATAATGTAGGAGCTACGTGGATATCGATCGAGGACCTGTTGGTATGCCCCGATTGCCAACTCATAGGCACCGGCATTGTAGTGAGCATCTCCAATATTATACTGAGCTCGCGCAGCCCACTCCGTTCCTGGATAGCGGTTTATAACCGTTTCGAATTCTTCTATAGCTTGCTCGTTGTTTCCCGTAGTCATATAAATGTAGGCTACGTTGTACTGGGCTTGTTCGCGTAGCTTACTGAATGGATAAATCCGCAACAAGCGCCGGAAGGTGCTCACTGCCTCGAAAGTTCGATTGGCTCTGTAATAGGAGTTTGCTACCTGAAACATAGCATAGTCTCCACCTGGTTCAGCTCCAATCGCCTTATTATAAAATTCAATGGATTTACGATACTGCCCTAGTGCATAGTAAGCGTCCCCAATGCGAAGTTGAGTATCGGTATCATAAGGAAAAAGAGCAATAGGAGGGGCTTCGTATTCATCCAAAAAGGTCTCTAAAGGAGTTACTGCAGACTCAAAATCGCCTAACTTGAAGTAGCACCATCCTAAAGAGTATAGGGCAGCTCCCATCATTTCGTGCTTAGGAAAATATTCTGTAAAGGTCTTAAACCGGCTAGAGGCCTCACTAAATTGGTTCAATTTATAGTAACTGTCAGCGCTCCAAAATAAGGCTTCAGCACCCAATTTGGTATTTGGGGCTTCGGCATATACATTTTCAAAGAGTGGTTGAGCCTGTTCAAAAGCTTGATTACGGTGTAAAATCCATGCTTTTTGAAATTGTGCTTGTCTACGTAAGTAAGGGTCGACATTACCCATGGTTTCTGCTTGTTCAAAAGCTGTAATAGCTGAGGTGTATTCGTTGTTGGCATAGAAAATTTCACCAAGAAGGGTATACACTTGAGCCCCATTGCTAAGGCTGTCTTGTTGGCGAATTAGATTGAGTAAAATCGTAATAGCTCCATCATAATCACCGGCTTCAAAAGCCGATATTCCCCACTCGTAATAGGCATTTTCTACCCATAATCCTTCTTTAAAGCGATCACCAAACTCTTTGAAGGTGTCCATTGCTCGTTGAAAATTTCCAGATAGCTTATGGTTCACTGCTTCGTAATATAAGGCCTTTCGGGAGGTTAGATCATCACCATTAATAGCTTTCTCGAATGACTGAGCTGCCCAATGATAGATTCCTTGACGGTGATATAACCAGCCTAAACCATAATGAGCAGGAGCTTCCCGTTCGGTTCCTTTGGTAAGGTTGATGTAGCGTAAGTAATCCTTAATAGCTTCCTCATAATTACCCAAGTAATTGTGAGCTTCGGCCATTAAAAATAATGCCTTGATAATGGATGCATTATCCAAAAAAATCATTTGAGCATCTAAAGCTTCAATGGCTTCCTCATAACGTCCCTGCTGGTAGTACGACTCTCCCAGAGCCGTTCCAACACCACGTGTAACGGGATCGTTAGGGTAGCGTTCTTTGAGTAACTCAAAGGCTGAGGAAGTGGAATCGTACCGATTTTCTGTTAAAAACAATCGTCCCCTTGCATACAAGGCTTTAGCAGACCACTCTGATGATGGAAAGGTGTTGGCTAATACCATAAATTCTTCGCGGGATTCGTCGTAATCCCCTGCCTCTGCTAAGGCTTCTGCTTTCCAGTAATGTACCTGGGCTGAGGTGTTGGGGTCTAAGCCAGAATTCAATGCGTCTTGGTAATGCTGAACCGCCTCAGCGTATCGTTTTAAGCGTACTTTGAGGTGCCCGAGTTCCATAAGAAGGATGCCTGATTCAATACTTCCAGGATATTTTATTATATAGTCTTCGAAGTAGGGTTCTATTTTGGTCGAATCGAGGGCTACTAAACTTCGCGTTTGATAGTACTCTATTTTGGCCGTCAGAGTAGATGATGTAGATGATCCCTCAGTAAGAGCGTGTAGCTGTTCAGAGGCTTGTTCGAAATGCCCTTTTTCGTAGGCTTCAATAGCTTGGAGCAGTTTTTGACTATTTGAGGAGGGAAGGTTCTGTGCTTGAGCTAAGCCAGAATTGAGCACATTCGTACCTATCAACAGCGCGAGAATGACTAGAAAATGCGTAAACCTTATAGTTGCGTCAAAAACTGATGTTTTGGCGATGAATGTGCTATACATAGATGAAAATGCTGGATGCTTCTGGCTAAATCGCTTACAGATCCAAAAGGCGAATGAGTTCATTGGCTCGTTCATGAAAATCTATGTCTCGCTGCAAGTCTTTGTGAGGGGTATATACGGTGTATCCGAATCGTTCTAAAGTAGAGATGGCATTAGAGACCTCTTCACTGTCAAATTTAATCGTCAATGTACAATGCTCTTCGTCGATGTTGGGTTGTTGTACCGTTACGGTTTTGACACGAATACCTTCAGTTTCTATTAATCGAATAACTTCACTAATTAGGGGTTCTTCTGAAGGGATTTGCACGTCTATCACCGTCCCTTTTTGGCCCATGTTTAAAAACTCACACAACTCTTCGAGCACATCATTGCGCGTGCGAATACCAATATAGCTATGTTCATGATCTACCACGGGAAGGTGGTCACCAAGCTCATAACTGAAGGCTTCTGCTGCGCGGAAGATATGATCGTTAACACGAATATAAGCCCCTTGTTGCACTTCTTCAGGATAGGCATTGAGATAAGACTCTAGACTGTCAAACTCAGGGCCAAACCCACCATTTGTTATGCATTGTGCGTCTAACAGACCAATTAGGCGCCCCTTATTGGTAATAACTAAGGAGTCCATTTGAGTGCGCTCTAGCCAAGCATTAACTTCGTCTAAACTAGCGCTTAACTCTATTCCAGCGATATGTTGTTCTACTAAAACGGTCATTTTAATACTTTTTTCGCAACCTACGGATGATAATCATATAGAATATTATCGGTTTCCGATGCTATACTCTATAGTATCCAACATCTTGGATAATTGCTTGAAATCTTTTTCATCCATTCTACATGAAATATGCACAAATTCACCGGTATATTCTTCGTTGTCTACATGGGCATGTTCATGAATGAATGCCACTGCTTTGTACGCTTGAATGGGAATATCGATATCCACCTGTTTATAATTAGATTCAATTTTTTGCTCAATGGCTTCTTCAAGCTGACTTAATCCTATTCCTCGAACTGCAGATATGTACAGTGCGTTCGGATATTCACCACGGAGCATTTCGTACTGCTCATCATCAATACAATCTACTTTATTGAACACCAGAAGAGTCTGTTTTTTTATCGATTTAAGCTCTTTAAGTGTTTGCTGTACGACTTCTATGTATTCATGAACCATACTCGAGCTTCCATCGACCAGGTGGATAAGAAGATCAGCCTCTCGTACTTCGTCTAAAGTAGATTTGAAACTTTGAACCAAGTGATGTGGGAGCTTTCTGATGAATCCTACGGTATCGGAAAGTAAAATTTCATGGCTTCTGAGCTGGTGCCTACGAACGGTGGAATCAAGGGTGGCGAAGAGTCTGTTTTCAGCAAAAACACCGCTGTTGGTCAAGGCATTCATCAGGGTCGATTTTCCAGCATTAGTATATCCCACCAGGGATACTCGGGTCATATTATCTCTACTTTTCCGCTGAGTAGTTCGTTGTTTGTCGAGCTTTTCTAGTTTTGATTTTAGCACCCCAATTCGCTGACCAATAATTCGACGATCGGTTTCTATTTGAGTTTCACCAGGGCCTTTGGTTCCAATACCTCCACTTTGACGAGATAGATGCGTCCAATAACGAGTCAGTCGTGGTAAAAGATACTGAAGCTGTGCTAGCTCTACCTGATTTTTGGCCGCGGCTGTTTGAGCTCGCGCGGCAAATATATCTAAAATGAGCGCGCTTCGATCCAACACTTTTGCGTTGGTAACTTTTTCAACATTCCTAATTTGTGTTGGGCTTAGGTCATCATCGAAGATGATTGTTTTTGCCTTTAAGGCGCTCATTTGCCCTTTTATTTCGTTCAATTTCCCTTTACCAACATAACTGCTAACATCCGGCCTGTTTCGCTGTTGGAGCACCTTAGCTACAGGTATACCACCAGCGGTGTCGGTGAGTAAGGCCAATTCCTCAAGGTGCTCTTGTGCTTGGAATTTTTCCGAACTAAGCCCATAAATACCAACTAAGAGTACTTTTTCTTTGTCAATATCCGAGTTTTTAACATCGTCTAACAATTGATTCCTTTTGAGCTAGAATGAAAATTTGGAGCGAATATTGAAATTATGACTGAAGATTCTTCCAATTGATGGTTGGTACTTCAGTTTCATCCAGCTTCATATGCAACTTAAGGGCAATAATTTTATTAAATGCTGGAGTTTGAGAGTGAGGAACTTCAATGCGTAGTTGATTAAACTGTTCCTGTTTATGCGAATTGGCTTGGGTGTATGAGAACATATACCGTATGCCTTTTTCAGTAGAATGCTCTACATAATCAATTATATGATACCATGGAATGGTTTGCGCGGGATCGTTAATATTTTTTACGATTCCATGGTCGGTAATGTAATGCTTTGAACTGAGGTAGCTAGAGACAAACCACATAGAACCCATCCAAAAATAGCCTAAGAATACAGGGGTATGGAGTCGATCTTGGAGAATAAATACAGAAACTATCGAGAGTATGCCTATCAACACTAAAAAAACAGTGGCAAAAAGTGGGTATCCCATCAGTTTCCCAGCACGCCAGTGTAGTCGTACCCCACGTAAACGGAATTTATTACTCAGGGAGTACCCCGCCATAAGGGTCGATGCAAGGGTAAACACCACCAATAAACCAGAAAAAAAGTGAGCTAAAAATTCATTCATATTTTTGCGGAGAATAAAAGGCGCTAACCATGGTTTCCAATAGAAGAAAAAAGAGGCCAGCTAATAAAAACCAAGTCCAAATTTCTCGTCCAAAACTAATGGCTTGTATTTCAGTACTAAGCTGCTCACTACTAAGTTCTTCTAAACTAAGATAAGGACTATCTGAGATTCTTGTTTCCCAACTTTGCTTGTCAAGGACGGTAAATATAGATTCACTCATAGGTGATAATAGTGCTATACTTCTTTGACGAGCATCGTTTTTCAGTTGAATCCAACCGGACTCCCATTCTTGATCATCACCACTAAAACGAAGTCCGGAGCTGCTTTGTTGCTCTCTCGCTGTCCATTTTTTATCACCTTGTACAAATTGGGCACTCGCCATGCTTTGCTCATCTTCGATTTCTAGCGTGCTACCTAGTTCGTGTTCATCTAGACCGCCTTGCTGACTGGAACTCATAAATATGAGTGCTCGGTAAATGAGTGGTGGGAATATGGGTTTTAATTGAATATTGGAGAATCCCGCATCATAACCAAGGCTAGAGACTAATAACTGCCCGTTCCCAAAGGCTTTATTAAATAGCAGAGGCTCACCAAAACTGTTTTGGATTAAGTTAAATCCACCATCAGCACCCGTAGCATTGTGCCTGAATTGGTAATAGACTGAAATAGGATCAATGGACAGTTCCTCTCGTTCTTCCTTGTCAAAAAGCCCGTCAAATAAAGGATGATTTTCAATGAGTTCGCTGGCGTTTGTTTGGACATTGTAACTACCATAATCACCAATCTGACCTATAAACTGCCCTGCGTTAAAGGAGGATAGCAAACGATTATAACTGGGTAATTGACTTGTTGAACTAGGAATTACCCATAGACCATGCCCATCTTGAATCCAGGGTAAAAGGCTGCTTACGAGCCCATCAGGAATCTGAGTGAGTCCGTGGATGAGTACGGCATCGAATTCATCGAGTTCTTGTTCATCCCAACTATTGAGGGTCCTTTTGGTAATATTTAGCGCGTTTGAACTTGGATTTCGTGGATTAGATAGGGTCTGAAGAACTAACTCTAGGGGCGATCGTGGACCCACCGGTGCACTGGACTCTTCCAGCCAAAGAATATTTCTTTGATCGGGAACAAACACAGACAAAGCTCGTTCATTATCTAAGCCAAACTCATCACCCTCTAATCGCAGAAGACCCGTGTTTGATCCGGTGGAGCTTGGAACTATTTCGAAACCAAGTGTTCTTGACTCCTCAGGCCCTAAGCTTAAGGTATACTGACCAACTTGTTGATCATTAAATTCAAGGGTTAAAAACTGATTAGCCACGGGAATTGAACTGGCATTACGCACCTCTACAAATAGTTCCGAGGAGGTATTGATGGCTACCAAGTCCGACGAAAGTTCAACCTTCGATACATAGGTATTCTGGACTTCAGCATTACCCAGACTAATAATGGTGGTTGGAAGGGGGGGGCGAGAGGCCTGACTGTCAGCGGTACTATCATTAACCTGATCCAGATACTCCACCAATGGAGTGAGGCTGGTTGATTGACCGTCAGTTATGAAATAGATATTTTTTTGGGCATATGGAGCATTTTGGATGAGTTCGACTAACTCGGAATATCGTTTACTAAGATAATTACCTCCCCGTTGAATGCTTATTTCTTGCGCTAGGGCCCGAGCAGTCGCTGCCTGCGATATTTGATTGAACAAGGCCGTCCCAGTAGTATGTTGAATTACAAACCGATCCCTGTCCCGCCCATTCTCAATCATTTCTAAGGCCAATTTTTGAGCTTGTTCAATAAGCGGTCCTTCAGGTCCCACTCGAGCCATAGAAGGGGAATTATCGATGAGTATGGCATGAACCACTGACGCATTTTGCCTCGCTATACCAAAACTGTTTGGGGGTAAAAATGGTCGAGCTAACACCATGGCTAAACAGGCCAAGGCCAACATTCTGAGCAAGAGTAGTAACCAGCGTTTTATTTCAACACGACGCAGGGTTGTCTGCTCCAATGCTTTAAAAAACTGCAAAGTAGAAAAGGAGAGTTTTTTGGCCTTTCTCAATTTCAATAGATGCAGAAGCAGCGGTAAGCCTACAGCTAAGAGTGCCAGTAAAAAAAATGGGTTCAAAAAACTCATTTACCTTAAAATACCTTATGTTTCTATAAGTGATTAATGGAAGTCCGTATATTTAAGCGAAAATACTGAAAAGGATGGTTTGATATCACAGAATAACAAAATTAGGTTGATTTGGTCTATGCGTAGTTGGGTTGGTTTCGTTGTACTCTTTGTATTGAGTTGCTCAGGAATAAAGCAGCAACCATGGACATTTTCTTTGCCAGAAGATGCTCGATGGGTCATTACACCACAACAAGGACTAAGTCTTCAGCAGCTGAGTCAGGAATCCTACATGAGATTACTTGACCCCGTATCCAGTGTACCCTTGGCTTCTCTGGATTTTATCCAACGGCAAATAACTTCTGACTTGGCCCTTAAAGCGGTGGCAGTGGTGCGGTCTTCATCAACCCGAAATACCACTCTTTGGGTTTTTGAAACCGATGAGGAAATAGAGGAATGGGCGCCACTATTTTACGAGCCACTCACTCAAAATAATTATCGATTTGGGAAGGTAGATATTCACCGATTGATAACGCCATACGGGGCTTTGTATGCGTCTAACATACATGATTATTGGATTGTTTCAGCTTATTCTGGAGTGGTAGAGCGCTCCTTAGCAACCTACATAGGCGATGACTATCCTTACTCGGCTGCTGCTGATCTTAGCTCGGAAGAGTGGGTAGATAATTCCAAACAAGCTTCTGAAGATGCTCCTCTGATTCCTTTGGATCGGGTAAACCCATCAGAACAATGGGTGATGCTACAGAATTTAGATGAATGGACCGAGCAATTATTTCAGATTCGATATCGTCCCAGTATTCAGGGTGCGACCAACGGGCTTTCGGCAGTAAAAATTCAAGGGATATTGGATGAAGATGGAGATGGCTTTGAACTGAGAGCACAACTAAGTCTTAGTGATTCAGCGGCGTCTACTCTAGTACGCTCTTTAACTCATAGTAACTATTCTATTGAGCTTGATCGGTATATCGCTTCTAATGCTGCCGGTTTTACCATCATGCATTATCCACCCAGGTTATCACCTAATAAAGGGCTTGCGGGGTCTTCTTCCTTGGATTCATTATTACTTGCCAATCCCGAACTTTACAGCGATTTAGCGCTGAGTACGGCCGAAGAGTTTGGGGTGGTGAGTTATGCTGAATCTGGAGTAGCAGCTACAGGAGAGTTTTTGTTCATGCGGCTGTTGCAGACACCTAGAATTGTTAAGGAACAATTTGAAGAGTGGGCAGAACAAGGAATACTGCGAAAAGTGGACCAGAGTTTTTATGTGCAAAGTGCTTTGTTAGCCGATTTATTTGGTGGAGGCTTGTCCCCTTTTACTGATTTTTATGTGAATTTTTCTGGAGAGGCAGTCATTTTGGCTACTCGAAAGGGTTTAGTGGAAACGGTAGAGGCCGATCGCAAACGCCGCAGAGTGGTGTATTATGAAGATCGTTACCGGGAATTGTTGGATAATGGATGGGAGGACCGAAGTGCTATTGCATGGTTTTCTTCGAAAGATTTTATCCAATTTTTAGCTCCAATGCTCATGCCTGAGGCTCCTTTGCAAGCCTTGCTTCAGGGATTTGATGGTGCTATGATGCAAATACAGCGCATACCGCAATCTAACCGTGCCCGTTTTGTATTGAATAGCTTTATCCTAGAAGGACAATTTCAACCCTACGAAGAATTATGGGTCTGGCCACTAAGTGCCGATTCCCTAGTGGCAACCCCAATTGCGGTAGATGTAAAGGGTAGTTCGACTCAGGAGGTGTTAGCAACCACGGTTAATGGCTCGGTCATTGCGGTTGCTTTTGACGGGACGGAGGTTTTTCGTGCGCAAACTGGACAGGATATACCAGTAGGAAGTCCTTTGGTGTATGATTGGTACGGAAATGGCCAAAAGATTATTATGCAAGCAGCAGGTACTAAAATTTATGCATGGAATACGAACGAATCACTACTTCCCCAATTCCCAATTGAAGTAGGTGAAGAGATAACCACCCCCTTATTGGTCACCGATGTATTGCGCAATGGGATCCCGGAGCTGGTTGTTGGAACGGCTGCTCGTTCGGTGCATGTGCTCGATGGTCGGGGACAGAATGTTCGAGGCTGGCCACAGAAAGTGAATGCGGCAATTCACAACGCCATATTACATACCCAGTGGGAGGATGATTGGGTGTTGATAGCTCATGCAGAAAACTCTGTTCATAGCTGGAATAGTAGGGGGGAGGTCAAGAACGGGTATCCTGTGTTTTTCCCTGCACCACTCCTATCGGATCCTCTTGTATATAACGAGCAGTGGAGAGGTACTGGAGCTGACGGGTTTTTATATGGTCTCGATACAAAGCCAATTTGGGCAGATAGCAGCCGCCAAATACTACAAATCCAACAAGATTCTCTGCAAATCCAGGGGATCTCTGTTAGTTCGGCACCGTTAATTTCCCTAACTAAGCACCCCTCGGTGTTACTTCGAGACAGTACTGGTTTTTACAGAAAAGACTTGTTTGGTATGGTTAGTGAGAATGGTTCGATTTTCTTATACAGCGATGATGCTGAATTAGTGGCTAGTTTCACTATGGGTCAATCCGCTACTTCTCAGAGTGATCTGCGCTTTGTAGATATGGATGGGAACAATAATTTAGATATTGGATTAGCCGGAAATTTTGGGCGTTTATTTGCTTGGACCATCATCAATCAAGAGCGTTTGTTTGAACTGCCCACAGCGTCAATGCGGTATCCCATGTTTGCTGATTTAAATGGGGATGGTCAGCAAGAGTTGGTGGCATTGACCCGAGATGGACTGCGATGTTGGACCATTAACCAGGTCCAATAGTTCAGAGCGACCATCGTAGTTGTATTCCGGCATAGGCATGTCTCATTGCAGCTGGTTGATAGTACCGTCCCCCAAATGCGTTGGTATCGTAGCCTAAGCTATACGAACGGTTGGTCAGATTATCCACGGCTAAGTATGCTCGAGAGAATAAAGCTGCGCTCCAGTGATGCTCCCAACTTAATTGTGCTCGCATAAGATGATGGGCATCCGCATAAACCGTATTAGCATCATTCAAAGGTAATTCTGACTGGAATTGATGGGATAGCTGGAGATGAATACCTGCGGGTAAATCTGCAGTTAGTTGTTGTAGGAGTTGAGTTTTTGGTACGCCTGTCAACGCATTACCGTCAAATACACCTCGATTGGTTTGATAGCGTTTGAACTCAAAAGGGTAATAACTGCCTGCAAAGGTATAGTCGAGTTTCCAGAGACTACCTTCTACTCGAAGTTCTGCTCCAGGTTGGGTTGTTTCGCCTGCATTTAGGAAAATTAAGGTACCTCTTTCGGTTTGCTGTTGGACAATGGCATCATTCAACCAGAAATAAAATAGACTTCCATCAATAAACCATCGTTTATCGAATACGTAGGCCCGAACACCCCATTCAATGTTGGTGCCAATTTCAGCCTCAAGGTCCGTGTTAACAGTCCCTTCATTGGTGCGAATTTCTTCGAGTGTAGGGGGTGAAAAACCACGAGCAAGGCTTAGGTGCGTGGTGAGGTCGGTGGTCAAGCGATAGTTTAGCCCTATTCTTGGAATCCATTGCACCTTAAACGTGCGATCGATGGTTCCCGTAACTCCATATCCATGGGCGGCATAAAGACGATCAATCGTATAAGTAAGGTCGTTTACACTCTGTACGAATTGAAGGCGAAGGGAAGGAGTAATTTGCCACTGAAGCGAACTGAATACAAGGAGCTGATCTACAGAAATACGATCGTCAAAATTGAGTGTGTCCACCATCCCCATCTTATTCCCATAATTTCTGGCATCGTAGGCGGCTCGATGTAGTTCAATGCCTGCGTCCCAGCGCAAACGGGCTTCGGAGGGTCTTGAAGAGGCTGAAGGTGCCGAAGTGGCTGATTCCCAAGACCAAAGTCCACGAAATCCACCACTTATTCTATTATCTACTTTATAATCTAAATTGAAAGGGTTTTCAAAACTGGATGAGCTGCCAAACAAAGAAATTCTTTGGCTCCAATTTTGTGAAAGGGTCCAATCCCAGTGGACGCCTGCTAGAATAGCTTCATGATCAATCCCGGCCTCTGCATCCTCGCTACCTAAGACAAATCGGTTCCCAGGTCGGGCTTGCCGAGGGTTCTCCCTAAACTGATCGGCATTCAAGCCGCCTGGTATTTCATAGACCAAATCGCTATGCATTAGGTGAGCAGAGAGTGTTTGATTGGTTTCTGGCACTCTGAACCGGCCATTAAATTCAAAAATACTCCGGTCCATTGCCGACTGCTTACGGTAGCCGTCTAGTTGTGATTGAGCCCATTGGAGCCCGATCTGGGAATGCTGGTCTTCTTGTACAATACGGCTTCCCAAAACCTGTCTACCAAAGGCCCCAATTTCGGCCTGTTGCTGAATGGTAGTTCGGGCCCATAATGTTTCTGAAATAGCGGGCTTCGAAGTCATCCCTTCTGACGATATACTCGAAGCAGCAGTAGATTCAGCTAATAATGGAAAACTTCGGAAAAGTAATACTCCTCCATTTCCTGCGCCATATAAACTCCCCGATGGTCCTTTTAACACCTCTGCTTGCTGAAATTGAATGGGATCCAGTAGATTTAAGAAGGTAGAACCTGTGGGCTCAGTAAGGGGGAAATCATTCCAGTATACCTTGACGTTACGAATACCAAATGGTGCTCTTAGTGAGCTTCCGCGTAGGGAAATTCGATAACTAGCCGGGGCTCGTTCCTCAAAGCGAAGTCCTGAGACTTTATCGAGAGCCCCACGCAGAGAATGTTGGTCTTGTGCGGTGAAATCGGCGGGATCTAGGGTTTGAATTGCCCCAGGAGTATCTAATAATCGTTGATTTTGTAGGAACCCGATGACAAAAATTTCTTTGAAGTCAATAGCCTGAATAAGAGAATCTGCTTCAGAGGAAGTAGCTGCGTTTCGTGAGGAAGATTGCGCATGCGCTAAAGAAGATAGGGTGAGCATGAGCAGTAATGTGCACATCCGCACCGCTCTAATAAAATTAAATCTTGGCATCATACAATTGAATATAGCGTAAATAAAATGATACATTACATACAATTGATAGCATATAATCATTCAGCCTCTTGAGAAGCGAGATACAACATAACCAACACAGGCCTATTGGGATTTTTGATTCTGGAATTGGTGGGCTAACCGTGGCGAAAGCGGTGAAAACTGCGCTACCAAATGAAGACATCGTCTATTTTGGGGACACTGCAAGGGTACCCTATGGAGTAAAGTCTGAAGAAACGGTACGCGCTTATGCTCTTGAGATCACCCAGTTTTTGATGAATAAAGGGGTCAAAATGATATTGATTGCCTGCAATACCGTTTCCGCTTCCGCTAAGAAGGACATTGAGCTTCGGGCTGGATCCATCCCTGTTTTGGATGTAATTAGTGCAGGGGCTAAGGCAATTTCCGAGTCTGGATTGGGGGCTGTACCAACCGTTGGGGTCATTGGTACCATTGCTACGGTTCAGTCCAAAGCCTATGAGGCGGCCCTAATTAAACAGCTTGGCTCAGTGAAGGTCATTCAACAAGCCTGTCCTTTATTGGTTCCTCTAGCAGAAGAGGGATGGATAGAGCATGAGGTGGCACGACTAACCCTGAAAGAGTATGTTCAGGCATTTGATCAGGACTCCCTTGATGCCTTAATCTTAGGTTGTACTCATTATCCTTTATTTACTAATTTACTTGCTCATGTTTTACCCTCCAAGCAGACACGCATTATAGATTCGGCAGAATCCATAGCGGCATCGGCTAAGCAGTATTTAGAGGAGCATGGAGGATGTAATACACAAGGGGGTTCTTTCAACTGTTATGTGAGTGATCGACCAAAACGGTTTCAGGAACTTGCAGAACGATTTTTAGGACAACCGTTGACTAATATTGACATAATCAGAGATCTTGACAACCAGCTGTAAGCACCATTAGCAAGACAGAATGGCCTTACCGGTAACATCAACACTAAGGCCAACCTTAGGATGAAGTCTAAGGCCTACCCATATAACCTGAAAAAGATTGTACAATGATTCACCGTATCTATCACAAGAAGACCATGAACAAAATGTCTATAAAAAATTACATATTCACACTTTTGGCGCTGTTTATAGCCCTACAAATACCCATTTCCTCGACCACTGTGGTTGTTTATGCCCAAGACCAATTAAGAGGTTTTGAGCTTTATCAAGAGATGGGTACTCCCGGTTTCCTGCAATACGAAGGCAGTGCAAACATTCAGTGGTTACCAGGCGATCTAGGATATTTAGAAACCAAACAGGTTGATGGGGGCACCGAATTCTTTGCTGTGGATCCTGAGAATGAGGAAAGAACATCGTTATTCACTAATCGGCAACTCCGTGTGTTAACAAAAGCATTAGAGCAGGAGTATGGAGTAGAGTTAGACGCCCTGCCTTTTTCAAGCTTTGATTTTGTGATGCAAAACCAAGCTATCTTTTTTGAGTATAACGAACGGGACCATATATTTCATTTAGATGATTTAACTCTGCGAGCCCTTTACAAACCAGCAGTAGAGCGAGCGCCCTATACCGAGGAACTTATGCGGCGCATGGAAACAAGTCAGCTGTGGAACGGGACGTACTCTCATGACTATCGTTGGTTTGCTCATGTGAAAGGCTACGATATATATGTGTTTAATACTGAAACTCAGAAAGAAAAGCGCCTGACCTACGGTAGTGAAGAGCAAATGAATGGCCGCCCAAGTTGGGTATATCCAGAAGAGTTTGGGCAGCGAGATGCCTACTGGTTTTCTCCCGATAACCAAAAAATTGCCTACTTGCAGTACAATGAAACCGATGTCTATCAATATCCAATTATTCATGAGCTAGAATTTGAAACAGGACTCGAACTCGAACGTTACCCAAAGGCAGGAGAAGCAAATCCGACTGTAAATCTGTTCATTGTAGATATAGAAACCGGGGAAGTCGAGCAGGTTCCAACCAACAGCGGACCGGATACCTATATTGTACGTCCCATTTGGAGGGATAATTCCGAGGAATTAACCTTCCGCCGCTTAAATAGAAAGCAAGATCATTTAGAGTTATTATCCTACACCCTCGAATCCAAAGAAGTGCGTACCTTATTCACTGAGCGAGAGGATGCCTACATCAATCTGCATGATAATTTTTATCAGCTTAACGATGGGGAGCATTTTCTTTGGACTTCCGAACAAACCGGATATAACCAGTTATACTTATACAATTTTGATGGCAGCCTGGTTCGTCAACTAACCGACGGCGAAAATCCTTTGGGATCCGTTGTGCGCGTGGACCAGAAAAATTCGTTGGTGTATTACACCGCTTACCACAATATGGGTCTTGACCAGTATTTTCATGTGGTAAGTTTTGATGGGGAATCAACCCAACTTTCTGAGTCTGATGGTCGTTATACAATTTCTATGAATGACGCTGCAGAGTATTATGTCTCACGTTCTTCATCCTTTGATCGTCCCTATGCTGCCAACATGCATAAAGCAGATGGGTCCTTAATTCGGAACCTGCAGAAAATGAATGTAGACCGGGTTATTGAGCAAGGCCTACAAGCACCGGAACAAGTAGTATTTAAAGCGGCAGATGGTCAGACGGATTTAGTAGGCTTGGTGTACAAACCAGCGGATTTTGATCCAACAAAAATCTATCCAATTTTATTGCCACTATATGGTGGACCAGCCTACCAGGATGTTACTAATGGATATAAAAATACCGACGGATACCAGCGATTGGCACAGCTTGGATATATCGTAATTCGTGCAAATTATCGTGGTTCCGGTAATAGAGGCAAAGCTTTTGCTACTTTGCATTATGGAAAGTTAGGTACACTTGAAATAGATGATTATGCGGCATTTGTTGCCCATATTTCTGAGCGCCCGTACGCCGATGGATCTCGAGTAGGAGTATACGGACATTCCTATGGCGGTTATGCCACTGCAATGCTACTGTTACGTTATCCTAATTTATTTCATGTAGGGGTTTCAGGGGCTCCCGTCACGGATTGGAGAAGTTACGACACCATTTATACCGAGCGCTATATGAATACTCCACAAGCCAACAAACAGGGCTATGATGTTGGCTCGGCTATGACCTACGCCGACCAACTACGTGGAGATTTGCTCATTGTTCATGGGACAACCGATAACAATGTGCACCCGCAAAATAGCATCATGCTTATGGATGCTTTGGTTCGAGCAGATAAAATATTTGATGTTATGTTTTATCCGGATAACAGGCATGGAATCCGTGGAGCACATGGTGCACACTATAACAAAATTCGTATGCGCTATCTGACCGAAAGACTTCAACCAGCGCATGCTGAAAAATTCTTAGATGCTTATAACTGGTCTAATTAGTGTAGTGCTAGTGCACAATAAGTAGGCTTATACATAGCCTCCATGTCTGTGTACTATCATTAAATTGTCAGCTATTTATACGACTCAGGTAGCTGAGAATGCTTAGGTCTAGTCTCAAATTTGATTAGGTCTCTAAAGTAGCTGGCTAGCTGTATTTGCTAAGGCTGATCGTTCTCCTTTTTCTAAATTAATATGGGCATAAAGAGGAGAACTCTGCATACGGTCGACTAAATATGAAAGTCCGTTACTTTGGGCGTCAAGATAGGGTGTGTCAATCTGGAAGATATCCCCAGTAAAGACAATTTTTGTTTTTTCACCCGCTCGAGTGATAATGGTTTTAATTTCGTGCGGAGTAAGATTTTGAGCTTCATCCACAATGAAAATTACATTCGACAAACTTCTCCCTCGTATGTACGCTAGAGGGACAATGCGAAGCTTGTCGGCTTGCACCATTTCATCAATTTTTTTGTATTGCTTACTGGTTTCTTTGAATTGATTTTTTATAAAGCTCAGATTATCCCATAGTGGTTGCATGTACGGATCAATTTTAGCATTTGCATCACCCGGGAGATATCCGATATCACGGTTGCTTAAGGGCACGATTGGCCTAGCGAGGTAGATTTGTTTAAAGCTGCTTCGCTGCTCCAAGGCTCCAGCTAAGGCAAGCAGTGTTTTACCGGTACCAGCAGAACCTGTTATGGTGGTTAATAGTACGTTGGGGTTCATGAGTGCATGCATAGCAAAATGCTGCTCTGCATTCCTAGGGTGAATACCATAAATATTCTTTATCTCAATATTTTCTATGAAACCACTGTTCGAATTGTACCAACCTAAAGCCGAGGAGCCGTGGCTTTTTAGGATGTAAAAATGGTTTGACGGCGGGGTATCCTCCATAAGTTCTTCAGGATTGAGCTTCCCTTTTTCATACAATTTGGCAATAATGGAAGGATCTTCGAGAATGAGCTCGGTCTTACCCTTATAAAGCTGATCGATATTTTTAACTTGTACGGTTTCGTAATCCTGCCCCTCCAAGTTCAGAGCTCTGGCTTTGAGCCGTAAATTGATATCCTTCGAGACTAATATCACTCGCATTTCGGGATTCTCGGCCCGAAGACGTAAGGCAGCATTCAAGATTTCATGATCATTTTTCTTTGAGCCAAATACCTTGTTGGCGTCAAGATGATCGCCCCCGTTACTTATGACCTTTAACTTACCGTTTTTACGTCCCCCGATCGGTATCCACTCCTGAAGCATGTTAGCATCGGATATGCTGTCCAAATACCGGATAAACTCTCGAGCATGTAAATTGGTGACAGAATTACCTTTCTTAAAGGTGTCTAGTTCCTCTAAAACGGTAATGGGAATGGCTACGTCGTTGTCTTCAAAGTTTTTTACCGCCTCATAATCGTACAACAATACCGATGTATCCAGTACGAAAATTTTCTTCATTTTCTTCTTGGGCATAAGCGCTGGTGAATGTAGATGAAACCATTATAGGTCTGCATTAATAAATGGAATGACCCAGCCACATGCAATGGCTTATCTAAAGTTAACACTCCGGTAAAGTGCTATGCCCATAGCCATGGCAGCGTTCAAACTTTCAACTCCTTTTCCCTGCCCTTCGATGCGGTACTTAGTGAACTCTGGAATATCCTTTAAACGGGTTGATAGACCACGAGACTCGTTTCCAAGTACCCAAACTTTAGGTCCATTTGGCAGCTCAGAAGAGAGTTGAAGGGCAGTATCTGAACCATCCAACAGCATGATGTTCCAACCCTGATGGTGGCATTCTATTAAGGCATCTTCAAGTTTAACGGGGGTATGAGCTACGATTCCGGATGCTCCAACGGTACTTCGTACTACTTTGGGATTCCAAATGTCAACGCAGCCTTCTCCCAGCAATATACCTTGGGCTCCAAACCAAACAGCGGTTCTAATAATGGTTCCCATGTTTCCAGGGTCTTGAATTTCATCCAAAGCAATTAAAAGCGGGTTATTTACCGTTTCTGTATGAATGCTAGAGGGCCCTTCAGCACTTGAGGAAACAGTGGAATAATATAGTAATTCGGCTAATGAAGGGGAGTTTGGAATTTGCACGGTAGCCAGCCAACCTGAGCTATGATCGGTATCTGAGAGCTCTTTCATTGTGCTCTTATTTGTTGCATATACTCGGTCTGCAGGAAATCCGGATGACAGTAAAGTATTGAGTTGTTTACTGTTATCATGCTCGAAATCGATGAACAGCTCATCCAATTGCAGTATTTTGTTAGATGCAATCTGTTCAATTGTATGAAAGCCTTCGGCCAAAAATACTCCCAACCGCTCGCGGTACTTTTTTTGTTTAAGCTTGCGAAGTAGGGATAACTGCTTTTGGCTGGCTGTATTCATGAGTTTGATTGAATGAAAAGAAGTGAAAAAATAAATTAATCAGCCTTAAAATAGGCAGAATAAGCCAATGGTTTAGAAGAAGATTTGTGGCTATTGGTCTGTGATTTAATACGTAAGTGCGTATCTTGATAAAAATTAATGCAAGAATCATATATATGGATTTTTTACGAAAACTAGGTATCGAAGGAGTTAATGCCGGAACTAGTACCGGGACCAAACATATAGAGAGTTCATCACTCATCAGCAGCTATACACCGGTTGATGGGAAAAAAATTGCGAATGTTACTCTGACTTCGAAAGAGCAATATGAGCAGGTAATCGCTGCCGCGCAAAGTGCGCATTTGGTTTGGCGTAACATGCCCGCTCCACAGAGAGGCGAAATTGTACGGCAGATTGGTGAAAAATTGCGGGAATTCAAGGAGCCACTTGGTAAATTAGTTACTTATGAGATGGGTAAAATCCACCAGGAAGGTCTGGGAGAAGTCCAAGAAATGATTGATATTTGTGATTTTGCAACGGGGCTTAGTCGTCAGCTTTATGGCTTAACTATGCATAGCGAACGTCCCGAGCATCGAATGTATGAGCAGTGGCATCCGCTGGGAATTGTAGGCATTATATCCGCTTTTAATTTCCCTGTTGCGGTATGGAGTTGGAATGCCATGATCGCAGCAGTTTGTGGAAATGTGATGGTCTGGAAAGGCTCGGAGAAAACACCGCTTTGTGGAGTTGCTATCCAAAAAATTGTGGCCAAAGTGCTTAAAGAGAATAACCTTCCTGAAGGGATATTCAACTTGGTTACCGGGGATCGTGAGTTAGGTGAATGGATGACCATCGACGCCCGAATTCCGCTTATATCTGCAACCGGGTCCATACGAATGGGTAAGGAAGTGGCAAAAGTAGTGGGCGGTAGATTGGGCAAAAGTATCTTAGAATTAGGTGGTAATAATGCTATCATCATTAGCAAAGATGCTGACTTGGAAATGGCTATTCGTGCTACGGTATTCGGTGCAGTAGGAACCTGTGGTCAGCGATGCACGAGTACGCGGCGTCTCATTGTGCATGAAGATATCTACGATAAAGTGAAAGATCGACTGGTTAGTATTTACCACCGAATTACCATTGGAGATCCCTTAGAACCTGGAACCTTAGTAGGTCCCATGATTGATCAGGCCGCTGTTGATACGATGCAAGAGGCCCTTGAAAAGGCGAAAGGTGAAGGTGGTACCCTAGTTTATGGTGGGCAAGTGATAGAAGGAGAAGGTAATTATGTTACACCGGCTATCGTTGAAGCTGAAAATGACTACGAAATTGTACAGGAAGAAACATTTGCGCCTATTCTATACCTCTTAAAATACCGTACAGAGGAAGAGGCCATTGCAATGCACAATGGGGTAAAACAAGGCTTGAGTTCAGCCATGTTTACGTTGAACCTTCGGGAAGCAGAACGCTTTTTGAGTGCAGTTGGCTCTGATTGCGGTATTGCGAACATTAATATAGGTACAAGCGGGGCCGAGATTGGGGGCGCCTTTGGTGGGGAGAAAGAAACAGGCGGTGGTCGTGAATCTGGCAGTGATGCTTGGAAAGCATATATGCGGCGTCAAACTAATACGATTAATTGGGGTGATACCCTGCCTTTGGCACAGGGCATATCGTTTGATGTAGACTAGTTGAACCAGTTCGGCTAATTGGAATAGCTTGATAGTGGACGTTGGTAAAGTCCCATTGTGATGTGCGGGAGATTTTAGAAATTGAAACTAGGATTTTAAACTAGAAATTGAAGGTAGAAGTTCGAATTAGGGATTTAATCCCTTTAAATCTTCAACCACATATTCTCGGCCTTTTCGGATGAGTTCATCATCCAGGTAAACATCAGCACCTATACATACCAAATCCCAATGAATATTACTGCTGTTGCCATTTGGAGCTACCTCATAATCTTTGCCCAAGGTCAGATGATTTGATCCGTAGATTTTTTCGTCAAATAAAATGTCATACATAGGTGAAGAAATAACGGGATTCGTACCGAAACTGAATTCACCAAAGCGTCTAGCACCTTCATCAGTGTCTAAAATATCCCGGAGAGCATCATTATTGGAAGAATCAAATTCGACCACTACTCCGTCTTTGACTTCTAAAGTGACAAACTCAAACGGTTTGCCTTGGTATACACTTGGAGCATAGGTAATGTATCCCTGCACCGAATCAATGATAGGTGAGCTAAATATTTCTCCATCTGGAATGTTATGTCTACCAAAACAGGGAATCCAGTTCTGCCCTTTCACCGAAAGAACAATATCCGTTCCTTCTCCTTTCAAACGAACCTGATCAGTAGCTCTTAAGCGTTTTTCCAGTGGTTCCATGGCTTTTTTAAGCTGACCATAGTCGACTAGGCAAGCATCGTAATAGAACTGAGTAAATTCATGAGTGGGTAATTTCGCATTCATCGCAAATGCCGGTGAAGGGTATCGCATAATACACCATCGCGTATTATTTACGCGCTCATCAAAATGGACTGGTGTTAAAAATTGTTCTGAATAGGCCTTGTTAGCGTTTTTACTGGCCTGAGATTGTTCGTAAATGTTTTCAGATGCTCTTATTCCAATAAAAACGTCCATTTGTTTCATGAGCGGAAGCTGGTCAACCGAGGCTTGAGTTTTCCAAAAATCTTCGTTTCCCTGCTCAACCAAGATTCGTTGCACTTCGGTATCTTCAATCTGAACAAAAGGATGGGCACCTCGTTTACGCACTCCTTGCACGAGAGCTCTAAGCAGGTCAATGCCATTTAAGCCAATCAATTGCACCATCACATGATCGTTGGCCTGTACTTTGGTACTATGGTCTAAAATTAAATCGGCTAATTGGTAGTCGTAGGGTGATATCACAGGAAATAGGGATTAGTAGGTTGAAGTTGTGCTTAGTGTTGTATGTATCTTGGTCGATTTAGCAGTCTAGATCTAATATTTGATCACAAAGATCTAGCTCTCTTGGATCATTTGAGGCCAGAAACAATAGTGTCTTATTATTTCTGAGATCTTCCAGAAGATCTTTTATCAGTTCCTTACCTAGCGTATCTAAATTAGCGCCAGGTTCGTCTAGGAAAAGTACACTAGGATTACGAGATAAGGCAATGGCTAATTTGACTCTTTGTTGCTGCCCGGTGGACAGACGTTCATACCGGTATTCGGCTAAATCTTCTATCTGCGTTTTCGCTAACCAATCGGTAGATTCCGATTCATTGTGAGTGCGAGATGATGGGGCTAAGCCGCTCATTTTTTGTACAAAATCCATATTTTCTTGTACGGTAAGCTCATCATAGAATTGAATATTGGGAGCAACAAAGCCAATTGTTCGCCTCAATTCCTCTCGCGATACTTCTTGGTTATTTCGGCTCCAATGAATTTTTCCAGCGTCAACACCTTGTAAATAAGCCAGACAGCGGAGTAGGGTAGACTTTCCGCTGCCATTGGAACCGGCAATTCCGAGTACACCTGTTCGATGTTCGAAGCTTAGTTCGGAAAAAAGCTGGCGATGAGTATATTGTTTTCGGAGCTGTACTGCTTTGAGTTCAATCATTAAGCATGAGTTGTTTCACCACTAAAGAGACCTTATTTTTGAAGTATACCAAAAATCCCACGCAAACGTGATGATAAATATTTCCAAAAGTGTTGCCCAGCAGATATCAGAGGAATGGAAATCTTTGCCAATTTCTGTAGATCAGGCGCAGTTTAAGCAGTTTGAACTCTTACCGATCTACTTACGCGAACATATTTGGCTTCAGGTGCAAGAGCATTTTAAGGTGTCCATACGACCCGCGAATGAAAACTGGATTCAATGGGAAGACGCGCAATTGAAGCAAAAATGGGAAGATTTTTTACAAGTCGCCGCACAAATTATCCAAGTTCCACGAGAAGATGTCATCAAACTAGGTCAGGAGTTTGTGCAGATATGGGTGCCTATTTTAGTTGAACCAGCTAAGCATCTGGTAGATTGGTTGTACGGTGAAAAAGTTGAATTGAAGGCCGAAGAATTAGAGGCTCGATGTGAGGAACTTCTTTTTTTCCCTGAGCTTAAACATCTTATTCCGCTGTATCTGCAGCGAAAAGACCTACACATATTATCAAAAGTTAGAGCTTCTCAAATTATTCAGCAGTTATATACTAAACTAGTGGAAAAGTACGATTGGGATAGGTGGGAAAGAGAGTTGGAGACTTTTTATCAAATTTGTTGTAGAACAGACATTCCTTCCGAGTGGCTAGTACGATATTTTGACGATCGTGGGCTTACTACATGGTCACAAAAGCTGCCAGAAGCTGAGCTTTCAGTGAATCAACTTCTTGATGTGTTAAAGTCAACGGATAGACAAGCACTGCCTAATCAACCTCAGCTAGACCAAGCAGAGGATGAAAACAATGAGCCCGAAGAAAGCCAGCTAGACCAAGCAGAGCCAATCGTTTTGGTCGCAGAAGAGCATGATGAGCCCGAAGACAGCCTACACCCCGATTCTCTCGCCTCCCTATTCATGAATTCGGAGTCCTCATTTCCTGCGGATGAGGAACCTGCGAGTGAGGAAACAACTTTGATGGATAGTACTCAGGATGACCGCGATCCAGAGGCAAATGAAGAGGAACTGCATCCGAAAAAAGAAGAAGGTATTCTTGGAAATGATGATTGGCTAACTCAGGAGCCAATCAAATCAACAAGCTCTAATCAAAGCTCCGTGAGTGAAGAGTTAAGTGGTATGTTTGACGATGATGATAATTTATTCAACCGCCCAATAAAGAAGACCGAAGAAGCGGAATCTACGCAGGAGCTACTGAACGAAGAGTTAAGCAGCTCTTTTTTTGAGGACAGCAATAATACTGTGGGGGGTGCTGTGCAAGATTCGCAGATGCCGTGGCAGATTGAGGACGAAGATGAGCCGGTGGTGGGAATGACCCGGGGAGGAGATAAGGCTGAGCCGGAGTATCACCTAGCGCGGGCGCTGAAAAAGAACCGGAAAAAATACATAAAAAAGCTCTTTAATGGTTCGAAAGAGGATTACTTGGAGGTGCTGGAAAAGTTAGAGTCTAAATTTATCTGGCCAAAAGTTGTACACTGTTTGCAGCATGAGGTTATTCCAGGCTACGATATCGATATGACCACCAAAGTGATGGTGCAGTTTACCGATGAGCTCGAAAAATATTTTAACGATTAAAGGCTGAATGATGAATACAGATGAGACTAAGCAATCCAAGTTGACAACTAATCCAGAACAGCGACTGCATGATATGCGGGTAGCGAGTAAGCAGGGAGGGGGTGAGAAAAGGATTCAGCGCCAACATGATAAAGGGAAATTGACGGCTAGAGAGCGATTGGATCTACTATTGGACCCGGGATCCTTTCATGAAATCGATGCTTTTGTGACGCACCGATCATCCGCTTTTGGACTGGAAAATCAGAAGGTGCTAGGAGATGGCGTAGTAACGGGATCTGGGACTATTAATGGCCGGCCAGTGTATGTGTACAGTCAAGATTTTACCGTATTTGGGGGGTCACTATCGGAAACCCATGCCGAAAAAATATGTAAAATAATGGATTTAGCCCTTAAAAACGGACATCCTGTCATCGGTTTAAATGATTCCGGAGGCGCACGTATTCAAGAAGGAGTTTCCTCTTTGGGAGGTTATGCGGAAGTATTTTGGCGAAATAGTATGGCATCGGGGGTCATACCTCAAATATCCGCTATTATGGGACCTTGTGCAGGTGGTGCTGTTTATTCTCCTGCACTCACCGATTTTATTTACATGGTACAAGACAGTAGTTATATGTTTGTTACGGGTCCCAATGTGGTAAAAACAGTTACCCACGAGCAGGTGAGTTCCGAAGAATTAGGCGGGGCATCCACCCACACTCAAAAGTCAGGAGTTGCTCATTTTGCTACACCAAATGATGCCGTTTGTTTAAGTGAAATTCGTAGCCTAATGAGTTACTTGCCCTCTAATTGCGAGGAAAAACCACCACGATCCGAATCCAGTGATCCAGACGCACAAAAAGAGGCTACTTTAGATACCTTAATTCCAGAAAATCCGAATAAGCCCTACGATATAAAGGATGTTATTGAGGGTTTGGTGGATGCACAGAGCTTTTATGAAGTGCAGCCCGATTACGCTGAGAATATGGTTACGGGTTTTGCGCGATTAGATGGGGCAACCATAGGCATCGTTGCAAACCAACCCTTGGCCATGGCAGGGGTATTATGTATTGACTCTTCATTAAAAGCAGCACGATTTGTCCGTTTTTGTGATGCCTTTAATATTCCACTGCTGGTGTTGGTAGATGTGCCGGGATTTTTACCAGGAACCGATCAGGAATGGGGTGGGATTATCAAGCATGGGGCCAAGCTACTTTACGCATTATGTGAGGCAACGGTGCCAAAATGCACGGTGATTACTCGTAAAGCTTACGGAGGTGCTTATGATGTGATGAACTCAAAGCACATACGCGCTGACTATAATTTGGCTTGGCCTACCGCTGAAATTGCAGTGATGGGAACCAAAGGTGCCGTAGAAATTATATTTAAGAAAGAAATCGCCGATTCAGAAGATCCAGTCGCTAAACAGCTTGAATTGGAACAGCAATATGCCCAGGAATTTGCCCATCCATACAAAGCGGCCGCAAGGGGATTTATAGATGATGTCGTACTACCTTCAGAGACGCGGGCCCGGCTGATTCACGCGTTTAAAATGAGCGAAAACAAGGTGGATAAGGTGCCTAGAAAAAAACATGATAATCTACCTCTTTAGTTAAAAGGAATCTTCGTACCTTGTAGGCTGTTTAATTTCTGCTACCTATGGTTAGTTTATACTAGTTAGTGTATCGGTTTAATCTACTCTTAAATACATGCAACAAGACCTTCGAAACATCGCCATCATTGCTCACGTAGATCATGGCAAAACCACATTAGTGGATCAAATACTGAAGCAGTGTGGTACATTTCAAGCCCACCAAGAAGTTGATGATCGGGTGATGGATTCTGGTGATCTCGAAAAAGAACGCGGAATAACGATTTCGTCAAAAAATACAGCCGTATTCTGGAAAGAGACCAAGATAAATATAGTAGACACCCCTGGTCATGCCGATTTTGGTGGGGAGGTAGAGCGGATTTTAAAAATGGTTAACGGGGTAATCCTGCTGGTAGATGCTGCGGAAGGTCCTCTTCCACAAACCAAATTTGTGCTTAGAAAATCCCTAAGCTTGGGTTATAAACCTATTGTGTTGATTAACAAGATTGACCGAAAGGACGCACGCCCAGACGATGTACTTAATGAAATTTTTGACCTTTTTGTCATGCTAGATGCCACCGATGAGCAGCTAGAATTTCCCGTACTTTATGCGGTTGCAAAAGAGGGGATTGCTGGGAGAGATCTTGACAACATGGACGAGGATTTATCCAGTTTGATGAATACCATCATTGATCATGTTCCCCCGCCAGAGCAGCCCATAGATGTCCCGTTCAAGATGCTCATCAGCAGCATTGACTGGAATGATTACGTGGGCCGGATTGCCGTAGGTCGAATTGAGCAAGGCGTTGTGAATGTGAATCAGGATTTATCTTTGGTACAAGGAACAGGTGAGGTAAAAAGCAAAGGACGAGTAACCAAGCTGTTTTCATTTAGTGGTCTTAAACGCGAACCAGTAGAGCATGCAGTAGCCGGTGATATTGTCGCTATAGCAGGGTATGAAGGAGTTCATATTGGTGATACCTTGGCTGACTCCTCCGACAAAGAGCCCTTGTCCTATGTGGATTTAGATAAGCCCACGATAGCCATGTATTTCAGAGTAAATAACTCTCCTTTTGCTGGTTTAGAAGGCAGTTATGTCACCTCTAATCAGATTAAAGACCGCTTAGAAAAAGAAGTTCGAACGAATGTAGCTATGCAAGTGGAATTCACCGACAGTCCCGATGTCTTTAAGGTATCTGGTCGGGGTGAATTGCAGATGGCTATATTAATTGAAACCATGCGTCGTGAAGGATATGAGTTCGCTGTTTCACGCCCGGAGGTTCTCTTCAAAGAGGTAGACGGTATTCTCCATGAACCAGTGGAAGAAGTGGTGGTCGATGTACACACGGATTATTCCAATCGAGTTATAGATAACTTGCAAAAACGAAAAGGTATTATGCAGGGGATGAGTCAAGAGGGCGAAAACAACCGAATTGAATTTAGAGTGCCATCTCGAGGGCTCATTGGATTTCGGGGTGAATTACTTACTGAAACCCGAGGCACGGGAATTATGCATCAGCAATTCGATGCCTATGAGCCCTTTGCGGGGGAAATTCCAGGAAGGAGCCGAGGCGCACTAATCGCACTCGAAAAAGGTGAGACGACCAATTATTCTTTAGAAGGTATTCAGGACCGAGGAACTTTTTTTGTACAATCAGGCGATCCGGTTTACATGGGAATGGTAGTAGGGATAAATAACCGCGCAGATGATATGGTAGTGAATGTGGTAAAAAAGAAAAACTTGACCAACCATCGAGCTACTCAGACTGCCGATGCCGTAAAAATATCGCAAGTAAAACAGATGAGTCTTGAAGAATGTATTGAATTTCTGGAGGCAGATGAATGGCTAGAGGTGACTCCTGAAAGTCTTCGTATACGGAAACGCTTCTTAGATCATAATGAGCGCAAGAGAGAAGAAAAGAAAAAGCAGAATTAACTCTTATTTCTCTGTTCTAGCTGGTCCTAAAACTCAGCATATTTTTTCCAAATAATAGGGCGAGCTGTAGCCAAGGTTCTCGGCAATGGTTCGGACATGTATATTATGCTGTTGTACCTTGCCATTAATAAGTAGCAATCTAGTATCATCCAGTACCTCGAAGGCTGTTTTGCCAAAAACCTTATAGTATTTTCACAATAATTGACGTTTTGAGAGCCCCATTGAATCTGCCAGAACGTTAACCTTAGATATGTATAAGGTATCCTAAAGTATAGCCCTCCTTTAAATAATGCACATATGCAAATAAGTACGGCTTTAAAACATAAAGCAGTCTAGCTGAAATAATTGAAATATTGTGAGGTCCTAAGGTCTAAGGTGTGCGTTAATGTTTTATGCCAAACCATAATATTGATGTTTATCGCGATAGTAGGACTCAAAATAGAGCTTTAATCCTTGGTGCTTCGGTTTTGAAAGGGTGAAGTCCTTCTCTAATAGTTCTCTTGCTTGTTTTTTCGCTATCGCCAATAAATCTTGGTCCTGAATAATATCTGCAAATATAAAATCAGGTAATCCGCTTTGTTTGGTGCCTAAAAAGTCACCAGGTCCTCGAAGTTTTAAATCTACCTCGGCAATCTCAAATCCATCGGTAGTTCGTTCCATGGTTTTAAGTCGAATGGCACCGGACTCACTCACTGCATGATCAGGCATTAAAATACAATAGCTCTGCCGGCTTCCTCGACCAATTCTACCCCGTAGCTGGTGCAATTGAGAAAGACCAAAACGTTCGGCATGTTCTATAATCATGACAGAAGCATTAGGAATATTCACTCCTACTTCGATTACGGTAGTTGAAACTAAAATATCAATCTCACCTTTGGCAAATGATTGCATTATGGCTTCTTTTTCTTCGCTTGAAACGCGTCCATGTAATAAGGCTACTCGGGCAGATGAAAAGCGTTGGCGTATTTTTTCAAAACCAGCAGTTGCATCTTTTAAATCGAGAGCTTCCGACTCTTCTATCAATGGAAATATAATATACACCTGTCCACCATCTATAATTTCTTGCTCAATAAAACGGTAAACATCTTCCCGTTTTTTCTCTGAGCGAATGGCTGTTCGAATAGCTTTTCTTCCTTTGGGTAACCCCTTGATTAAAGAAATATCCAAGTCAGCATATAAGGACATAGCAAGGGATCTAGGTATAGGAGTCGCACTCATAACCAACATGTGAGGGTGATGAGCCTTTTGTAACAAAGCGGCTCTTTGTTGTACGCCGAATCGGTGCTGTTCATCAATCACCACCATTCCAAGCTTATGAAAACGAACATCTTTCTGTATAACTGCATGCGTTCCCACAACTATGTTGCACCCCCCGCCTTCAATGTCTGTTAGTATATCGCGACGTAATCCAGATTTTTGTCCCCCAACCAACAGTCGTATCGATAAATTCAGCTGAGAAAATGCCTCTTTAAGGCTTACATAATGTTGTTCTGCTAAAATTTCGGTCGGCGCAACCAAGGCACCTTGGTACCCATTATCTACCGCCATAAGTAGCGCCCCCATTGCAACTACGGTTTTGCCTGCGCCAACATCACCCTGAATTAGCCGGTTCATTTGTTGGCCAGAGCGAACATCCTCCTGTATGTCTCTCAGTGCCGATCGTTGACCGGACGTCAGTTCAAAAGGGAGTATCTGCTCAAAATAACGACGTGTGTTGGGGGTATTCTTGGTTAAGCTCGGCCCAGCTTTGGCGGTTATTCGTTCACTGTGAATACGTTCCATGCTTAACTGAAACAAGAAAAATTCTTCAAATTTAAATCGCTTAAGTGCCAGCTGATGTGATTCATGAGAATTTGGCTGGTGTATTGCCCAAATGGCTTCGATGCGGTTGGGTAATCCGTAAGTCGTTCGAATATATTCTGGTATAAATTCAGGGATTAGGGCACTCAGCGACGGTTGATTCAATAGCTGAGCGATCCATTGTTGAATAGTACTATTATAAATACGTGCTTTATGAAAATGTTGGCCACTTGGGTAGATAGCTGCAATGGTGGAAAAATCGGCTAAATCACTCTCTTTACTCAGGTCGTCAGTTTCGGGATGAGCTATTGATAAATGACGCCCATACTGCTTAACTGTGCCGAAAAGTGCTATATTTTGCCCCACATTGAACCTTTGCTTCATATAATACCCCCCTTTAAACCAAACTGCCTTAATTCCCCCTGTATCATCTTTTACCGTTATTTCTAGTCGCTTTTTTGCTTTAAACCCCTGTTCTTTAATTTCGGAAATTGTACCGGCAACGGTTACCTCCTCACCAATGCCACGGAGTTGACCCATTTTTTGGATATTTGTCCTGTCCAAATACCTTCTTGGAAAAAAAAACAGTAAATCTTGCGCATGATGAATCCCCTCTTTAGCAAGAGCATCTAATTTAGTTGAGCTAAGACCTTTGAGTTTACTTAATTTCAAGTGATACGGTGTTATATATCGGTATTATATTATTTTCGCGAGTTAACGCGAACTCTTCCAAAAATATAGGGGTATTTGTGGGCATTTTTGCAAGATGTATTCTTTTTATTGGTTTTGTCTTTGGACTTAAACGTTTTGTTGTTGTATATTTGTAGGCTCTTGAATTGATGAGGAAACTCATTACTGGCCTTAACCAAAATTATTTGAACAGTGCCAACGATACAACAACTTATTAGAAAAGGTAGAAAAACCAACAAACGCAAGACCACAGCACCTGCCATGCAAAGCTGTCCGCAAAAGCGTGGAGTATGTACACGCGTGTACACTACGACTCCAAAAAAACCAAACTCTGCACTTCGTAAAGTAGCAAGGGTTCGGCTCACGAACGGTATTGAAGTTACGGCGTACATACCAGGTGAGGGACACAACTTGCAGGAGCACAGTATTGTTCTTATTCGCGGTGGGCGTGTTAAGGATCTACCGGGTGTGCGTTATCACATTATTCGTGGAACCCTCGATACCGCTGGAGTAGAGGGACGTACACAAAGTAGAAGTTTGTACGGAACAAAAAGACCAAAAGCGAAATCCTAAGTTTAGTTTAATCTATTATGCGCAGAAGAAAAGCAGAAAAACGGGATGTACAACCCGATCCTATATTTGACGATAAGCTAATTACCCGCTTTGTAAATAACTTAATGCGTGACGGTAAAAAAAGTGTTGCCAGAAAAATAGTATATCAAGCTTTTGAAATAATCCAAGAGCGTACAGGGGAAGCAGGTGTAGAAGTTTTTCGTTCGGCTTTACAGAATTCAACTCCTGTGGTAGAAGTTAAATCACGACGAGTAGGCGGGGCTACGTATCAAGTGCCTGTGGAAGTACGCCAAGAACGAGGCACTGCACTGGGCATGCGTTGGTTAATAAAGGCCGCCCGTTCTCGTAATGATAAGTCCATGTCTTTGCGTTTATCCAGAGAACTCATCGACGCTTCCAAAAATGAAGGCGGCGCGGTTCGTAAAAAAGACGAAACTCACCGTATGGCAGAAGCAAACAAAGCTTTTGCTCATTTCAGATTCTAATTTCGACTAAAACATTATTCATCACATCATGTCTGACACTACAACTATGGACCCTAAAGTACTTGACCAAATGCGTCGTACCCGTAACATCGGGATCATGGCTCATATTGATGCGGGTAAAACTACGGTAACCGAGCGTATTCTTTTTTACACCGGTAGAAGTCACCGTATTGGAGAGGTGCACGATGGTGCGGCTACCATGGACTGGATGGAGCAAGAACAAGAGCGTGGTATTACCATCACTTCTGCAGCTACGCACTGCATTTGGAATGATCATCGTATCAACATTATTGATACACCTGGTCACGTTGATTTTACGGTAGAAGTAGAGCGTTCTCTCCGTGTATTAGATGGAGCGGTATTTGTGCTGTGTTCTGTTGGAGCGGTACAGCCACAGTCCGAAACAGTGTGGCGTCAGGCTACCAAGTACAAAGTTCCATGCATGGCCTTTGTCAACAAAATGGATCGTACAGGAGCCGATTTTTACAATGTGGTAGGTCAGTTAAATGACAAATTGAATGCTAATCCTATTCCTATTCAGATTCCTATTGGTAGTGAGGAAAATTTCAAAGGAGTGGTAGACCTAATCAATATGCAGGGTATTGTATGGGATGAGGCTTCTCTAGGTGCTAAATATGATGTGGTTGATATCCCAGAAGATATGATAGACTCTGTTAATGACTATCGTGTGCAAATGCTCGAGGCTATTGCTGATCATGATGAGTCTCTGATGGAAAAATATCTCATGGAAGAAGAGATTACTGAAGAAGAGATTATTAATGCCATCAGAAAAGCTACCATTGCAAAAGATATTACACCGGTGATGTGTGGTACGGCACTCAAAAACAAAGGTGTACAAGCCATGTTGGATCGAGTAATCGATTTCATGCCTAGTCCATTAGACGTAGAGGCTGTTAATGGTATTGATCCAAACACAGAAGACGAAGTGACACGTGTAGCAAGTCCAAATGCACCATTTAGTGCCCTTGCGTTCAAAATAATGACAGACCCCTATGTGGGTAAGCTTACCTTTGCTCGTGTGTATTCAGGGCGATTGGACAAGGGGTCCTATATCCTAAATTCTACAACAGGTAGAAAAGAGCGTGTTGGCCGTTTGCTTGAAATGCACGCAAACGACAAAAAAGATTTAGATTTCGCTCAAGCCGGCGATATTGTAGCAGTTGTTGGTGTGAAGGAGGTTTTTACGGGAGATACTTTTTGTGATCTAGATAAGCCAGTAATTTTAGAGCAGATTACCTTCCCAGAGCCGGTAATTAAATTAGCAGTTGAGCCAAAAACTAAAGCAGATAGTGACAAATTATCAACAGGACTGCAAAAATTAGCCGAAGAAGATCCTACATTCAAGGTAAGCACCGATGAAGAAACAGGCCAGACAACCATTGCTGGTATGGGTGAGCTTCATTTGGAAATTATTGTTGATCGCCTGAAGCGTGAGTTTAAGGTAGAAGCTAATGTTGGTGCACCGCAGGTATCTTATCGTGAAACCATCTCGCGCAACGTAACACACCGCGAAGTGTACAAGAAACAGACAGGTGGTCGTGGTAAGTTCGCAGACATACAGTTTGAAATAGCACCGATTGAATTCTTCGATAATTACGAAGGCCGAGAAGATCGTATCAACCGTGAAGAAGGATTTATGTTTATCAATGAGATCGTAGGTGGTAACATACCTCGTGAATTCATTCCATCGGTTGAAAAAGGATTCAAGATGGCCTTAGAGAATGGTATTCAGGCCAACTATTCTGTTCAAAATGTAGGCGTACGACTGTTTGACGGATCATATCACGATGTTGATTCGGATCAACTAAGTTTCGAGTTAGCTGCTAAGAGTGGATTCCGAGAGTCAGCTAAGAAAGCTAAGCCTGCGCTACTGGAGCCAGTGATGAAGGTAGAGGTAACAACGCCAGAAGAATACATGGGCGATGTTATTGGCGATCTGAACTCGCGCCGTGGAATTATTCAAAGTATGAATTCTGACCCCAATGGCTCAGTAGTTAAAGCCAATGTGCCACTCTCAGAAATGTTTGGATATTCGACAGATCTTCGATCATTAACACAGGGCCGTGCCGTGTATTCAATGGAATTTGAAGAATACACACAGGTACCAGATAAATTGGCTCAGGAAATTATTGAGAGTCAATCATAAACGATTTTTAATACTTACTTAAAAGAATAAATAAAATGGCAAAAGAGACCTTTCAGCGAACCAAACCCCACGTTAATGTGGGAAC
>JAYPBC010000012.1:46265-65800 GCA_038124025.1 Balneola sp. | reverse complement strand
CCACCAAAACTAGTTCTAGTAGGATATCCAGAATTAGTTTTATTAGCTAAATCATACATACGGTGGGTAAAGATTGTAAAATAAACAGCTTTAAGTGAGCTTGGTACCGTAAAAAAACCTTTATCGATGTACTTAATAGGTACAATAGTTTCTGTTGAAAAACGCCCTATGTTTGAACTTTCTGGAAAAACAGGTGTATAAAAACCAGTACTTCTGATATTATTTGTACTAAACAATAGCTTTTCACTTTGTTTTAATATTACTGCATTTACTAAAGTAGATATATTTTTCTTTTTCCAAATAGGGATATAAACTTTCTGATCTGCATAAATGGCATATTTATTATTTAATTGATAAGTGTATCTGTTATTATTTAAAATAAAATCACCCTCAGATGAATCAAGTGTTCTTTGACCACTGATAGAAGTAACAAAACCACTTCTTGGTTGAATATCACGGGTTAATTGTTGAACACGTAGTTGTAAGAATGAAGAAAAACCATATTTCGATTGTGTGACATAATCAGATAAAAAAGAACCAGAACCATCTATATATCTTAATCCTTCGAAGTAGAGAGTAGGAGTGATATTTATAAATGAAAAGCGAGTAAGAGAGGGAAAACGGTAACTGAATGGGAGACCTAAAGATAATCCTCTCTCATCAGATATTAAATCTATATTGGATCCTTCTTGAGGTGAAAAAACAAAGTAATTAGGTTGTCTATAAAGGGTGAAATCTAAACCAGGCCAAAACGTTTTGGTTGTATAGTTCATCTCATACCAAATGTTGTTACTATAAACGGTTCCTAAAAAACGATACCCTTTTTCTTGTAATACATCGGTTGATTGCATGAATAAACCAACTTCTAATTCTGTAAAATTATCTGTTCCAAAAGTGGACTGGTCTATTATTTTAGGTAATACTACCCTTGGTGACCACCATGAACGATCACTTTGATAGGATTCAATCGTCCAATTAGAAGATTCTTCTAGAAGTTCATGGCCTAATAATGACCTAGTAGTGCTGTTTTCCATATCAGTTGAATTCATCGTAGTCCATTCAATTGGATTCACGGGCTTCCTTTTAGAGTCAATCACTGCAATGATGTTTTTTTGATTTTGTTCATCAACAATACTAATTAATGAACCATCTTGAGAGTAAGAAGCTTCATAAGCTGCGAACTCCGTATCCAGTATTACATATGCCTTATCTTTATCAAAATCATACTCGATAATTCGTACCCCATCTTTATCATCTACGCTCATCAAAAGGGTAGATTTTACTGGATGCCATTGTATATCAAGAATGGAAGCATCGGGAAATCCAATATCTGCAACTCCATTTAGAGTAGATCTAATTTCTGAACAATCTTCGAAGGTATTAACCAACCAAACCCCTTGAAACCCTCTTTTTTGCATTAAAAATGCATAGCTATTTTCGATATTTG
The DNA here is from genome assembly GCA_038124025.1 of Balneola sp. Lineage (GTDB taxonomy): Bacteria > Bacteroidota > Rhodothermia > Balneolales > Balneolaceae > UBA1275. The sequence continues at coordinate 64,353 of JAYPBC010000012.1, read as the reverse complement.
GATGAATTGCAATAGCTACCGGTCTGGTATTCTTAAGTTGAGAGCAGGGTGACCATGTTTCATTTCGATACTCATATATTTGAGCACTATTTAGTTCGTTTTTTAAAGCCCATAGACTATTTCTATGAGGGTCGGAGCTTGGAGCAAACATCCTCTTTGAACCAGGAATAATGGAGCTATTATTGGATTTATTTAGATAGGTAACTCGATATAAATAGGAGTAGACGTCATTAAATGAAATGGAGCCACTTTTATAGCCAGCATATATAATTTCATTCGATGTATGATCGATAGTGTAGAGATAATCCTCTACAAAAAAATCTGTAGTAATCAAACGGCGATTCTTGGTTTCGGTGTCAAAAAGGTATACACTTTGCTCTTCATGATAGCTACGATCAATGTATAGGAATTGGGTTGGGTTAATCCACAACGGCCTACGTTGATCAACCTCTTGATCTAAGGGGTTTATATAATCTGTTTCTTTGATTGAGGCTTTATTTCTTGTATGGTGAGCTTTTACATAATTATCTATAGCCCACTTTCTATAAAGAGGAGCCATCTTACTTGGCCAGTCTGTAGTGACCCCTTTTAGGGCTATTCCTAAGCCTAAAGGAAATTGATTATAGTGACGGACAAAACTTTTTTTAAAGATCTCTTCTCCGTAAGTCTCTTGTAACCAATCTGTAAAAAAGTAACCTGCAATGTAATGCCGGTTTAAAGGGTAATGATATTCTGTTGGAATAAGTCCATCTCCGATACTCCAAGGAGAATCACTGAGTAAATTGGCCCAATATTTTGCCTTAAAATACCCGTAATTCCCCCTACCTCCATGGTTTGATGAAAGGGTGTTTTTGCCTTCATGGTACACAGCAAGACCCTCATGAATCCCAGCAGGAGGGAAAAGGTTTAAACTACGAGTTAAGTCAGGTCCAAAAAGAGAACCGAAAGAATTAAGGATAAAAATACCTTTTACATTCGCATGAGTGGCATGTAAAAGTTCATGAGAAAGTACGGTTTCTAGCCAATCCCCCCCTCTAGGATTAAGAATTTTACCTTTAATTGGTGCTAAAATTATTTCAGATTTAAAATTCCATGATTGCACATAACCATTGCTTAGGTCGGAATAATCTGTTATCACTACGGGAAAGTTCTTTAGGGAACCGCCAGTTAAAGATTGTGCTAAAGGATATTGTTGTTCTAGTATACGACCACTGTAATAGGCTATTGAATCAAGCCCTTCCGGATAAATGACCCTAAAGTTAGGTGTTTTAAGTTGCAACCAATTACCCTTATAGGGTCGATATTCTATGGAATAAAAAGGGGGTGTATTTTGGGCAAATACGCTATTACTATTTAATAAACCAATTGTTCCTATACCAACAAAAAAAATAAGCCCATTTAGCACACGACTAAGATTTAAAAAAAGGGTCATTAGCTAAAAAAGTTAGTGTAATAATATAAATGTGAGAGCAGGTGGGTTAGCGCTCCTCCAAGAACAAAAATATGCCAAAGGCCGTGAAAACCAACGCTTTTTTGGAGTATATTTGGCTTTTTTAAAGCATATACTACGGCTCCTATGGTATAAAAAAGGCCACCAATAATAATACCATAACTAAAAAATGGAGTTGTTTCTCTCCAAATAATCGGAATGATAAACACCGAAACCCAACCCATTAGTATATAGAGCAGAGTAGAAAACCAAGAGGGAGCATTCATCCAGAGGCTCTTTTTTAGTATTCCTAAACCAGCTATTATCCAAATACCAGTCAGCACAATAGCGCCCATATCATCAGATAAAGTAAGGACGGCAATTGGGGTGTACCCCCCAGCAATTACGACATATATCATCATATGATCGATCATTCGGAGCAGTTGTATCTGATCTTTTGTTCCATTGACCCCATGATAAAAAGCGCTGGAACTAAACATAGCAAAAGTGCTAAGGCCATATAGTAACAAAGCAGAAATACCGGTTGAGCTTCGGTCAATAGAATGAATATAAAATAAATAACAGAAGTATAGGCTGACAACAGCTCCAAAAGCATGACTCCAGGTATTAAATGCTTCTCTTACTATCATGTTGGAGTGTTAGAAGGTGGATTTTGTAAGCATAAAAACACAAAGGCATTTATATGTTTATGTGCTTTTAAATGATTTAGCTAAGAATAAATTTCCAAACCATAAATAACAGAGCAAAACTAGTGATAAAAAATAAGCCAGCCCAACTAAGCCATTTTAACCAGGCTGATGGCCGTTTATCTTCAGGAAAATGATCCGAGTAAATAAGTTTATAATTAATTATTGCAAAGACCGGCGCGGTTAAAAAGGAAACACTGGTAGCCAAATCTACCATGAAAATAAAGTTGCTTCCAGCAAAGTAGAGAATCACAAGAGAGAAGAAAGAGATGATAACCAACAAGCCTTTATAGGAAGAATACCAAGGTATTTCATCGGGCTTATCCAAGCGATTTAGGTTAAAAAGATGAGAACAAGTACGTGGGTATGCATCAGTAACCGTTAAGGTAGTACTAAACATGGCTGTAAAGGCACAAATAATAATAATCCAATAAGCCCAATCCCCTAAGGTTGTGGTATATAATTCAACTAACTGGCTTGCAAAAGCCGAGCCACTGCTTGCAAACTCAGTTGTGGAGCCAAACATAATTAACGCCCCTAATGACAGAAAGGCAACAGCTAGAAGCCCGGCACCGATCATGCCAATATTAAAATCTATAAGGGTCTCTTTTAAATGTAATTCTTGTTTGGTTTGTTTACTTCGCTCAACAATCCATAGAGAGTGCCAAGCAGAAGCGTCTAAAAGTATAGGCATCCAACCCATTAGAGCTATTAAAAATGAAATACCAGCAGCATCCCATATGGTAGGGGCGCTAGGTTTTGCCATAGCATCAGGCTTTATAAAAGCGACGATTACCGCTATCAGAGTGGAAAGGGTTAAAACAACCAAGATTAATTTTATAGCTCCATCAAGAGCAGAATATTGACCTCTAATAAGTAAAAATAGACAAATGATGAGCATAATTGCGCTCATTAACAGTGGGGATAAATCAAGGCCCGTTAGTTGGTTTGCCAGGCTAGCGGTAACCACCGTGACAGCAGCCTGGACTATACACATGGTGAATACGGTAAATACCCCAAATGAGCCAAGCGCCCAAGAACCTAGTCGTTTATAGCCTTGAATCAAACTCTCTTTCATAACAACGGTGTAACGCGGACCGAATTCAAGGAAAGGATATTTGGTAAGGTTTGCGATGATGATGGCCCAAATGAGGGTGAAGCCGTACAGGGCTCCTGCACGAGTAGATTGCACCAAATGAGAGACTCCAATAGCGGCCGCAGCCAAAATGAGGCCGGGTCCAAGTGCGTACTTTAATGTACTACTTATTTTTTTTGTCGTAGAATTCATACCCTTAAACTTAGATTATACCTAGAATACTCAAATCAGAGTAGCAAAAAAAAACAACCAAATAAAGCACATTATGATGGTGCTTTTACCTCTTTTTTCATAATTCTATTGTAGTATATTTCGATAAGCCTTGTTCAGGGGTTAAATTAACCAGAGGTTTATTACTCAGAAAACAACCATTTCAGCAAAAAAACACCATAGCATGCATAGTCTCAAAATCACAACAAGCTTTTTAAACGTAGGCGTTTTTCTAACAACCCTGTTATTTGTAGTAGTTGGGCTACAACCCGCCGGTATCGCTCAGCAAGAAGACCTCAGTTATTTTTTAGATGTAAGCATGAGCTATGACCCTAGTATTCCAACCCCAAAGGAAGTGTTAGGCTATGAGGTTGGTGAATGGCACGTTCGTCATGACCAGTTAGTTGAATATATGTATGCGGTAGCAGCAGCGTCTGACCGAGTAACTATTTCAGAATATGCTCGAAGCTACGAGAATCGAAAATTACTATCGTTAATAATAACTAGTCCAGAAAACCATGCAAAACTGGATGACATAAAAGAAACTCATCGGCAATTAAGCAACCCCTCTACTTCGGCCGGCTTGGATCTAAGCTCTATGCCAGTAGTAGTTCAAATGAGCTACAGTGTACACGGAAATGAACCCAGTGGTTCAAATGCATCTTTGGCGGTTGTATACCGCCTGGCTGCGGGCCAGGGAGAGGAAATGGATCAAATACTTTCTAATGCAGTTATTTTAGTAGATCCAAGTATTAACCCGGATGGACTTAACCGCTTTGCTTATTGGGCAAACATTCATAAAAGTACCAAAACATTGGTTTCTGACCCACAGTCTAGAGAGTTTGATGAGGTGTGGCCAGGCGGAAGAACAAACCACTATTGGTTTGACTTGAATAGAGATTGGATGCTTGTACAACACCCAGAGAGCCAAGGCCGAGTTGCTAAATACCAAGAGTGGAAACCAAACGTGCTTACTGACCATCATGAAATGGGCACTAATTCTACCTTTTTCTTTCAACCCGGTATTCCTAGCCGAACTCACCCTCTAACACCACAAAGCAATCAGGATTTAACAGGTAGCATTGCAGAGTATCATGCCGATGCACTAGACCAAATTCAATCTTTATATTATAGCAAGGAAAGTTTTGACGACTATTATTACGGTAAAGGCTCTACGTACCCAGATGTACAGGGTTCCATTGGAATACTATTTGAACAAGCAAGCTCAAGGGGGCATGCGCAAGAAAGTGTGCACGGGGTTCTTCATTTTCCTTTTACCATTCGAAATCAGGTAACGGCCTCCTTCTCCACCTTAAAAGCTTCTGTGGATCTTCGAAACGAGTTATTAGGGCATATGCGTCAATTTTATAGCGACGCAGCAGAGGCGGCCAACCGATCATCAATTAAAGCCTATGTTTTTGGGGAAGAAGCAGATCAGGCGCGTAGCTTCCACCTAGCAGAAATGCTCAATCGCCATAACATCGAGCTTTACACCTTAGATAAAAGTATTGAGATTAATGGCGAAAGATTCGAAGCAGGTAAAAATTATGTGGTTCCCACAAATCAACCTCAGTTTAAATTAATAACAGCACTTTTTGAACGACGAACAAGCTTTCAAGACAGCTTGTTTTATGATGTGTCTGCGTGGACCATGCCCTATGCCTTTAATGTTCCTTTTGCTGAATTAGGGGACAGAGAATATAATTCAAACTTGTTAGGCGCTGCCTTTACAGGCGAATGGCAGCCTGCTGCGGAACTAGTGGGAGGGGAGTCACGCTATGCGTACGCCTTTGAGTGGGATGAATACTACGCTCCTCGAGCAGCATACCGTTTACAAGAGGCGGGTATAAAAATTAAAGTGGCTAGCGCACCTTTTTCTGCCTTAACAGACCAAGGAGTTAAAGAGTTTGATTATGGAACCATTATGATTCCTCTTGGCGTACAAGACAATCAAGAAAACGTTCATGATTTAGTTAAGCAGACAGTATCAAACGATGGGATTACTGTCTATAACATAACTACAGGATTGTCTACCGCAGGGGTAGACTTGGGCAGTAACCAGTTTGAATCACTGGACATGCCTAAGGTTGCAGTTATTGGCGGAGAAGGGACCAATTCCTATGAAATAGGGGAAATGTGGCACCTTTTAGATCGTCGTTATGAAATGCCGTTGACTATTTTAGATAAAGCCAATTTAGGGCGGGTAGACTTAGATAGATATAATGTGTTAATTATGACGGGTTATAGCTATGGTGATATATCATCAGGAACGGTTGAGGCCCTAAAAGCTTGGGTGAGAGAAGGAGGAACGCTAATCGCCATGAAACAGGCTGTTTCATGGGTTAATCAACAGGGTTTGATTAGCGTAGAGTTTGTTCGCCCAGATCGTGGCGAATCTCCAGAAACACGCCCCTATGTCAAACAAGGAGCTGATTATGGCGCTCAAGTTATTGGAGGCACCATCTTCAATGCACGGCTAGACTTAACACATCCCTTAGCGTATGGTTACAACGACCCTTTAATTAGAGTATTTAGAAACAGCACCATGTTTTTGAAAAAAGGTCAAAACCCATATTCCACCCCTCTCTATTATACCAATGACCCTTTAGCAAGTGGATATGTCTCTAAAGTGAATGAGGAAACGATAAAAGGGACGGCCGCTATAATAGTCAGCAGAGCCGGGGGAGGAAAAGTGATAGCTATGACAGATAATCCTAATTTCAGGGCGTTTTGGTATGGAACCAATAAATTATTTGCTAATGCGATTTTCTTTGGTCAAACCATTAGCGGTAGCACAGGAAATTAATTTATGCGGGCTTCGAGTGGCGATGGTTTAGCAGCCACTCAAGATTCCGTATAAAGCTTATACATGGTAAGTTAATGTGCGCGGAAATCTAGTTGTTTAATAGGTTTCCCTCGCTATCCCATTTGGCAATTTCAGACCGTTTATCTTGATTTACACATTTGGCTAGCCATTCTGGCTCATAATCAACATCATGCTCAGCTAACACTTCAGGCGGAACACCGTCCCAAACATTGGCTGTGTTCCCCTTAAAGCCAAGGTCTTTTACACCAATCTCTGAAGTGTAATACCCAGTTAAAATGAGGTTTCTAATTTCTCTAAAAAATCGGCCGCCTTGCTCAGTAGCGGAAGTTATTTTTTCGGGATAGGCAATTTTATCCAGCACCATGGTTTGTACCGAGGAGCTAATGCGCGCAAACACATTACCATGATGTTTTCTAGAAAAGCTATCAAGCCACATAATGCCACCACGTAAACGGGTTTGTAGATAGGGCATGTCCAGTACAATAAAGGCAATAAAGTCAGGCACGCCAGCGTCGATTGCCGATCCAGCTGTTTCACTTGCAGGAAGGATATGATCACATAAAACTTCTATGGTGTGTAATTCATGATCATTAAAAAAGCGCTGGTTAAAAAGGCGTTGATCCCGCTCCGTTTCTTCCGGAGTTCGGCCATAATCCCAATTCCTTTCGGCATAGGGAACTCGGGTAACGGGATTGTCGGGATCGGTGGGGCTAACAGAAAAGCCATGGTGCTTTTTAGCCTCTGAGTAAGTTGGAAAGAACAAACCAGCGCTAAGCGTCCCCAAAATAAGGCGTTTAATCGATTGTCTACGGTTTATCATGATTATAAGTTCTGCTTTTTAAGTTGATCAACAATAAAATCAGATGTTCTCCACGAAAGAGCCATTATAGTCCATGTGGGGTTTTTATCAGCCTGTGAAACAAAAGAACCAGCATCGACCACAAAGACGTTTTTAGCATCATGTAATTGTTGGTATGAATTGGTCACAGAAGTAGTGGGGTCATCACCCATACGGGTAGTTCCCACTTCGTGAATAATCTGGCCAGGCGCGGCAAGACCATATTCTGACTCGGCCGTGGGGGTGTCCCCAAGAGTAATGGCGCCCATAGCATCAAAAATTTCCTCAAAGGTTTTGTGCATATGCTTGGCCTGATTGCGCTCATAGTCGGTCCAGTTGTAATGGAATCGTAGAACCGGAATACCAAACTCATCAACGGTATCTGGATCAATTTCGCAGTAATTATCATACTGAGGCACGGATTCACCCCTACCAGAAATTCCCATCACTGCCCCGTAAAAACGCTTTACATCTTCTCTGAGTTTATTTCCATACCCACCAATTTCGAGCCCAAAATGCTCATTTAAGCTATCTGGATTAAAGCCAAACCCATAAGATGGGGTTCCTAATCCTCCCCAAATTTCTAGATGATAACCCCTAGGGAAATCTAATTTAGCATCATTTAGCCACCATGGAGTATATACATGCATTCCGCCTACACCGTCTTCATTGTAGGTTTTTCTATTTAACAACTCAGGAACAAGTGCGGCGCGAGAAGATCCAGTAGAGTCATGTAGATAACGACCAATTAACCCGCTACTATTGCCTAAGCCTTGCGGATGTTGGCTGCTCTTAGAGTTTAATAATATTCGAGCGCTACTACAGGCCGAGGCTGCCAAAACAACTACTTTAGCGTTAATTTGATACTCTTGCCTATCCTGTTTATTAATGTAGATAATGCCTTTTGCTTCGCCAGCCCCATTAGTAAGCACATCCCGCACCATAGCGTCAGTGTATAAATCTACTCGGCCGGTTGAACGTTGCGCAGGAAAGATTAAACAGCTTCCCGAAGAGAAATCAGCATATACAGAACATGAGCGGTTACACTGGCTACAGTAGAAACAAACTCCTCTATCATTATTAATTCGTTTGGTTAAAACAGATAAACGAGAGGGAATAACGGGAATATTAGCTTTGCGCGCTCCTTTGATGTAGTACAACTCATGAAGACGGGGTTTAGGCGGCGGCAAGAAAAAACCGTCGGGTTCATTATGAATACCTTCTTTACTTCCAAAAACGCCTAAAAGCTTGTCAACACGGTCATAATAAGGTTTAACGTCGTCATACCCTATAGGCCAGTTATCTCCAAGGCCGTCGACATCTTTGCGTTTAAAATCGAGCGGTCCAAAGCGCAAAGAAATTCTTCCCCAGTGGTTTGTTCTACCCCCAAGCATACGAGACCGAAACCAGTCGAAGCGTGTGCCATTCTTATGGGTATAAGGTTCTCCATCGATTTCCCAACCCCCATATGCTGCGTCATAATCACCAAAAACGCGAGTAGAGCCCGCACCTCTTCGGGGAGAATCCCAAGGGTTGCGTAATTGGGTGCGCTGAGCATCATTGGCAGGGTCAAAAAAAGGACCGGCTTCTACGACAGCCACTTTTAAGCCAGATTCGGATAGTACTTTTGCGGCCATACCCCCACCGGCGCCAGATCCAACTATAACGGCGTCATAGGTAACAGGGTTAGTGTGTATAAACATGGTATATATGTGTTTTAAATTGATTATTTCATTAATTGGCCATCAATCATAACCTGTTCGACCGTAGTAGTATACTCAAAAGGATCCCCATTGAACAAGACTAAATCGGCATCTTTTCCAACTTCAAGGCTGCCGACTCGCTGGTCAATACCCAATAGTTGGGCGGCGTATAAACTCAGGTGTTGAACAGCGAGGCGAGGGCTTAATCCATTATTGACAGCTACACCTGCTTCATATAAAACTACGCGTGTTTTTGGAACATAGTTTTCATACCCGCTTTGAAAGGCAAAAGGAATACCTTCTTTGGCCAATAAAGCCGCTGTTTCCATGGACACGTTAATTGCGTCGCCAGTAGCTCGTAACATGGTTGGATGTAAAACTACGGAGACTCCGCTTTCTTTAACCTGATCAAGTACTAAATAGATCTCAGCAACACCATCGAGGACCATAGGGAACCCAAATTCTTTTTGCAGTCTGAGCGCGGTTAAAATATCCTGCGCTTTATGAACACTCACAAGGGCTTGAGTCCTCCCGTCCAATAAGTCCGCTAATGCCTCCATTCCCAGGTTCGTGGAAGACAAGGTCCCATCCGCGCGTTTTTTTGCATAATCTGCCGCCTTAAACAATTCTTGCCGGATCATGGCCGTGGCCTTGGCTCGGGTACCGGGTTTTGAAAAGGCCCCACTGATTACTCCACCCAAAGAAAAAGTAAGCATCGATTCGGGCACGAGTGCTTCTTCGGCTTGTTGAGCACTAGTTTTAATAATTAGGCTCTGACCAGACACGATTGCTCCAGGAGCGTGTCCTGTTTGAATGGTTGTGACCCCGTGATTACGTAAGTGTGCGACTAAAGGTTCTTCAGGGTTGTACGCGTCAAGAGCTCTTAATTCAGGTTGAATAGCATTGGAGCGATCTAGTTGATCTTGATCACTGCCGGGATCATTTAAGTATCCAGCTAGCCCAACCACTGTGTGTGCATCAATAAAGCCAGGGGTAACAACCTGAGCGCCCCAACGAATGGCTCCATTTGGCGCCTCTATTTCTGATTGGCTTCCAACGGCCTCAATAATGCCATTTTTAACCAATATTCGCCCATTTGAGAGAATCTCACCCGTTCCGATATGCATAGATTCTGCATCTATTACGTAGGAAATATTGTTGTTCTGGGCCCAAGCATTTGCTCCAAAAAGAAGCACGAGCAACAAGGAGCATGTCAGGACTACAAATGATTTATTACGTATAGTTGTTGTCATATTCTGTGTAGGTATAGCTAAGAAGTTCATTACTATTGTCCCCCCTCATGTGTGTGCGTGTGGGTATTAAGGCGAAACACTCCATAACCGCCCGTGGCTACTTTTTTGTCTTCGGGATTGGCTCGGTCCCAAACTTTTTGTCCTTCAATCCATGTTTGTTCTACATGTGTATAAACACTAAAAGGATCGCCACTAAGAATGATGAGGTCGGCATCTTTGCCTTTTTTTAAGGAACCAATTCGGTCATCGACTCGCATCATCTTAGCATTGGCTAGAGTTACCGCCTTTAGAGCTCCTTCTCGGCTCATTCCCTCTCTCACAGCTAAGGCTGCTGATCGTAAAAATAGTCGCGAATCGGTCACATAATCATCGGTATGTAAGCCCACATCGGCTCCCGCTTGTTCTAAAACAGCACCATTTTTGTTGCTGAAATCTTTTGCTTCCATTTTACCTCCAAATGAGTCTAGTGTTATGATCGATGAAGGATAACCTGAAGCAGCAATTTCATCGGCAACCTTGTAGGCTTCTGATACATGCTGAAGAACCATGTCATAGCTAAACTCATCAGCCAGTCGAATAGCGGTTAGCACATCATCGTGCCGGTGGGTATGATGATGAACCGTTCTTTTGCCCTCTAAAACCTCTACCAGAGTTTCTAAACTCAGATTTCTAGCAGGCATTTTGGTTGCGTCTTCTTGTGCTGCAAGTAATTTTTGCTGGTAATTTTGAGCTTCAATAAACAAACCGCGCACCAAAGCAGCAGATTTTGCTCGAGTTCCCGGCGAATTCCCACTACCGATAGGGTTAGTGCCATTGGCCATTTTGAGCCCGCCACAAATCTCTGGTTGTTCACCGGTACACATTAACATATCCTGTACATCGGAGGCAGGCCGCAACTTAACATAAATAGTTTGACCACTCATTAGTAGCCCTGATCCAGGCATAACGTTGGCTGTTGTAATACCGCCAGAAAGGGCTTTTTTAATGGAGGGCGAGAGCGGGTTAAATGAGTCCATAACCCTAACATCTGGATGCATGGCGGAAGATCGGTCACCACCATCGCCACCGCCAATATGTGAATGCGTATCTACTAGGCCCGGCAGGATTACTTTGCCTGATACGTCGTTGATAATGGCGCCTCTGGGGATTCTTGTTCGTGAATCTCCTACCGCTGTGATAATATTGTCCTCAACAATCAATACCCCGTTTTCAATAGGAGCTTGTTCAATTGGATAGATTGTTGCGCCAATAAAGGCAATGGGCTCATCTTGTGCGCTTAGCGAGTTAGACCAGGCGAGAATAGGGATACAGAGTAAAAAGAGATAAAAGCGGTTTTTCATAATGATTGGATTAAGATTTTCGATAAGTTAAAAAATCGTACGTCTAACCCAAGTAAAAAATCAAAAAACTAGCGAAGGCCTAGAATGGCAGAACTGGTTTTTGAAAAACTGAGGGGTTTTTTGAGCGGCAGAATGGGCTTGTTTGGGTCTAATAGCAGCGTACCACGATAGAAAAAATACATGCTTATTGCCATAATGGTATGAGCTACATCTAAGTGGTTAAACCACAGGTGAATGCCTATTTCAAGGGTATAAAAAACGGCCGATAAACCAGCAAATAATACGGTTCTGATAAAAACTAAATGCATGGGATGAGCAGTTTTTTGGAACATTATTAAATGCAGTGGCAGCACCACAAGACCTAAACCATAAGCAGAATGCACTTTTATAAAGAAAAAGTTTAACGTTATAAACGTAATTACAGCGAATGTGATTAATTCGATGACATTAAACCACTCTAGCAAACGACCAAAACGATTAGAGAAGTATGGTTGTGCTTGAAAAATGCTTGCTCGTTCAATGGCCATAACCGCTATCATGCTAATTAACCAGCCAGGTAATTTCCATTCTATTCCAACAGCGTATTGAAAGGCATGACCCAATATTCCTCCTAAAAAAGTAGCTATAGCCAGAATTAAGAAGTAATATCGCATGTATCGGTGAATTCGACCAGAGAGTCCCTTAGCGCGGAGACGGAAGAAGGCATAAAGGCATACAGCTGTAATCCAAAAATCTGTAAAGGTTACCATCGGCTCCATAATAGGTAACCCAAGAATCTCAATAGTTGGCTGGCCTGATGGAGAAAGAAAATCGTCCATAAAAGAAACTAAGGATGCCCGATCCGAACAGTAAAAAATGAAAATTCGGATTTTTAGTTTTAAACGCGGATATGTAGCGGAGCGTTTTTAAGGTAACTTCCATTATTATACGGCACAGATACGCTGTTTAACAAATCAATGTTTAATTATATAACTAATAATAATTAATAGACGTATAAAGCACTATAAATATCCATTAAAAATAATAAAAGTTGAAAAAAAGTAAGCCCGATTATTGAGTAATTGAAGCTTATTGTTGAGGTAAAAAACGAAAATTGAGCTAAATCAATAGAGCTAGCAGATGAGATTGTACCACAATACGAATAGCAGGTCCTCATTAGAGCATTAGTGCAATGCGTATAAATATACTAAGGCGTAAATAAGACAATGTGAGGGATGATCGATGGCCGAAAATAGTATGGTGTATAAGGAGCAACTTTACCCACCTTTATTATTGAGTATTTCACTTATGCACTGTGTAATTTTTCAACGAAATCCAAGGCCTCCCACGGGAATTCATTTCGGCCAAAATGACCGTATGCGGCGGTAGGTCGATAGATAGCTTTCTGTAATGAGAACCGGGCGATTATACTTTTTGGTGTGCAATCAAAGGTATTGATAACCAACTTTGCTAGATCGAGGTCGCTTTGCTTACCTGTTCCATAGGTATTCACATTGATTGAGACGGGCTCAGCTACACCAATAGCATAGGCTAATTGAACCAAACATTCATCGGCTAGTTCAGCGGCAACAAGATTCTTAGCAATATGACGAGCAGCATAAGCGGCGCTACGGTCCACTTTGGAAGGATCTTTTCCAGAAAAAGCGCCTCCTCCATGCGCTCCAAAGCCACCATACGTGTCTACAATAACTTTTCGGCCAGTTAAGCCAGCGTCCCCATGAGGGCCGCCAATCACAAAAGACCCGGTTGGGTTAACATGAAAAATAGTCTGGGAGTCTACTAAATGCTCTGGTAAAACCGATGAAAAAAGATGCTTCTGTAAGTCTTTTGCAATTTCTTCTTGACCCACCCCTGCGTCGTGTTGGGTTGAAAGAACTACGGTGTGAATTCGTTTTGGGCTGCCATTGGGATTGTATTCAATCGTCACTTGACTCTTGCTATCTGGTCCTAAATACGGCATTAGAGAGCTATGCTTGCGAATAGCTGCTAATTCACGAAGCAGGGTATGAGATAGCTGTAAGGGCATAGGCATAAGTTCAGGGGTTTGGCGGGTTGCGTAGCCAAACATCATCCCTTGATCTCCCGCGCCGTCAGCATCAACGCCTTTTGCTATATCTGGACTTTGAGTATGAATGGAGGATAAAACCCCACAACTATCTGAATCGAAGCGGTAAGAAGCTTTGGTATATCCAATCTCATGAATAACGTCACGCACTATTTCTTGTATGTCAACATAGGCCTTAGTTGTCACCTCGCCAGCAACTACCGCCAAACCAGTTGTTACCATCGTTTCTACAGCTACCCTAGAAAGTGGGTCTTGGCGCAGTAATTCATCTAATATAGCATCAGAAATTTGATCCGCTACTTTGTCTGGATGGCCCTCAGAGACTGATTCGGAAGTAAATAATTGTTTCATCCTTATAAGATAAGAAGATTCTTACTCAAATAGAGACCCAGAATCTGCTTGGCGCTGTACCCCTAAGTAAGAAAATGCCTTTGCAGTGGCTATCCGGCCCTTTGGTGTTCGCTGAAGAAACCCTTCTTTAATTAAATAAGGCTCATAGACCTCCTCAATAGTACCCTTATCTTCACCGACAGCCACGCCCAAGGTGTTTAGGCCGACAGGACCGCCTCCATAGTGCTCAATGATAGCCCGTAGCATACGAATATCCATATCATCAAGCCCGTTTTTGTCTACATCAAGGGCATTTAAGGCCTTGTCTGCAATACGTTCGTCAATACGGTCTAACTGGTCAACCTGAGCAAAATCACGGGTTCTTCGTAGTAGTTTATTGACAATTCTAGGCGTGCCTCTACTTCGGCTTGCAATTTCATGGGCTCCAGCATCATTCATACTAAAACCCATAATATCCGCCGATCTAAGCGCTATGCGCTGGAGTAATTCCACGTCATAGTAGTCTAGTCGTATATCAATACCAAATCGAGCACGCAGAGGCGCTGTTAGCATTCCTTTACGAGTAGTTGCGCCAATAAGGGTGAATTGATTTAGCTCTATTTGAATGCTTCTGGCATTAGGCCCGGAATCTATCACAATATCCAAGGTAAAGTCTTCCATGGCGCTGTATAAATATTCTTCAATAACTGGATTTAGACGATGAATCTCATCAATAAAAAGTACATCGCCTTCCTCTAAATTGGTCAACATTCCAGCCAGATCCCCAGGTTTGTCGATGATTGGGCCTGTAGTAGGGCGTATATTCACCCCCATTTCTTCGGCAATTATATAGGCTAAGGTGGTTTTTCCCAAGCCAGGAGGACCCGATAGGATTACATGGTCAAGAGCTTCTCCACGTTGTATTGCTGCTTTAATGAACACTTTTAAGTTATCAATTGCCTTTTGCTGGCCTATAAATTCGTCAATAGAGCCGGGACGAACGCTTTGTTCAAAAGCTTCTTCCTTTTGGTGCGGGTTTAATAAAGGGTTTTGCACACAGTTGGATTCAAATTAATACTTAGTTGGTAGAATTATACTTAGATTTACGTCGAATTGCCTATGCAAATTGTTTATTTTGGGGAAAATTGAAATGACGAGCTTCACAACTCAAATAGTTTTTTAAGTAAGGATGGGCAAGACGGGTAAAATGGCCCACATAATAAGATGCATTTTTTGATATTTGAATAAAATAACGGTCCTAGAACTCATAAAGTATGCCAAAAACGAAACGCACAAGTAAAAAGGGTTTATTTGGCCCTGATTATTATCTCAACTATGAACTTAGTTGGTTGGAGTTTAATAGCCGGGTATTGTCAGAGGCGGAGACTGAAGACAACAAACTCTTAGAGCGAATTAAATTTATTGGTATCGTTTGCTCAAATTTAGACGAGTTTTTCCAAAAAAGAGTAGGGGGGTTAAAAAGACAGTTACATGCAGGTGTACATACAATTTCTGTTGACGGGTTAAACGCCCAAGACCAACTTATGCTTATTCGTAAGCGTGTTTTGGATATGATAGAGCGGTACCGGGGTTGCTTTTTTAATGAGCTATTGCCAAAGCTCGAAAAAAACGGGATTTCGATACGGAGAATTAACGAGTTGAGCTCCGAACAGCTAGAGAAGGCGGAATCTTTTTTTACCCGTCAATTGTATCCAATAATAACACCCTTAGCGGTAGACGAATCACACCCCTTCCCATTTATTTCAAATCAAAGCCTATCATTCGCCATTGAGTTACGAAACAAAAAAACCAAAGAAAAAAGTTTTGCTTTCATAAAAATTCCCTCCAATCGACCGCGCTTTATTGCGGTGCATGAAAGCGCAATAAAGATGGTATTCATTCCCATTGAGGATTTAATTAAAGCAAAGATGGAGCTTTTTTTTCCAGGAATGGAGGTGGTGTCGGCACATCTTTTTAGAGTCACTAGAAACGCATCATTAGAGAGAAATGAAGAGGAGGCTGATGACTTATTGGAGGTAATTGAAGATGAATTAAGAGAGCGAAAGTTTGCCCAAATTGTACGTTTAGAATTAGATGTACAAACCCCTGCCCCGATAAAAAAATTCTTGGTAAAACACCTAGAAATAAACCCACAAGATGTATACGAGATGCAGGGCACCATTGGTTTAGTTGATGTTTTTCAGATAGCCAACATAGGTGGGTTCTCGCGCTTAAAGGATACACCCTGGAGCCCCATTTTACACCCTGTATTTCAACACCCTCCCGAGGAACAGCTTCCCAATATTTTTTCTGTAATTAGAAAAGGGGACTTTATGGTTCATCACCCGTATCATAGTTTTGAATTAAGCACCCAGCGTTTTGTGGAGGAAGCTGCTAAAGACCCAAAGGTATTAGCCATAAAACAAACCCTGTATCGTACCTCGAAAGACTCACCACTTATGCATGCTTTAATGCACGCTGCTGAAGAGGGTAAGCAAGTGGCCGTTTTAGTAGAAATAAAAGCTCGCTTTGATGAGGAGCGCAATATACTTTGGGCACAACAATTGGAAAACGTGGGGGTTCATGTCGCCTATGGAATTCCTGGGCTGAAAATCCATACTAAGCTGACCATGGTGGTTCGAGAAGAGGAAAAGGGGTTGCGCACGTATTGTCATATTGGGACGGGTAATTATCATCCCGATACGGCTCAGCTCTATGAGGATTTAGGTTTATTTACTTGTGATGAAGTAATGGCAAAAGACGTAACCAATGTTTTTAATTTGTTGACGGGCTTTGCGCCAGAACAACGCTTCGATAAGTTACTTGTGGCTCCTAAATATATGAGAAGGGGCATGATAGGCCTAATTGATCACGAAATAGAGGAAGCGAAGGCCGCCCGCCCCGCAAGAATTATCGCTAAAATGAACAGCTTAGAAGATCCTCAAATTATCGAACGACTTTATGAGGCATCGAAGTCAGGTGTTCAAGTAGATTTAATCGTTAGGGGAGTTTGTCGGTTAAGGCCAGGGATTGATGGGCTAAGTGAAAATATTCGCGTGCACTCAGTAATAGGACGGTTCTTAGAACATTCAAGGGTGTATTACTTTTACCATTCTGGAGAGCAGATTTATACCATAGGATCTGCGGATTGGATGCATAGAAACTTAGATGCCCGCGTGGAGGCGGTAACGCCTATAGAAAGTGAAGAACTAAAAAAGTATTTACAGTTTGTGCTTGAAATCTATTTAAATGATAACCGGCAACGATGGATACTTTCAGCAGACGGCTCCTATACTAAGGCAACTTTAACCGGAAAAGGCGTCAACAAAGGCACCCATAAAGCGCTTATGAAGCATGTTTCTTCTTCAATGGCGCCTGTGCCTATGCCGAGCTAAGGGGTATGGTTAAATCTTGTGAGATTAAAATAATTATTAATTTCACTCCACTGCTTTAGTAAAAGTTCTAGTTCTAAACGATTAATAAGTTCTTCTGATTGTCCAAGTTGTACCCATATTTCATCCATTTCTGTTTCTTTTAATTTGCCCTTAACGTAGAGGTCTATTTTTTCGAGTATCGCCTGTTCCTGTTGATGAAGGGTTTTTGACATATATTTGTACTTTTGTGATGACTACTTCTTTATTTATTTGAGCCCATAGAGTGTTCCAAAAAAACACGAGTAAAAACCTCATATCATTTTAATGAGCTTGGGTTGCTTTATCCTTCTCTAATCAAAGGTAATATTTCAAAAGAGTCGAGCACTATGCGAGCTAAATCAGAATCAAATAGGATCTGCAATACGGCACAAGATATCACGAAGATGTATGAGTCTTGATTTGGCGCAAGAAAACGGAGCCGCTTCAAACGAGATGTACCATGAACGTAATGATGCTTATTAACAGAACCCCGTAAATTATCGATTCATTTTTTTTTCGCAGCATGCTTGTAGTACTTTTAGGATGCGATGTTTTCTTGTCCAGGCTGCGTTTACATTAATATTAAAATGATCTGCAACATCTTGTGCATTATAATTTGGGTTTTTTAGCCAATATAAAATGTATTCTCTGGAAACCGGGTTTAGCTGTTGGATACATTTTGTTAAAATAGCCATGCGCTCTTCCTGTAGTAATTCCTCGAGTTGATAGGCTTTTGCGCCGTGTTCTTCTGCTACAAATGGTACATGCGTCGAATACGTTGTCTTTTTAACCCTAAAGTATTCGTGCCTAACCGAGGTAAGGAAATACGCCAAAAGAGATTCTGGTTTTTCAATTCCGTTTTCTTTGATGCGCTTAA